>CANMVX010000033.1 GCA_947501115.1 Haliscomenobacteraceae bacterium
ACTATTTTTCTATAAATCGTCAAATGGACTTTTAATTTGTTGTATGCTTTTGGTACTAACATGAGTATATATTTCAGTAGTTTTGCTGCTACTGTGACCTAATAGTTCTTGAATATAGCGCAAGTCAGTTCCACTTTCCAAAAGATGCGTCGCATAACTATGTCTGAGCCAATGTAAAATAACAGGTTTTGTAATTCTCGCTTTTTTCAATGCTTGTTTTAATACTAATTGTAAACTCCTTGAGTCATAAGGTAAGCCCGCTGTTTGGCCTTCAAATAAAAAAGTAGTAGGTCTGAATGCTTTATAATAATTAGGTAACATCTCTAATATTTTTGGACTAAGAGGTACTATTCTGTCTTTTTGTCCCTTAGCATTTTTCAATACGACAATATTTCTTTTTGAATCTATATGTATCGATTTTAGTGCTAGCAACTCGCCACATTTACGGCTAAAATATGCCAATATTCAGGGAGATACTGAGGGGCTTTAATAGTATTTGAGCAGTGGTTCACTTTGCTCCGGAAAAATCAAGATTTACCTAGAAATTATGTTGTGAATTATTTATTGGAATTGGCAAAATGTCCGGAATATCCAATTTGGCTTTGGGTCATTTCCCAGATTTGACCAAAATTTCCCCAAAATTTTATTTACCATTCTGGCTTAACCCCCAATTTCCAAAAATTTCCAGCCAAATTTTTTAGTTTCATTCAAGGGATTAAGCACCCCTATCCAGCATTTCACCCCTATACTAAGGGAAGATACCCAGGAGGGGAGATAGCGCGGCAGGGAGGACTGAAACAGGGAGTTGGGGGTGTTTCTGCTAATCTATTAGATTGATTTAAATATACTTAAGATTAATCCTTGTTAATTCTTCATCAAAATGAATGATGTCCTTTTCCCAATATCTTCGAATGGTATTGATGGAATAATCGCATATCTTTACCACCTGGCTTTTATTCATTTCAGGATGCTCCTTTCTGATCTTTCTTATGGCTTCTTGGGTTTTCATCGATTTGAGGATGCCAACTATTTCTGCAATAATCTTTCTTTTTACTTCCCTATCCAGATTTGCATTCTCATTGAAGTGGATATGTTGCAATACGGTTGGTACATGGAGATATTCCCCTTCAAGTTTGGATTTGTTCCACCATTGGTCAAAATGTAAGCTAAAGGTGGCAAAGTTTATTCCATGTGGCTGTCCGGCATTGATATTCCAAAGATGTTCTTGACATTCTTCCCTGGTTCTGTCCGGATTTAAGAAAATCATCTTATCGAGGAGTTCTTTTAGGGTCTTCTCATAATATCTGGATGGAATAATCTTTGGCACATAGAATCTAACGACTTCTTCTTCCCTATAATCCACAATGGGATTTATCACCTTCACTTTGGACTGGTACCGGAAATGATTATTTTCAAATTGTTTAATTACCTCTTCTCTAATATTTGAACTCCTTTGTTCAGTTCCTGCGATGCTACATTTATAAAATCCTGTTGGATTGAAATAAAGGTCTTTATCCAATCTTAATCTAACCAATCCCTTGTCATTCCCTTTGACCTTCTTTCCTTGAAGGAGATGTTCAATGATAACTTCCCTCTTTATACCTGGGTGAGTTTTTATGAGGATGAGACATCCTCTCCTTCTTTGAAGAGATATGTCAGAAATTAATATACACTCCTTTCCCAACCTTTCCACTAATTCCCTTTTGGATACATTCCATTCAACAAGGTAATGATATCCCAACCTTTCACCTTCAGATGAATGCAGGGAAATAAAGATTGCTTTATTCTCTAAGGAGATATGTTTCTCTGGAGAGTTTATAAGAGTTATTTCTCTCTGCTCACTTATTCCCTGTACCAGGGAAATAAGATCTATCATCCCAATACTTGCTCCTTTGTTATTGAATAGTTCTATCATCCTTTCTTTCCTTTTTGAAAATGATAATCATTTCAATTCATACAATCAAGGGGATTCTAATACACTACCTCAACGAAAAGAATTAATAATTCTTTCAATGAAATGTAGAATTAATCTCTTCTCAAATAGAATGAAATATTACCCCCAAGCACAGAAACTGATTGTTTTGAAATTTATTCAAACATTTTTGGGTGTTTTTTCCTCAGCTGGACTTCACTTCAATCTATGATATTTTGTATTTTTATAGTGTTATTGAAGGAAAACAATTTAGATACAATTAAATTAATTATTTAGATTTGGGAGACAACGATTTAGATACAACCCCTCTATATTTTGTAATTAAAATTATTTTGTATTTATAAGCATTAATGAAGAGACACGATTTAGATACAATCATTAACGATTCCTTTAGAGGAGGGGGAGACAACGATTTAGATACAACCCCCTCTTTTATATTGATAAGACTAATTAATCGATGAATATTATTATTCGTACTTGGGGGTAAATTGATGTTTATTCATCCTTTTTTACTGGTTCAACTTCATACTGAAATTTATCACAAGTATAACTTTTGATACCTGGGATTTTAAAACCTTTTCTAGTATGACATCTAATACCCAAACCAATTCCCACACTCCAAGCAAGATTTTTACAATTAAAATATACTTTCTCATCTGGTTTTGGATTTTGAACATTCTTTGAACTCATAGTAATTATTTTAGATTGCTTCTATATACACCTAACAAATTACCACCTCATTTCAGTATTTGGGAACATTAATTATTCAAACATCTCTGAATAATTCTTTCTTAGCAAATCCCCCATTTTTCGCTGTGCCAGTTTGATGAGCTTCTTGTCTGTCTTTCCTTCAAATTTGTCCTTTATGCCCAGATATACGTTATGACGGGTCATTTTGCTATCTATGACAATGGGAGAGTTGCAGTGCCAATACTTTTCTTTCATCGTAGATATGGTGATGAGGGGTTCGTGGTATTGAACAAAGGGTTCAATCTTTTCCTGAATGGATGCCAGTTCCACTTGCAATTGTTCCATTTTATTCTCCAGTTTTTTCATCCTTTTTCTGTGAACCTCAAAGATTTCCTTGGTTTCCTCTCCCAGAAAGGTGGAAGATGTTCTTGCCCATTATGCGCACAATCCATTTCTGCTCACCAGAGCCACCTTTCCCGATTTGGTGGAACTGGGACTAACACCTAAGGAAGCCTACAGGTTAATGGCAGCCCTTGAACTTTTCAAACGAGCTTATGCCAATCCAAAGGTCAATGTCATTAAAACCAGCAATGATGCCTTTTTGCATTTCAAGGACCTGGGGTTTTCATCAACGGAGATATTTGCCGTTCTTTTCCTGGACAGAGCAAACAGGGTCATCACCTTCAAGCATATGTTTCAAGGGGGAATCTCCGAAACCTCCGTCGATATTCGTATCATCCTGAAAATGGCCATCGGGGTTGGAGCAACTGGAATTATCTGCGGCCATAATCATCCTTCGGGTAATAGGTTGGCTTCAAATGCAGATATTCTCCTTTGCAAAGATATCAGGGAAGCATGTGGTTTGTTGCAAATCCTGTTATTGGATAATTTAATCATCACCCATAACTCTTACCTCTCGTTTCAGGACGAAGGAATGATGTAAACTATCAAATTAAGGGTTTACTTCCTTTTGACAATTTCAAACGTTTGAAAAAGATCCAAAAAGTATTAAAAATGACCAAAAAACTATCAAAATTAGAGGATATCCTATACCAAACTAAAAATGACAAATTTACCAGGGTTCTCTATACGCGTGTGAGTAGCTTGGAGCAAAAGACCGACAGGCAGACCGTAAATTCATCATCGTATGATTTGGTGGTTGAAGACAAGTGCTCCGGTAGCATTCCATTTTTCGAACGCGAGGGTGGAAAGAAAATCAAAACATTCATTGATATGGGTTGCAAACTGGAACTGGATGTTCATGCCATCGATCGCATTGGCCGTGATTTACGGGACGTGTTAAATGTAATCCATTATTTTAATACTAAGGGGATTTCCATTTGTTTTGTTTCTCAGGGATTAAAGACCCTGGACGAGAAAGGTGAAGAAAATCCCATTGCCAAGATGGTTTACGCCATTCTCGGGGTCGTAGCGGAGATGGAGAAACGAAATATAAATGAGCGCACGCGAGAGGGCATTGCCATCGCTAAGGCATTGGGCAAATATACAGGACGAAAGAATGGAAGCAAGGAGGATATTCATCAATTCCTCTCCAAGCCAAAGAATAAAAAAGCCCTTGATTATGTGAAAAAGGGATATAGAAATTCAGAGATATCCAAAATTACGGGGATGTCCATCAACACCATCGTTAAAATAAGAAAATATGGATGCGCCCATGCTTGAGCAGAATACTTCCAATCCTTCGTTTATCATTTTACTGGAAAGAATCCAGCGGGTCATTCCACAGATTATGTTTATCTGGATATTTCTTACCTACATTGTAACCGCAGTTATTAGCATATACAGCATACCTTTGCCTTTATGGTTAAAAATACCCGTTTCTATCATCATCCAGGGCAGTCGCTTCCTCGCAGTTTTCATGAATTTCCTCAATGATCCAAGAATTTATAAATCAGAAATTCCCTCGAAAATTGCTTTATTTGCCACCCTGCTTGCCCTAGGTGAGCTCATCTTCACCCTCGTTGAAAATGAGGCCACCTTTGCACAGAATGCCGCTGTGGGTCTGTTTTTTTCTACCATTATTTTGATGGGATACCTGTTGGAAATTCACTTCATAAAAATGGGAGAGATGGTATTGAGTCAACCCAAACCAGCCCAAAACAAGGTGGAAGTAAAAAAAAATGGATTGAGCCAGCCAAGGTTGGAAGAAGTTGTCTGAACTGTGGGGCTGATATATCTCACCGGCTGATTATGGTCAAATATTGTACGGACCGGTGCAGGTTGGAGAGGTTTTATAAAATGAGGAAGGTGAAGGAGAATGGGGAAGATTCTAATCACTCATTGTCCCATGCTTAAAAATAATTAATCTTTGAGGCAACGGATAGAAAAACCTGACGACTTGGGATAGTAGACGCTGTAGTACCTGTCCACATAACTACTTCCTGCGTAAAGCCTTCGATCCCAAGCGTATAAAGTCCTAGACTCAGTAGCACTCCAAAAAAAAGCCGCTAGTCTGATATCGTAAGAACCACCATCACCACTACTATCACGATAACCAGCTGGGAGAGCAGAAAAACCACTTTCGTTTGTTGCCCCAGAATTAGGAGCTTGCCAATAATTAGTACCAATGGATTTCATTTTTCCACCACCAGCACCATTTTCCCCAAGATAATCTGTCAAAATGGTCCATTCGGCATCGGTGGGTACGCCCCAACCTGTGGGACAAAGGGTGTCGCCAAGTGTGGTGTACCAATTATATAACTTTCCATAAATGGCATCGTTTGCAGCATCATGGTCATAATAACTCCATGCACCTGTTCTAAGTGCTTGCCAGTCTGTATTTCCCACAACGTAGGGTATGGAACCCCCATTCCTGTATCGGGAGGTCTTCAAATTTTCACTCATCCAAACCTGTGTGCCTATCTGGACGGTGTTGTAAGTGTTGCCATCAATATCTGTAACAGGCGGTGACAAAGTACTTGTGGTAAAGGTTTGTTGGTTTCCATAAGCCGTACCTGTGCTATTGGTTGCATAAGCACGCACATAATAGATGGTGCTAGGACTTAAAGATGTAAGGTTGCTGACATAAGAACCCGTCCCAGAGCCATCAGTGGTTTTGTTATCAGAAATCGTTGGAGTTCCTGAGGTATTCCATACTACTCCTCTCGCTGCAATGATTGAACCCCCATTCTCTGTAATATTGCCTCCACTGCTAGCAGTCGTGATTTGGGAAATCACGTTGTTAGTGGTCAAAGTGGGTAATGCAAATAAGGTAGAGAAGGAAATTTCAACCCCGTAACTGATACCAAAGTTATTATTGGCATAAGCTCGAACATAATAATTGCTGCCTGCATTCAATCCTGTTAAAATTGAAGTGTAAACCCCCGTTCCAGAACCTGATGGAACCCGGTTGTTATTCACTGTGGGATTTCCACTGATGTTCCATACTGCGCCCCTTTCAGTCACTATTCCTCCACCCTGACTGTTTACTTCCCCATTAAAAGTTGCTTGAACCGCAGTCAAACCAGTAACGCTTGTGGAAGTAACTACTGGTAGCGTATTAGAAGTAGAACTAGTTGTGAAAGTCTGTTGGTTACCGTACCCTGTTCCTGTGCTGTTGGTCGAATACGCACGAACATAGTAGGTAACAGAAGCTGAAAGACCTGTGATAAAACTGGTGAACGTTGTAGTTCCGGTTCCATCAGTAGTTTTACTATCGGTAATGGTTGGATTTGGTGAGGTACCCCAACAAATACCTTTGGCTGTTATATTGCTTCCCCCATCGTTGGTAATGCTTCCACCACCTGTTGCAGTAGCATTGGTAATGTTTAATAGTTCACGTGTGGTAAGGGAGGGAACAGCGGGAATTGCTGTCTGGAAAGTAATGTTATTGCCATAACCCGTTCCTGCACTGTTTACTGCGTAAGAACGGATATGATAAGTCGTATTAGGTGTTAAAGCGGTAACATTTGCACTAAAACTACCCGTTCCACTGCCACTGATTATTTTTGTATTTGATGTAGTTGGATTGGTGGAGGTTCCATATACAATACCTCTTTCTGTGACTGTTGCTCCTCCGTCATTGCTTATAGTTCCACCTGATGTTACCGTTGTTTGGGTAATGCCCGACGCATCGGTGGTAACTAAGGTAGAGACTGCAACAGGTAAACTTTGAAAGATAACTTCATTACCATAACCTGTTCCGGCACTATTGGTAGCATAGGCACGAAGATAATAAGTAGTATTTGGTGTTAATCCGGCAAGTATTCCTGAAAAGCTGCCTGTTCCAGAACCAATGGTTAATGCCGTATTTGAAAGCGTGGGATTAGATGTTGTTGCATAAACCAATCCACGAGCAGAGACTGCTGCACCACCATCGGAAGAGATATTACCCCCAGCATTGGCGGAGGTGGAAGTTATGGAAGATATGGTAGAGGTGGTTAGCGTTGGGTATGCAGCACCCGACCATGAGGGTATGCCTGTGGAAGACATTGATATGACCTGACCTGGTAAACCCGGAGCAAGATTAACCCAAGTCGTTCCGTTCCAGTACTGCATGTTGCCGGGTGTTGTGCCTAGTGGTAAGTCTGATATGTTTAACTTCTTATTCCAATAGGCTGTGTCAATTCCAGTTATTCCTTTGGCTATGCTGGTATTAAAAACTGGGTCAGTCTCCACATTTACAATTGCGTCAGCTTTTCTCAAATAGGGATTAAGCATATCGGAGGTGTCTGCAATATTTACCTTAGCGTTAATTCCCGTCAGGTAATTTGCTAACATAGCCGTCGTATCTGCGTCACGCAGGTATGGCTGCAACATTGATACAGTATCTAATATATTTAGCTTTTTATTTAAACCGGTTCTGTAATTGGTTAGCATTGAAGAGGTGTCAGATATATTTACCTTCCTATTCCAATAAGCTGTATCTATTCCAGTTATTCCTTTGGCAACGCTGGAATTAAAAACTGGGTCTGTTTCAACACTACCAATTGCGTCAGCTTTCCTCAAATAGGGATTAAGCATTGAAGAGGTATCAGCAATATTCACCTTTTCATTTAATCCAGTCCGATAATTAGCAAGCATACTGGATGTATCGGAAACATTAACCCTATTATTCAACCCAGTTCTGTAATTTGACAACATTGAAGCCGTGTCAGATATATTTACCTTCCTATTCCAATAAGCTGTGTCTATTCCTGTTATTCCTTTGGCAATGCTATTATTAAAAACTGGATCAGTTTCAACGCTACCAATTGCGTCAGCTTTCCTCAAATAGGGATTAAGCATTGAAGAGGTGTCTGCAATATTTACCTTAATATTAAGTCCAGTTCTATAATTGGATAACATATTGGAAGTGTCAGTTATATTAACCTTTGAATTAAACCTATTCACCAAATTTAAGGAGGAGGTATCAGTTTTACTCGCATATAAAGCATAAGGCACGCTCATAAGTTCTTGTGCTCCCAATACAACATAATTACTTCCCCCACTAAAATCGGCTTCTAATTTTATGAAGTGTGGAAAATCACCCCAAGCAATATCGGCAAATATTCCGCTTAAAACAGTCCCATTACCTATCTGCAAACTTATTAACCCTAATGGATCCGTTGTTTTGGTATGGGTTTCGCTATAAACTGTTAAACCACTTATTGACCCGGAAAGTATGGATATTTTTAGACTGACCAATTTATTTGAAACAACCTCACCATTTGTATTTCTCAATATGGACTGGAAATTGATTTTCTGTGGTGCCTGCGAAAAACCTAAGAATGGCAACAAAATCAATAATATAATTCTCTGATACATTATGTTGGATATTGCGTTTTATAAGGAATAAACTGCAAGTTAAAACATTAAAATGAGAAAAAATCTGCGACTTATTAACCGTAGGCAAATGGCTTGTAAGCGTTGTAAATTGCTGTAAAATGCCAAATTAAGCTTTTGTTTAGAAGCTGGAATTTATCGTTAAATTTTAAATTAAAATGGTGGGTTCTCTATTTAAAAGACCAAATTATAAATCTTTTAAACAACGAACAGAGACACCGGATTGCTTATGTTCTTCAATCTTGAATATACCGTCATAATAGCTACCCATGATGCGGGACCATGTGGTATTGTAGCTGTTCTCCGTAGCACTCCCAAATAAAGCATTGATAATACTTGAAGAGTAAAAATTACCATTACGGTAACGATAACCAATAGGGAGTGCTGAAAAGCCTGATTCATTTGTTGCTCCCGTATTAGGACTCTCCCAATAAGTGGTTCCAGTAACCTTCATTTTGCCCCCAGCTACACTTTCACCGCCAAGATAATTTGTCAATTCCGTAAATTCAGCGTCATTTGGCACATGCCAACCTGTGGGACATAGCGTATCGCCTTGCGTGGTGTACCAGTTGTATAATTTTCCATAAATAGCATTGTTTGTTTCATCGTGGTTATAATAACTCCAAGCTCCTGTGGTTAGAGCTAGCCAGTCCGTATTTCCTAATACATATGGGATATTTCCCCCATTTCTGTATCGTGAGGTTTTTAAGTTCTCACTCATCCAGACTTGTGAGCCTATCTGAACTGTATTGTAGGTATTGCCATCAATATCTGTAACTGGCGGTGACAAAGTTGTTGTGGTAAAGGTTTGTTGGTTACCATACGCTGTGCCTGTGCTATTAGTTGCATACGCACGCACATAATAAATAGTGCCAGGACTTAATGCAATGAGGTTACTAACATAAGAACCCGTCCCAGAACCATCCGTAGTTTTACTATCAGTTATCGTTGGTGTTCCCGTGGTATTCCAAACCACCCCTCTTGTTGTTATTGTTGAACCTCCGCTATCGGTAACATTACCTCCACTACTGGCTGTCGTACTTTGTGCAATTATATTGCTAGTAGTTAAAATTGCTGTTCCAAATATGGTAGTAAAAGGTATTTCTAAACCGTAGCTTATTCCAAAACTATTCAAAGCATAAGCCCTCACATAATAGTTGCTCCCCCCACTCAAACCTGTGATTGTTGCCGTATAAACCCCTGTTCCAGCACCTGATGGAATTCGGTTGCTATTCACGGTGGGATTTCCACTAGAATTCCACACTGCGCCCCTTTCCGTGACTGTTCCCCCTCCCTGACTGTTTACCTCTGCATTAAAGGTGGCTTGATTTTGGGTTAATCCTATTACACTAGTTGATGTCACCACAGGTAAGGTATTGGAAGGGGAACTGGTAGTGAAAGTTTTTTGATTCCCATATCCCGTCCCTAGACTATTTATGGCATAAGAACGAATATAGTAAGTCGTATTAGGTGTCAAAGCGGTGACATTAACACTGAAACTCCCCGTTCCACTGCCACTGGTTACTTTTGTATTTAAGGTAGTAGGATTGGTGGAAGTTCCATAAACAATACCCCTCTCTGTGATTGTTGCTCCTCCGTCATTACTTATAGTTCCACCTGATGTTACCGTTGTTTGGGTAATCCCCGACGCATCGGTGGTAACTAAGGTAGGGATAGATACAGGTAAAGTTTGAAAGATAACTTCATTACCATAACCCGTACCGGCGCTATTGGTAGCATAGGCACGGATATAATATGTCGTGTTTGGCGTAAGTCCGGTCAGTGTTCCTGAAAAGCTGCCTGTTCCAGAACCAATGGTTAATATCGTATTTGAAAGGGTGGGATTGGATGTTGTTGCATAAACCAATCCATGAACGGAGATTGCTACACCACCATCGGAAGTGATATTACCCCCACCATTAACAGAAGTTGAGGTTATGGAAGATATGGAAGAGGTGGTTAGCGTTGGGTAAGAAGCACCCGACCAGGAGGGTATGCCATTTGTTAAAATTAATGTTTGTCCATTTTGACCCGGAGCAAGATTAACCCAAGTTGTTCCATTCCAGTATTGTATGTTGCCAAGGGTAGTTCCTAATGGAATTTCAGATTTTCTCAAATAGGGATTAAGCATTGAAGAGGTGTCAGAAAAATTAACCTTTGAATTAAACCTATTCACCAAATTTAAGGAGGAGGTATCAGTTTTACTTGCATATAAAGCATAAGGCACGCTCATAAGTTCTTGTGTTCCCAACATAACATAATTGCTTCCCCCACTAAAATCGGCTTCTAATTTGATGAAGTGTGGAAAATCACCCCAACTAATAATAGAAAATACACCACTTAAAACAGTTCCATTACCTATCTGCAAGCTAATTAATCCAGATGGATCCGTTGTTTTGGTATGGGTTTCCGTATAAACTATTGAACCGCTTATCGAACCAGATAGAATAGATATTTTTAAACTGACCAATTTATTTGCAACAACCTCACCATTGGTATTACGCAATATAGATTGAAAATTGATTTTCTGTGGAGCTTGGGAAAAAGCAAAGATTGGAAAAAGGATAAGAAGTATGACTTTTGAATACATGATTTTGGATTTTTATTTGCTATCGAGGTAATTTTCAAAGATATACATTTTATTTGTTAACTAGAAAAAATCATACCATCCTTTCTTATATTTAGGAAGGGAAAAACTATTCCCCTAATATCCAAGCCAATCAATAAGATAACCTAAAAACCCTTGCTGTTGAAAGTCCTTTCAAAATCAAGATTTAAGATCGGCGCAGAATGCCCAAATAAACTCCATTTCACCCACCATAGCAATCTATATCCCAGCACCAAGGAGGATGATACCTTTTTGCAAGCCTTGGCACAAGGTGGCTTTCAGGTGGAGGAACTGGCAAGGATGCATTATCCGGGTGGACATCTGGTGGATAATCCCCATCACGATTATATTGGTTCAGCAAAGGTGACCGCAGAACTTTTGCAGAATGATAATTTGGTTATCTATGAGGCAGCCTTTTTATTTGATGACCTCTTTATCAGAACGGATGTATTGGTCAAAAACGGAAGTCATATTGACCTGATTGAGGTGAAGGCCAAACTTTTTGACCCCCATTTATTCATTGGGAAAAGAGGTGGACTTGTCAGCAGCTGGAAACCTTATCTCTTTGATTTGGCCTTCCAGAAATATGTCCTTACCCATGCCTTTCCAACATTTAAGGTGACAGCTCATTTGATGATGGCAGATAAGAACAAGAGAGCCTCCGTTGATGGTCTCAATCAGTTTTTCCGTGTCCCAAATCCGAAGGTTTCTGACCCCAGAACCGGAATCATCAAAAAGGTTCAAACCCTGGAAGAAACAGGAGATAGTGTTCTTTCGGTTATCAATGTGGATAGCCTTATTCAGGAGATTCTGGAAGATAAACATACGGTGCTTGATGGTCATACCTTTGCCACAACAATTAAGTTCCTGGCTGAGACCTACCAATCAGGGAAATATCCTCATTGGCCAACCCAATATGGCTCTTGTAAAAATTGTGAATTTCGTGCCACAGACCAACAGTTGCAAGAAGGCAAAAGGTCAGGTTTTCATGATTGCATGGAAAGGCATCACAGATGGCCGGTAAATAAACACAAATCACCCAATATTTTTGAAATCTGGAATTTCAGGAGCAATGTTATAAGTAAGTTATTTAGAGAAAACAGATTTTTCATGGACCAACTCACAGAGGATGATTTAAAGGTGGAAATCAAACCCCAGGAAATATCATCCTCTGAAAGAAGATGGCTTCAGGTACAAAAGGCTGCCAGCAAGGATGAAACCATTTATTGCCTCAAGGAGGAATTGAAGGCAGAAATGGATAAATGGAAATATCCCCTGCATTTCATTGATTTTGAAACCAGTGCGGTGGCACTTCCCTTCACAAGGGGTAGAAGACCTTATGAACAGGTGGCATTTCAGTTCTCCCATCATCAACTTGAGGAAGATGGAACCGTTCGACATGCGTCAGAATTCATCAGCAATCAACCTGGGGAATTCCCCAACTTTGACTTTGCAAGGGCATTAAGGGCTTCCCTTTGTCAGGATGCTGGAACCATTTTCATGTTTGCAAGCCATGAGAACACCATCCTCAATGCCATCATCGAACAATTAAGGGAAAGTGAGGAAGGAGACAAGGAGGAACTCATTCTTTTCCTTAAATCCATCTCTGTTTCCAAATCTGATAGTGTGGAAAAATGGAAAGGAAAAAGAGCGATGGTGGATTTACGGAATATAGTGCTGAAATATTATTATAATCCTCACACCAGGGGTTCCAATTCCATCAAGGCAGTTCTACCGGCAGCATTACAGAGTAGCAATTTCCTTCGTGACAAATATGCCAGACCATTAAGAGAAATAGGCTTGAGCAGCCTTAATTTCAGCGAAAACCATACCTGGTTGCAGGAAAATGATGGGCAAATGGTCAGCCCATATAAAATGCTTCCACCATTGTTTGAGGGCTGGAACGAGGAAGAAATGGAGGAGACCTTATCAGAAATAGATGGCATTGCAGATGGGGGAATGGCGCTAACAGCTTACGCCAAACTCCAATATGTGGATATGAGCGAAAAGGAAAGGGAGGAACTTACCCTAGGATTAAAGAAATACTGCGAACTTGACACCCTGGCTATGGTCATGATTTATGAGCATTTTAGGGAGGTGGTTTGAGAAAATTGCTTTTAGGGGTTATAGGGTTGTACTTATATTGAAATAATTATCATTTCAAATCCTTATTTCAAAAGTTGATTACAACTCCTCATTTGAAAATAAGTTAAGAATTTTATAAATAACCTTGCTGATAAAATAGTCAATCCTTGATGCAGCGGACGGAAAACCCAAATCGCTTAATGAGGTCATCCCTGAACACATTGCCAGTGCTGCTGTTTAGGTTGCGGAAAAAAGCACTGAAGCTGTTGTTCTCAGTAGCACTCCAGAAGAAAGCGTTGTCTCTAATATTGATGAAATTACCAAAGTTAATACGACAACCACCTGGGAGAGCGGAAAAACCGCTTTCGGTCGTTGCGCTGGTAATAGGATTATTCCAATAGGTTGTCCCCGTAGCTTTCATCTTGCCCCCCGCTACACTTTCTCCCCCAAGATAATTGGTTACAGTTGTCCATTCAGCATCTGTGGGGACGTGCCAACCGTTTGGACAAAGTCCTCTATTGTCAGCTACTGCATACCAATTGTATAACTTCCCATAAATGGCGTCATTGGCATTATCATTGTTGTATATGGTATAAGCACCGCTGGTCGTACTTGACCAAGTTCCGTTGTTAAGCTCGGTTGGAATGGCATCGCCGTTTTTGTACTTGCTCACCTTCAGGTTGCTCCTTAGCCAGCATTGGGTGCCAATTAATACTGTATTATAAGTATTTCCATCAATGTCTTTAACCGTTGGTGTGCCTGGGCAAGGAATATTCACTGCAGTAGATGAATTAGATGTGGTAACCGTTACCTCATTCCCATATCCAGTTCTTGCACTATTGGTGGCATAAGCTCTAACGTAATAGGTAGTATTTGGTAACAGACCTGTTAAGGATGAACTGAATGTCCCTATGCCTGAGCCATTATTTGTTTTTGTTGTCAAGGAAATGGTAGGATTTGCGATAGTTGACCATATCACTCCTCTTGAGGTAACGGCTGAACCTCCGTCTGCACTTATATTCCCTCCGGAAATTGATGTTGTCGATGTTATCGCTGAAATTGACGTTGTTGTTACCGTTGGAGGAATTAAGCCTGTTGTAAAGGTTATTTCATTCCCATATCCCGTTCCAGTACTATTGGTGGCATATGTTCTTATATAATATTTTTGATTGGGTTTAAGACTATTTAAAAATCCAGAAAAATCACCTAACCCTTTATCATTTGGATAATAAATTGAAACACAATTACTTTTATTTTTGTAAATTGAATTAATGGCGAATATATCTCCAACACTAAGTCCGTAATCTTGTCCCAAGGATGTGCCGGGAGCCGCGGGGGGTGACTTTATGCTTATAGTAGGCATCCCGTTTGAAGAGAAAGTAAAAGCGCCATAATGCATTATGGATTCGTAATCATACTGACCTACGGGTAAAATATTTCCTAATCCTTTATCAAAAGCATATTTATATTCATCTACTATATTATCGTAAAGAATACTTATGTAAGTATCTCTGTCATTTCTTTGATGTTCATGCCACATTCCAATTGCATGTCCAATTTCGTGAATAATTTTAACAGTACGACATGTATTAACATTTATTACTTGTCTACCTCCAATCATACCTAGGTTTGCATAACATCGATTTTTATCGTCTTCCATGAATTCAACGTAATTTGTTTCGTTAGTGCGAGGAATAAAAGTAATGTTTGTTTGATTATTTGTAATTTTAATCGCTTCTAAAATATCATTTGTTTCAGAATGATTATTACTAATGGTGTAGGGAATTATTCCGTTAGGCCATCTAAGGGATTTGATAGAATGAATATTCCCTTTTTCTAATTTAATTAAATCAAATTCCTTTTCACTAAATAATAAAATATCATCACTCCAAAATACTAGTCCGTTTTCAATTTCAACATTAATTTCTTGCTCAATACTAGATTCCGAAAATTGAACCTTTATCTTTTCGAATCTTTTTTTCTCATTTCCTTTAATTTCTAAATTTTTTCTCGAAATTTCATTTGTATCTATATCATTATAAGATTTATGTTTATGTGAATCAGTAAATAAGCTATCTCTATTATATTGATCTAAATCATTTTGATTAAATGGTAAAGTTGGTTTTCCACAATTATTTATTACCACCCCTCTTTCGATAATCGGGCTACCTCCATCAAAAACTACTTTTCCCTTATATTTTGAAAAGATAGATTCAAAAGTATCAATTGAAATTGTCACAACTGTTGGTAATGAATTATTTATAAATTTCAGTTCTTCGCCATAACCAGTGCCTGCACTATTTGTAGCATAAGCTCTAACATAGTATGTAGTATTTGGTGACAGACCTGTTAAGGATGAACTGAAAGTTCCATTACCTATGCCATTGCTTGTTTTTGTTGTCAAAGATATGGTAGGATTTGCGCTGGTTGACCATACCACTCCTCTTGAAGTAACAGCTGAACCACCATCTAAACTTACATTCCCTCCTGAAATTGATGTTGTAGACGTTGTAGCTGAAATTGTCAACGTTGTTACCGTTGGAGGAACTCCAGTTGAATTTGTTGTAAAGGTTATTTCATTTCCATATCCCGTTCCAACACTATTGGTAGCATAAGCCCTAATATAGTAGACAGTGTTTGGAGACAGACCTGTTATGGATGAGCTGAATGTTCCGGCACCTGTGCCATTACTTGTTTTTGTTGTCAAAGATATAGTAGGATTTATACTCGTTGACCATACCACACCTCTAGAGGTAATAGCTGAACCTCCATCTGAACTTATATTCCCTCCTGAATTGGCAGTTGTAGACGTTATCGCTGAAATTGAAGCCGTTGTTATCGTTGGAAGAACAATTGTTGAACTTGTTTTAAAGATGACTTGATTTCCATAACCTGTTCCAGCACTATTGTTAGCATAAGACCTAACATAGTAGGTAGTGTTTGGAGTTAGACCTGTTAGAGATGAACTGAATGTTCCGGTACCTGTTCCATTACTTGTTTTTGTTGTCAAAGAAATAGTAGGATTTGCACTGGTTGACCATACCACTCCTCTTGTTGTAACAGCTGAACCTCCATCTGAACTTATATTCCCTCCGGAAGTGGCAGTCGTAGTTGTAATAGAACTTGCAGATATCGTACTTACAGTAGGAAGAACTAATGATGTACTTGTTGTAAAGGTTATTTCATTCCCATATCCTGTTCCAGCACTATTGGTAGCATAAGCCCTAACATAGTAGGCAGTATTTGGAGTTAGACCTGTTAGAGATGAACTGAATGTTCCGGTACCTGAACCATTACTTGTTTTTGTTGTCAAGGATATGGTAGGATTTGTATTCGTTGACCATACCACTCCTCTTGTGGTTATCGTTGCACCTCCATCTGAACTTACATTCCCTCCTGAGATAGCTGTTGTAGTTGAAATGGAATTTACAGATATTGTATTTACTGTCGGAAAGGATTCTCCAGCCCAATAAGGCTTTCCCAATTCATCAAGTTTCAATACCTGACCAGGTAATCCAGCATTCGGTGTCTGGATGTTTCCTGCAATTAAAGCGTAAGGCACACTCACCAATTGGGTTGTACCAGTTATAATATAATTACTTCCTCCTGCTGGATCAGTCTCTGTCTTTAAGAAAAAACTTCCAATCCCCCAATTTATATCTGATATTTTACCAGTAGCGTTTGTCCCTCCTCCTATCATCAAACTAACCAATCCATTGATGTTGGTAACTACACGGTGAGACTCCGAATACACACTTGTTCCAGTAACTGAACCCTGAAGAATACTTATTTTAATACTGACCGTCTTTTCTGAAACAAGGTTTCCACTTGCATCCCAAATCACCGCTTGATAACTCATCAGGTTGGGTGCTTGGGAAACTAAATCACCAATAAATACTATAGTCATTAAACTTAATAGAGCGATCTTTTTCATCTGATTATATCTTAACCATTTTGAATATTCTGATTTCTTTCTTTGATTTCAAGGAAATGAAATAATTTCCTGATGGTAAATCTCTTAATGATATCTCCGATTTTTCTGATAGAATAATCCCATTCCTGATTTCCTTTCCCAAATAATCCATAATAGTGTATCTAACTTGAACATCTTCCTTAGAAGATAAAATTAATGTCATGGTTTCCTGGGTCGGATTTGGATATAGTTGCACCTCTTTAAGATAAACCAGTTCTTCAATCGGTGTAGTTTTTTTGGTATAAACCTGCTGAACTCCCTCGTTCAAATAAGGACCATTTCCTTTTTTTAGTACATAAGCGACTTGACCAACGGTAAAACTGGTTGATCCTCCAGTTGATTTAATGTGTCCCCCTGTTGAGGATACAGCATTTTGACCAAATGAATCGAAAGTACAAGACAAAAATATTGCAAAGGATATTAAGAAATACTTGATTAAATTTCTATTCATTGTACTATAATTGAATTTTAGCATTCTCGAAATATAGTCATTAAATTACATTTTTAAAAAAGTATCTACTAAATTTTAATGATTTCTTTACTTACCGTAGCCTTTTATTGATTAACCGTAATAAAATCTAAACCACCCATAGAACTCAATTCTCCCCAACCCCTAAATAATTCCTCCCCAACTTCTCTTGACAATACACCTCCTTTAACCTATTCTTTTAAAAAAGGATAAATATGGGCTTTGATAAGGAACCGGATTTTAACATTCACCTGGATGGTGAGGTGTTTTTCAATCATCATCCCCTCTTCGATGAGGTGTTTGACAAATTTGCTAAACAGAGAATTTTTGAGGATATTATGGATATTGGTCTTGAACAGGAGGATTCCAAGTTTTTTAAACAATTCAATTTCATTGCTCAGTTTACAAGAGGTAAACAGATGAAAAATCTATTGGTACCCTTTGAGGATTATAAGGAAGAATGGAAAACGGTGGTTCTTTCCACAGGTCTTTATAACACCTTCCAGTTTTTCATTATCTGCCAACTTGCTCTATTCATTAGCAAGGAATATCCCAATATTTCTGTGGTACTAACAACAGGATATGAAGATGTATTCAAGAAAAGTGTTTCCCTCAAGGCTGGGATGTTTGTGGATACCACAGAAACCATCTTTGAAAAGGATATACATGATTTGATGGAGAAGGATATGAACTATTTCAGCATTTCACAGGATGAACTTACCCTTATTTTCAGAAAGCTCATTGATGCAATGAACTGATAACGTTTCCCCGCAAAAAAAGGGTAGTTATGGTACACGAAAATTTATATTAAATCCTGCCAAAATAGTAGTATTTACTTGGGTTTTGATTTTGAAACTTGCTTATATTTTTTTAAGAAAAATGATTAGGTGTTTAAGGAGGGGATAATATATGGTTACAAAAATAAGTGTCTCAACTAAAAATATTTTGTAGTGGAGAAAGTAAGGTAAGATTTAAACAAAACCCCCAAAAAACCCTACTTTTTCAGCAGAATTTATGGGGGTTTTGTTAATCCCAGTATCTAAAAAATCTTTTTGAAATATTGTATTAGTTTGAATAAGTGACCGTTCTTTAGTGTCTAATATGCTGAAAAATAAGACACAAATTAGACACAAATCATTATTAAATAAATATAAATAATTGATTTTCAGTTATTTAATATAATTAAGGAATTAATAGCAGTATAATTCCTTTAAAGAACAGGTTGAAATTCATTGTTTATGGTTTATTAAGTGTTAATTACCAAGGTTTTCCAGTGCCTTGCAAAAGCCAGGGTTTTGACCATGGACTATTTTTGCCGTCAGCTTCTGAATGAATAGTTGATTCCAGTTTAGACATAGCCGCTTCTGTATTTACCTTATTCAGATTTCGTTCATCCAGCATATAGTAGAATCTTACAGGCAATACTTTTCTGATAGAAGCAGGGCCTACGGTTAACGCAGGCAAGCCTGTTCTTTTATAATCCATCCAGGCTTCCGTTGAAGCCGTCCAGCTAGCTATCCATTTTTGCTCAATTATTTGATCTAAAATACCCTCAAAAACAACGCCTTTATTTGTGATATAAGTATTGTAAGCTGCAGCCGTACCCCAGGTATCAAAAGATGCCTTAATACCCGCCAAATAATGTGTTTTAGCATCGCCACCTACAGACCAACCTTTAAGTGCTGCTTCTGCTAAAATAAAGCGTACTTCTGCTGTTGAAACCAATCTCGATTTTAATAAAGGGCCTTTAGCTTGTTTATAAATATCATTTAACCAGGAAACATGCGGATTATTGGCAGCCTGTTCAGCCGTTGGACTTAAATTGTAGGAAGCACCACCAATAATGGCTGTTGGCAAACCAACATATTCCTGATGGGTATTCACGTCCCTACCAACCACTTTATCAGGAGCCAAAAGCCTTTTTCCATTTTCAATTCTATCCGTTCCTTTCGGTAAGTTTGCATCAACTACTAATGGGATTTGCACCTTATTAGCCCAAACGGCTATCCGGGGATCTTTCAAATCAAGTAGTTTATTAACAAAAGTGGCTGCCATTTTCAACCTTCTATAATTAGAGGCACTGGCGTCATAGGTAGTATTTGCGGGGAAAGAATCATCATTGCTATTACCAGCAAAAGACATTGCCGCATCATCTGCAATAGCCAATATGATTGGAAATTGAGCAGGATTTGCCATTATTTTCTCCATTCCCGCCTTTGCCACATCAGGTTTTTTTGAGGAAATACGAAGTAAGTATCTCAACGATAATGAGTTTGCTAATTTCCTCCATTTTGTTGGGTTTCCCTGATAATATACGTCAGCAACGCCAGGAACCCCTGTGTATTCTGTAGCGGCCTTTGACAACAGCGTATTCGCCTTTTCAAGGTCTGCCAGAATACCCGTATAAATGGCCTCCTGAGAATCAAAAACCGGATAGGTACTTGCCCCAGTTCCATCATCACCTTTTAAAGCGGCTGAATATGGAGCATCACCCCATAAATCAGTAATCAATCCAAACAACATAGATTTCATTACTAAGGCAATTCCCTGGTGCATTTCCCAATTTAAGGTAACAGCACGATCATAAACATATTGGTTGTTTCTTAAAATGCTATAATATGGTGCCCAACTTTGGCTTCCACCCCATTCATAAGCATTGTGAGCGCCGGACCAGCCATCTTTTTGAGTATGCTGCATGACACCCGCCATATCTTGATAACCCAAATTAATGAAAGCTTTACCTGTTTCTGTTAACACAGTGGATAATACTAAGTTAGGATTTGCCGTTTCTGGATTTATACCGTTTGGATTTTCGTTCAAAAGCGTTAAATCCTGACAAGAATAAATAGTAAGACATACAAAGACTAACAAGCTCGATTTTATAAAAGACATATTTTTCATGATATTCATCGTTTAAAATTAAATTAAAAGGTAACCCCAAGTTTAAATCCTATGGGAATAACCCAGGGAGTTACGTTGTACCGCTCAATTCCTTGTTTAAATTGAGAACCTCCACCTTGAACTGCAGCTTCCTGTTGAAAGGCCATTTCAGGATCTATGTTAATTTTAGCCTTTGTCCACAGAATAATATTACGGCTGTTTATAGAAAAATTCGCACTTTGAACGCCAATTTTCTTCAACAGATTTTGTGGCAATTCAATAGAAATAGAAACTTCTCTTAACTTTAAGAAATCGGCATCATATAAAAACGCGCGAGTAAAAGACCATGCCGTACTTCCCGCAAATGGCAAGGTAGTCGTACCAGTCCCTCCTAAGTTTTCAATATACCCAGTGGCATTACCCGCTGCATCATATCCTTTAGCAATTACACCTGGAATAAAAACACCTCCATGTGGAAAGGTGTAAGGACCATATTTAAATCCAAATGGACCATATTCAGGCGTTGGACCTCCTACTAAAGGAAAATAATTTCCATTAATTTTGATAAGTTTTTCTTGATTTTCAACCAGATAATTTTTTAATGCATCTCCAGTTAAACCATTCGGATTAATCAATTTGTCTAAAAACAATTGTGACCGGCCATTTTCTTCACCAAATCTATAGGTTTGAGATACGAATTGTCCTCCATTTCTCCAATCAAAGGAAAGGTTTATACTTAAACTCTTATAAGACAAAGAAGTCTGCATGCCCATTAAAAAATTAGCATTGAAATTTCCAATTTTGTTCTTAGTGATGATGGCATCAATTGACTGCCATTTACCCGTTTTATCTAAAATTGGATATCCAAAATAGGGCGAAGAAGGATCTTTCACGGTAACAATTTCAGCATCGTAGATATCTCCGATTTCATCACCTACATAAGTCCAGGCACCCCCTTTTGCATCTTGCCATAAGGTATAAAATGGTAATCCATCTGATAACTCCAGAATTCTGGTTCTATTTCTCGTCCAGTTCAGATTAATGTCCCAATTCCAGTCATTCGATTTAACGGGTGTTAAACCCATGGAGAGTTCAACTCCTTTACTTTCCAATAAACCCGCATTAATATTTTTCAATGAATAACCCGACGAAGGAGGCAGCTTAGTACTTAATATTTGATTGCGATTCTCTACGATATAATAGGTTCCTGAAAATCTAAGTTGGTCATTAAAAAAACTTAAATCTCCTCCAACCTCGTAAGAAGTGACAATCTCAGGTTTCAAATCAGGTATCAATAAGGTTCCTGGTGTTGTCAATCTGGGAATTCCGTCCCAGGTTCCGGCATTACTTAGCGTTCCCAATAATTGATATGGATTAGCATCATTACCTACCTGAGCAGCACCACCTCGTAATTTGAATAAACTAATCTGACTCGGCAAATTAAACATTTCATTCAATAGAATACTCAAGGAAGCTGATGGATAAAAATAAGATCTGTTGGCTACAGGTAACGTACTTGACCAATCATTTCTGGCGGTGACATCCAGATAAATCATGTCCTTAAATCCGATATTTGCCAATCCATAGGCACTATATATAGCACGTTGAAAATAGGAACTGAAGAAATCAAGGTTGGCTGGTGCAATATTCTGAACATTATAAGCTCCTGGAACAATCAATCCTGTGCCACCTCTGGTAGCATTGGTTATATTTGAACCTTTTTGATATCTGGCATTTCCTCCAACAGAAACTGAAAAATTGAATTGATTCAAATCCTTTTTATACGTTGCCAAAAAATCTGCATTGCTTTCAAAATTACTTAAGTTAATATTTCCATAAGCCCCACGGGGGTCATTGGTGTAACTATTAGCTATTTTCATTTCTCTAACCTCATTGTATTTATCTATGGCATACCTACCCATCAAACTGAATTCAGGGGTAATTTGATAATTCAGTTTAATATTTCCGAAAACGCGATCGCGTTCAAAACTATTATTTACCTCATTAGCTAAAAAATAAGGATTATTATAGACGCCATTAAATGGTGTTCTTTGCTGTAAACCCTCTTGCCCCGGCATCCAATAGTCCTGTAAATCTAAAATATTGATGTGCGGTGAAACATTATACGCCCATTCCAGCGGATTAGTACCACGATTACCCGCAGGACGGTTGTTGGAAGAAGACCGGCTTACATCCAAATTATTACTCAAGGTCATTCTCCGATTAATTTTCAGAGAAGTATTTAAATTGAAGGTGTTTCGGAATAAATCGGAATTAGGAATAATTCCACGATTCTGCATATTAGAGTAAGACATTCTATATGAATAGGTATCAGATGCATTGGCAAAAGAAACGCCATTTGTAGACGTAATACCAGTCTGTACGAAATTAGCTACATTGTTTTTGTTGGAAACCAAAGGGGTAGGAACTCTCTTACCGTTTGCATCCAATGGACTATTCCATTGTACCTCTAAATAACCTTTGTCCAGTTCCGCTCCATAAGTTGCCCCAATTTCTTCCTGAATCAATTTACCAAAAGCATTTGATAAAGGATTTTTTGTTATAGAAACGGGAATAGCAGAAAACTGACCAGGTCCAAATTTCGTTTGCCATTTTAAATACTTGTAAGGTTCGTCAAAAACGGTATTTGAAAATACACTCACCGTCATTTTCTTTGATTTTGAACCCGACTTGGTTGTGATTAATACCACACCATTTCCTGCGCGTGACCCATAAAGTGCAGCGGCACTAGGGCCTTTCAAAACAGATACATTTTCAATATCATCAGGATTTAATCCTGAAATTGAATTTCCAAAATCTGCCCGATTATCGTTTCCTACCTGACTGATATTGTTTAGGGTATTGGCAATAGGAACGCCATCAATAACAAAAAGTGGTTGATTGTCAGAACTTAACGATTTTGCACCGCGAATAACCATACTCACAGAGGAACCCGTTCCACCTGTTGCACTGATCGTTACACCAGCCATTTTGCCTGCCAGTGAATTCAAAATATTTTCCTGCGGTAATCGATTTATTTCCTTTCCATCCACTCTGGCAACGGAATAACCTAATGATTTTTCTTCTCGCTTAATGCCTAAAGCAGTAAAGACGACTTCGCCCAGAACAGAACTACTTGGAACTAAAATAATATCGAAAACTGTTTGGTTTCCAATGAGTAGTTCCTGTGCATCAAAACCGATGGAAGAAATGACTAAGGTCGCATTTGCTCCACTTATTTCCAGTGAAAAAGTGCCGTTGTCATTCGAATAAGTTCCTTTGGTCGTTCCCTTCAGGGAAACACTTGCTCCAGATACTCCTAACCCATCTTGTTCAGATGTAATTTTTCCGGTAATAGTTACCGTTTGCGCCATCAGGTTATCTCTACCCAAGATGGATAGCAAAACAAAAATGGCACCAATTAATAATTTTCTTTTTGTAGTAATGATTTTCATGTAGTGCGACGTTTAAAAATTTAAAATGAAATGGTTTCTGAATCTAGTCAATAAATAAACTAATATCCTTTTTACATTCATTTATTTAATAAAATCTAACATTATTAATACGAATCCCATAAATAACTAAAGATTAATTCATACATTTTCATGAAAATAGCCCTTCATTATGAAATGGATTCCGCACTTAAAATGGATGTTTTTCTCTTTCGCATCCTTTTATTTTTCCTCCATAAGTATATCTCAAAATATAACCTATCCTTCTCAGCAAAAAAGTACTTTGCAAATTTCTGCACATCGCGGAAATGCATCTTCTGCTCCTGAAAATACTTTAGCAGCTTTTAAAAATGCGCTCCAGGCAGGTGCTGACTTTATAGAGGTGGATGTCAGGACGACAAATGATGGTGTCCTGATGATTATGCACGACGCTAATCTGGAACGAACGACCAATGGTAAGGGTGCTTTCAAACTTTATGACGCAGCGTATTTAAAATCGCTCTCCGCTGGAAAGGGATTTACAGGTGTGTTTGAAAATGAAAAAATTCCTACCCTGGAGGAAACTTGTCAGCTTATATCCGATTGGAACGCATCGCGTCAACATAAAACCTACCTTTATATAGATGCCAAAGATGTGGAGCCTCAACCACTTGTTGCCATCTTAAAAAAATATGGCTTGGACGAAAACGCTGTTTATTATGGTTCCGATGATTTTTTATGGCGCTTAACATCGGTTTTTGAAGGCGCTAAATTACTTCCTGCCCTTAAAAACAAAACCGATATCATGGCAAAATTCAATAAACTGAAACCTTATGCCTTTGACGCGTCCTGGCTTTCTCTAACGAAAGAGATGGTGGATGAGATCCATCTATTGGGTGTTAAAGTATTTACGGACTTATTAGGACCTCTCGATACGGAAATCAATTACATCAAAGCACGCGAAATGGGCGTAGATTTAATTCAAACAGACCGAATACTGGTTGTTCAAAAAACATTATCCATGCATTGAGTGGATTTTCCTAGGTGCCGCAAAAAGTTTTATACCCAGTGTCGATAGTATCAGGAACTTTCATAAATGCGGTAGCTGAGGCATTTTTTACGTATGGATTGGTTAAAATGTCAAGTAATTCTTTAAAAAACCGATGATCGTCATTTAAACAAGCCTCGTCCAGTGCTTTTTCAACCAAATGATTTCTGGGAATGAATAAGGGATTATTTTCACGCATTCTTTTTAATCGGGCTTCCTCATTTCCCCTTTCCAAATCTTGCCAGTTAATAAACCATGACTGAAAATCCTCCTGCAAATAAATACCTTCCATGGGCATATCTCCCTGTAAAATCAAAAAAGTATTCGTATAATCTGCTTTATTTTTAGTCATCCAATCTAACAAAGTGGACAGGCTATTTTTTCTTCGTTGCAGATCTGTCTGCTTTGAAAAACCTAGTTTTTTAAACATCATATCCTGCCATTTTTCTTGATAAATAGCCGGGAATGAATTTAAAACCTCTTTGGCCATCTCTATAGCCACTTCCTTTTCCTCGTGAATCAATGATAATAACGAACCAGCAAAACAGGCAATATTCCATTGCGCGATAGATGGTTGGTTACCAAAAGCATATCTTCCCTGGGTATCAATAGAACTAAAAACGGTTTCCGGATGATAGGTATTCATGAAGGCACAAGGACCATAATCAATGGTTTCGCCGGCAATAGACATATTATCGGTATTCATAACACCGTGAATAAAACCAACCCTCATCCATTGCACGATTAAATCAATCTGCTTTAACATAACCGCCTCCATTAGATCTCTGGCCTTCGATTTTGACAAATTCAGTTCGGGATAGTGTCTGTCAATGACATAATCCAATAGAATAGATGATTCATTAGGAACGAACCTATTAGCAAATTCAAAAGTACCAACCCTGATATGAGAAGAAGCTATTCTGGTTAAAATAGCTCCCTCATGTACTTCTTCTCTGTACACTTTGGCGCCTGTTTTTACAACAGCCAAACTTCTTGTAGTGGGTATTTTCAGTCCTGCCATGGCCTCACTTATCAGGTATTCTCTAAGCATAGCGCGCAGGGTAGCACGTCCGTCGCCTCCTCTGGAAAATGCAGTATAACCTGATCCTTTTAACTGTATATCAAATCGATTCCCCGCTTTTGTAATATGCTCGCCCAATAAAATGGCTCTTCCGTCACCCAGCATGGTAAAATTTCCAAATTGGTGACCGGCGTAGGCTTGGGCTATTGGAAATGAGCCGATAATCATTTTATTTCCTGAAAACAGGGCAGCCGCTTCTTCCATGTCCATGTTGTCTGGGGATAAATCCAATTCCCTGGCTAAGTTGTCATTGAATAACAAAACAGAAGGATCAGGCACCTGAGTAGGATTTGTAGGAACATAAAAAGATTCAGGTAGCTTACCGTAGCTGTTATCAAAACGAAATATCATGGCATGTTTTTCATAATAATAACAAAAAAGTTCATTTTGTTTCCCTGAAAAGAAAAGTTAAAGGTAGAAACCCTATTCAACAGCCGCTTACCTTTATCATTTAGTAGCATTATCATATTAACCTCATATCCATTTTATTTGTCGTATATTGAAGGAATAGTTTTGAATATTTGATTTGAAATAAACTTTTCGAATTAATTCAATATACATCAACCAATTTAACTATGAAAGCTGAACAGATTAAAGAATTATTTGCTCAATTTGAAGCCACAGCTTCTGAATATGAGGGAATTGAGTGCTGGAGTGCCAGGGAGCTCCAACATTTGTTGGGATATTCCAAATGGGAGAATTTCCAGAAGGTTATAGACAAAGCAAAGGAGTCTTGCAAAAATGCAGGTGAGCAGATTTCCGACCATCTTCCTGACGTCAGGAAGATGGTTCCAATTGGCTCTGGAGCTGAAAAAGAGATCGATGATATTCTTCTTTCAAGATATGCCTGTTACCTGATAGCTCAGAATGGCGATAGCCGCAAGGAGGAAATCGCCTTTGCACAGAACTATTTTGCCGTGCAAACCCGTCGGGCTGAATTGGTAGAGCAGCGATTATTAGAATATGAGCGTTTGAAAGCTCGTGAAAAACTAAGCCAAACGGAAAAGCAGTTATCCGGTGTTTTATTTGAACGAGGTATTGATGAAAAAGGATTTGGAATTATTCGCTCCAAAGGTGACCAGGCGTTGTTTCGGTTGACTACACAACAATTAAAGAAAAAAATGCAAGTTCCTGATGGCAGGCCGGTGGCAGACTTTCTGCCTACCATTAGTATTAAAGCTAAAGACCTAGCTGCGGAAATGACCAGTCTCAATGTACAAAACAAGAATTTGAAAGGTCATAATCCGATTGAAATGGAGCATGTTGATAACAATATAGCTGTCAGAGATGTGCTAACTAAAAGAGGTATTGTGCCAGAAAATCTTCCCCCAGCGGAAGATGTAAAAAAAGTTCAACGGAAATTGGCCAGTGATGGGAAGCAAGTGTTGAAAGACACCAGGAAGAAAAAATAACTCCGGAACTAATAGCAAATAAATATACTGCATGTCATGGTAAATACCCTTTTTACTATGATATTGGATATTCCGGCTCAAAGTGAGCCACCTGGTTACATTGATATAATAGTCTTATCTTTTGGTCAGATAAGATTCCGTATTAAATTTTAACAGTAATTGACATTTGTGGCTATTGTTCATGGTTTTCGCGGGAATTTAAACCAATAACCGTGGTAAAGAAATAAATCCGTGGTATATTTTATACACTAAAATGATAGCGTTCACTATTAGTATTAGGTGAGGTTGCATAAAAATTTAGCCTTTTTTTTCAATGAATTTAAATCTGCCTGAAAAGTTCTCCACCGTTTCTACTTAATCTGTTACATTTCGAGTAAATTTGATAACCGTATTCTAATTGGAAAGGAAATTTGCCCTTTGTGCTCGATGCGTGAATTGACCATTCAAAAACAGTTAAAGACTATGAAGTTTTCTTTACTAAACGAAATAATTTCATAATCATGAGGATAGATAAAATTAGAATAAAAAATTTTAAAGGTTTTGAGGAGGAAATCTTTCAGCTAAATCCTCTTTTTACTGTATTTATTGGAGATAATGCAAAAGGGAAGACATCTGTTCTTGACGCTTTGGCCGTTGCAGTAAGTAGTTTTTTACGAGGCATAGACGTTGCAAAACATGAATCACGGAATATAGAAAAAAATGAAATTAGGATAGTTACTAAAGATGGTCAACCACTTCCTCAGTTGCCTGTCGAAATACATGCATTTGGCACGGTGAATGACATAAGTATCAATGAAGGCTGGATGAGAACGGTAGAAAAGATTTCGCCTAAGAAAACGAATACCTTATTTGTAAAAGCAAAAAATATTGAGAAAGTAGCAGAAGACATGTTGAAACTAAGTCGTTCAGGTCATAATGTGGTTTTCCCCGTAATTGCTTATCATGGTACTGGTAGATTATGGGCAGAACATGAGGCTAAGAAAACAGAATACAAAAAAACTGGCGAAGGGGTTTCTCAGGCATATCTTAATTGCCTTTCTCCAAAATCCTCAAGTAAGGAGTTTCTTTCATGGTACAAAACCTATGAAGACGAAATTCGAAAGTTTGATCAGGAAAAAGATAAATTATTACTTAAAACATTTAATAGTACCGTTATATCGATGATTCCTGATAATCATTGGCAAAATATGGCTTACAGTTTTGCAGCAGAAGATCTCACTGGTATTTTTGTTACTCCTGATGGTGAAAAGGAAAAACTTCAATTCAGGCAATTAAGTGATGGTTACAGAAACATCATTGGAATGGTTGCTGATATTGCTTACAGGTGTGTAAAACTTAATCCACATTTAGGTGAAAATGCTGTAAAAGAAACGCCTGGAATTGTCCTTATTGATGAGCTTGACTTGCATCTTCATCCTAATTGGCAACGCAGAATTGTAGAGGATTTAAAAAATACTTTTCCAGGCATTCAATTTGTAGCTACCACACATTCTCCTTTTATCATCCAGAGCCTGAAAGAAGATGAGCTCAGAAACTTAGACAGGAAGATTGTTTCTCAAAAGGATCCTAAAGATATCCCTATAAACAAAATTATAACCGATATTATGGAGGTCGAAAGTATAAAGAGTGATGATTTCGAAAAAAGATATAGTGTGGCAAAGTTGGAATTGGAGAAAATCGAAGCGGCTCGCCCCGATAATAACCTAACTATGGATGACTATGTGGCTGTAAGTAAGTTACTTGGTAGTTTATTAGAGGAAGAAACAGATGATGCTGTCTATAAGGCATTTTTAGAAAAGCAAAATGATTCAAACGATGAGACCAATTGATAAAGGTAGCTGGCCCACGAAAGATTCACATGCTACCCGAAAGAGAGTTTTCAATGATTGGACAAGAGCTATACCTTATTTGAAAGGCCGTACCGGAAGATATTGTCATTTATGTGAATTGAAAGTTTCTAATGCGATGGCGATAGAACACATTAAATCGAAAAAATATTTCCCAAGGCTTCAAGCTCATTGGGATAACTTTTTATTGATATGTAATTATTGCAATTCTCATAAATTAGCAACTATCACAATTTCTCCATACAAAAAAACTTATTACTGGCCGCATCTGAATAATACCATAATGGCTTTTGACTTCAGAATAACTGGTGAAATTATACCAAACAGAACATACCTAACTACTAAGCCACAAATTGATAGGGCAAGTGCTACCATTGATTTGTATGGCCTTGATAAAGTGGTTACAGCACAAGGCAACTCTGACGATCGTTTAAAAGACCGTCTTGAAGCATATAAACAAGCTATTGACCGTTTTATCGAATTTTCTACTGGTAAGGCTTCTATTCATGCAATTGTTGATAATGCCAAAAATACCGGCTTCTTCTCTGTATGGTTAAAAGTTTTTAATTCCGTTCCGAACGTAAAGGCTGCATTAATTGATTGTCTTGATTTTCATTTGGCAACTACTTATTGCTTTAATTCTACCTATCAACCCATACCCCGTAACCCTACATTTACCGCTGACCCTATCTAAATATGTTTAATTAAACATGACATTAAATACTGGGTATTTATTCACTAAGATTCCATGTTTTCTCCAAAACAAATTTTCTATACCCCGCAGTAGGCTTAGGTGTATTACACAAAATTGTATAGAAGATATTCTTTGAAGGAATCCATACATAATCGGCAATAAATCCTCCCTGATCTCCTGTGTGATAAATCACCTTTTCTCCCTTGAAATTTCCAATAAACCAGCTATATCCAATAAATGAAGGGATAGAACTGTTCCAATTTTCTGGTTGATAAATGGTCCTTGTTTTCTTTATAATATCTTCAGATAAAAAGACTTCTTTTTGTAATGCCTGTTCATATCTGTATAAATCACGAACCGAACTCCAGACGCCACCATTACCCGCAGCAGGAAAAGTTGGTTCTTCCCCATAATCATCTTCCTTAAATTGTCCGTTGTCCAGAACATAAGCATGGGCAACCCCAGTTTGCGGATATGGTCCGTCTGTAATTTTACTATCCTTTAAACCTGATGTTTGAAAAATTCGCTGAATAATAAAATCTTGCCACCTGCTTCCCGTAACTTGCTCAATGATGAGCGCCAAAGCATTAAAAGCAGGATTTGAATACTCAAAACGGGAACCAGCATCGAAAGCCGTTGAATCATTAGCCAAAATTGGGGCAAAATTTTCAACATCCTTTGCTGTCAAATAAAATACCGAATCCATTCGCACCTTTCGACTATCAATCAATCCGGAGGAATGGTTCAATAAATGAACAATCTTCACTTTTCGACCTGTTTCCGGATTTTTAAAATTTGGAAAATATTTTTCCAGCGGATCCTCCAAAGAAAGTTTTCCCTCTTCTTCCAATATCATAATCCCATTCATAACAAAGGTTTTTGAAATGGACCCTGTGTTGAAAGACGTATTTGGGGTAATTTGCTCTTTTGTATTTAGATCTGCAAGACCATAACCCTTTTCAAATAAAACCTTCCCATTTTTCATCACTAAAATAGCTCCGCCAGGTTGGTCTGCCGGGAATTCCTTTTGAAAATAAGTATCTAACTGATTACTTATTTGTTGCCATTCTGATGAAGGTTCACATGATAAAAGGGTTATCAGAAGTAAATAAAGGGGCAAAGAACAGGTAGAAAATTTCATATTGGCACTGGTTTGTAACCAATATAAAGAAATTTAAAGTAATGGCAAAGCCATTTTGTAACTAAACATAACCTTGTTGTATGAAGCGTCTTATATTTTAAGTTAAATTTACATGAGCTTTTATTTCCCTCATTTCCCTTTAATCTATCTGTTTGAGCCAAAATAAATCGAATCAGTACAAAATAACGACCTTAACCGGACTAGCCATTGTTCTGGCCAATATGATCGGAACCGGAGCTTTCACCAGTCTTGGTTTTCAAGTGAAAAGCCTCCATCAGACCAGTACCATTCTGACGCTGTGGATGTTGGGGGGTGTTATTGCTTTATCAGGTGCTTTCAGCTATGCCGAGGTAGGTTCCAGCATCAAGAAATCAGGCGGTGAATACGCTTTTCTATCTCAATTATATAATCCCCTGATTGGTTATTTATCTGGTTGGATTTCTTTAACCGTCGGATTTACAGCACCGATAGCTCTTTCCGCGATGGCCTTGATTTCCTATTTTCCTTACTTGTCAGTCAATCCAAGATGGGCAGCCATTGTAGTTATAGGCATCATAACATTTATTCATACCCGAAATTTAAAAACCAGCGCTATATTTCAAAACTCAAGCACGGTAATTAAAATGCTCCTGATTTTATTTCTCATTGTTATAGGTGCCTTTTTACCTGGCATAACATCTGGAACAAATGCAACCGAGGCTTCTTATTTAACAGAACTCATCTCTCCCGCCTTCGCCATTGCCCTTATTTATGTCGTTTATTCCTATTCAGGCTGGAATGCAGCTGCCTACATTACCAACGAATTTGAAAATCCATCAAAATCGCTACCTATCGTACTTATTGGAGGTACCATTATAGTCACCATTTTATATACCCTATTGCAGTATATATTTTTAAAACATTTGACCTTAGGAGAAATGGAAGGCCAGTTAAATGTAGCTGCTTTGGCCGCACAGAAAATGTTTGGCAAAACCGTCGGTAATCTTTTCGGCTTAGCCCTTTCTATATCGCTCATTTCAAGTGTCAGTGCTATGGTTTGGGTAGGAGCCAGAATAACTGCCAGTATGGCAAATGACCATTCTTTCCTTTCCTTATTTAAAATGCAGTCGAATCATTTGCCTGTCAGAGCTTTATGGCTTCAATTTGGTATCAGTAGTTTATTGATTCTAACAGGTACTTTCGAACAAATATTAGTCTATTGTGGTATTCTAATTTCTCTTTCATCCATGCTGGTGGTCATTGGTATCTATAAAATAAGAAAACAACCCGACCATAAAGAGGATACCGGATTTAAAAGTCCCTGGTACCCATTTTTTCAAATTATTTTTGTGTTATTAACCCTTTGGATGATTATTTTTACGCTCTATGATAAACCCTGGGAATCCCTGGCGGGAATGATTAATCTGCTCATTGGTATGGCCACTTTTTATTGGGGTCACTTTAAATTAAAATATTTTCAAAAATGACAAGGGATGTAGAAACTTATTTTTTAGAAGGTTGCGGACGGTGTTCTCTAGGTGGAACCCCGGAATGTAAGGTTCATACATGGGCTAAAGAGTTGGAACTGTTAAGAAATATTGTATTGGAATGTGGTTTAACTGAAGAATGCAAATGGGGACAACCCTGTTACACCCACCAAAATCATAATGTCATTATGATTAGCGCATTTAAGGATAGTTGTATTATCAGTTTTTTTAAAGGTGCCTTATTAAATGACCCAAAAAAAATATTAATCTCACAAGGTGAAAATGTTCAGGGTGGCCGAATTATTAAATTCACTCATCCCAATCAAATATTAGCCATCGAAGATACCCTGAAGGAATATATATTTGAAGCCGTGGAAATAGAAAATGCCGGATTGAGAATTGAGCTAAAAAAGACATCTGATTACCCTGTACCTTCGGAACTCCAACAGAAATTTGAGGAAAATGAAGCGTTTAAAGATGCTTTTTACGCTTTAACTCCAGGAAGGCAAAGAGGATACCTCCTTCATTTCGCCGCACCAAAACAGGCTAAAACCAGGGAATCCAGGATTGAAAAATGTTTACCTGCTATCTTCAATGGCAAAGGTATGCATGACTAGATACCTCGCTATTTAATACTACGAATGCAGGTTATTGAACAAATAGCAAATATTTTTCCTCAAAATATGCTTCCTTAAAATAGTTACTTAACGGGTGCTTTTCTGTAATTAAATGTCTGGGCAGATCCTTTATCTCCCCATTTAATTGTCCCCCTTTAAGGGCAAACATACCGTTTGGAACGGCATGTACACTTTCCTTTTTTATGAGATGCATACACCATTCGGCCAATTGACCCAGGGGTGCAACGGCACGGCTAACTACAAAATCAACCTTTGATTTACTTTCTTCCGCACGTCCATGAATGGCGGTTACATTGTCCAGTCCCAAGGCATCGGCAACTGCCTGAACCACTTGAATTTTTTTTCCCGTCCCATCCATCAGAATGAATTGGGTCTCTGGAAAAAAAATGGCTAAAGGAATGCCGGGAAAACCACCTCCAGTACCAAGATCCAATACTTTTGCTTCTGGTTTAAATTGGATATATTTCGCAATAGCTAATGAATGTAAAACATGGTGAGTCATAATTTCTGAAATATCCTTTCTGGATATTACGTTGATTTTACTGTTCCAATCAGCATATAAATCAGGAAGTTGCGCAAATTGACTCCGCTGATTTTCTGTAAGTCTTGGAAAATATTTATTTATTACCTCCATGTTTATTTCTATCGTTTTCAATAATTAGCGCGAAATTACTATCTTCCATCCATACTTTATCCATATTAACAGAACTATTGGCTATGAATACGATTTCTTCTCTTCCAGAAAATAATCAACTGAATGATTTACTTGTCAACCTGAAAGATTTCCTGAAAAAGGAAATTATTCCTCATGAGCAAAATTGGCTGAAAATGCCCTGGTCAGAGGTTGAAAAAGAAATTAGAACGCATAGAGATTTCCTAAAAGAAATAGGCGCCTGGAATCCTTATCTTTCTAAAAATCACGGAGGACCTGGTTATTCTTTAATGGAAGTGGCGCAGATAAGTGAAGTTCTTGGTGGATCATTTTTTGGACATTTTGCATGCAATTGTCAGGCTCCCGATGCTGGAAACATCGAACTTTTACTGCAATATGCCAATGACGAACAGAAGGAAAAATACTTATTTCCTTTATTAAACGGAGAAATTCGTTCTTGCTTTTCAATGACTGAGCCCGATAACGCTGGTTCAAACCCAATCCTTTTGAATACCTTGGCAAAGAAAGAAAATGGTCATTACCTCATTAACGGCAGAAAATGGTTCACTACTGCCGCTGACGGAGCTTCTTTTGCTATCGTAATGGCAGTAACCAATCCTGACGCTGAAAATCCTTATCAAAGAGCCAGTATGTTACTAACTCCAACCAATACTCCTGGCTTTAATCTGGTTCGAAATATTCCCATTATGGGACATGCAGGTACAGGGTGGGCTAGTCATAGTGAAATCATTTATGATAACGTGAAAATACCGGAAAGTGATTTAATTGGACCTGAAAATCAAGGCTTTAAACTTGCTCAGGAAAGACTTGGCCCAGGCAGGATTCACCACTGCATGCGGTGGATTGGTATTTGTGAAAGAGCCTTTGATCTGATGTGCCAGCGGGCTGCCACCCGAAAAACGGGCTTAAATTCATTTCTTGGTGAAAAACAAATGGTTCAAGAAATGATTGCCGATAGCAGGGCTGAGATTAATGCGGCCCGTTTAATGGTTTTAAATGCAGCTAATAAAATGGATACTTTAGGTCAAAAAGCAGCAGCATTAGAAATATCAACCATCAAATTTTTTGTTGCAGGCATTTTACATAAAGTGCTGGATCGTGCCATTCAGGTTCACGGGGCACTCGGCGTGACCGATGACACCATTCTGGCCTTATATTATAGAGAAGAAAGAGGGGCACGCATCTACGACGGTCCAGATGAAGTGCACAAGGCTTCGTTGGCTCGAAAAATTTTACAACAATATGGTTTAAAGGTACATAATGATTAATGTTTATGGCTGATATTTTAAATAACCCAAGAAAAGGCGAGGAATTACCCATTCCTGAACTGCTCGATTACCTGAAATCGGTCCTCGAAGATATTCACACCATACATCATGTAAAACAGTTTCAAGGTGGATATTCCAATTTAACCTACTTGCTGGAAATAAACATAGGCGCCTTGGTGCTTCGCCGCCCGCCCATTGGTGCAAATATTCAAAGCGCACATGACATGTCGAGGGAATTCAAGGTCCTTTCATTGCTTTATCCCTTATTTCATAAAATACCCAAACCCATCCATTTTTGCTCTGACACAACCATAATAGGTGCTCCCTTTTACCTGATGGAAAAAGTGGAAGGACTCATTTTAAGAAATGCGCTTCCTGCGTCAATCTCTTTAGACGAAAAAACAATGGCTTCGCTATCGGATTCCTTTGTAAAAAATCTGGTCGATTTACATGCCATCGATTGCACTCAACCTAATATATCCACTTTAGGCAAACCCGAAGGTTATGTCCAAAGGCAAGTTTCTGGTTGGATAGACCGATATCGCAATGCAGAAACTTTTCATATTCCCAGCATGCATTTCCTGATGGAATACCTGCCATTGTCTATGCCTTCAACCAACGATATTTCCCTGATTCACAATGACTACAAATTTGACAATCTCGTTCTCAATGAATCCAATCCAGCTGAAATATTAGCCGTTTTAGATTGGGAAATGTGTACCATTGGAGATCCATTGATGGATCTGGGCACCTCTTTAGCTTATTGGTTCGAGGCAACTGAAATGAATCCTCTTGTAAAAAGTTTCGCCAATTTAACCTGGCTTCCCGGGAACAAAACGAGACAGGAAATATGGGATTATTATATTCAGTTAAGTGGTAGAAACAATACGGGCAGTGCCTTTTATTTTGCCTTTGGCTGTTTCAAAGTAGCTACCATTATTCAGCAAATATATGACCGTTACGCAAAAGGTATCACCAATGACCCTCGCTTCGCCCATTTAGACAAATTAGTACTGGCATTTGGCGATCGTGGAAAATTAGCCGTCCCGTAATGACGCGATGCTTCGTTTCTCCACACAAAATGCCTGGCTATCAAATATCAAAAATGATATCTTTGCGTTCTTAATGAACTTTTGGATGGAACCGAAAAGGATGGGAACGATTTATAAACACGTGGAATATTATATATTTAAGTTGGCTGAAATCAACTTTATCAGCTCAAACAGAATGGCTGCTGCGGTCACCTTATGCAGGATAGAAAAATGTTTACTCTCTCTCTTTTTTACTGTTATTATTTCATCTCCCGGAATAGCTCAAGGAGATATTGACGTAAAAAAGAAATACATAGAACAATTCAAGTGGATAGCCTTAAAAGAAATGGAACTTACAGGCATTCCCGCTGCGATAAAACTTGCACAAGGTTTGTTGGAATCAAATGCAGGCTTTAGTACGCTCGCCACCGAGGCAAACAATCATTTTGGCATGAAATGTCACAATGACTGGACCGGTTTAACCTACTTTAAAGAAGATGATGACCGAGATGATAAAGGCAGGTTAATTCCCTCTTGTTTTCGTAAATATTCTTCCCCTGAAGAAAGTTATCATGCTCATTCTCTATGGCTTACTCAAAGACCAAGATATAGTAACCTGTTTACCTTAGCCCCTGAAGACTATAAAGGCTGGGCTCATGGTCTTAAAAAGGCAGGCTACGCTACCGATCCAGGTTATGGCGACAAACTTATTTCCATTATTGAAAAATTTGAACTTCATAAAATACAGCCGGTTCAAAAACCGCCGGTAGAACTTACCTTTGAGGTTCAGGCTGAAACTTCAAAAAGTGAAAAAATCCTCCAAAAGGAATCTGTGAAAACAGCCGCTGTCGTTGACAATTCCCAATCGGGCGTTTGGGTAATGAATGAGGTTCGATTTGTTTATGCAAAACCAGGAATAAAACTTACTGACATTGCAAAAATGTATGATATCCCTCTAAAAAAACTCCCTAAGTTTAATCCTCACTTATCAAATAAGTCATTAGATCAGCTTTCGGAAAAACAACGCATTTTTCTTGAACCTAAAAGAAAAGAATTTCATGGGGAGCAAAAATGGCATGTCGTTCAGGCCAATGAAACATTACAACGTATTGCAGACTATTATGCCATTCAAACAGAGCCTCTTCGAAAGAGAAACAGACTTTTCGAAAAGGAAGAACCAACCATAGGTACAAAATTGAAACTAAATGGAAAAAAAATTAAGATCCGTTCCTTGCGTAAATAATAACAATTTGTGCTAATTTATTACTTCATTTTATTTTTGTTTACCTTGTACCTGTCATTTACCTAACTACACAAAAGTTACCTATTATGAGAAATATTATCCTTTTGTTCTTGTGCATCTTTTTCTCTGTTAATACTTACGCGCAAAGTTCTGCTTTTGGATTTAAAGGAGGTCCGTTAATGGGTTTACAACGCTGGGATAATAGCTTTCAGACCGAACCTCTTTTTCGTTATCAAGGCAGTGTTTTCATAGAATCGTATGAAGAAGATAGCCCTTTTTCTTTGTTTGCTCAAGCTGGTTATCACATAAAAGGTAGTTCACTGCGAACTTATTCTACGGTTTTTATTCGACCCGATGGATCTCAACAGACCTTACCCAGCCAGTTCACTCCCTTAGAATTCAGAAATGTATCTTTGATTGTCGGTGCAAAACAGAGAGTTGGAAGTGGTTTCATGGGAGGGCAACCTTATTATATGTTTGGTGTTAGAGGGGATTACACGGTTAATACCAAATTTGGATTTGGAGATCCGTCCATAAATCCTTTTTACTCTTATATTTATCCTTTTGAGGGCTTCGTCCGTAAATTTAACTATGGTTTTTCTGTAGGTGGCGGTATGGAGCTACCTTTTTCAAAATTAATTGGTATGATTGTCGAATTATCCGTTAATCCTGATCTTTCTCAGCAATATAACCAACCTGCCATACCAAATATTAGAAATCCAAATCCTTATGGATCTTCCTCATTGATAACTATTCCCGAAAGAAAAATAGCTAATTTAACCGTTGAACTTTCTGTTGGATTCCGTTTTATACACAAAGTCATTCTTATTGATTAATTAGGTTTCAAACGAATATAATTTTAATAACATGCTATTACAATCAACATCGTTGGAAAAATATTACGGTAAAAGACCCGTTGTGAAAAAAGTTTCCATCGAAGTTAATAGAGGGGAAATTGTTGGGCTACTAGGTCCAAACGGCGCGGGAAAAACCACTACTTTTTATATGCTCGTTGGTTTTATTAGACCCGATGCCGGTAATGTATTTTTGGGAGAGGACGAAATTACTTCCTTACCCATGTTTCGGAGAGCTCAAAAAGGAATAAGTTATCTGCCACAGGAGGCATCCATATTTCGTAAATTAAGTGTTGAAGACAATATCAAGGCCATTCTCGAGATGACTTCTCTTTCTTCGCATCAGAGAAATGAAAAATTAGAAAGTTTATTAGATGAATTTGGCTTAACTAAAATAAGAAAAAATCGGGGCGATACTTTATCCGGCGGGGAACGTCGCCGCACAGAAATTGCCCGCGCCCTGGCGGTAGATCCTTACTTTATTTTACTTGATGAACCCTTTGCTGGTATTGACCCCATTGCCGTGGAGGATATTCAGGGTATTGTCGCACGACTAAAAACTAAAAATATTGGCATCCTCATTACTGACCATAATGTGCAGGAAACCCTCTCCATAACCGATCGTGCTTATTTAATGTTTGAAGGTAGTATCTTAAAAGCAGGTACCGCTCAGGAACTTGCAGATGACGAAATGGTAAGGAAAGTTTATCTTGGAAAAAATTTCGAGCTGAGGAAAAAACGTAACGTTGATACTATTAATCCATGACAAACCTGTTTTTACGAATATCCGATGTATTGTCATTTTCTAAATATCTATGCTTTCTGTGGATATCTATAACGTTTATTGCCTGTTCCAAACCTCCGCCTTTAAAACTTACTTCCACCCAAAGAACAGAAGTTGATACCTTGTATTTAAGAATAGTCAATCCCTTAGGAAGACAATTAGACTCTACTTGTGAAGCAAACAAAGTAAAAAAAATTCAGGTGCTTCTGGATTCCATGCGAAATGTTCGACTTTCCGAGGAGGAAAATTTAAGGTTAAAGTATTTGCAGAATGAAAACAAATAAAACCTTTCCTTTTTTATTTATGCCTTACCTGCTTTTCTTTACTTGCAGTTGCTTGAATAATGAAGAATATTCTCCTGATGAGATTCAGCAACTTATTCAAAATGAAGTAGATGAAAGGGTAAATGAATATGTCTCCATTCGAAAAGCTCAATGTGAAGAAGGTTTACTTACCGAAGCTACCCGTTTACTCGATTCCATATTAATTGCAGAAGCAAGAGAAATGCGGGATACGCTCTTTCAACCAGCAAAGCCAGAAAGACCAGAAACGCCATCCTTTAAAAAACTAGATGAAGATATTCCCCTTAAGCCTCTTTTTGAAAAGAGAGATTCCCTTTCTAAAAAACAACCATTTTAGTTGTTTGCACTCTTGGAAAAAATCTGCATTTTTGTAAACTATTTTTAAAAATAAACGTGTTTTTTATGCAAAATGTTGATATTGAAGCGATTAATGCACAAATCCGTATTGATAGCGCTTTTTTAGAAGATTTAAAAAGGGAAACGCAAAAAGTTATTGTCGGTCAGGAACAAATGATTGACCGCTTACTTTTAGGCCTCTTGACAAATGGACATGTTTTATTGGAAGGTTTACCTGGATTAGCTAAAACTATGGCCATTAAATCTTTATCAAAAGCTATTAATTCAAAATTTAGTCGCATCCAATTTACCCCTGACTTACTACCCGCCGATATCATTGGCACCATGATATATAATCCCAGCCTGAATGAATTTACTGTTAGAAAAGGACCCATTTTTGCCAATTTTATCCTTACTGATGAGATAAACAGAGCACCGGCTAAAGTGCAAAGTGCCTTACTGGAAGCTATGCAGGAAAAACAGGTGACCATTGGCAATGAAACCTTTTTCCTCGAAGAGCCTTTTCTGGTATTGGCTACTCAAAACCCTATTGAGCAAGAGGGTACTTATCCTTTGCCAGAAGCTCAGGTAGATCGTTTTATGCTAAAAGTGAAAATTGGTTATCCAACTTTATTGGAAGAAAAAGAAATCATTCGGCGCAGTTTACTGGAGGAAAATCCGGAAAATACCATCCGTGCCGTCGTTCAACCTGCTGATATTTTAAAAGCCAGGCAGTCCGTTAAAAGAATATATATGGACGAGAAAATCGAAAGATACATCCTCGATATTGTTTTCGCTACCCGTTTTCCTCAAAATTATGGTCTTGGGGAATTGTCCAATCTTATTCAGTACGGTGCTTCTCCCCGCGCAAGCGTAAATCTGGCCATAGCCGGTAAAGCCAACGCTTTCCTTCACAGGCGTGGTTTTGTAATCCCGGAAGATATCCGCCAGATTTGTCCCGATATTTTAAGACATCGTATTGGCTTAACCTACGAAGCAGAAGCAGAAAATGTTACCCAGGAGGATATCATTACTAAGATCCTTAATAAAATAGAGGTTCCATAATTTATACCTTCTATGGACACTGCAGAATTACTAAAAAAGGTTCGTCGTATCGAATTGAAAATTAAATCACTGAGCAAAAATATTTTCTCGGGTGAATATCATAGTGCCTTCAAAGGCAGAGGTATGTCTTTTAGTGAAGTTCGCAGTTACCAATATGGAGACGATGTTAGAAATATTGATTGGAATGTTACCGCAAGGGCCAATGAACCTTTCGTAAAAATATTTGAAGAAGAAAGGGAACTTACCATTATGATTTTAGTGGATGTTAGTGGTTCTTCCTCCTTTGGAAGTAAATTACAGCGAAAATCAGAGGTTTTTACGGAAATTTGTGCCATGCTTGCCTTTTCTGCCAGCCAAAATAACGA
>CANMVX010000034.1 GCA_947501115.1 Haliscomenobacteraceae bacterium
CTTTTAAATCTTGAAGTTTTTAGATTAATTTCGGGCGACGGTTTAAATTCTTTTTGGATAGAACCCTGGGAAGAAGTAAATTACTGATTTAAATAAATTATTGTTATGGAAAAATATTATCAATTTCGAGTTTCTTTGAATGAGGTGACTCCCGAGGTTTGGAGAACTTTTCAAGTGAGTGAATTGCATAGTTTATTTGATCTGCATCAAGTAATTCAAGTGGTTATGGGTTGGGAAAATGACCATCTTTTTCAATTTAAAAAAGATGGTATATGGTATGGGTTAATTGATGAGGATGACGTAGTCAGTACCAAAATGTTGGATGCAGATGATACGTTGTTGCATGAACTTGGCCTAAAGGAAAATGATTCTTTTGAATATGAATATGATTTGGGAGATGGTTGGATGCATACCCTTAAATTACTGAAAATTGTAACTCTTGAGGAGGAACTGTTGCCTGTGGCGTTTGCCGGGGAAAATGCCTGTCCTTTTGAAGATTGTGGTGGCCCAGCAGCTTATATGGAGTTAAAGGAGGCATTGCTAAATCCAAAAAATGAAGAGGAAAGGGAAATGCGTGAAACCATGGGCGATTTTGATCCTACCTTTTTTGATCTGGAAGAAGTGAACGAAATCTTAGAGGATATCGTCGAAGAAGATTGGCTCGAGGATGATGACGATGATGAGGATGTTGATTTTGATGATTTAGATGATGATGGTTTGTTCGATGATTTTAATGATGATGTAAAGAAAAATTAAGTTTTTTTTATATACCATAGATGAGTTCTCGTCGTTTTTGAATAATGAATGCACTAAAAGCATGCACTTACATACTATGCTTGTTTTAAAAAAACGATTTATCAGGTTTATTTTTGCTTGTTGTATTATTATATTTTCTAAAGTAAATGCCTGGTCCCAAGTGGGTTGGGAGGCAGGTCTATGGGTAGGTGCTGCTCATTATTTCGGAGATTTAAATACAAAATATAATCTTGAAAAACCTGGAGAGGCTTTCGGTTTAATGGCAAGATATAATTTTAATAACAGGATAGCCTTGAAATTTGCTGCTAATTATGCCGTGGTTTCCGCTTCTGATGCCATTTCGAATAATCCTTTCGAATTAGAAAGAAATCTTTCTTTTCGCTCTCCGGTAACAGAGGTTTCTTCCCAAATGGAATTTAATTTTTTACCTTTTACTCATGGTAGCAAGGACGAATATTTTTCTCCCTATTTTCTATTGGGTGCCAGTGTTTTTCAGTTTAACCCTCAAACTTACTATCTTAATAAATGGGTAGATCTCAGACCTTTAGGTACTGAAGGTCAATTTAAAGGAAAGGAATATTATACGCTTTCAGCCGCTTTTTTATTTGGCGTAGGTATGAAATATGATTTATCGGAGCGTTGGAGTATGCAGATTGAGCTAAGTGGAAGAACTACTTTCACAGATTATTTAGATGACGTAAGCACTGTTTATCCCGATAGAAGAAGTTTATTCCTGGAAAGAGGGAATGTTGGATCTCTCGCGGTTGCCATGTCAGATAGATCTTTGAGTAGCGCTGCTAGTTCCACATCTTTAAATAAAACAGGATTTATGCGCGGAAACGCTGATAATAAAGATGCTTTTGCCTTTTTAGAGGTAGGTTTTCTTTATTTTTTTGGAAATCTTCGTTGTCCTGATATCAGTCGACGGAAATAAAAATACATAAATAATGAACCTATTAGGTAGTTTGATACAAAGAGGTATTTTAGTAGGGGAAAAGTTTGTTGACTATAATTACCATACTTCACCAAAAAGAAAACAAGAAATTGTCTTAAAAGGCTTATTACGAAAAGCCCAGCATACTACCTTTGGAAAATACTATGATTTCAAAGAGATGTTGAAATCAAATGAATTGATGAATGCTTTTAGACAAGAAATTCCCGTTTTTGACTACAATACAATTTATGAAAAATGGTGGCACCTATCTCTTCATAATGTAGATAATGTAACCTGGCCTGGCAAAATAAAATATTTTGCCTTAAGTTCAGGAACTTCCGGTGCACCAAGTAAATATATTCCTATTTCCGATGAAATGAGCAAATTCATGCGCCGGGCTGGTAGAAAAATGTTTTTTACCCTGAATCATTTTGAGGTAGATCCCGATGTTTTTACTAAAGGAATGTTGATGCTTGGCGGAACGAGTTCTTTAAAGAAGGAGGGAAAATATTATTCAGGTGATCTGAGTGGAATTAATGCCAACAAAATACCTGGTTGGTTACGCCCCTATTTTAAACACGGATCCAGAATTTCCAGATTAAAAACCTGGGACGAAAGGATTGAAGCGATTATTAAAAATGCTCCAAATTGGGATATTAGCGTTATTGTTGGTATTCCTTCCTGGGTTCAATTAATGATGGAACAGGTTATTTCTCATTATAAAGTTGAAAGTATTCATGATATCTGGCCTAATCTTCGTGTTTTCGTGCACGGTGGAGTACATTTTGAACCTTTTAGAAAAGGTTTCGAAAAAATTATGTCTAAACCAGTAGTTTACATGGATTCTTATCTGGCATCTGAAGGTTTTTTTGGTTTTCAGCACCGTCCCGAACACAAGGGAATGTGCCTGGAATTACAAAAGGGTATTTATTATGAATTTATTCCGTTCAATGAATCAAATTTTGATGAGGAAGGAAATTTGAAGAAGAACCCAACCTCTTTAACTATAGATGAAATTAAAAAAGGTATTGATTATGCCATGATAATAAGTACTTGCGCAGGTGCCTGGAGGTATCTTTTAGGAGATACCGTAAGATTTATTAATCTGGACAGATCAGAATTCATTATCACGGGCAGAACTAAACATTATTTAAGTGTTTGTGGGGAACATCTTTCAGTAGATAATATGAATCAGGCTATTTACAAAATTTCTCAGGAGTTAAATGTAAGTATTAAGGAATTTACGGTCTCTGCCATTGAGGTGGAAGGCAAATTCAGACATTCATGGTATATTGGATGCGAAACAATGATTTCAGCAGATATTATTCTACCTTTGCTCGATGAAGAATTAAATAGGGTTAATGATGACTATTGTGCAGAACGGAACAGTGTTTTAGGCGAACCTGTAATTAAAGTCATTCCCATTTCTATTTTTTATAAATGGCAAGAAAAACAAGGTAAAATGGGTGGGCAAAATAAATTTCCTCGTGTCATGAAAAGTAGTATTTTTAAAGAGTGGGAATCTTTTGTTTACCAAAATACCACTTCTGCAAATGGTTAACAGGAAGAAAGATGAATTATTTTATTGAAGGAATAAAGGTTGGATTTTTGCTTATTTTTTTAATTGGGCCTATTTTTTTCTCTCTCATTCATATTGGAGTGGAATACGGTACCAAAGTGGGTGTATTTTTTGGTTCAGGCATCTGGATTAGTGATATTTTTCTGTTTATGGGTATGTATAAAGGGATGTCCTTCATTTCAGAAATAGCCAATGCCTCTTATTTTTACTATACCGTTGGAGGGATTGGCACTTTAATATTAATTGTATTTGGACTGGCTGCTATGATTCAAAAAGGTAACCAGCCTATAAACGTACCTCAACCTTTCATCAAAGAGCATAGCCCGCGATCTTTGTTCGGATTTTTCCTAAAAGGAGTATTGATTAATGTTTTTAATCCTTTTACTATTTTATTTTGGTTAGGTTTAATGAGTACGGCTCTGGTAGATCAAAACTTTGGTAATAATGAGGCCGTCTGGTATTTTGCAGGTATTATGAGTATTTATGTTCCTGTGGACTTGTTTAAGATTTTTCTTGCCAAAAAAATAAGGAAAGTCCTCAAACCTTCCCATTTAAAGATAGTAAGTAAAATTGCTGGTATTGCCTTAATTATATTTGGGGTTGTTTTATTTGTCAGGGTATTTATACTGAGTTAGTATTTGTTTTTATTTCAGTATTTCGCAAAATTCCAGCCTTTCTCCATCTGGTCCCAATATATAGAAATATTTACAGCCCTTTTCCCAAAATGGAAGATACACGGGTTCCATTTCTATAGGAGAAAAGCCAGCTTCTTTTAACAATAGATAAGTTTCATCAATATTGGATACATCGAATGCGATGTGGTCTATTATCCCATCTTTTCTATCCTTATCAGGAACAGGCATTTGATATAATTCCAGAATAATATCCTTGTACTTCATCATAATCACCTGGCCTTCTTCATCTTCATGAATAAAAGTGTTTTTCATGACACAATGGAAGCCTAAAGACTCATAGAATAATTGAGACCGATGTATTTCTGTGACGGGAATGCCAATGTGTTGTAAATGATTGATTTTTAAATCTATCATATTAATTGTTTATTTGCTTAACGCGGGGATTCATCATTTTAAACCAGAATGGGGGAATCAGCGAAAGAAGAATAGATGCCGGATAACCAAAGGGGAGTTGCGGGCTTTCATCGAAATGTCTCAACACCTGATATTTCCTGGTAGATTTATAGTGGTGATCCGCATGTCTTGTTAATTCATAAAGGAAAATCCTTCCAATTTCATGATTTGAATTCCAGGAATGAGAGGGTAACACAGGTTCAAATTTCCCGTTACCAACTATTTTTCTTTTCAAACCATAGTGTTCTATATAATTTACGGATTCAAGGAGTAAAAAGCCAATGATACTTGCTCCAATGGACCAGAGAAGGACTTCCATTCCGAACCAAACCCCTATAAAAGTCAAATAAGCCATAGAGCAAAGGGAAAAAACGAGCATTTGGTTATATATTGAAAAAAATGGAATAGACAATTTTCGCCGTTGTTCATTGTCTAATTTCCAGGCATTCAAGTACCCACCGACAACAGAACGCACCCAAAAAAAGTAAATCGGTTCATTCAATTTTGACGTTGCCGGATCTTTTTCGGTGGCTACATTTTTATGATGCCCAAGATTGTGTTCAATAAAAAAATGCTGATAAAGAGCGGGGAGCAGTAACATTTTTGCTAAAAACTGTTCGAAAACTTTACTTCGGTGGCCGAGTTCGTGTCCCACATTGATACCGATGGTACCTATTATTATACCGGTACTTAGGGTTAAGCCAAATTTTTCGTACAGTGCTAAATTCTCAGATGGTAGGGTGGAAAAATAATAATATAGGAGACCGTATAAAATGGGAACATTGGCATAAAGCAATAAGTCAAAAAAGACAATGTTAGACCGTTTATCTTCGGTGTGAACGTCTATATTGGAAGATGTGAGTGGAAATAACTGATCGAAAATGGGTATAAGGATGAATGCAAGGTAAAAAGCAGAGAAACTCCATATTCCTCCCTGATAAATGGCCCAAAAAGCGGATAAGGGCGCTAAATAAGCAATAAAGTATTTTAGATCGCGCATCATATTTGTATTAGTATGTTCAAATATAATAAAAAAGCCCGCTGTAAGCAAATACAGCGGGCTTTTACATCGGATTAACTTAATAATACCAAATGATGAATATTATTTAAAGTAGTGGAGCAATAACCAAAGCTACCACAGACATTAATTTTAATAAAATATTTAAAGAAGGTCCGGAAGTATCTTTAAACGGATCACCAACGGTGTCACCAACTACGGCCGCTTTATGAGGATCGGAGCCTTTGTAGTACATAGTACCTTGAATATTAACGCCCTCTTCGAACATTTTCTTGGCATTATCCCATGCACCACCGGCATTTGACTGGAAAATAGCCATAAGAACACCTGTAACGGTAACACCCGCTAAAAGACCTCCTAACATTTCAGCACCCCCACCAAATCCAATCAACACAGGAGACAGAATGGCGATTAAACCGGGAAGAACCATTTCACGAATAGAGGCTTTGGTAGATATTTCTACACATTTGCTATATTCTGCCTTGCCTTCCGCCTGGTCATACACGTGTTTATCTTCAGCACTCCACTCATTTTCCTCTTTCCCTTCATTTTTCTTCATAACGGCAAGAGCCGCTTTAAGCTCAGGAATATTATTGAACTGGCGACGAACCTCCTGAATCATATCCATTGCGGCTCTACCCACAGCACTCATTGAAAGCGCAGAAAATAAGAAAGGAAGCATTCCCCCTAAAAATAATCCAGCCATAACAACTGGATTGGCAACGTCAATAGTGGTAATTCCAGCTGTTGACATAAAAGCCGCAAAAAGAGCTAAGGCAGTAAGTGCCGCAGAACCAATGGCAAAACCTTTACCAATAGCTGCAGTAGTATTACCAACGGCGTCTAATTTATCTGTACGTTGACGTACTTCTTTATCTAAGCCACTCATTTCTGCAATACCTCCGGCATTATCAGAAATAGGACCATAAGCATCAACAGCTAACTGAATACCCGTATTAGCTAACATACCAACGGCAGCGATAGCGATACCGTATAGACCTGCAAAGTAGTGTGCACCTATAATAGCAATAGATAAAACAATAATAGGTAATGCAGTTGAACGCATACCAACACCCAAACCAGCGATAATATTTGTTGCAGCACCAGTTACAGATTGATCAACAATACCTTTCACTGGTTTTGTTCCAGTGCCTGTATAATATTCAGTAATATATCCAATGGCTAAGCCAGAAACTAATCCTATGATAACAGCATAAAATACCCCCATACTGTTATAAGTGATGTCGTTATATACCCATTCAGCAGGAAGCATATATTGGACAGTAAGATAGGTTGCTACTAACATCAGAATACTGGAAACGATACCACCCATGTTGAGTGCTTTTTGTGGGTCCCCGTCCTCACTAACCCTAACAAAAAAGCAACCAATAATTGATGCGACGATACCTACTCCTGAAAGAACCAATGGAAGTAAAACGGCATTTAAACCATCAAATGCATTGGTAGATTCAAATCCCGGAAGATTTATAAACACAGCGCCCAGTACCATAGTACCAACAATAGCACCTACATACGATTCAAAAAGGTCGGCTCCCATACCAGCTACATCGCCTACGTTGTCTCCAACATTGTCTGCAATAGTAGCAGGATTGTAAGGATGATCCTCAGGAATGCCAGCTTCTACTTTTCCAACAAGATCGGCTCCTACGTCAGCTGCTTTGGTGTAAATACCTCCACCAACACGTGCGAAAAGAGCAATAGAGGAAGCACCAAAAGAAAATCCGGTAATAACCGTGATTACTTTATCGATATCCCAGCCCATTCCCTGATAAATGACAAACAAGCCACCTAATCCAAGAATTCCCAGACCAACGACACCCATTCCCATTACAGATCCACCAGTGAACGCTATTTCTAACGCTTTGGCTAAACTTGTTCTGGCTGCATTGGTTGTACGAACGTTCGCTTTAGTTGCCACACGCATACCAAAATAGCCTGCCAATGCAGAACAAAAAGAGCCAACGATGAAAGAAAGGGCAATCATCCACGATGAAGTGGTGCTATCAGCAGCAGAAGCTAATAAAATGGATACACAGACCACAAAAATGGCAAGTACTTTGTACTCAGCGCGCAAGAAAGCCATAGCGCCGTCAGATATAGCCTTGGCAATGGCTGCCATTTTAGGAGTACCTTCTTCTTGTCTTGATACCCACGCAGATTTCCAAAACATGTATATAAGCGAAAGAACGCCGAAAAATGGAATGGAATAAATAATTGTTTGACCCATAAATTAGTGGTTTAAAACTTGTTCAAAATAATGCTAAAGAGCTAATTTACTCTCGAGGAATTTTTTTAATGTGCGAAAATAAGATTTAATTATCTGTTGTCCAAAAAAAGGACGCTTTAGTATTCATTACAATGTCGCTTACATCCATATAATTTTTTCTGACGGGTCACCTCTCTCAACAGAAGCTACCTCTTTTTCCACATAACCAACATAAAATAAACCAAGACAGCGTTCATTTTCGGACAACTTTAAAAATGAATCAGCATTAAGCGCTGGTCTTGGCGTACTCCAGAATGAACCTAAACCTTCGGCAGTACAAGCCAGCGCCATGTTTTGTACAGCACAGGCTGTGGCAGCAATATCTTCCCATTCAGGAAGGCTCGCAGATAAATCTCTATGCATGACAATAGCGATAATAACCGGTACTTTGAGCGGATTTTGTATCATTTTATTGAAAACAACCTGAGAAAATTCAGTTTCAGGGGTATTTTCCAAATAATAATCTGCCATGAATTTTCCTAAATCTTCCCTGCTTTTCTCTGTAAAAACATAAAATCGCCAGGGTTCTGTTTTTTTGTGACTCGGTGCCCAGTTCGCTGCCTCCAGGATCTTCTCAATTATACTTCTCGGAACTTCTTTGTCCGAGGCATATAAAGGGGGAAATACACTTCTTCGCGTGCGAATAATGTCCATTAAAATATCAATCTTTTCCATTTGTCCATTTTTTTATTCCATTGAAAATTGAACTCTTTTGCTTACCAGGTTTATTCAAAACCTGATGGATAGTATATATTTGATTCAATTCTAATATACCAATGAGTTCATACTGTCGCATGACAGGAAGTGTCTTGGCATTCGATTGTTGAAATAAAAGGAGCGCGTCCTGCAAGGTTTGTTCTTCTGTTAACACATTTTCAATGGGGAACGTAGCATCGCTTACTGTTTTTTCCCCTCCACCGTTAAGGCACAATTCAATGATTTCAAATGTTGATATGGTGCCAACAGGATTTTGCCAAACATCAAAAACAAGAATTTCCCGGTCGCCCGCGTCTTGAACCAAAGGTAATATTTCACTTAATTGCTGGGTGCCTTCAAAGTGAATAAAATCTTTTTTCATCCAATCCTTCACTTTTAATTCTAGTAAAGAATTCTCCATATTGGCCGCTTTTGCCTCTGAACCAGCAGCAAGGAAAACAAAAACACCAATAAAAATTTGGGTAACACTCCCGTCTCCTAATATGCCATTGTAAACAAAATAAATGGCAATGACCTGACCCACTATGGAGGCAATTCTTGTGGCTTTCAAATGCCCCATAAAATGAGACAAAATAGCTCTTAATACTCTGCCTCCGTCCATTGGGAAGGCAGGGATCAAATTGAATATGGCTAAGGTCAGGTTAAGGCCAATTAAGCCTAAGGCCACATAAGCGTAAACGGGTAAGTTGCTGGGGAAGTAAAAGTTATCTGAATCAGACTGGTTGTATATGCTGTAGAATATATCTGATAGGGTATCGGTTCCTACAAATAGTAACACAGGCAAAAGGACTAAAGCGATCGCTACATTTACCAAAGGTCCGGCAATGGCTACCCAAAATTCTTGTACAGGTTTTCTTGGCAAACGCTCCAAACGAGCTACTCCGCCAATGGGGTATAAAGTAATATCTCTCGTTTGTACGTCAAACCTTCTGGCCATTAAGGCGTGGCCAAATTCATGTAAAACAACGCACAAAAATAAAATGAGTACAAATAAACTTGCAGATACTGCACCCCAAATACCCCAGCTTTCTTTGAAGGCAAGGTAGATAACATAGACAAATAAAAATAAGAAACTCCAATGTACTTCAACGGGAATATTAAATATTTTTGCAATTCTTAAGGATCCTTTCATTTTTGTGTTTCTTGTAAAGAAAAGTAAAGATAACTTTGTGGTGGAAATATTTTATTCATTCTAATACAATATCAATGGTTTTTATTACAGAACAACAATTGGATGACGCGGCGTCAGCCATTCAGGACGACGAAACTATCAATGAATCATTGGTTACTGAACTCAGCGAAATCCAACCTGCTGTTTTTGCTTTTTTGTTTACTGAAAATACAGAGCTTTTCACAGAGTATGAAAAGGAATATCTGCTTTTTATCCTTCTGACTCTTTGGCAAGCTATTCGCACCCAAATTGATGTGGAGGATATGGACGAAATTGATTCAGACGAACTTTCTCTCGCAGAGGAAAAAAATTGGGAATTACTGGAATCCATTACAGCCAAACGTTTTCGAGATCGGCTGGACGTATTCTTCAAGGACAATAAACAAACAGATTTACTGGCCTTTGTTGAGGACATGCTACTTGACGAGGAAGACGAACTTTTAACCAAAGAAGGCAGGGAACCTATGTTTGTTATTCTGAAATCAATCATTGATTGTTTTGACGCTTGTATAAAACCATAACGAATTCCTTATCGCATTGGTTGAATGCTTACTTATTTAACAAGGGATCTTCTCGAATAGTTATTTTTTTTGTTTCTGAAAATGTTCCTGCTTTCACTTCCAACTGATAATTACCGGCTGTTGCCTGCCGTTTTAGTTTCAGTTCTTTGCCCAAAACAATGCCATAAACACCAAAAACGGAATGAATTTGACGTCGTAAGGTTTCATAACCAGCCTTGTTTTGTGGCGAAAGGGCTTTAAGGGATGCTTTGAATTGGGTTAATGAATTTTTGTTAGCTGTGGATAAAGAGCTAAGGGAACCTAGATTTTCAAGGGCGATTCGCATGTTTTCAATTTCCTGTGTCCAGGATATTTCAGGTTCGTCCACCTGCATGTCCCAGTAAATTCTATTGATGCCAGGTTGCACCGGTACTTTCCATTGCCTTTTAAGTTGGTTGTAATTTTCAGATACAAGGTTCAATGAAATAGAATCGGTTTGGTTGCCTTTATTTACCCACAAATGGATAGCTGCCCCACTTCTGGGATTCTGTCCACGGAATTCAAAGAGGGGTTGCTTTCTCCCAGTATTTATTCGCAACCATCTGGTGGCCCGCCTGCTTTGAAAAAGGTGAATTGGTTTGTTTGTAATTTGCCCGCTGAGCTGTCTCAAAGGACTGATATCATCTAAAATCCAAATACTTCTGCCATGGGTTCCAGCTATCAGGTCGCCATCCCGGGGATGGATAACAAGGTCGTAAACGGCCACTGTGGGCATATTACCCATGAGTTCATGCCATTCCTGTCCCTGATTGTAAGAAAATAACACCCCTTGTTCCGTTCCCACAAATAGCAAATCAGGGTTTTCGGGGTCTTCCCGAATCACATAAACAGAATATTTCGGTAGATTATTTTGTAGCGATTTCCAGGTTTTCCCATAATCGTCAGTGACAAATACATAAGCATTCATGTCATCATATCTATGATTATCCAAAGAGACATAACACCTGCCTTTTACATGTGAGGATGGGGATACTCTGCTTATCCAGGGCCTTTTTCCTCTGGGGGAGGAAGCATTTTGTCCAATAAGTGGAAATTGTTTAACTAATAATTGACCAACCTCGGTCCATGATTTACCTCCGTTTAAGGTGACCTGTAAGTTTCCATCGTCCGTTCCTGCCCATATTTCCTGAGTATCTAAAGTGGATTCTGCGAGGGTAATGATGGTAAAATGATTTTCCCCACCTGTCACACTTCTGGTCAGATAGCCACTATTGGAGGGATTTCTGAACTCAGGATCATTGGTGGTAAGATCCGGGCTGATGATTTTCCAGAAATTTCCCTTATCCGTAGATTTAAAAAGGTGATTGCCTCCGAAATAAAGCGTATTCACATTGCGGGAAGAGAGAATTAAAGGACTACTCCAGTTGAATCGAAATTGGGGAGGAAGTTTTACACGATCTGTATTTTCATAAAAAAACCAGTGTTCTCCAGGGTCGATAGAATATTTTATAGGATAATCCTTATAATTTGGATCAAAATAAGCTGAATAATTAGAGATAGTTTGTGGCGTAGGCGTGATATAATTATACTTTCTGGTTTCCACATTTAACTTCGCCGCAAATCCAACATGATTAACCATATAGATGGTTTTCCAGTCCGTTGGATCTATTTGAAAATGAAAACCATCTCCTTCTCCAACCCAGGTATTATGTTCATTTAAAATACCGCGTACCTCCCTGCTATTTGACGGCCCCATCCATAAGCCATTATCCTGCAGACCACCACCTATCCAGTAGGGATCTCTCATATCAACGCCGATGGCATAATACTGACCAATGGCCATATTGTTGAACGACAAAACACTTTCGCCACCATCCACGGTCAATCTTAAACCCTGATCGGTTCCCATATAGATAATTTTACTATCGTAGGGAGCAATCCACATAGCATGGTCATCGCCACCATCGGTTCGCCATTCTCTTTCGGTAAAGGTTTTACCACCGTCGCGGGAAATTCTAAAGTCTCTGGAAACCAGATAAATAGATTGTGGATCTATGGGGTCTATCTCAATTTGTCCATGATAATAAGGACGTGTGTTGTGTTTCAGTAAAAATCGCCAGGTATTTCCGCCGTCATCTGATCTGTAGGTACCTGAACCAGGCTGACCGTCGGGAATATTTTCGTCAGCTTCAACAGAAGCAACTATTATGGAGGGAAAACTTTTGCAAATGGAAAGGTCAATTTGACCGGTTTCACCCGTTGGAAGGCCATTTACCAATTTTTTCCAGGACTTTCCTGCGTCGGTACTTTTATAAATTCCCCCATTTCCCCCACCACTTTTAAAAATGTAGGGTCTTCTTAATCTATGGTAAAAGCCTGCATATAAAATATTTGGATTACTTGGATCCATAACGACCTCGGTACAACCAGTGAGTGAATCAACAGGCAGACCCTTGTCCAGTTTTTTCCAGGATTTCCCCCGATCACTGGTAAAAAATAAACCCCTGTCACCAGAATAGCCCCATAAATGTCCTACTGCAGCGACATAAGCAATATCTGGATTTGTAGGATGAAGGGCGATATCAGCAATATGGTGGGTATTGGAAAGGCCTAGTTTTGAAAAACTTAATCCACCGTCATTGCTCAAATAAAGGCCATCACCCCAACCAGAACTGTTTCTATTGGCCGATTCGCCGGTGCCTACCCAGATAATGGAAGGATTACCCTGAAAAAGGGCCACGCTGCCTATGGAAGAAGTGCCATATCGGTCAAAAATCGGTTCCCAGCTAACCCCTCCGTTTTTACTTTGAAAAACGCCACCTGATGCAGAAGCACAAATCACCTGTCGATAATCGGTATTCAAGGCATCAATGTCGGCAATTCTACCCATCATATTGGCAGGTCCAACATTTCTCCATCGTAGGTCTTTGGAATATAAATTATCAACTCGTTGAGCAAATAAATGTAAAGTGCTGAAAAATAGAATAGTAAGAATAAATATTCTCATTGGGTGATCCTTTAATTGCTTATCAATAACAGAAATATAATCATTTTTTTAGACGAAAATTTAAAATCGTATTGATTAAAATTTATTGGAACAAGCTTTTGTAAACAAATTATTAAATTCCTTCGTTTTAAACGCGTCGAATTGCTTAAATTTCGGCTCCGAAAGGGCAAAGAACCCAAATCTCAATTTTAAAGAAAAGGAAAATGTCAGAAACAAATTTTAAATCAGATGTAGAAGCAGTAGATGCCCTTGCAAATAAGTACCAGGATTTAAGGCAGGAAATAGGTAAGGTCATTGTTGGGCAAGATGAAGTGGTTAAAGCTGTTATTATTGCTTTGTTTAGTAATGGTCATAGTTTATTAGTGGGCGTTCCCGGACTAGCTAAAACATTATTAGTCAGTACTATTGCTTCTGTACTGGATTTAGATTTTAAAAGGATACAGTTCACGCCTGACCTTATGCCATCTGACATTATAGGCTCTGAAATATTACAGGAGAATAGAACTTTTCAATTTAACAAGGGACCGTTATTTGCCAATATCGTTTTAGCAGACGAGATAAACAGAACGCCACCTAAAACGCAGGCGGCATTATTGGAAGCCATGCAGGAAAAGGTGGTAACAGTCAGTGGGGTATCGCACGCTTTACCTAAGCCATTTTTCGTTTTAGCCACTCAAAATCCTATCGAACAAGAGGGAACTTATCCATTGCCTGAGGCGCAGTTGGACCGTTTTATGTTCAATATTCCATTAGATTATCCAACTTTTCAACAGGAAATTGAGGTAGTGAAAAATACGACAGGTTCTCAGAATGTGAGCTTAAAAAATATTGTGACAGCAAATCAGATTCAACAATTTCAACAACTTATCAGGAGGATTCCAGTAACAGATAATGTGCTGGAATACGCTGTTTCTTTGGTTTCAAAAACAAGACCGGGAACAGAACGTGCCACTTCTATCGTGGATAATTATATTTCTTGGGGCGCTGGTCCACGTGCTTCACAGTTTCTCATCGTCGGCGCTAAATGCCATGCAGCGATAATGGGTAAATATTCGCCAGATATATCTGATATTCAAGCTATTGCAAAATACGTTTTGCGTCATAGAATAGTTAGGAATTATAAAGCAGAGGCGGAAGGTATCAAAGAGGAAAATATTATTGACCAGTTGTTGTAACCAATGCAGGATACACCCTTATTGGCTTTTTTTTCATCTTAAAAGGTAAAAATTAAATGATGTATTTTAAAAAGGGTGAATCAATTAGCAAGGTCTCTATTTTATTGGTGTGGCTGACCATCGCTTTATTTTCTAACTCATGTACAAAGGATGGGGCCAGTCAATTTAATATGAAACCCAATGCTTTTGGAGAAATTGCCAGCCTGGTCGTCGTGGCAGATAAAGAAATTTGGGATGGTCCGATTGGAGATACTATAAGATATTATTACTCTTCAGCTTATCTGATTTTACCTCAACCAGAACCAATTTTAGATTTAAAGTATTTTAGTCCTACTGATTTTAGAAATGTTCCGCTCAAGAGGGAATTGAAATCTTATTTGATTTTAGCCGATATAAATGATGAATCTTCCCCAACGGCTTCTTTAATGAAAAAGGAACTAGGGCCAAAAAATTTAGACTTATTCCTGACCAATCCTCAAAAAAATAATGTAGTTGTTGGCTATGACCGTTGGGCAAAAGGACAACTTATTATGTTTCAAATGGCAGATTCTTACGAAAGTTTAGTTAATAATCTGAAGGCAAATATGCCTACGTTAGTAAAAAAAGTTAGAGGTCAAGATGCCGTTCCATTGGGTGCAAATGCTTATCAGTCAGGACGTAATACTACTTTGGAAGCTGATATCGAAGCTAAAATGAATGTGCGTTTGAAGATTCCAAATGATTTTTTGCCAGCCATTAACGATGGTAAGGCCTTTTGGCTGAGAAAAGAAACGGATAAAGCGTCTTTTAACTTGCTTATTTCAACTTTCAACTATACGGATACCAAACAGTTTTCTGTTGAAAATCTGAAAGCAATGAGAGATACCTTAGGTAAAAAATATGTTTCAACCAGAACGCCAAATTCTTACATGATTGTAAACGATGTCGATTTACCTATCTATGGCCAATCCGTAAATTTTAACGGTAAATATGCTTTCGAGGGTAGAGGTATCTGGGAAATTGAAAATGATTATATGGCCGGGGCATTTATTTGTTACCTGATTCACAACCCTAAAACAAATCAAATTGTGCTCATAGACGGTTTCTTATATGCTCCCGGAGAGACAAAAAGAAATAAAATGTTACAATTGGAACATATTATTCAAACCGCCAGAATACCTTAAAAAATATCTTGGTGAAAATAAAAAGCCGTTGTCCTAAACATAAGACAACGGCTTTTTTAATGTAAGAAATATTAAATATTATCGATACTCTTATTCACAAAAGCATTCAACTCGGCACCTGTCAACATGCCAGCCTGGAGTTTTGCAATTTGAATGAGATACTTCATCGTTTCATTTCTGGCCGATTCATCCGATTGATTTAATATCTGCTCGTTTATAATTTTATGATTCGTGTTAACGACCACGTTGATAGAATCGGGAAAGCCATCCATTTTCATACCTTGCATCATCTGCATTTCTTTCATTCTTCTCATGAACTCAGGTCTGGTAATCTGAACAGGTAAATCTTCCGGATTAAGTGCTTTGGTCACCAGAGTTGACATCGGATCATTTAAATTGGCAGTAAACCATTCTTTAATCTGTTTTTCCTGATCTTCTGACAAGACAGATTCCTTCTTTTCCTCTTTTTGAACTAAATTATCCGTTGTGTCAGAATCTACGCGGACAAAAGTGACCGTTCCTTGCTTATATTCAAGTTGCTGCATAAAATGAGCGTCAATGACCTGATCCATAACAAGTACGTCGAAACCATTGTTTTTTGCAGACTGAATTTGAGCATATTGCGCTTCCTTGTCATTTGAATAGATAAGAATAATCTTATTATGCTTATCTGTTTGAAGTGTTTTCACACTATCAATATATTCGTCAATGGTCTTGTATTTACCCTCCAGTGTTTTGAAAAGGGCGAAAGTCGTTGCTTTTTCGTAAAACTTCTCGTCAGAGATCATACCATATTTAACAAATATGCTAAGATCATTCCATTTGCTTTCATAATTATCTCTTTCGCTTTGGAATAATTCTGAAAGTTTATCAGCCACTTTTCTGGTAATGTAACCAGTTATTTTTTTCACATTACTGTCAGCTTGTAAATAGCTTCTTGAAACGTTTAGCGGAATGTCAGGTGAATCAATAACCCCGTGAAGTAAGGTAAGAAACTCCGGTACTATTTCCTTTACATTATCTGTTACATAAACCTGGTTGGAATAAAGCTGTATTTTATTGCGCTGTATTTCTATATTATTACCTAAATGAGGGAAATATAAAACGCCGGTAAGGTTGAATGGAAAATCTATGTTCAAATGAATCCAAAACAGAGGTGTTTCGTAACTCATAGGATAGAGTTCTCTATAAAAACTGCGATAATCTTCGTCGCTTAAATCTGCTGGTAATTTTTTCCAGATAGGTTGGGTGTTGTTGATAAAATTATCAACTTGTATGGTTTCAGTTTTTGCATCTTCCCCTTCTCCTTCTGTTTTGGATTCATCCTTTTTACCAAAACGAATGGGAATAGGTAGGAATTTACAGTATTTTTCCAGCAAATCATCTATTCTCTTTTTCTCCAGATATTCCTTGCTGTCATTGCCAATATGAAGGATAATATCAGTACCCCTTTCTTTTCTTGACCCTTCAGAAAGCGTATATTCCGGACTGCCATCGCAGGACCATAAAACGGCGGTTGAACCTTCCTTCCATGATAATGTGTCCACTTCTACTTTGGTTGCCACCATAAAGGCAGAATAAAAACCTAATCCGAAGTGACCAATGATGCTCGCATCATCCTTGTATTTGTCAATAAATTCCTGAGCACTAGAGAAAGCTACTTGATTCAAATATTTCATTACTTCCTCCTCCGTCATACCGATACCCCGGTCGCGGATGGTTAAGGTGTTTTTTTCCTCATCAAGAATAATGTCAATGGTTACTTCACCCGTGTCACTATTCAGTTCTCCCCTTCTACTTAACGTTTGTAATTTTGTAGTGGCATCTACACCATTTGAAATTAATTCCCGTAGAAAAATTTCCTGGTCGGAATAGAGAAATTTTTTGATAATTGGAAAAATATTTTCCGTCTGTACAGATATATTACCGCGTTGCATAATAAAATTTTTTGGTTAATTTACCTTGTCAAACAATATGCCACATTGATTAATCTGCCATTTTGTCAAGCAATAAGCCATTCCTGACAGTATTTATTTTTATTTATATTTTTGTTTTTATGAAAATTTAATGTAGTTTTGATTTTTATTTTTTGAGAGCTATTACACAAGATATTATATTTACGGAAACTACTTGCGCTTTTCAAGCGGTGAGTCTTTGAGCCATATCTACATACCACTTTATTTTAGTATGAGTCCCATTTTGGACTTTTATGATTCTCCTGATAATTACAGGGGTAAGAATTACTTTTTTAGGTGGGCTCAAGATCATCTTTGGGGGGACGCATTGGTCCGATGCCCACCGACTTTTTAAAAAGAATAACTTTAAGAATAAACCTGAATGGATTTTTTTTGCCGGTTCCACTGGGGGGTAGAGCCGGCATTTTTTTTTCTAAAATTTAAAATACCAATGTAGCAGTGGAAATGGAAAAGACGATGATTCATTTTTATCCAATACACTTATTCCCGCTAAAGAAACTTGAAACGACTGAGTTTCTTTTATTTTAAAACGCATTCCAGGCATTAATATAAAGGCAGAAGTCCATAAATTTTCCCTCGTTACTTTAGTAATAAACGGGCTTTCTTTCCTAGTTTGGGGGTCATAACCTCCCTCAAAAGCGGTAAAGGTTTTTTCCTGTTTACTTATGGAAATCATGGAATCGAAAAATAAAGATGCCTTTTTACTGACCTTTACAATTCCGGCGAAAGAAAAGATAGGCGAGGCCCTAAGCGGACTTTCTTCGTTGTTGTACATGGGGTAATTAGGGGACACATAAGTTCCCGGAACAGCGACACTGCTCATATCACTTAGTTGTATATAACCATAGCCCAAAGAAAAGGATAGATTATTTATCGTATTTCCATACGTAACGGTTCCCCATTGAAGTCCGCCAAAACCTTTAAAATTATTGGCGTAGCTGCTACTTCCCAATAATGAACCGATAGAAAAATGTAATTTTTCATTTTTTGATGGAAGGGTATATTTAATGGCAAGAACCACGGGTACAGCAAGCCAGGTGGACATGACACCTACCGATAACCCTTTAGAAACGGCAAAATGTACTTCGGGGCCATACCAGGAAATGGATGCATAATGGTCACCTTTCTTTATGGGCAACGCATTATTGGTAAAGGCATAGCGGGTGTTAAAGGCAAAATATTCCGCTGGTTTACCCAAGATATTCAGTTCATGGGTTTTTTCACTGGACATCGTTTTTATTTCATTTTTTGGAATATATATTTTACCGATATCAGTTGTTTCCAATAATATCTCTCTGCCATCATCAGAAATAATTTTCCCCAAATAGGTTGTACCATTGAATTTCTCAATTTTAACAGTGACGGTTGAATCTACTGGATTGGTTTGAGCAACTAATACATTCCATGACAAAGTGAAAGCAAATAAGAGTATTCTATTTTTCATAAGCATATTTTCTTTTATTTCTAACGTAAGAAAGCAGATACAAGTTAATATAAAAGCACTATTTTTAGAAATTTGTATCTTAATGCAGTCATTGTAATAACTTAATAGATGAAAATAGCGAACATTACCAAAATTTTGCTCTCTGCGGGCATTCTTATTTTTGGACTCTGGGCATGGTTTTTAACCCCTCCCTGGGAATTTTCGCAACCCTCCTGGCGGCTTTTTCTGCTGTTTTTATGCGCCATATTCGCTGTGCTTACGCAAGTGTTATCTATTTTTTTGGCCTCTATCATAGCTATGGTTATTGCGGTCAGCTCAGGAATACTTTCTCCGGAAAAAGCATTTTCAGGCTTTTCGGAAAGCTTCATGATTTTAATTCTCTCTTCTTTTTTGGTGGCAAAAGCGATCATACATTCTGGACTAGGCAAAAGGATTGCCCTCATTTTTATCAGGCAATTTGGTCATTCCACCCTGAAATTGGGTTATTGTATAACGATGACAGATGTGTTAATTGGCCCTGCCATACCAAGTAATACCGCGAGGTCGGGCGTTTTGTACCCTATCGTTTTATCATTGGCCATGGACACAGGGTCAAATGTTGAAAAGGGAACCCGCAAGAAAACAGGGGCTTATCTGATGATGGTTTCTATAACCAGTTTGACTATTTCGTCGGCACTGTGGTTTACAGCCATGGCAGCAAATCCTATAGGTGCCGGTTTGGCTGCTAAATATAATGTGGTCATGGATTTTTCAAACTGGTTGTTAGTCAGTTCATTACCCTGTTTAGTCGCTTTGGTTTTTTTGCCCTGGTTACTTTATAAAACATTTCCACCAGAAGCTAAATTAACACCTGAAGCTCCTGTGGCCGCCGCTGCCATGTTAAAGGAAATGGGTCCAATGGGCAGAAAAGAATGGATAACAGCCGTTACCTTTATATTTATGGTTCTCGGGTGGGTATTAGCTACACCCCTTGGCTTAAATCTGGCCATTGTCTGTTTGGCAGGGTTGGCTGTCCTTATCATTTCAAATGTGTTCCCTTTAACCATTTTAAGAAAAGAAGGGGGAGAAGCATTGGAGACATTTATTTGGTTTGCCATACTATACATGATGAGTAGTTCCTTAAACGCCATGGGTTTTATGGGTATTATCGGACAAAAAATATCAGGACAAATTACAACCTTATCTACTTTTCAAGTGTACGTGTTATTGACCGTCCTTTACGTACTTATTCATTATTTGTTCGTAAGTCAGACGGCTCACATGCTTGCATTATATGGTGTGTTTCTCGAGGTTGCTTTTGCAGCGGGTGTGCCAGTAGCCTTAATGGCTTTCAGCCTCTCTTTTGCCACTAATTATTTTGCCGCTTTGGCACCTCAGGGTTCTTCTTGTAATGTATTTTTTGTAGGAAGTGGTTATATAACCCCTAAAGAGGTTTATCAGCAGGGTGCTATTGTCACTCTGGCCAATCTTACCATATTTTTATTAGCCACGCCCTGGATTGAATGGGCAAGTAGTTTTGCTTTAAAATAAGGATATAAAAAGATGAATATGGAAAAATTAAATGGGAAAGTTGCTTTTATTACCGGTGGAAATAAAGGTATTGGTTTAGGTGTTGCCGAAGCAATGGTTGAAGCCGGTATGTTCGTTTGTATCACCGGTAGAAATGAAGCAGACGTACAGGCAGCTGAAAAGAAATTGAACGCTATAAGAGAAAACGCCGCCCTGGGTATTGTTTGTGACGTTCGTTCTTTGTCCGACCAACAAACAGCGGTTCAACAGATTATGGATAAATGGAAGCAACTGGATGTGGTGATTGCCAATGCAGGTGTCGGACATTTTGCCGATATCAGCCTTTTGACACCAGAACAATGGCACGAAACGATAGATATTAATTTAACAGGTGTTTTCAATACCGTTAAAGCTTCCTTAGATCCTTTAAAAGCAAGTAAGGGCTATTTAATTACCATAGCAAGCCTTGCCGGCACCAATTTTTTTGCCGCAGGTGCCGCCTATAATGCCAGTAAGTTTGGATTGGTTGGTTTCACTCAGGCCGTCATGCTCGACGTGAGAAAACATGGTATAAAAACGACAACGATTATGCCGGGATCTGTTAGCACCTATTTTAACAATCATACGCCCAATGATGCTGATCAATGGAAAATTCAACCGGAAGACATGGGCCAAATGGTCGTCGATTTACTGTTAATGCCACATAGAACCCTGCCAAGCAAAATAGAGGTCAGACCAACTATGCCCGGGTAGTTTTATTCGCGAGGTATTTTGTATTTATTGCGCATCATTGGAGGGAAAATGCCATTTAGGACCCTACAGTGGAGCGTTACGAAGATGGCCGGGCTATGCCCCTGCGTGATGTCGCCATTTTAGGGCTTATTGGCTACATCGTAGAATAACCATTATGTTTAAACTAAAGATGTACGTAATCATCCGTGAAATCCTATAATTCTTAAAATCCGTGATTCATCGGGTCTATTAGCCAAGTATATAAAGTAGCAAAAAAAAGAGGCTATCTTTTTAGACAGCCTCATGCGTTAATAAGGTTATTTCTTTTTTACTGGTTTTTTGGCAAGCTGGCTCTTGCGATAATTATCTTCCTTTACCTTTTTTCTGGCTTTATATTCGCTGAAACGACTTGTCCAAAGCGTTCTTTCCTCTTCCTTCATTTTATCAAGACGCGCCGGGGAAAGATTTAATTGTTCTTGATAGCCAAAGGGTTCCTCGTCAATAAATTGCTTGCTTTTTCCTGCTTTTTTAACAATCTTAAATTTATCGTATAAATCGCCTAAGGTCGTATAAGCAGCGTAAGTTAAAGAATCGCCGTTAACATGCACGGTTTGGTAAAGTTGCGTTTCATTTGCCGCCCTGTCAATCCAGGAAAGCATACTTGAAATATACATTTTTGGACCACTTACTGAAACAACATAAACGGGACCTGTAGAATCCATAACCATACTTCCTTCCGGCAGATTATTACCGCCACGGGCGTAGGTATGATCATGTCCTTGAAGAACCAGGTCAACATTGTATTTATCAAAAAGAGGTTTTAAGCTACTTTTAAGTTCGGGATTATCTCTGCCGGCAGCTGGCGAATAAACGGGATGATGCATAGTAACAAAAGTCCATTTATTAGGATTATTAGCAAGTACCTTATCCAACCACTCCATTTGAGCAGCACTATCTTTCGTATGTGCTAAAAAGGCTGTGGTATTTAAGGAAATAATCCTGGCTCCTTGAAAATCAGTATAATATACGGTTTCTTCTAAACCCTTCGGACCATTTTCAGGCAAGGTGAAAGACGGTCTCCAATGAGGTGACAACTTATATTCTGTAGGGGTAATACGGTTATATTCGTGATTACCAGGGGTTAATATGCTGGGCATATTTTGATAAATCCAACCTCCAGCATAAAACCACTCTCCCCATTCCTGATCTCTTTTATTAATATTAATCAAATCACCCGCGTGAATCATAAAATCAGCTTTTGGTAAATCACTGTAAGCCTGACGAATGGTTCTTGACCATTTTGATTTCAGATCGTTTTGAGCATCACCAAAATATAGAAAAGAAAAGGGTTTCACTCCTTTTGAAGCGGTCGTGAAATGTACCCATTCGCTCCAGATATTTCCATCACCAACCCGATAGGCATAAGTTGTTTCAGGACTCAATCCTGAAAATTTAACAGAATGATAATGAGCAGCATGTAAATCATTAATAAGTATTTCAGAGGTTGCTTCCCCAAGTTTCACACTATCAAAATCGGGTCCGGCTGCTGCTTTTTGAATTTGTGCTATTCCCTTACTGACATTAATGGAAGTACGCCAGTTAACCGAAAAAGAGGTAGCGGGATCGTCATGCCAGGTGGCAATTATCCTATCGGGAACAACAGATGGCGGATAAAAATCGACGGGTGCAGCGGGAGTTTGTGCCATAGCGGTGCAAGCAACAAACAGGGCAGTAAAAATAGTTGAAAACAGGTGTTTCATAAATGATTCATTGTTGTTTACAAATATACTATTTTTGCCCACCTAAATTTATTCATTATTGAAAATTATAAGCTATGAGCAAGCGAAATAAATTGCAACGCTTCGCCGATTTACTTTCTTTTCCCAATGTTTATGAAAATAATGACGGGCGAAGTGCTATGCTCGCAGGGGCGTTTGGTGCAGAAAAAGAGCTCGCTGGGAAATGGAATGAAGGGCATTTTCAAAAGGAGGCTCCCCTTATTTTAGAGCTTGGTTGTGGTTATGGGGAATATTCCGTTGCACTCGCCAGGTTATTTCCAGATAAAAATATCATTGGCATAGATTGTAAAGGTTCCCGTTTGTGGAAAGGGGCATCTATCGGATTGGAAGAAAATTTAAAAAACCTTGCCTTTCTTAGAACAAGAATCGAAATGATTTCTTTCTTCTTTGGAAAGAATGAAGTTTCTGAAATATGGATAACCTTCCCAGATCCTTTTTTGGAAAATTATCGCATTAACAGGAGGTTAACTTCACCTGCATTTTTAGAAAAGTATAGAGAAATGTTGAAGCCTGATGGTATTATTCATTTGAAAACAGACGAATCGACGCTCTATCAATATTCTTTAGACATACTCTCAAAGGAGAAGGATGCCAAAGTGATTATCGCCAATGATGATATTTATGCGGCTGAACTCCCGAACCCTTTGCTTACTACCAAAACACGTTATGAAAATAAGTTTTTGGGGGAAGGTAAGGCCATAAAATATATACAGTTTACCTTATGAACCAAATCGCGAAGAAAAGCCTGATTGAAAAATACACCAATGATTCTCGCTTAAAAGAGATAGATCGTATTTTTGAAAGCCAATATCCTGCTTGTTTGCGGGCGACAGCTGTCTTTGGCGCTCAGGAGTGTTTTATTGTTCGCGGACTGTATGAACGCAAAAAAAGACCGTTTTTAATCGTTGCTGAAAATAAAGAGGCTGCCGCTTATTTTTGGAATACCCTCAGTTTGTTATTTGATAAAAAACAAATTTATTTTTTTCCCGATTCTTTTAAAAGACCTACCCATTTCGACGAAATAAATAAGCCAAATATCCTGGAAAGAACCGAAGTTGTCTCGGCTTTGTATGATAAAGCGGAATCAACGGTTATTGTTACCTATCCGGAAGCGCTTTTCGAAAAAGTGGTGAACCCTGTCGATCTCGAGAAAACAAGACTTAATTTTTCAAAAGGGGAAAAACTTGATAGAGATTTTATTATAGAAGTACTGTTAGACTACGGTTTTTCTAGGGAAGAGTTCGTTTATGAACCTGGTCAATTTTCAATCAGAGGAGGAATTATTGATATTTATTCCTTTGGTAATGAATTACCCTATCGTATTGAGCTTTTTGATGACGAAGTGGAAAGAATCAGATCTTTCGATCCCATGAGCCAACTTTCCCAAACGGAATTGGTGAAAGTCAGCATTGTTCCCAATATGAACAAAAGATTTGAAAAATCAGATAAAGTGGCATTTACTGATATTTTGCGCCCGGAAACACTGGTTGTTGTATGGGATTTGAATCTTTTGCGTGAAAAATTAGTGATTTGCGAGGAAAAGGCCGCCGATTTTAGTAAAACCATTTCTATTTTGCACGAAGGTGAGGAGGCTGATTTTGCCCGTGAAAAATCTTACGTCAAGTCAGATGCACTTCTTTCAGCACTTTGCGCAAAATCAATCCTGTGTTTTAGTGCAAGAAATCAACCCGTTCCCATAACAAGTCAAATTGATTTTTCAGGAAAGCCCCAACCTCAGTTCAATAGAAATTTTGACCTCCTCATTGCCGATTGGAAAGAAAGACAGGCCAAAAAGCAGGAAATCTATTTGTTTACGGAAAATGCGCGGCAGGTAGAACGTTTTCATGCCATTTTTGATGACATGAAAGCGGAACTCATTTTCCACCCGGTGATTATTGGTTTACATGAAGGATTTATAGACGAGGGTTTGGGTATTGCCTGTTTTACAGACCATCAGATTTTTAACAGATTTCACCGTTTTAAACTTAGACACTCTTATTCCAGAGATCAGGCGCTGCAACTAAAACTGGTAAAAGATTTACAGCCGGGTGACTTTATTTCTCATATTGACTATGGTATTGGAAAATTTTCAGGTCTTCAGAAAATTGAAATTAATGGAAATTTCCAGGAGGCCGTAAGATTATTTTATAAGAATAATGACATCTTATATGTCAGTGTCAATTCCTTACATAAGATTTCAAAGTATGTGGGAAAGGAAGGCACGGAACCTCAACTTAGCAAACTGGGCTCCGATGCGTGGAAAAATCTGAAAAATAAAACTAAAAAGAAACTTAAAGATATTGCTGCAGAGCTCATAAAACTGTATGCCCAACGGAGGGCTGCCCCGGGATTTGCCTTTCCTCCTGACAGTTATTTACAGGACGAACTGGAAGCATCCTTTATTTATGAGGACACACCGGACCAATATAAAGCCACCGTGGACGTGAAAGCGGACATGATGAAACCATATCCTATGGATCGTTTAATTTGTGGAGATGTAGGTTTTGGGAAAACGGAAATTGCCATAAGAGCAGCCTTTAAGTCGGTGGTCGCAGGTAAACAAGTGGCCATATTGGTACCAACGACCATTTTAGCACTGCAACATGCCAAGACTTTTCATGGCCGTCTGGAGCCCTTCGGCGTTACGGTCGATTATGTTAATCGCTTCAGAACCACCAAAGAAAGGAAGGAAACTTTTGCGAAATTGGCCGACGGTAAAGTCGATATTATTATTGGTACCCATAGTTTATTGGGAAAAGATACCCATTTTAAAGATTTGGGATTGCTTGTCATTGACGAGGAGCAGAAATTTGGCGTAGCCTCCAAAGAAAAATTAAGAAGTCTGAAAACGGATGTTGATACACTGACACTCACGGCAACACCTATACCTAGAACATTACAGTTTTCGTTAATGGCTGCCAGAGATCTTTCCATCATCAGAACGCCGCCGCCAAACAGGCAACCCATTCAAACCGAGGTTCATGCGTTTAATGAGGAGCTCATCAGAGATGCCATTTACTATGAGGTAAATAGAGGAGGTCAGGTGTTTTTTGTCCATAATAGGGTGAAAAATCTGGAGGAAATGTCCGTCCTTATCAAAAAACTATGCCCCGATATTTCCATTGGCTTCGCTCACGGGCAATTGGAATCATCGAAACTTGAAACAGCTTTGATGGACTTCATTGACAAGAAATATGATGTGCTCGTTTGTACCAATATTATTGAAACGGGATTGGATATTGCGAATGCTAATACGATGATTATCAACAATGCCCATCAATTTGGCTTAAGCGATTTGCATCAGTTAAGGGGACGCGTTGGTAGGTCCAACAAAAAAGCATATTGCTATTTACTAAGTCCGTCTATGTCATCTCTCACTGATGACGCTCGTAAACGGTTAAAGACACTGGAAGATTTTTCTGAACTTGGCAGTGGTTTTCAGATTGCCATGAAAGACCTGGATATCAGAGGAGCAGGAAATATTCTGGGTGCCGAACAAAGTGGATTTATTGCAGATATTGGTTATGAAACCTATCAGAAAATATTGGAAGAAGCTGTTCAGGAACTAAAGGAAACAGATTATAAAGATTTATTCAGAGAAGAATTAGAAAAGGACAGGAAGTTTGTTCGTGATGTTCAAATAGAAACGGATATTGATTTATTCATTCCCGATAGCTATGTAAGTAATGTCCAGGAACGGTTAAGCATGTACACTCAGATTGATCAAATTGAGACGGAAGATCAGATAGATGATTTTATCAGCCAGATGGAAGATCGTTTTGGACGGGTACCTCATCAGATCCATGAACTGTTTGAAGGATTGCGATTGCGCTGGATTTGTAAAAGGATAGGTTTTGAGCGTATTATTTTAAAGGGAAATAAGCTGAGATGTTATTTTATTGATAATCCACAATCGTCTTATTATGAATCTCCCCAATTTCAGAGGATGCTTCAATACGTGGCTGGTTCCGGAAAAAAGGAGGGCCTGTTAATTAAAAAGTCAACGACGAACCTCATGTTGATACATGAAAATATAAGAAGTCTGGAAAAAGCTAAAATCCTGCTTAACCGGATAGCTGCAGAGATTAATCAATGAATTTTGTTAAAAGAAGCTTATTGGATTGGTGTTGAAAATATTTTTTATACATAGTAGTTATGTCAGGATAAACCTGATAATTTGGATATGAGACATCTATGTTTCTCAATACTTTGGTAGAGGCGGCTATAATTGAATTATTAAAAATTACCGTTGGGTCCTGAATCACGGATTTTTAGGATTACAGGATTTCACGGATTTTCATACCTGTCCCCTTAGGGGCCAAATGTCTATACACTTTAGCCCTTGGCAGCACTATTTTATCTATCTTAACAAGTCTTCAAAGGGGGGCGTTTACCTGTTTTTCCATCTAAATAGAAATTATTTCCTTTAAATTCTCGGAATTTAAAGGAAATCGAATTTAAAAAATGGTGTATATCTATTTTATTTTTTCAAATTTGTGGCATGACATATTTAAAAACCATAAAATGATGATCAGAATTTTACTTTTAACGATGCTCCCTGTTATTTGTTTGGCACAAGTAAATCCAAATGGAGAAAAGCCAGCAGGCGAATTATTATCAAAAGAAATATCTCCCAATGAGATGAAGAGAAACGCTTCGTTTAATGTAGAGGAGATAAAGGTGCGCTGGAAGAAGGCAGCGTTGTAGAATTGTACGGGTGTGCCTTGTGTGGTTACTCCACCCGCTCCATCCTTTACCTGCGGCACTTCCACAATATCAGATATTGATGGGAATGTTTACGAAACGGTTTCTATTGGCACGCAATGCTGGACGAAGACCAATTTAAAGGTTACCAAGTATAATGATGGTACAGATATTCCATTGGATGCTAATGGAAATTCACCAGGACTTTCACCAATTTGGGGAGGTTTAATGATAGGGTCATATACCATTTATGGCAATGAAGCAAGTTCAGGCACGAATGCGACGAACTACGGATTTCTATACAATTGGTATGCGGCAAAAGGAATTGTCACGACAGGAAGTACAACGTATAAAAATTTATGTCCTACAGGTTATCATGTCCCTACAAATGCAGAATGGGGTACTTTAACTACTTTCCTTTCAGGATCATCTGGATTTAATTCTGCAGCAGCAGGTAAAATGAAACAAATAGGGTTTACATTATGGAATACTCCAAACACAGGTGCAGACAATACAAGTGGTTTTACAGCTCTCCCAGGTGGTTTTCGCTCTGAAGATGGTACTTTCGGCGATATTAGGGACTTCGCTATGTTCTGGAGTGCTACTAAGTTCGATACCAACCCGAACTTCGCCTATCAATGCGCCTTGAGATCCTTCGATGACATAGCGCAAAGGGACGTAGTCAATTTGAAACGTGGTGGTTCCGTCCGATGCCTCAAGGATTGAACATTTGACATATTTCGTGGGCAAGGCTTGTGGTTTGGCGGCGCAATGATTTTAGCAGCTAGCTAATCATTTATGTTGTAAGCGAGATATATTTTTACCTATTTGTCAATAACCATAAAACAAGGGTTGTTAAAATAGGATACCCGAAGAGGCATCACAATTGGTCTTTTCGGGTATTTTTTATTTAAAATAATTTAGGTGCCTTTTTGAGTACCCATAGAACACTTTGCCAGTTTCAAACAACTGGCTGCTGTACGTATAATTTTCACCAAATTTATAAAGTAGTTTAAAGAATAGAGGCTACCTTTTTATACAGCCTCCTACTGGGTGGTTAAATAATCAGCCTGTACCAAATTCCGTTCGGTACTGCTAAAAACCAGACCAACCTCATGCACAATGATCCCTTCCCTGTTCCGATATTTTTCCGCATAATTCCGTTTGATAATCTGCTCGAGAGCTATATTATTCCCCTTTGGAACCTTGTCCACTACTTTTATTTCCATCATATAAATATGATCCTCCAAAATTATAGTCATATCGACCTGGCCTTGATTGGTGACATCCTCAGGAATGACCTGTGCTTTAATTGAAGTGAAAAAGGCATAAAGAACCGATGCGTAAAATCCTTCAAAATGGGACAGATTATTATGGGTGAAATTGCGCCAGGGGATGCCAGCGAAAAGGGTGCGAATGTGTCGCTCAAACAAGACTATATTTCCTGTTGACAAGGCATTATACAAGTCATCCTGCCTACTTTTCAAATCTGCTGAAATACCGGTATAATCCTCTATAAAATAGTCGTTCAAAGCCAAACGTACCTCTTGGTTTGGCATTTTAAGCCGGAATACCAGTTTCCCGCGTTCAATAAACGTTTTTTCAATGGTTAAATAACCAGCTTGAAACAATAGGGTAACAGGCTCTAAGGAATCAATGTCAAAAGAACCTAAAGTACGTTCAAATACTTCAATATTCTCTAAATCAGGTAAAAAATAATGGTTTTGTCGAAACATTTCAATGAGAAAGGTTGGACTCCCTGTTTCAAACCAATAATTTCTAAAAACCTTCCTCTTTTTTATGAAAAGCAAAATATCGTAAGGATTGTAAACGGAATCGGGCCCAGTCCAACAATAACCGTTGTACCATCGCTTCACCTCTTCAGAGTCACTACCCGCCAGATGTTCAATGAAATATTCCTGAAGATCCTTTTCTGTATAACCACAGATAGAAGAAAATTCTTCGTCAATGGTGATATCCATCAACTGATTCAAACCACTAAACAGGCTCACTTTTGAGAATTTGGTCACCCCCGTCATAAATACAAACTGCAAGTTTGCATCTTGTTCCTTCAGGACACCATAAAAACGCTGCAGTGCATCCCTTAATTCGCGGACAACCTGAGAATTATTTATATTATCAAGCATAGGTTTGTCATATTCATCCACCAATACAACTACCCTTTGTCCATATTTTGCCGCAGCTCTTGAAATGAGTCTGCTAAAATTGTCCTCTAAATCTTTAGAATCATAAGTAACACCAAGCCGATCTTTATTCTGCTGAAGCAACGCTGAAAGTCGCAAATTTAGTTCCTCCTGATTTTTACCTCCCCCGGCTGCAAAATCCAATTTGATGACGGGATATTTTTTTGACCAATCCCATTTGTCATGAATATATAAGCCCTCAAATAATTTTTGATTTCCTTCAAAAATCTCCTTCAGCGTATCAACAAATAGACTCTTTCCAAAACGGCGGGGACGAGATAGGAAGAAAGCACCAGATTGTCTTATTAAGTTATAAGCATATTCTGTTTTATCAACATATACGCAGTTGTTTTCCATTAATTTGCTTAATGTACTTATGCCTAAAGGAAGATTTTTCAAGATGCCATATTTTATATTATTAAAGATACGACAATAATACTAAATCAAAGAAATGGCACCTGTCGGGGAAAGAGGCTGTCTAAAAAGCCCGGCTGGATTCCAGAAGAAATTTTTGAAAAAATATCCGTTAATCATCCCGTTCGATTAGTCAGTGAAGTGGTTGATCAGCTAAATATAGATGCTATTATTAAGCAATACAAAGGAGGAGGTACTACAAGCTATCATCCCCGAATGACGATAAAAAGTAATCCTCAACGAATACACATAAGGCTCAAAACAAAGACGGTATCTGCAATCCTAAAAATCCTGTAAATACTGATTCAAACAACTGGCTGCTGCGCACTCAATCCCTAACCATCGCCTCAACTTGGTCTCACATCCCACACCAAAAAGGCGTATCTTTACAAAATGAGAAGAATCTTCAACACCACGGGGTTATGTAATGCGGAAGACCATTATATGGTAGATCCGTTTCGGAATATGTATGATAATATATTGGATTTGATAGATTCAAAGCAATATTTTCTTATACATGCACCCAGACAAACAGGTAAAACTACTTTTTTGCACGCTCTGGCTCATCGTTTGAATAAGGAAGGGAATTATGTTGCTGTGGTATGTTCTTTGGAGTCAGCTGGTTATACCAGTATATCTGTGGAAACGGCAAATGAGGTGTTTATACAATCTTTGTATTTGACGTCTAAAATTTTTTTATCGCCCGATGCATTACCTCCTAAACCAGATAGTTATTTATCAAGTAACCTTTTGTTCAGAAATTATCTTACCGATTGGTGCGATACACTAGATAAACCCTTGATTTTATTACTTGACGAGGTGGATGCTCTATATGATGACGTGCTTATTTCTACCTTACGTCAATTACGGGACGGTTTTCAAACCCGCCCTAAGCATTTCCCTCAATCTATTGCATTGGTAGGCCTGCGAGATATTCGTGATTTTCGCATGCGTGCCCGTGCAGATAATCCGTCGATAGGATCAGGTTCACCTTTTAATATTAAGGCAAAATCTTTTTTCCTACCTGCGTTTTCAAAAGAAGAAGTACGTGGATTATTGAACCAACATGCACAGGATACTGGTCAGGTTTTTTCTGAAGAGGTTCTGGAAAAGTTATTCGACTATTCTGGCGGCCAACCCTGGTTGACGAACGCACTAGCCAATGAGGTAGTAAGGGAGATTCTCAAAAATGATTATTCCCTCGAAATTACCCTGGATTTGATTGAGCTGGCCAAAGAGCGGCTCATCGAACAGCGTCAAACTCACTTGGACAGCTTAGCGGACAAAATAGATGATCCTCGGGTTCGACCCATTATCATGAGTATCATCACGGGTGATTCTCCAGCTTTTGATGGAGCGGATGACGCTATCCGATATTGCCGTGACCTGGGAATTATCAGCACAGGTAATCCCATTCAATTTGCGAATCCGATATACAGAGAAATCATAACCCGCATTCTGACCGTAGGATTTTCCATTGGAATCAATCAGGATATCGCCCAAACAAGTTGGTATCTGAATACCGATGGTACGCTGAATATGGACAAGTTACTGGATGCATTCACCAAATTTTATCGACGCAACGCTGAATCATGGATTGATAGATATCAATACAAGGAGGCTGGACACCAGTTAATGTTGATGGCCTTTTTACAACGGGTCATTAATGGGGGAGGACGCATTGAAAGGGAAATGGCAGCAGGAAATGGGCGGACAGATCTGGTTGTTTTTTGGAAAGCACAAGTCATTACGATTGAGATAAAAATGCACCATGATAAATGGTCAGAACCTGAAGGCATTGAACAATTAGCCCGTTACCTGGACCGATTAGGACAGAAAACAGGATATATGGTATTTCTCGAAAAGAAAAGTGCGTTGGAATTATCCTGGGAGGATCGAATCCGTCGGGAAGTACATATAGTTGACAACAAAGAAATCATATTATATGCTATGTAGGGGCAACCCTCGAGGTTGCCCGAAAAACTCTACGTATAGATTAATTTTCAATGTATTTGGCTTGTTGCTGGTAAAATAACCGCATATAGTTTAAATTAGAACGTTTCTAATAAGGCTTTACCGTAAGTGGCTTTGGCATTTCCTTCTTGCTCAAACACTACTATACTAAAAATCATAATCTTTGATTTATTATTGTCTGAATTAGGATTTATAATATTGTAGGATTAGTCAATAAAAAAGTCCTATCCTTACTATGGCTTTTTGGATGATAGTATCGAGAAGGAAGCTCTAACCCTCAAGCGTCAAAAAATCAAAGTTCATCACCAATTTATTCCTAGGAATTTACTTTGTATTTGCCGAAAATAACTTCAATAGTTCCCTTTTTTGAAACATTTCCATCGTCTGTTGGGCGGCTGCTGCGTTGAATATCTGTTGACACACCCTTTGGGATTTTGAATTTTTTTACGTCGATGGTCAATTTAATCCGCGAGGGTAATCCCCATGATTTGTCCGTTGTATAATCATATTCGCTGAGAATGGTCCCATTTGACCTACTTGTAATAACAGATTTGAGGATAATCATAGACTGGGCGTCAACCCAGATTTTAGCTAGGACCAAATCTCCTTCGTTTGCCAGTGGCAATAAGGTTATAATTTCCGAACGAATGCCCTGAATAAGCTCATTTCCAGACGAGATCGCGGTGAATTGATTGGGTTGACTGAAGAGCAAGGGCAATTCTGAAAAACCATTTTTCGGAAGGATAGAAATGCCTGTTGACTTGACCTTAAAGGTATTAGGGTAAGTAAACTGGACATTCGCTTTGACAGGTAAAATCTTTATGGCGGGAATATTAGGCTTAATTTGTGCAGATACCTCATAGTTGCGTACCTGCTTGAATTTTTGTGACAACTTAGCAAATAGTTCGTCGGCTTGCTGTGCCGATGCCATAAAAGGTAAAAAAACGAATAGCCAGTATTTCATTATACGGTAATGTCTTTGCGGTTAAAAGTAAATATAGAAATGCCTATAAATAGGATATTGTGTACAATGAGCACCAAAGAGGATTGTTTGATTTGTTGCCAGGGAACGGGGTCTTCGAAAAATGAGCGCCAGGCGGCCATGTGCGTAGTGAACAAAAGGGGGCTGATAGGGTCAAAAACAGGGACATCTAACGCATTAATGATCGTAAAAAACAAGATGATAGCCATCGTGGCTACAATGGGCCCAATGGAATTGTCTGAAAAGCAGGAAAGGCAAATGGACAACGAACTGATGGTGAATAAGGCGAGAAATGCAACACAAAAGGCACAAATATACCTCCACATAATATCACCTTCCTGTAAAATAACCAGTCCGTCCGAATTTAAAACCATTAAATCGCCAGGTCCAAAAAGATACCGGCCTATACCAACAGCCATGAATCCAAGCCACAAGACAATTAGAAAGGTATAAATACCGCCAGCCAAAAATTTGGACATCAGCAGTTGGGTGCGTGTAATGGGTTTGGTCAGGAGCATGCGCAAAGTACCCATTGCTGCCTCACCCGAAATAAGGTCGCCAGTTACGAGGGCCACCAATAATGGAATCTGGATAATAAGCATTTGCAGAATGATGAAGGCTACTAAATTGCCATTCAACACTTTCCCTTCAAACCGAAGGGTTTGTTCGAAAGAAGCGGTAACAAATGAAATAACGGTCATGCCATCTGCCACAAGGGCAAATAAAATGATGCCTACCAGGCCCGTAATAGCCGCTAATCCTAAGTAGCTTCTTGGTTTAAGCGCAATTTTAATCAACTCGTTTCTGGTGCTATGGAAAAATATCATGAGGCAATTAAGTTGATAAAATAATCTTCTAATTTTCGTTTCGATTCAATGGAATAAACAGGCACTCCAGCTGCGACGAGCTGATTATTTAATGCAGGAATTTGTTCTTTCTGCATGTTAAATTCTATGGTATCGCTTCCAATGGTCCTGACATTTGTCTGTGGAAAATGGCTTAAAACGTTTAGTGCTTTTGCCAAAGAATCGGTATGTGTTTGAATGCGGATAATCTGATCTTCCTCGTTCAATAAATCCTTTACATTTCCCTCGACAATACTTTTTCCCTGATGAATGATGACCATTCTGTTACAGATAATTTCGACCTCGCTGAGGTTATGGGAAGAAAATATGATGGTTTTATTTTGCTCATTTTTTAAACGCAAAATTAAATGGCGCATGTCGATGATACCTTGCGGATCGAGACCGGTGGTAGGCTCGTCCAGAACAATTAAATCTGGATTATGCAACAGCGTTTGCGCAATACCCAGGCGCTGTCGCATGCCATGAGAAAAGCCACTAACCTGATCTTTCTCGCGACCTGAGAGACCAACGAAATCGAGCATTTGATAGATTTCCTTCTTTGTGGAGGGAGCCCCTGAAATACGTGAAAATAAATCCAGATTTCTATAGGCACTCAAGTATTTATAGAAGTCAGGTTTTTCAATCAGGCTTCCCACTCTACTAAGAATAGCGGTACGATTCGAAGCAAGCGGCAGGCCAAAAAGGGAGATTTTGCCTGCGTCAGGCTTTATAAGAGAAAGCATACAGCGCATGGTTGTACTTTTCCCGGCACCGTTTGGGCCTAAAAACCCGTAAACGTCTCCGCGATTCACCTGAATATTTATGTCGCTAACGGCTTGGAACGAACCAAATTTTTTAGCCAGATGCTGTATAGAAATGATTGAATCTATCATAGAAAGGTAACAAAGCGAATTGGAAATTGTTTTTTATGAGGATGTGGGGTACAGAATTTTATAAGATTTGTGAGGTTGGCTTACGGTTAATAAACTAAAGGTTACGGTTAATAAATAAGGGTACAAATGACCCCACCAATAACCTAAATTGCCAAAAATTATAAATTATGAGGTATTTATTTGTAGCACTAATCATGTTTGTTGTAGATTCAGTTCAAGGACAATTTACACACTTAAAAGAGGGAAAATATAAAGCTTTCAATGGAACAGAACATGAGGTTTATATTTTAGAGGGGAAGTTCACAGTTTCATTATTAACAAAAGGTTTACTGGTTAATAGTCAGTTAAGTGATACTGCAATACTATTTAAGATGAGAGATGAAATAGATGGTTATTATCAAGGGTACAAGGAATTATTTGGTATAGAACCAGCTGGAGGAAATCCTAATTACCAAAATAAAACAAATGTTTTTTTCGGACCACCTTCCTGTGGTGCAGCTTGTGGTTTACTTGGTTCTAAAGGAGTGGAAATCGGAGGAAATTTCTTAGTTAATATTTACAATGAAATAAAATTTCAAACTAATGTTCATCCCATGGTCATTGTAGGGTATGAATTTGGACGTAATTTTTTCACTCTAGGTGGCAAGGTTTTATTTCCCTTTGATACTAAGAAAAATGAATACAATGGGGGCTTTGCAGAAGCGTTTGCAAACCTTGGTTATTTAGAGTCTTATCTAAAGAATGTATATCCAACATTTAGTGAAAAGAGGAAACAGTTTCAGGAGACAAATAGGTACCATACCAATTTGATAAAACTTTTTCATGCGTATATAAATGATACCAGTAAAAACCCATTTAATTCTTTGCAACTTGGAACTATTGTACAAGATTATAATAGAAATCCATGGCATTTGAATATACCATCTTTTATGGCCTCTGGAATTTTGGTTGGTACATATAATCTCTTTAACAAGCCTGACCTGAAAAACTTTTTAAGCACAGCTTCACTTAGGGAAAATGCTACTTCTTCCGAATACGCTATGGGTACAATTGCGCTGGGCTTATCTAAAGCAATAAACTTGGATTTGAATAATTATTTTATGAATGTTTTGAAATTCAAATATGATGATAAAGCAAAAGCTGAAATATCAATATTGCCTAAGATTCAACAAGATAAGTTAATTCGTGATTTAAACGAACTCTACTTTATTACCCCATTTGATTCGTTAAGATTAAATATTAGATCAATTAATTATAGCACAACAAATGCTGGAATCAAATACGTGCTTAAAAAGAATGAGGAAATCGTTTCGTCCTCTATTCATGGAAATAATATTTTGAATTACGGTATTTTTGGAAATCAAGACCAAGTTACTTTGAAAGTATTATTAATTCAAAATGACAAAGAAATTGATTCTTATGAAATTATGGTTAAAAAGAGAAAGAAAATTGAAGCCGATGTGTTTTTAAAATCAGCCTGGCTTTATTCTGGCAGCGGATTAGGAAGTGTTTCAAATAATAATTCACAGGTAGTCATTGAAAATATTCCAAATACATCTGAAACCACAGCAGACCATAACATATTAAAATTTTCTTATCCTTTAATTCCTGAAAGGAAAATTAAAATTTCAGGTCAGGTAAAATACAAATCTTTTGCAAAAGATGATGGATTTGCTAAAATCACTATAGGTGGCCGCTTTGGATTAATAGGAACAGAAAACATAGGCTTCGGAACTGAAAAAATGGATACATCAAAATTTTATGATATTTCATTTACATTTAAGTGGGCAGATTTTTTAAAACCTTCGGAAGAAACTATGTTATATGATTATTTAGATTTGAATATGCAGCTTGAGTCCTATCGTGGAAGTGCCATTTTCAAGAATTTCTATGTAGAAGATTTAACTGATACAGATAGCGATGGCTTTCTTGATTTTTCGGATAACTGCCCAAAGACTTTTGGAACAGATAAGGGTTGCCCCTTAGTTTCATCTAATGAATATTTGGACATACAAAACGCTGTGAAAATTTACCCTAATCCAGTTGGTAATAGTATCAATATTTCATTCAATTCTGATGAAATTAGAAATAGTATTGGTTCAATACAGATTGTAGATGTTTCAGGTAGAGTTCTATTTCAAGGAGAAAAGGCATTTATTCAACAGGGTGAAGTAAATATTAATACCAGCGAATACCCTAACGGTACATATTTTCTCCAATTGAAGAATGATAACAAATCACACATGTTTAAATTTATTATTTTAAAATAATTTTTTTAGTTATCGAGGTTTGGCTTAGAAATAAATTCTAAGTTAGACCTCGATAATATAGCGTTTCATATTTTTATTAATAGAAGGAAATTACACCCTAAAAACAATTCCCTCAAACCACTTTGACCTATCCTAAAAAAGGTATGAATACCATAAAAAAGGGCGAATGCCTCTCGCACCTGCGGGAACCATCAATTAAATCTTTAAACTTCTTTTTGTACAAGTCATACGCCCAAAGAAGCTAATGAAATTACATTTATACCATCAGGGCGACGGTAACTCATACCTGTTCCAGTAATAATATTCAGTGATTTTGGAGATTCCATTTTTTCCGTGTCAATATTGGCAGCAAACTTTTTTAGATTTTCTGCAGCTTCGTTAATAAAACCTACGCCTAGTTTTATTTCAAATGCTGCATAATCTCCGTTGCGTTTTTGCACAATGGCATCCACCTCATATCCGTAAGAATCGTTGTAGTGATAAACTATAGCATCATTTGTTTTTGCATAAACATTCAGTTCATGTGTTGCCAAAGATTCGAACAGAAAACCTGTGTATTTAATATCTTTCATCAAAGATTCTTTATCCAACCCCAAAGCGGCAACAGCTAATGAAGGGTCACACAGATGTCTTTTGGGAGATTTACGCAAAGATGAAGAGGAACGAATAGGTGGATTAAAAGCCGGTTGCTCTTATAGAATCATTAATTTGGATAATGCCTCTAAATAATCTGAAAGCGTGTTTCTCGATAGTTCATTGGTTTCATTGATTTTTACATCTTTCTCTAAGGTCTTGTTATCAACTAAAGTCGCAATATTTCTCGATAGAGAGCGTAATAAACTTCGCACTTTATAGGGATTCCGCTTAACGCCTGAGACTCGAATCATATCTACCTCGCATAGTAAATCAATATATCCCCGATTCATTTTCAAGGCATTTTTTATATTCTCATTGATCAGTGCAGGCCACCCTCCTATACATATTCTTTCGATGATAAAATCTAGCGAAATCGAGGGTTCGTAATAATCATTACCTGCTCCGATGAGTAAATCAGACAGTTTTACCGTACCGCTGGAATACCCCAGTTCTTGCCAGGTCATGGTGTCCATTTGCAAGACGGTAAAGCGACCTGCTCCACTATGCAGCCTCACGTTTTCAGGCGGATTAGCAGAGCCCGTAAGTATAAACTGACCTTTAGACTTCCGTTTATCCACTTCATGCCTCACATAATTCCAAATTTCTGGTTGTTCTTGCCATTCATCAATCAAACGAGGAGTTTCTCCTTGCAATAATAATTGTGGATTGGTTGCCATAATTACTGAAACTTGTGGATCACGATCCATTTTCAACTCACTTTTTGCATATTGTGAAGCAGTTTCTGTTTTCCCACATGATTTAGGCCCTTTTATCAATACAGCGCCAGATGCAGCCATTTTTGCCACTAAATCATCTTCAACCAATCTTTTGATATAAGGCATAAATTTCTCCTTTATCTGGCTTAATGTACTTTAAAAAACACAATTGTGCAAA
>CANMVX010000035.1 GCA_947501115.1 Haliscomenobacteraceae bacterium
CCAACCGTTGCAGAAGATATAAAATCAAGTTCCTTACAGGCGGCTTTATTTGCCCTGGCTCTGATTTTCTTATATATCTTCATTCGATTCAGCAAATGGCAGTACAGTGCAGGTGCCGTTATAGCCTTGTTTCATGATACCATAATTACCTTGGGTGTATTCTCAGCTTTACATGGAATTTTACCTTTCAGTATGGAAGTGGATCAGGCCTTTATTGCTGCGATTTTGACAGTCATTGGTTACTCCATAAATGATACGGTAGTAGTTTTTGACCGTATTAGAGAGATGATGGGTATTTATGTCAAAAGATCAAGACATGAGGTAATCAACAAAGCCATAAATAATACGTTAAGTAGAACCACTTTAACCTCATTAACTACCTTGTTTGTAGTTATTGTCTTATTCTTGTTTGGTGGTTCAAGTATCAAAGGATTCTCTTTTGCTATCCTATTTGGTATAACTATTGGTACTTATTCATCTATTTTTATAGCTTCCCCACTGATGTCCGATTTACTAAAAAAAGACGTAGTGGCTAAGGATTAAAAGATATAAAATTTCTTTTTCCTATACAGGATAAAGGCGAATGCAAAGATGCATTCGCCTTTTTTGTTTATATTGTAAAAGCAAAACAAAATAGGGTAAATCATTGTTTTTTAGGAAGATTTATTTATTGGTTTCTTTGTCCAACTTCAATCTATTGGCTATGCAAAAATGGGGAATACTTCTTATTTTACTATATACACTTTCAGCTTGTACTTACACTGAAAAAATCAGGGATGGGAAAACAGCCTACGAAAGAAAGCAATTTACCGTTGCCAATCAACTGCTTACCAATGAAATAAAAAAAGTTAAAACAGGTACTGATAGAGGTATTTTATCCTTCATACTTGCAGAAACTGCCATGCAAATCGGAAATATTGATCAGGCTATCGAAAATTATAAACTTTCTTATGATAATGGGTTTGGTGTTGATGCGCTAAAAGGATTGGCTTTTGCCCTAAAACAGAGTGAGCAATACACTGAAGCGATGCAAACTTTCAAAGACTTAAGTATTGAAATTGGCAGCCCTTATGAATACAGAAAAGATATTGCCAATTGTGACCTTGCTGCAAAATGGAAGAAAGAAGAATACAAAGATTTTCAAGTTGAACCTTTACCCATTAACTCCGCTTTCGCCGATTATTCTCCTGTTCTACTAAATAAAAACAGCCTCATCTTTACCTCGGACCGACCGACTTCCACTGGTGAACAAATTTATTTATGGACTGGCGCAGGATTTACAGATATCTTTATAGCTGACCTGGAAACTGGCGATGCTGTTCCCTGGAAAATCAATATTAATTCTCCAGCCCATGAAGGAACACTTTCCTTTAATGCTGAACGAAATAAAGCGGTGTTTACACGTTGTAGCGGAGGTAAAAAGGAAGATGCCTTTTGTAAATTATTTATCATTGAAAAAATAAATGCAGAAACCTGGGGGCCTGCATCTCAAATTTTTCCCACCTTAAAAGATCTTAATCTTGGACATCCAACCCTCTCTGAAAATGGAAAATACATGCTTTTCAGCGCTAAAGCACCCGAAGGATGGGGCGGCTATGACCTATATAACTCCCAACTTTTAGACAATGGTACCTGGAGTGAACCCGCTTTACTGAATAGACAGATTAATACGCCTGGAAATGAGCAATTTCCGTCTTTAGATAAGGATACACTTTATTTTAGTTCAGATTATTTACCCGGTATGGGTGGATTGGATATTTTTAAAAGCTTCAGGCTTGAAAACGGAGAATGGTCGCCTCCGGTGAATCTGAAATATCCCATAAACTCCGGTAGTGATGATTTTAACTACACCATTATTCACTCCGTAAATTATCTGCCATTTGGTTATTTTACATCAACCAGAGAAGGTGGAAATGGCAGAGAAGATATTTATACTTTTAAAAAATTACCGCCAAATCCTAAAAAAGATGAGAAAACACCTACGGAAAAACCCAAGGTTATTGCTTATCAATATTATTTAGATGTTTTTGTACTGGAAAAAATTTATGCAGAACCCAATAATCCAAATTCTGCATTACTAGGTAGAAAGCCTTTGACCAATGCAAAATTATCTACCACCATTACCGGAAATGACCAGGAATTTTTGACGGATAGTACTGGTAAAACCAGAATTACCATTCAACCAGGATCTTCATGGAATTTCCTGGCTGGTAAAGATGGGTATCTCAATAATGCAGCTACTTTCAATGCCGCAGGACTACAAGCTACCCCAGAAAATCCTATTCAAATAGTAGAAATGGAAATCGTCCTCGATAAAATATTTAAAAATACAGAGATTGTTTTAGACGATATTTATTACGATTTAGATAAATGGGATATTCGTTCTGACGCTAAACCTACGCTGGATAAACTAGCTAATACGTTAATCTTAAATCCTCTCATCAGAATTCAGTTGGCTTCACATACAGATTGCCGGGGTGTTGATTCCTATAATCAGGTTCTTTCTCAAAGAAGAGCACAATCGGCTATAGAATACCTCATTGGAAAGGGCGTTCCACCTGGGCGAATGGTTGCAAAAGGCTTTGGTGAAACTTTACCCACAGCCATTTGTGTCTGCTCGCGATGCACGGAAGAGGAACACCAGCGAAACAGACGAACGACGTTCAAAATTATTGATTAAAGGTAAATTTTTAATGCCTGACCCCGGAGGGGACACATGTCTATTGGCAATATTTGGCTTTGGCGGCACAATCTCCCCATTATACCATCATGTCCTGGCGGCACAATTTCCCCATTATACCATTATGCCCCTGGCGGTCACCATTCTATAAACATGCGACCCCTCTGGGGTCGGTCTTTATTTAACCACTATATTGATCATTCTTTTTGGAACAACAATAATTTTCACTACGGTTAGACCCTCTGTCCATTTTTTAATTGGATCGAGCTCCATTGCCGCTGCTTTAATGTCTTCTTCCTTGCCTTGAACATCAAAAACTAAGGTTGCTCTCAGTTTACCATTGACACTTACGGGATATTCAATAGCAGATTCTTCGAGGTGCTTACTTTCAAAAACAGGAAAACCAGCCTGATGCACAGAACCTTCATTGCCCAACTGATGCCACATTTCTTCGCTTAAAAATGGCGCAAATGGTGCCAGTAGGGTTAAAAAAGGTTCGAGTACCTCTCTATGATGAACATTCATTTTTTGCCAATCATTCACAGCAATCATGAAGGCACTCACACAAGTATTAAAGGAAAAACGTTCAATATCGTCCTGAATCCTTTTGATCGTTGCGTGTAAAACTTTGAGCGCTTCAGGTGTTGCGGGAGTTTCAGTTACCAACCATTTACCGTCTGCGTCTCTAAACAAATGCCATACTTTTCTCAAAAATTTATAGACACCATCTATACCTTTTGTATCCCAGGGTTTCGCTTGTTCAACAGGACCGAGGAACATTTCATACATTCTAAAGCAATCTGCCCCATATTTTGATACAACATCATCAGGATTGATCACATTGTACAATGATTTCGACATTTTGCCTACTTCAGAATGGGTTATCAGCTGAAAAGTATCTCCTTCATTTGATGGAGTAAAAACACCTTGTTCAAGCACCCCACCCTCAGATTCAAAAACGGCAGATACAAATTCAGGTCTCCACGAAATAAACTGACTTACCCCATTTTCATTGAGATGCGAGCCCTGCATGTTTCCATAATCTGTAATATAATCTACCAATACAGGAATTCTGGTAAAAGCAAGACCCTTTGCTTCTTCATTTTTCAACAGAGAGGCTGAAATAAATCTACTTTTACCTGCTACTTTTTCCTTTTGCAAATAAATAGATTCCACTACCCCTTGAATCATACCTTGATTGATCAATTTTTTATATGGCTCAATGGTAGGTACTTTACCCAGATCGTAGAGAAATTTATGCCAAAAGCGACTATACATTAAATGCCCCACTGCATGTTCCGTACCTCCGACATACAGATCTACATCTTTCCAATAATTCAAGGCATTTTCCCCGGCAAAAACCTGATCGTTTGTAGGATCCATATAGCGCAAAAAATACCAGGAAGAACCAGCAAAACCTGGCATGGTATCTGTTTCACGTTTAAACCCATTTGGAAGATTCACCCAATCCTGCGCTCTGGCAAGAGGAGAAACAGCACCTGAAGCGGGTTGAAAATTTTCTAAAACGGGCAATTCCAAAGGAAGTTCCTCTTCACTTAAGGGTATGGCAATACCATCCTCATCGTATATAATGGGAAAAGGTTCCCCCCAATATCTTTGACGACTATAGATAGCATCGCGCAATTTATAATTCACTTGTCTGGAACCAATATTTTTAGCCTCAATTTCCTTCAACATAAATTCAATGGCTTCAGGAACCTCCATGCCGTCAAGGAATTCAGAATTAATCATTAAGCCCAGTTTATCATTACGCGTTGCCCCCGGATAATTTGACTTATCAATCACGTCAATAATTTCCAGCCCAAATTTAACGGCAAATAAATTATCGCGATCATCGTCACTTGGCACGGCCATAATAGCCCCTGTACCATAATCCTTCAGGACATATTCACCTATATAAATAGGAATTTTCTTTCCATTAAACGGATTAATAGCATAAGCGCCAAGGAACTCTCCGGTAACTTCCTTAACTTCGGCCATTCGCTCCCGTTCAGACCTGCTCTGCACGTAGTCTAAATATTTTGCCACTTTCGGAGCCTGATCTTTTGTAGTCAACAAAGAAACCCATTCGTGTTCTGGCGCTAAAACCATAAAAGTAACGCCAAAAAGGGTATCGGGACGGGTGGTGAAAATTTCCAGTTGAACATCGTGCCCTTCCACGCCGAAGAACATTCTTGCGCCTTCCGAACGACCAATCCAATTGGATTGCATTTTTTTCATGGCATCAGAATAGTCCAGGGTCTGCAGGTCATTCAATAATCGTTCAGCATAAGCTGTGATTCTTAGCGACCACTGCATCATTGGTTTTTTCTCTACGGGATGCCCTCCCCTTTCAGACAAACCATCTTTCACTTCATCATTTGCTAACACGGTCCCCAATGCTTCACACCAATTAACATAGGTAACTTTTCTGAAGGCCAGACGAAAGTTCATCAACATATTTTCCTTTTCCCCTTTGGATTTTGCGTTCCATTCTTCCGCACTAAAGTGTTCAATGTCACTGTGAACGGCATTTAAATGGCTGGAGCCATGGGTACTAAAATGATTTTCGAGTTCGGAGACAGGTTTAGCCATATTGGCTTTGGTGTCATAATAATGAGAAAAAAGTTGCAGGAAAATCCACTGAGTCCATTTATAATAAGATGGATTAGACGTTTGCACCTCTCTGTCCCAATCGAAACTAAATCCAAGATTATCTAACTGACCTCTGTATCTGGCAATATTTTGAGCAGTAGACATAGCAGGTTGTACCCCCGTCTGAATAGCGTATTGTTCTGCCGGCAGACCGAAGGCATCATATCCCATTGGATGTAAAACATTGAAACCTTTGAGCCTTTTATATCTGGCATAAATGTCAGAAGCGATGTATCCGAGAGGATGTCCTACATGCAGACCGGCGCCAGACGGGTAAGGGAACATATCCAAAACATAATATTTTGGTTTATCGGAAGTGTTACTTACTTTGTACACTTTATTTTCTTCCCAAAACTTTTTCCACCTGGATTCAATGTCTGAAAATCTGTATTCCATTATCGTTTAATTTTGTTGTGCTGTTAGCTCTAAAAATCGTTATAGAGACTAAAAGCGTAATTTTACGCAAAAATAGACAAAAAGGAATTAGATTTGCATTGTTGAGAACACTTTAATAAATGCAAGTAATATGATTCGTTTTTTATTCAAACTTGGATTAAGCTTAGTTGTCCTTTTATTGGTTTACAACTATTTTTTAGGTACCCCAGAGGAAAAATCCACCTCTAAAAAGATATTTGGAGAAGTAATTCACCTTGGAAAATCTTCATGGGACCTACTTCGGGCTGAAAAACAAAAATTAAAGGACGGAAAATATGATCTCGCTATGGATAAAGTGAGCCAACTATTAAACGGACTTGAAAATGCGGTGGTTAAAAGTGGGGATCCGCAAATAAATGAACAGTTTCAGGATTTAACAAATAAAAGAGACCAATTATTACAAATGGAAGAGGTTGCTACTGGATTAACATCGTCCGAAACAAATGGTACACTAACGGCTCAAGAAAAATCAGAACGATTAAAATTATTAAAATCCTTGTTAGCTGAAACAGAAGCATTAATGAATCAGTTGGAAAACAGGTAATTAAAGTATGAATCCAGCGACATCTACTCAACAAGATTCAGGTAAATTTGGATCAAAGCCAAACTACCTTTCTGCTATGTTAAGCATATCACTGATATTATTTATTTTAGGTATTTTCGGATTTATTTTAATAAATACCCGGCAGTTAATATCGTTTTATAAAGAAAATCTAAATTTAATCGTTGAAATCAGCGAAACGGGAACAGAGGAAGAAATGGTTTCGATGAAAAGCTGGTTAACGACACGCGATTTTTATAAAAAAGGTAGTTTTTCTATGATTCCAAAGGAGGAGGCTATGCAAATGATGCGAAAAGATTTTGGGGAAGATTTTTTAAAACTCGATTTACCTAATCCCTTTTTAGATATTGCAACTTTCAATGTTAAGGAAGCGTATTTAGATAAGGAAGCATTGGGTAAAATTAAAAATGCGTTACTAAAATTCCCAACGGTCCAGGCTGTTTATTTTCAAGATAGTTTCCTTCATTCATTATTAAAAAATATGAATAAGTTTTTACTTTTCACTTTTGCGCTCACCCTCATATTGTTGGCAATATCTATCACTCTGATATTCAATACCCTCAAACTAGCCTTACATACGCATCGATTTATCATTAAAAACATGGAATTAGTAGGTGCCAGTTGGCAATTTATCAGTACTCCATTTATAAAGAGAAGTTTCTTCCATGGCATATTGGCTGGTTTTATAGCTCTTGTGGGACTCGGTATCATTTATTTTTGGTTGGCGAGTAATTTGCCCGAGTTGGTCCGCAATGTACCTATGGAAAAGCTAATTATGCTATCAGCCATCATCCTATTTGCAGGTATTTTCATTTATGTTTTTAGTACTTTTTTTGTGGTAAACAGATATTTGAAAATGCGAGTAGATGATTTGTATTAATATGAAATGACAATTGTCCTTAGATAAATAAATTTAATGTTTAATTTCGTTCTCGGAATTTAAAATCCGGTAAAATCATGAGTAAATCAAAAGTCCGAATTACACCCAATCCCGCGGTGACTACCAAGGTAAATGAAACGGGACAAACAACAAGTAAGCAGCGAGCCACTGTAAGTGGGGTAAAAACTAAGCCTCAACAAGTTCAAATGGAGATGTTATTTAATAAAAACAACTTTATTTGGATGGGCGGAGGTATATTATTGGTTGCCATAGGTCTCGTACTAATGTCAGGTGGCAATATGCCAAGTCCAGACGTTTGGGATGAAACGATTATTTATAGTCCTGTCAGAATGGTCATTGCCCCCATTTTTATATTAGCTGGATTAATTATTGAGGTGTTTGCAATATTTCGTAAATAATGGATAGTAACATAGAAGCCATTTTACTTGGTATAGTTCAAGGCTTAACAGAATTTCTGCCTGTGAGTAGTAGCGGTCACCTGGAGATTGCGCAATACTTTTTAGGAGATAAGAAAGACTTAAATTCTGGTCTTTTAATGACTGTAACCTTGCATGCAGCGACGGCGCTGGCGACAATGGTTGTATTTAGAAAAGAAATTGGTATAATCCTATCAGGCTTATTTAAGCCGCGGATAACTGAATCTCATTTATTTGCACGAAATATTATTCTCTCGATGATACCTGCTGTATTGGTGGGCTTATTTTTAGAAAAAGAGATTGACAGACTTTTTGAGGGACAAATATTCCTTGTGAGTGCCTTATTATTGGTTACTGCAGGTATTTTGTTCTTTGCCGACCGAGCAAAAACAGGCACCAAAACGGTTGGGCCAAAAGAAGCTTTCATAATTGGTATTGCCCAAATGATTGCTATTTTACCAGGTATCTCAAGATCAGGAGCGACCATTTCAACATCGGTTTTACTAGGCATTCAAAAAGCTGAAGCGGCCCGATTTAGTTTTCTAATGGTTATTCCATTGATTTTAGGTAAGATGGCCAAAGATTTGCTTGATGGCGCCTTTAATGTAAAGGAATTCTCACTGATACCCCTTTCTCTGGGCTTTCTTGCCGCTTTTCTCACTGGTTTGTTCGCCTGCACTTTGATGATCAAAGTGGTACAGAAAAGTAAATTAGGCTATTTTGCGCTGTATTGTTTTATTGTTGGCGCAGGAATGCTGTTATTTCTGACAGCAAAATAAATGTAAATGATCGACCCTGTTATTTCTGAATCTTCCAAAAATACGCAACATCCCCTGGAGGTTGGAACCATCTTACTGATTGACAAGCCAGCAGGATGGACTTCCTTCGATGTGGTTAATAAAATACGGGGATCCATAAAACACCATCTTGGTTTAAAAAAGATAAAAGTTGGTCATTCAGGTACTTTAGATCCTATGGCCACGGGCTTACTTTTACTGGGAACAGGGAAATGCACCCGTGATTTAGCCTCTTTACAGGAATTAGGAAAATGTTACGAAGGTACCATAACCTTGGGTGCAACTACACCCACTTACGACGCAGAATCGGAACCTGATGAACTATTCCCCTTTCAACATATAACGAGAGAAGCTCTGGACGCAGCCCTGACTCTTTTCCAAGGGGAACAAATGCAGATTCCTCCCATTTTCTCAGCAATCAAAGTGGGCGGTCAACCACTTTATAAGAAGGCAAGGAAAGGAGAAGTATTCGAACCTGAAGCACGCAGAATTACTTTGTATTCCTTAGAAATTCTTCGGTTTGAATTGCCGGAAATAGATTTCAAAGTTCATTGCAGCAAAGGAACTTATATACGTTCTCTTGCGTTTGATTTGGGTAAATCATTACAATCAGGAGCCTATCTTTCCAGATTAGTAAGAACCAAAATTGGAGATTACCAACTGGCAGAGGCTGTATCACCGGAAAAATTTATTGAATCTTTAATAGCAGGCTAATATATACCTAAAATGGACGTTGAAGGAAAACAATTTGTAGGGGTAATAGGCGCAGGTAGTTTTGGCTTAACCATAGCTAATTTATTAGCTCATAATGTCCCTGTTTTACTTTTTGCCCGACGGCCGGAGGTAGTTCAGCAAATCAACGAACATCACTATTTTGACAATGTAGTCATATCCCAAAGGGTTACTGCCACTAATGATCCTAAATTTTTAGCTGAAACATGCACCCTTCTTTTTCCTGTTATAAGTTCTGATGCTTTTAGGTCGGTTATGCAATTATTTGGTCCTTATCTTCGTCCTTCGCACCTCATCATACATGCCACCAAGGGATTTGATGTAGGTATTTCTGACGCAGACATTACAGCGGGTAAATTGAGAAAGGAACATATTATGACCATGAGCCAGGTTATAAAAGAAGAAACTTCGGTGAGAAGAATTGGCTGTTTAGCAGGGCCGAATCTGGCTTCTGAAATCATGGAGGGACAACCTACCGCGACCGTTATTGGAAGTCCGTTCGAAGAAGTTATTGAAGCGGGAAAAAAAGCGTTAGGTAGCGATGTATTTCATGTTTTTGGAACAAATGATCTTCTTGGTGCTGAATTTGCCGGCGGTCTTAAAAATATTTTTGCCCTGGGTTCAGGGTTAATTACAGGAAAAGGTTTAGGTAAAAATATTCAAGCCATGTTACTTACCCGGGGACTGATGGAAATGATTTATATTGGAAAGGCTTTCGGTGCGGGTCCCAGAACTTTTATCGGCACCGCTGGTATTGGGGATCTCATTGCTACTGGAACCAGCGAAAATAGTAGAAATTACACCTTTGGATTTAAACTGGGGAAGGGTGAAAAGCGCATTTCATTGATTGAAAACACCCCTGAACTCGCCGAAGGGGTAAGAACACTTTACTTATTTCATCATCTGGCTATAAAATTAAAGCTTAGATTGCCCATTACAAAAATGCTTTATCAAGTCGTTTACGACGACTACGACTTCTCGGAAGCCCTAAATTATTTGATTACCTACCCTTACGATGTAGATGTCGATATTATTTTCTAAATAATTTTGCCCATTTGGATTATCGGGAACTATGAAAAAACAAGGTCTTGCAGGTACCGTTATTCTTTACACTGGTGTTTTATGGGGCTTTATAAATAGCACCCTCCTTTTTCCCAAAATTTTGGGTGCCAGTATTTTTGGCTTTATTCAGACCCTCTCTTTTACAAATAATTTGATTATCACCTTTGTCCTGCTCGGTTTACCTGGGGCAGTTATCCGGTTTTATCCTTATTTCAAAGACGAAAAAAAAACCAGGGATTCATTTTTTACTTTCATTTTATTCATTGGCGTTATGGCCATTATCCTGGGGGGTATTATTCTTTATTACTTCAAATGGGATATCATACTGAATATAAAAGATGTAGCGAGTCGGGAATTAGCCCGCCAATATTTTTACCTCATCTTTTTTAATCTACTCACCTATACCTTACTCAACATTTTAGATGCCTTTAATACAGCCAGACAACGTCCATTATTTAATATTTTTCTGACGCAGGTTTTTTCCAGAGCTATTACCACCCTACTTATTATCTTATATTATTACGACCTTATTGATCTCAAATTATTTCTCGATTTATATGGAATTAAAGGATTGTTGAGTATTCTTTTACTGGTATTGCATATCGAATGGCGGGGATTTTTAGGTTATGCATCCTTAAAACCCATTTTAACATCGCCATATTTAAAACCCATTTTCACCTATTCCCTATTCATCATGTTTACAGGACTTAGCAATAATCTTATTGCTTATATTGATACCATGATGATATCAGGAATGATTGACTTTACCATGGCAGGTATTTACGCTGTTTTTTATTTTGTTTCTACTACCATCACCATGCCGGTGAATGCTTTTGGCTCCGTTATTTCACCACAAATAGCCGAGCACTGGAAAAAAGGAGAGATACAGGAGATTCATTTGTTAAATCAACGTACCACCAAGGTAGTTTTAGTCTTAGGAGTGTTAGTATATGCTGGGGTACTTGGAAATCTTCACAACGTGGTAAAAGTTCTTGGTGAACCATACAGATCGGGTATCCCCATAGCTATTTACCTCGGTTTCGGTCAAATATTTGCCATGATGACCGGTTTTTCATCCCTTATTCTCATTCATTCAAATAAGTACAAATTTGATCTCCTGGCTAAAACATTCATGGCTATTTTGACTATTGGATCAAATTTCGTATTCATCAAGTATTTTGGTGTGGTAGGAGCGGCTATGGCCACGGCGCTAACCATAGTTATTACCAGTTCTATTTATTTGATTTTCAACTATATTCACTGGAAATTTCATCCTTTTACGAATTCTTATTTTAAAATATTTTTCGCTGGGATTATCTGCTGGTTAGCGGTATTGTATATTCCAATATACCCAAAAGCTTACATTGATTTAGCATATAGAGCGCCCCTTATGACCCTTATTTATTTTGCCATAATATACTTTACCCGTGTTTTACCCGATGTAAATGATTGGATTTTAGCTAAATACATACATATCACAAAGAATTAACATGGAGAAAGGTGAATTACCCATTGATTTTATTCATCAAATGGGAAATATATTAGACGAAACTGAATTATCAGAATTTATTTCCTCTGTAACATCGACTGCCTCGGTCACCGGCATCCGTATTAACCCATTAAAAGCGTCAGGGTTGAATGAGTCCGGAACGCCTGTTCCCTGGACACAACGAGGATTCACACTTGAAAACAGACCTAATTTCACCTTAGACCCATCCTTTCACGCAGGTGCTTATTACGTACAAGATCCAAGCTCAATGTTTGTGGAATGGGTGGCCAATAAACTTTTGGCAACAACGCAGAAACCATTCATTCTCGATTTAGCGGCTGCGCCCGGGGGTAAAAGCACCATTTTAGCAGAAATAGCCAGCGAAAAAAATGGCTTTCTCCTGGCCAATGAAGTAATTAAATCGAGAGTGCCCATTTTAAAACAAAATCTTGCTAAATGGGGCTATGCCAATGTTTTTGTTTCCTCCTTTGAAGTACCAGTTTTTAGCTCACTTCCTCCCCTCTTCGATTTGATATTATTAGACGCTCCCTGTTCTGGCGAAGGATTATTTAGAAAAGATGTAAAAGCAAGAGATGAATGGTCGCTGGAGCATGTGAATCATTGTGCATCCAGGCAAAAACGGATCCTTTCACCCATTCCTGCCTTACTAAAAGAAGGTGGATATTTAATATACAGCACCTGCACCTATAATACACAAGAAAATGATGACCAAATTGCCTGGCTTTGTCAAACATTTTCATTAAAGACAGTACCAATGGAGGTACCTCCGCAATGGGGTATTATAAGCACTGAAAAGGGAGGCTTTCAATGTTTCCCTCACAAGGTAAATGGAGAAGGATTTTATATAGCCGTTCTGCAAAACATAGGTTCTAAGGAGAGAAATACCCTAACCGAACAGGTAAAAAGAAACGTAAAGGTGCCAAGAAAAAAAATAAATTTCCCCGATGCTTTGTCAGCCTTTTTAAAAAAAGAAAACCAACTTGTTGGTGTTCAGGATAATAGTGGAAATTATTACGGTATCCCTGAAGACATAATTGAAGAATTTAATCTTATAAGCCAATATTTACCATTTATAGACCCCATTTTATTATTGGGCGCATCTAAAGGTAATGATTTCATTCCAGAGCAAGAACTTGCTTTGAGTTCATATATAAATGAGGAGGTACCCCATTGGGAACTGGAACGGCATGAGGCCTTATTATACCTTAAAAAAGAAGTTTCTAATAGTGTGCCACCAAATGTTGGATGGGGAAAAATGTCCTACAATGGACTTTCTATGGGTTGGTATAAAGCTATGGGACACCGATACAATAATTATTTTCCTAAACATTGGAGAATAATGATGCCCTTACCACCCGCTTCACATTTGCCAGAATTACCTTTTTCAAGCAAGGTATAATATCATCGAAGTACGCCTTCCCCGCTCTGTTTCGATGTCGTAGAAAATACATGAAATACCTGAAAAATTAAATAGGCCAGCATAACACCTATTAAAGAACCCATCCATACGTCCTCTACAAAATGTTGAATTAAATACACTCTCGAAGCAGCCACCAAAATAGCCAGTGAAAAGAACAAAAAAATCTGCCTCTTTGAATGGATGGCAAAAAAAGCTAATAAGGAAAAAACGGCAAAAGCTGACATAGTGTGCCCTGAAGGAAAACTGGAAAAACCTGTATGCAAAACTACCCCATCTACCTTTTGTAGGTCATTAAATACAGGTTTATCCTGAAAATAATGCACTGGCCTCGGTTGTTTGAAGTTAGCTTTTGAAATGTAAGAGGTGATGGGAACTAAAATGCTTACTAACAGTACAACATAAAAGGCTCTGAACTTTAGCTTTGAAAATAAAAAGGCTAAGGCAAAAATATAGACAGGCCAATCTCCCAAAAATGTGATGTATTTAAAAAAAGTATCCAGATATTCATGGTGAAACTTATCTAATAATAGAAATTCCTGCCCTTTAGGAAAATAAAACAGGTAGATTATTAATATACCTTGCCAAAAGGCAAAAAAAGTGAAGAAGAACCAATTATTTTTTAGAAACACCATTTCTTTTAAATTTTAAGATACCTGGCATGGAAAAGGATAAACTTGAGTCATTCATGGCTAACCAGGTAAGCATCATAGCTACGGGAAACAAAATAATATTTGGCAACCAAGCGGCAGCAATGGCAGGAATAATAAGGCTTTCAGCCACTTTTCTACATACGATAGTTAAGACAACAAAAATCATAAAAAACAAGGTAGAAATTAAAATGGGGTATCCAAATCCACCTTTTCTAACGATAGCTCCCATTGGGGCACCTATTAAAACGAATAAAAAACAGGCAACGGCGATACTATATTTTGCATTTAAATCATAGATATGTTTAACTCTGGAATCATTTAATTGTCTCACCGATTCAGCCGTTGCGCCAGATTGGGTTCCAATAGTACGAATAATACTTTTTGCTTTACTCGACAACTGCGTTTGTTCGAATGGATCAAAGGTACTGAGCAGACGTTTAACGGTATCAAATTTTATTTCAGTTAACCTCTTGGCAGGGGTACCCAAATCGACCTGATACTTATACGGATCGGGATCGGGGGAAGAAGTCTCCACATTTTGACTACCCGGTTTTGAGTATGACGGATTGCTTTCAGGGGGAATATCGGAGGTAACGGCTTCAGGAACTTTAGCGAGATATAAGGAATCTGTTTTTAGATACGGTAAAAAACCAACCATATAATTCCCCATTTCCTTACCTTTTTTATCCATATCGCGGGAAATGGAATCAACCGCCATAGCTAATTCTCCACTACTCATCATAGAACGATTCCCTTTAAACAGACCTTCGTTGGTTCTCGACAATTCGAATTCGCTTAAATCAAAAACCTTTTGCCACCTTGAAAACTGTGTTCTGGTAAAAGGATATTTACCTTCTCCCGGAGATAAATTATTACCATTTTCAATGTACTGCATGCCATTTTCAAGAACCATCACCATATATTTACCATCTTCGGTAATGACAAGTTCACCGTTCTGAGCTTTTACGGTTTTGTATTTGCCAACATTTGATTCTGTATGATCATATATTAGCACATCCTCAATAGATTTACCGTCTGATTTTTTTGTCCCTATATGAATGGCATACCCCTCAAGATCGTCGTTGAAAATGCCCGTTTCCAATCTTAACGCAGGCTTTTTTTGTTTTATATCAAACATCCTGGAACCAAACTTCAGATTGGCTATTGGAATAAGAGTATTGGAGCAATAGAGAGAAAAAAGGATAGAAAACAAGCCAAAAAAAAGAATGGCTCTCATTATTCTAAAAAGAGAAATACCCCCGGATTTAAAACTTGAAAGTTCAAAAAATTCTCCCATTGAGCCAAGGGTCATTACCGAGGCCAGTAAAATACCCAATGGCAGAGACATGGGAATGATACCGACACTCCGGTAAAAAAGGAGTTCTAATACCAGCCATATACCTAAGCCCTTTCCTGCAATATCATCAATATACAGCCAAAGCATTTGCATCACCAGAACGAAAGAGGCGATTAAAAAAGAAACAATAAAAGGAGGAAGGAAACTCCTCAACACCAATCGATCTATTTGCTTCATTTGCCAAAATTAAACAAAAGCGACGTTAAAAAATAAACAAATTTTTCCCCTTTACTTTGCTTAAAAATGGTATTTTTATTTATACTTATCTGTTTCATAACTTTAAATGATTATTATGCTTTTAAACCGTTTAATTTTATTCACTCTACTCCTTATTAGTAGTCATTTCTTAATAGCGCAATACCCTGCCAGCTCCGCAAAGGAACGTTTGGATAATGCAATGAAAAGAGCTGACATTCGTAAAAATTCCGTAGTCAGTGGTTTGTCATTTCAATCTATCGGACCTACCGTGATGAGTGGCAGAGTGTCGGACCTGGAGGTTAATCCAAATGATCCTACTCAATTTTATGTAGCTTATGCTTCCGGGGGACTTTGGAAAACAGAAAATAATGGACGCACTTTTAAGCCTTTATTTGACAAGGAAATAGTCATGACTATAGGCGATATTGCTGTAGATTGGGCCAGAAATACCATTTGGGTAGGTACAGGCGAAGTAAATTCAAGCAGGTCTTCCTACGCTGGTACGGGAATGTACAAAAGTACGGACGGAGGAAATACCTGGTCCTTTAAAGGTCTTCCCGAATCTCACCATATTGGTAGAATACGCCTCCATCCTAAAGATCCCAATAAGGTTTGGGTAGCTGTTTTAGGACATCTTTATTCGCCAAATGAGGAAAGAGGCGTGTTTATGACCGAAGACGGTGGCCTAAGCTGGAAACATACTTTGAAAGTTGATCAACTTACTGGGGCTGTCGATTTAATTGGAGACCCTTCTTCTCCTCAGATTCTTTATGCAGCGACCTGGACTAAATCGAGGGAAGCATGGGATTTTGTAGAGTCCGGAAAAGGATCAGCTATTCATAAAAGTACGGATGGCGGTAAAACATGGCAAAAAATTACCGCTGCAAATACAGGTTTTCCAGACGGTGAAGGTTTGGGAAGAATTGGATTAGAGGTAACACAAAATCAAGGAAAAACTGTTCTCTTCGCAGCTATCGACAATTATTTCCGGCAAGAAAATAAATCTTCTGCCAATGCTGACGAACTTACCAAGGTAGCATTGAGAACTATGTCCAAAGAAGTCTTTTTAACTCAAAAGAAATATCTGATAAAGGACTTTTTACAAAAAAATGGCTTTCCTTCTCAATATACGGTTGAAAAAGTATTAGACTTGGTCAAAAAGAATGAGATTACTCCTTTGAACCTTGTTGAATATACAGAAGATGCTAATTCTGCCCTTTTTGACGCTCCCGTCCACGGCCTTGAAGTGTATCGGTCTGATGACATGGGCAAATCCTGGAAATTAACCCATGAAAAAGGGTATTTAGAAAACGTACATTATACCTACGGCTATTATTTTGCTCAAATTCGTGCGGCCAGTGTAAATCAATTGTATGTTTTAGGTGTTCCTGTACTTTCCTCTGAAAATGGCGGAAAAACATGGAAATCAATTAATGGAGATAATGTGCATTCCGATCATCATGCCCTTTGGGTAAATCCCAAAAAACCGGGACACTTGATCCTTGGTAATGATGGAGGAATAAACATTTCTTATGATAATGGTGAACATTGGATTAAATGCAACACGCCAGCCTTAGGCCAGTTTTACCATGTGGCTGTTGATATGGCAGAACCTTACAGAGTGTATGGCGGATTGCAAGACAACGGGGTTTGGATGGGTCCCAAAACAAATATGCCAAATACGGAATGGCATGATTCCGGTGATTATCCCTTTAAATCGATCATGGGTGGCGATGGTATGCAGGTTGCTATTGATACCAGAGATAATGAAACGGTATATACCGGATTTCAATTTGGAAATTATTTTAGAATAAATACAAAAACCGGACAAAGGAAGGGAATTACGCCAAAACATGCCCTGGGAGAACGGCCGTTAAGATGGAATTGGGAAACGCCCATTCATTTATCTATCCACAATCAGGACATTCTTTATATGGCATCCAATAAAGTACACCGGTCCTTTGATCAGGGCGATACTTTTAAAGAAATAAGTGGAGATTTAACGAAAGGGGGAAAAAAGGGAGACGTGCCCTTTGGTACCATTTCCTGTATTCACGAATCACCGGTTACCTTTGGATTAATTTACGTGGGAACCGATGATGGTATGATACACCTCAGTCCTGACGGGGGTACCACATGGAAAAGACTGGACGAATCATTACCACAAAATTTGTGGGTAAGTAGCATTCAAGCCTCTGCTTTTAAGGCCTCAAGGGTATATGTAACTTTAAATGGTTATAGAAATGATCATTTTAAACCTTATGTTTACGTTTCTGACGATTATGGAAAAACATGGAAGCAAATCGGAGAAGGACTACCAAATGAACCTGTAAATGTGATAAAGGAAGATCCAGTCAATGAGAATTTACTCTATATTGGGACTGATAATGGCCTATATTGTTCTTTAAATGGGGGCAAACAGGTTCAACTATTTGAAAATAACCTTCCTGCCGTTTCTGTACATGACCTGGTTATTCATCCAAGGGATAAGGAAATTATCGTCGGTACTCATGGCAGATCAATTTATTTGGCCTCAGTAAAAGAACTACAACAGCTTACGCCAGAGATCATGTCAAAGACATTACACGCTTTTACTCCAGCCTCACCTTTTGCAAGCCCACGTTGGGGAAGAAAAATGGCTCCCTGGCAGGAAAGTGTATCTCCAGACATATTGTTACCAGTGTATGCGTCCACCGCGGGGAAAGGTTTTATGCGGTTATATTCCGACAGCAAAGAATTATTGTTTGAGCAAGAAGTGTCGATGTCAAACGGACTTAATTATGTTCCTTACAAAGGAATCATAAAAGAATCTGCCGCTGCAACCTTAGAAATGCTGGCCAATAAAAATCTTAAAGAGGAAGAAAAGCCAATTAAAATAAAAGCCATGGAAGATGGCCAGATTTATCTGGTGAAAGGCAAATATACTATCGCATTTGAGATGAATGGAGCAAAATCAGAATCAACACTCATTCTACGTTAAAATCATTTTACCAGAAAAATAAATGCTAAAATAAAAAGGGCGGCAAAAAAAATTGCCGCCCTTTTTATTAACCTTCTACCTGAGAGAAGCTGCTATTGCGATAGCGCTTTCTGTCATGTTCTTTCAAGTAAATTTTTCTTAAACGCAGAGAAGCTGGCGTTGCTTCTACAAATTCATCTTCCTGGATATATTCAAGTGCTTCTTCTAAAGAGAAGCGACGAGGTGGAATCAACTTTAATTTATCATCAGAACCAGAGGCTCTCATGTTCGTTAACTTCTTCGTTTTAGTAAGATTAATTACCATATCACCAGGTCTGTTGTTTTCTCCAACCACCTGACCTTCGTAAATATCTTCGTTAGAACCTATAAAGAAAACGCCTCTATCCTGAAGGTTATTTATAGAGAAAGGAATAGATTTACCATTTTCCATACTGATAAGAGAACCATTTTGACGACCCTGAATTTCGCCTTTATAAGGTTGGAAGTTTAAGAATCTGTGATTCATAATAGCTTCTCCGGCAGTTGCAGTAAGTAAATAATTTCTTAGACCGATAATACCTCTTGAAGGAATCTCCAATTTAAGAATAACTCTATCTGCCTTTGGTTCCATAGAAAGAAGGATACCTTTTCTTCTCGTAACTGCTTCGATAGCTCTTCCTGAAACAGCTTCAGGTAAGTCGATGGTCAGTTCCTCAATTGGTTCACATTTTTCACCGTCGATCAATTTCAAGATAACCTGAGGCTGACCAATTTGAAGTTCATAACCTTCTCTTCTCATTGTTTCAATAAGAACGGCTAAGTGGAGTACCCCTCTACCAAACACTCTGAAACTATCTGCTGAACCTGTATCTTCTAATCTTAGGGCCAGGTTTTTTTCTAATTCCTTCTCTAACCTTTCACGAACGTGTCTTGAGGTAACGAATTTACCTTCCTGACCGAAGAAAGGAGAGTCATTGATAGTGAAGACCATACTCATGGTAGGTTCATCTATTGAAATAGGTGGTAAAGGCTCTGGAAATTCAAAATCTGCGATAGTATCACCAATTTCGAAGCCATCGATACCTACAATGGCACCAATTTCACCTGCTTTAATTTCGGTTACTTTAGCTTTTTCGAAACCCTCAAAAACATAAATGGCCTTCAATCTACTTTTAACGATAGATCCATCTTTTTTACAAAGGCTAACCATTTGCCCTTCTGTAATTACACCTCTTTGCAACCTACCAATAGCGATCCTACCAATGTAGTTGGAATAATCAAGAGAGGTAATAATCATTTGAGTAGTACCCTCTGAAACCTTTGGAGGGGGAATATGAGTAACGATGGAATCAAGCAGTGCGAAGATATTATCTGTGGGCTTTTTCCAATCTTCGCTCATCCAGCCATTTTTGGCAGAACCAAAAATGACAGGAAAATCAAGTTGATCTTCTGTTGCATCCAGGTTAGCCATGAGTTCAAAGATTTGCTCATGCACTTCCAGTGGAGTACAATTTTCTTTATCGACCTTATTGATAACGACGATAGGTTTTAATCCTAAGGCCAAAGCCTTTTGGAGAACGAAACGAGTTTGAGGCATAGCTCCTTCAAAAGCATCTACGAGGAGGAGAACCCCATCGGCCATATTTAGAACCCTTTCCACTTCGCCGCCAAAATCACTGTGACCAGGCGTATCGATAATATTAATTTTATATTCCTTGTAACGGATAGATACATTTTTAGCAAGGATGGTAATACCCCTTTCTCTTTCGAGATCATTGCTATCCATGATCAATTCGCCAGGTGTTTCATGGTCTTTAAAGAGTCGACCTGCCAGCAGCATTTTATCTACCAGCGTTGTTTTGCCATGGTCAACGTGAGCGATGATGGCAATGTTTCTTATTTGCATTTTAATTTTCTTTTCGGGGCACAAAGGTAGGTCAAATAATCTTTTAAAAGAACAAGCAACCGTTTTATTAATAATAAATTATTATTGAGCTAAAAAATGGTGCCGCCTGGGGCTATAGACATGTGACCCCTCCGGGGTCAGGATACAAAAATGAATCGACCCCAGAGGGGTCGCATGTTTATAAAATGACCTGTTCTAAAAAAAAGAGGCCATCTATTAGACAGCCTCCATGGTAAAAATTCGTTTTAAAAGGTAAATGGAAAACTAATTGAAATAAAAGGTGCGAACCATTTCTTGCTGAGTATGAGGGTGACAAACCACATCAACATTCAAAGTACAGCGTTCAAACTGAAGCGCGTACGAATGTTGAACCATGTTTGGACCTAACACCGCTTTCTTTAATTCCTGAGAAGAGAGCATAGCGCCCACGTCTTCTTTTAATGAATGCATTAATTCTCTCACCTTACCTAAAGTGCTTCCTGTGCCTGAGTTAATAAGACCTACAGTCAGGGCTAATTTAATTTTTTTGATATTCATGGGATGGGTATTAAAAAAAAGATTTTAATGATCTTCTATTATGTAAACTTTATTAAGGATTAATATGTTGCGCCAAATTATTTAATTAAATGTTAATGGTTTTAAAATATTTTCTTAAAAAAAGGGTGCTTCCAGATAGAAAGCACCCGATAATTTCTACTTTATGGAAATTTAAGTAGTTATAACTAAGGCGTAAAAATCAATTAATCGACTGCGTCGTGCAAAAAGGAGTTACCCTCCCTTATTTCCATATTATTGGAAGGATTCACAGAATACCTGGAGAAATTGTTATCGGAGGAAGATGGCACATCTTCCAGCGTAACATTTCTACGTAAATAAGCAGGCTGGTTTTCTAAATCACTAATTACTTTAGGATTATTTAACTTTTGCGTTTGAGCACGAAGCGATTCTCTTCGCCTGTTTTCTTCCTCTCTGTTTTTGAAAGGTGAAGCGTTCGGTGAAGCAACATTCTTATTATCTTTTAAATAAGGATCTGACTGACCATTGATATTGTGCCCCATTTTATTTGGATTAGTATCTCCAAATTCAATAACCCGACCCGTATTATTCCCCCCTTCATAGCCAATACCACTTAAACCACTTGATGGAGCATTCGTCTCTGGCATTTTTGGGATCACAGCATCACCTAAATTTATAGTGACTTGACTTTTCTGAGGCATGAAGTCCAGATTATCGGTAACCTGGTGCTCAAAACCGGTGGCTATAACAGTGACACTTATTTTATTACCTAATTTATTGTCGTAACAATTACCCCATATAATTTCACTATCATCACCGGCCTCTTCTCTAACGAAATCTGTAATTTCAAAAATTTCATCCATAGTAACTTCCTTCAAACCAGAGGTAATATTCAAAAGGATATGCTTTGCCCCGTTGATATTATTATCTTCAAGAAGTGGAGAATGAAGTGCCTGATCAACCGCGATACGCGCACGGTCATTACCTTCGGCGAGGCCTGTTCCCATTATGGCCACTCCGCTCCCACGCATTACCGTATTAACGTCTTCGAAATCGACATTTACATAACCGGGGACGGTTATTATTTCAGCGATACCTTTAGCTGCGGTGGTAAGCACATTATCAGCTTTTGAAAAAGCGTCAGAAAGAGATAGATTACCATGAATCTGCCTAAGTTTATCATTAGAAATAATAATAAGCGTATCTACAGAATTTTTCAATTCATTGAGGCCTTCATAACCTTGAGAAGTTCTTTTATTTCCCTCAAAAGTAAAAGGAAGAGTAACAATACCGACGGTAAGGATATTCATTTCCCGGGCAGTTCTAGCAATAATAGGAGCAGCTCCCGTTCCCGTACCACCACCCATACCTGCTGTGATAAAGAGCATTTTGCAGTTATTTTCAATATACCTCTTCACCTCTTCTATAGATTCTTCACAGGCCAGTTTTCCGACATTTGGTTTAGAACCAGCGCCTCTTCCTTCTGTTAAATTAGGACCTAGCCTAATTTTAGTTGGTACGGGGCTATTTTCCATCGCTTGATTATCAGTATTACAAATGGCGAAATCAACACCAATAATACCTTGCTTAAACATGTGGGTGACCGCATTACTTCCACCGCCACCTACACCTATTACTTTTATAACTGGACTATCGTCTTTTGGAAATTCGTAGATCATAGTATTCGTTTTTGGGTAATCAATAAAAAAAGAGCGTTTAAAGGTCTGAATCGGGTTCAGCGTCAAACCATTCCCTTGTTTTTTCAATGATTATGTTAATAAAACCTCCTTTTGTTGGTTCAGATTCGATTTTGGTTACTTCAGGATCTTTGGTTTTAGCTATCTTTTCAGATGATTTGTACCTACCTTTTTCTCTATCTTCGATACCTCTCAGGAGCAGGCCTACCGCAGTAGCATAAATGGGGCTGCACAATGCTTCAGAGTAGCCATGAGCCAGGTGTTCGACCGGCAGACCAATTCTGGCTGGTAAACCCGTGTGGTATTCTGCCAATTTGTCAACGTGACGTAATAAGGCTCCTCCGCCTGTCAAAACGATACCAGCCACGAGCTTTTTACCGTAACCCGAAGCCGAAATTTCCGCATAAACGTAATCGAAAATTTCTTCCATTCGTGCCTGAATAATAAGAGATAGATTTTTTTCAGATATTTCCTTATGTTCTCTTCCTCTTAAACCAGGAATAGATATGATTCTATTGTCAAATACTTCATCAGATAATGCGGAACCAAAGCGGGTTTTCAAATTTTCGGCATGCTGTGGCATGACAGTACAGCCCTCTTTGATATCTTTGGTAACTATATTTCCACCCAACGGAATAACAGAGGTATGTCTAATAATACCCTCGTAAAAAATGGTAATATCTGTGGTTCCACCGCCAATATCGATGAGAACAACGCCCGCCTGTTTTTCCTCTTCACTCAATACAGCCATAGCGGAGGCAATAGGTTCCAGCGTCATATTCGCCACTTTAGCACCTGCCCGTTCTACACATCTGAAAATATTATTCGTAGCGGTAATTTGCCCTGTAATTATATGAAAATTAGCTCCTAAATGAACGCCAGACATGCCAATAGGATCTACTATTCCATGCTCTGAATCTACAGAAAATTCCTGTGGGATGGCATGTAAAATCTTATCTCCCGGAGGCAGAACTAATTTGTGAATATCATGAACCAAGCGATCAATATCTTTTTGAGATATTTCAGAATCACTATACTCTCTTACTAATTGTCCCCTGTGCTGTAATGTTTTAATATGTTGGCCAGCAATGCCAACATGTACCAGATTGAAGTCGATGTTCGCCGACCGTCTGGTGATTTCAATAGCCTCTTGAATAGCGTTTACGGTTTTCTCAATATTGGATACCACCCCCCGGAGGACACCTTCTGAGTTAACCTTGCCCAGTCCCAGAACTTCAAGTTTCCCTAAATCGTTCTTAAAACCCGCAATGGCACAGACTTTTGTTGTACCAATGTCGATGGCCAACACAACCTCTTGATTTTTTTCAACTCTTTCCATAGTAGTTTGTAATTACGCCCAATAAATATGTCAAAATAAGTAATCTAAAACATTTTAGTTGCAAACAATCTGATTTCTGAATCTCAGGTCAAGGTTTCGGTATTTACGCCAACCTACAAAAGGCATAGCTTCTTTGTAAAATACCTTTAACTTTTTCCATTTCTGCATAGAATCATCAAATTCGCCAAATATAATTTTCTGATCCCCAATCATGGGAACCAATGTAAATTCTCTTTTAAGATTCACATGAACTTGCACCAACATTGATTTTAAAAAAGGATCAGCCTCAATCTCGTTACAAAGTTTAAACAAATCATGTAGTGCATTATCCTTAGTTAAAAAATCAGGAGAGAAAGGAGGATATTCACCTGTAGCCGTGATAATGTTCACAGCAAAATGCTTCGATAGAGGCAACTTTATGCCCTCCTCATCTAAATAATACTGGTCTCCACGACTACTAATGACCCTTACAATAGGTTTACGCTGTAAAATATGAATACCTAAACTATTTCTGCTATCCAAAAAAACTTCGGCATCTTTAATAAACGAATTTTTTTCAAGCAGCGTTTCAATTCTGTTCAAGTCAATGGTTTTGAAAGACTGTCCTATTACCTGAAAGCCCAAACCTCTGTCTAACTCAACGAGAACGTCTTCCTCCTCAATTAAAAATGAACTATCTGGCAAAGCTTCAATATCTGTGTTTATCTCAACAATAGGTTTCTCTTTCCTCATATCCACAGCCAGAATAATAAGGCCCAATATAAGAAATCCCCCTATTTTTACCAAAAAAGACTTCCATTTCCCCGAAGAAATAATATTTTTCATCTTTATTCTTTTAAGGATTTGGCATAAAATAAATCAACAATCTGGGGTAACATCTTGTCAAAATCACCCGCTCCCAACATTAGTAATATTTCAGGTTGAACCTGATGAAACGTTTCTAATAACTCATCTGTTTCAATCAATTTTTTCTTTAAAATACTAATTTTTTGGAGTAAAAGAGCGGAATCTATGCCTGGTATTGGCTGTTCTCTGGCTGGATAGATTGGCAGAAGGAAGAGACTATCTACAGCTGAAAGTGCCTCAGCAAATCCGTCTAAAAAATCTTTAGTTCTACTAAAAAGATGAGGTTGAAAAACGGCAGTAATTTTTTTACCAGGATAAAGTTCTCTTGCCGCTGATATTACTGCATTTAATTCTGTTGGATGATGAGCATAATCGCTGATAATGACCATTTTGTCATTAACCAACTTAATATCAAACCGCCTTTGAATACCTTTAAATGTGAGTAAATTTTCACGAATAGCCTCCTCGCTTACGCCCAGTCGAAGGGCTATGGTAATAGCTACTACTGCGTTTAAAACATTATGTCTGCCCGGGAGAGAAAATTTTAGGTCTTTTATTAGAACATTCTTATGTTGATAATCAAAGACCAGACCATTTGACTCCAATCTAATATTTACCGCTCTATAATCTCCCTCCTCTATACCAAAGGAATGTTTATTTTCAGTATTCGGAAATAAGTCAACGGAAGCTTGTTGAATCAGTAGCAGTCCATCTTCGGCCGTTTGAGCTGCAAAGGGTCTAAATCCTGTGTCTAGAAGAGATTCTACAGAACCGTAAATATCAAGATGATCGGCGTCTGTTGATAAAATCGCCGCTATTTCCGGATGAAGATGTAAGAAAGACCTATCAAATTCATCGGCTTCAATAACGACCCAATCGGATTGACCGGAAACATAATTACCCCCAAAATTTTCAACAATTCCCCCAAGAAAAGCGGTACATGAAACTCCACCTTCTTTTAATAAATGGGTGGTAATGGAAGAGGTTGTTGTCTTTCCGTGCGTACCTCCGATAGCAATGGTTTTCATATTTTTACTAATCAAACCAAGAATCTCCGCTCGTTTCATAAAAGGAAGACCACTACGCTGGAAAAATGCACAAATAGGATGTGAAAGAGGAACGGCCGGTGTATAAATTACGAGATCAATCGCCAGAGTATGAGGTTCAGTATAATTATTTTCGTAGCAAATATCCATGCCTTCTACCGATAGCTGATCCGTCAGCACTGTCTGGGTCTTATCGTACCCATATATTTTGACGCCCCTTTCATTAAAATATCTGGCAATGGCACTCATACCAATACCACCGATACCAATAAAATAAATATTTTTCAGATGTTGTAATGTCTTCATATTGCCACCTTTTTTCTTGTCCGAAGGGACAAATTGAAGAATTATATCCGCTAATTTTTCAGCTGCATCTGGAAAACCCAATCGAAGGGCATTTCTACCAAGGGCAGCTAAACATTCTTCATCTTGTATTAACTTAAAAACTTCAGGAAGGAGATCATCCTTAACATGATCGTCTTTTATGGTCATAGCCGCAGCGTTCTGCTGCAAACTCAAGGCATTTTTTGTTTGATGATCTTCTGCCACATTGGGAGAAGGAATTAAAATAGAAGGCTTACCCAATAAACAAATCTCCGCGATGGTCAGTGCACCTGCTCTGCACACCACTAAATCAGCTGCCTGATAGGCCATAGACATGTCTTCAATAAAAGGCATAACATTAATCTGGGGTAAGTTACCTGATTCACTTTCCATGCATAAGGAGGCATAAAACTTTCCACACTGCCATATAAATTGTACTTCCTGATTTGCCAAAAGTAAATCTTTACCAAAGATCATTGCATTATTCAAGGTTTTGGCGCCCAGGCTTCCCCCCGCAACAAAAACGATCTTTTTTAATGGATCCAACTTAAAATATTGACAAGCTGTGTCTCTATCAGGTAATTGAGAAGGATATAAAGCACTTCGAACAGGATTTCCCGTTAAAACCATCTTTTTTGCCGGAAAAACCAAATCCATATCTGGAAAGGCAACCCCAATTTTATCTACAAATCTGGCCAGAATTTTATTGGTTACACCTGCATAAGAATTTTGTTCTTGAATAACCGTAGGGATTTTCAATAATACAGCGGCAAATAAAGCAGGACCACTGGCATAACCTCCAACACCAACCACCACATCTGGCTTAAATCGGTGAAGGATTGAGATTGCCTGCCAAATACTATGAATCACTTTTATTGGAAACAGGATATTTTTAGAACTAAAACTTCTATCAAAACCACTAATCCATAAACCTTTGATAGGATAACCTGCTTTCGGAACGGCCTGCATTTCCAGTTTCTCCTGAGCACCAACAAATAAGATATCGGAATCCGGATATTTTACTTTAATAGCGTCAGCCATAGCAATCGCAGGAAAAATATGACCACCTGTTCCACCGCCACTGATAAGTATTCGGGGAGCGGCACTATCCAATTTTTTATTGATTTGTTGCAACATCCGTACTTATGTTTGAAGATTCTACAAATTTACTTACCGAAAGAATGATACCCAATGAGATACAATTCATGATTATAGAAGTCCCACCCAGACTTATCATAGGTAAAGTTACCCCAGTGACGGGAACCAGGTGAGTAGCCACCGCTATATTTATAAAAGCCTGAAAAACAAAACTGAAACCAAGACCTGTAACTACGATGGCACCAAAGGCCTTTGTACTTTTTGTTACCAGACGTGTTATTCTAAAAAAGAAGCCCAAATAAAGAGAAATAACAAAGAAACCGCCCAATAAACCATATTCTTCCACTAAAATGGCATAAATAAAGTCGGCGAAAGAAGAAGGAAGAAAATTTCTTTGAATACTCTGCCCAGGGCCTGTACCAAAGAAACCACCATTAGCTATAGCAATCTTAGACTGCTGTACCTGAAAGCCTCCATCAGAGTCCGTGGTAAACTCTCTGATCCTTTCTATCCAAGTAGCCAATCTTACCAAATCCGGAAAAAAGTGACCTAAAAGAATGAGTATTGAAAAAGCAATAATAGCCAGTACAACTAACATTAAAATATATTTAACGGCTACCCTTCCAACAAACATCATAGTAATACAGGTAGAAAAAAGGAGCAGCGCCGTAGATAAATCGGCGGGAGCAATGAGAAAACAAATGATGATTACAGGCAATATAAGGGGTAAAAAGGCACTTTTGAAATCCTTTATATTCGACTGTTTCGAGGAAATCGTTCTGGCTAAATATAAAATCAGGGCTAATCGTGCAAAATCTGACGATTGAAAGGTTAAACCTAAAGCAGTAATTTTAATCCACCTTCGGGCAGAATTTATATCTGCACCAAAGAACAAGGTAAAAATAAGTAAAGGAATCGCCACCGCGAATAAAAATGGTGCTATCCTATGAAAACGTAGATAATGCAACCTATGAAGGACATACATGATAAAAAATCCAAAAAGAACGATGAAACCTTGTTTTATGATATAATGTTCGGTGTTTCCATCTTGTTCCTTATGTGCAAGACTCCCAGTAGAAGAATAAACGCCTAAGAAAGAAACCAATGTCATCAGAGAAATAAGCACCCAAATGACTCTATCTCCCTTTAATTCTGTTTTAAGATTTGATATAAATCCCGTCATATTCCCAATTTTAGTGCGTTAACCGCCGTTCTAAATTGGTTTCCCCTATCCTCATAATTTTTATACAAATCGAAACTGGCACATGCGGGCGAGAGCAAAACGATTCCATCCGGTTGAGCCAAAACAAAAGCTTCATTAACGGCCTCCTGCATAGATGAAATTTCCACAAAAGGCACCAAATTTTTGAACACCTTTCTGAGAGGTTTATTATCAGCACCAATAGCAACAATGGCTTTAACCCTGGAGGCAATCAAAGGTAATATTTCATTATAATCGTTTCCCTTATCGAGCCCTCCAGCTAACCAAACGACTGGTTTTGTCATTGCTTCAAGGGCAAAATACACTGCATTTACGTTGGTTCCTTTACTATCGTTTACAAAAAGCACTTGATTAATTTCCGCAATTTTTTCTAATCTATGAGGGTCATTTTTAAACGAAAGAAGACCTTCCTGAATTAATTCAGGTGAAACGCCCATCTGGATGGCCGTTTGAATGGCAAAAGCAGCATTCATTGCATTATGCTTTCCTAAAAGCGCGGTATGCTGCAAATTAAAAAGGTGACCGGCTATGTTTAGCCAGTCACCAGACAACATAGATTGGGAGATCTTCACAAATCTGGAAGTCAAATAATAATTACTATATCGTTGAGCAGTTTCTTTGTCATCTATATTTATGATAAAAGTATCCTCTTCTGATTGATTTTCTGCTATTTTAAATTTCGCATCGGCATAAGCGTCGAGTTTAAACTGATAACGGTCTAAATGATCTGGTGTAATATTTAATAAAATAGAGATATCTGGTCTGAATTTCAATATGCCATCGAGCTGAAAACTGCTAAGTTCAAGCACATAAAAAGGCTTAGGATCTTGTGCCACCATAGCAGCGAAACTTAAACCAATATTTCCACCTAAACCCACATCGAGCCCACCTGTTTTTAGCAAATGATAAATCAATCTGGTGGTCGTTGTTTTTCCATTTGTACCGGTAATGCCAATAATGAAAGATTGGGTGTACCAGGAAGCAAACTCAATTTCAGAAACGATGGTTTTTCCTGATTCTCTTAATTGTTTAACTACGGGAACATGATCGGGAATTCCCGGACTTTTTACAACGATGTCAGCGGTCATCAAGCGCAACAAGTTATGAGAACCCATTTCGAAAGGAATATCATTTTGCTTTAACACTTGAAGGTAATGATCGGAAATAGAACCTTTTTCAGATAAAAAGACTTCCCATCCTTGTTTTTTACCAAGAATGGCCGCACCGACACCACTTTCACCTCCCCCTAAAATGAGTAATCGCTTTCCTTGAATCATAGCTACCTTATTTTTAGAGTTATGAGGGTGAACACGGCCAATAAGACACCTACCAACCAAAAACGGGTTACTATTTTCACCTCATGAATTCCCTTTTTCTGGAAATGATGATGAATGGGCGACATTAAAAAAATACGTTTTCCCTCCCCATATTTCTTTTTCGTATATTTAAAATAAGCAACCTGAATAATCACAGATAGACTTTCTATAACAAAAACACCGCATAAAACTGGCAATATCAATTCCTTACGTAAAATTATTGCTAAAGCCCCTATGATTCCGCCCAAAGTCAAACTCCCTGTATCTCCCATAAATATTTGAGCCGGAAAACTATTATACCATAAAAAGCCAAGGCAAGCTCCGAGTAAAGCACCTGTAAAAATGAGTAGTTCCCCTGATCCTGGAAGATGAAGGATGTTGAGATAATTGGCAGCAATAGCGTTTCCGGAAACATAAGCGAAAATGCCTAAGGTCATGGCAATAATCCCTGAAACGCCAGTAGCGAGACCATCTAAACCATCGGTTAAATTAGCTGCATTGGACACACCAGTGACAATGAAGATAACGACTGGGATAAAAATCAACCAAATCCAATATTTATTCGCCTGCGCCTTAATAGGAATTAAAGCAGCGTAATTAAGTTGATTACCCTTCATAAAAGGGATATTCGTTAGGGTTGTTTTATAATCCGCCTTTTCTGAAATGCCCTGATTAGTTTGGGTATAAATATAATCACCAACCCTATCCTTATCGTTCAGACCCAACAATATGGCATCTTCGGTGTCCATACGAACTACAATTTGGTCGCTTCCAAGCATCATGAGCGCAATAATAAGCCCCAGACCAATCTGTCCCGCAATTTTAAATTTACCCTTTAAACCCTGCTTATCTTTTTTAAAGACCTTGATATAATCATCTATAAAGCCAATGACGCCCATCCAGGTCGTTGCAATGATCATCATAATAATGTAGATATTATCAAGTCGGCTAACCAATAAAGTAGGAATTAAAATGGCGAGAATAATAATAATTCCGCCCATGGTAGGTGTGCCTTGCTTTTGAATTTGACCTTGTAAACCCAGGTCGCGAATAGACTCACCAATTTGCAATTTCCTTAAATAATTAATAATTACGCCACCGAAAACAAGGGAGATTAGCAAAGAAAAAATGACCGCAAGTCCAGCACGGAAAGTAATATATTGGAAAAGACCCGCCCCTGGAAAGTGTCCACTATAACGATTCAGCCATTCGAAAAGGTCAACTAACATAGCGTATTAATTATTTAAGTCTTTAAAATCACCTAATAAAGTTTCGCGAAGGACAGCCTTGTCATCAAAAGGATATCGAACGCCCAATATTTCCTGGTAAGGTTCATGACCTTTCCCAGCCACTAACAGAATATCTCCATTTTTAACTAAATGACAAGCGGTTCGTATCGCTTCACGCCGATCTGTTATTTGCAGCGTGTTCTTTAATTGATCTGAGGAAAGTCCGGCAGCCATTTCATTTATAATGGCCACCGGTTCCTCTGTTCTGGGATTATCTGAAGTTAATATTATTAAATGGCTCCAATCGGCAGCAACTTTTGCCATTTTAGGTCTTTTCTCGCGATCTCTGTCACCACCACAACCAATAACGGTAAGCACATTTACGCTTTGTGGTTTCATTTTATGAATGGTTTCCAAGACTTTAAGCAAGGCATCTGGTGTATGTGCATAATCAACAATCGCCATTACGTTAGTCTGAGGAACCTTAAAATAATCGAATCTTCCGGCGGCGGCGGTTAAACCGCTCAGCTTGGTTCTAAGCAAGGTATCTTCTATACCAAGCAGAGAAGCGGTAGCATAAACAGCCGTTAAATTATAGGCATTAAATTCACCCATAAGTCTGGTAAACATCTCTTTACCGTTTATCTCTATATGCAAACCCTCCAAACCATTCGTTATCAGGCGAGTTTTAAAAGAAGCCATTCTTTTTAACGCATAGGTATGAATATCGGCTTTGGTATTTTGAACCATAACCATTCCCCTTTTGTCATCAATATTTACTAAAGCGAAAGCATTTTTGGGCAAGTCGTCAAAAAACTGCTTTTTAGCTTTTAAATAATGGTCAAAAGTTCCGTGATAATCTAAATGATCATGTGTAATATTAGTAAAAATAGCCCCCTTAAACTGAATACCTGCAATTCTGTGCTGGTGAATGGCATGGGAACTTACCTCCATGAAAACATACTGACAACCCAAGGCAAGCATTTCAGAAAAAAGACCTTGTAATTGCGCGGCGTCCGGGGTGGTATGCGTAGCTGGAATAATCTTATCAGCTATTTTAACTTCAATGGTTGAAATTAATCCGCAAGTATAACCTAAAGAGGTAAACAGGTCAAATAGCAAGGTTGCTGTGGTAGTTTTTCCGTTTGTACCTGTAACTCCAACGACGTTGAGCCCCCGGGTTGGATAATCATACCAGGCAGACATCAACCAACCAAAGGAGTAGCCTGCATTTTCCACTATCACGACACATATATCATCGGGAATATTTACGTCACAATATTCACAAACAATACAGGTTGCACCTTGTGAGACTGCATTTTGAATAAACTGATGACCATTGGTTTGAACACCCTTTATTGCAACGAAAACAGACCCTGCAACCACACGACGTGAATCGGCAGTTACCCCTGTAACAGAGATATTTGCATGACCGCTTTGAATGCGATGAGGCTGAGAGATCAGTAGATTCTTTAATTCTTTCATCGTAGCATCAGGTGAATCGTTTGACCATTTGTTTTCGTACCCGGTTGCACCGATTGATGAACCACCTTTCCTACCCCTTCGATAGACACCTTTAATCCCTTATTTTCCAATAAATAGATCGCGTCCTTTAATCCGGCACCTAAGACGGAAGGGACTTTATGCTGCTGAATATTTGGTTTTTTTACATCGAGATGATTTTCATTTCCCTTTAACACCGTCCAGTTTGAGTCGAAGAGACCTTCAAACGGAAGATCTAAAAAGGAGAGTAAATATTTCATATCCTTTGAATTACCAAAATCGAAACCAGGTAAATCGAGTTGAGCCAGTAAAGGTTTTACTTTTGAATTAACAGGAGGATGAAGATCAATAGATGAAAAATATATCTTATCCGCTATTTCGCGAAAAACCGGACCTGCTACATCGCTTCCATAATATCCATTTTTCAGAGGATTATGAATGACTACGACACAAGAATACTTAGGATTATCGGCGGGAAAATAGCCCACAAAGGAAGCTCTGTACCCACCTTTATGTTGTTCATTGGAAGAAAGTCTTTGATAATTTGTTTGCGCCGTACCTGTTTTTCCTGCGAAAGAATACTGGGAAGTACTGAGCTTGCTTGCTGTACCACGAACGACTACATTACGCAGTAATTCTTTGATTTTAGCAATAGACTCAGTACTGGCAATCTTCTTTTTCATTACATCGGGAGTAAACTCCTGAATCCAGGCACCATCATGTTGCACACCTTTGACTAGGAAGGGACGCATTAATTTGCCATCATTTGCGATAGCATTATAAAAATTAAGGAGTTGCAACGGTGTCAGACTTAATTCATATCCAATAGCCATCCAGGGAAGTGTCGTACCACTCCAATTATCTTCACTGCTGTATGCTTTTTTAAAATAGGGTAAAGCCTCCCCTTCAATATCTTTTTGTGAGGTATTATGCAGATTAAATTGCTCCAATGTTTTCAAAAATTGAGCGGCTGATAATTTCTCACTTTCCTCTACGGAGCCTGAAAAGTAACGGCTCAGGGTTCTGGCCATCCCTACATTCGAAGAAATTTCAAAAGCTCTACTCACTGAAATAGATTCTAATGACTTACTTTCTTCAGCTACATCCAACATTTTATCTCCATAGAAATTAGCCACACCTTTAGAAATTTTAACTTCCTCATTCAGATCGATGTCCGTATTTTCAAGGATAGCCAGCATGGTTGCGGCCTTGAAGGTGGAACCAGGTTCAACGGACATACCAATGGCATAATTGAACCCCTCGGTGTATTCGCCTTGAAATCTACCCAAATTGGCAATAGCCTTAATCTCGCCTGTTTTAACTTCCATAACTACGGCTGTTCCCCATTCGGCCTCGTGATATTTCATTGCTTTAAGCAACGAATTTTCAGTTAATTCCTGAAAATTTATGTCCAGCGTGGTAACCACATCGCTTCCATCTTTAGGATTAATACTATTGAGGTCTTCCAGAGGCAACCAGATATCATTTTTTCTATTCACTCTAAGCATATACTGTTGCCCGGGAGCGCCTTTAAGCGTATTATTAAATGACCCTTCAATGCCTACTGGCTTAGCGCCCTCCCTAAGATATCCAATAGTTCTTTGGGCTAACAAATTAAAAGGCATTCTTCTTTTACTGGACTGCTCAATGATGAGACCTCCTTTGAATTGCCCGTAATGGAAGAGAGGGAAGTTTTTAATTTTATTAAGTTCGGTATAGCTAATTTTCTTTTTAATAAGAAATCGCCTGTTTTTCTCACTTTTCCTGAGGTTTTTTAGCTGCGCACTAATTTGTGACGGGCTTTTATCCCAACCCAAAGAATGGTGAAGTACGAAAGCCAAGGAGTCAATTTTCTCTTTGAAATCTACATCTCCTGGTGCTACAGGATCAAAATATACATCAAAATATGGTATGGAAGTAGCCAGGAGTGACCCATCGGAAGTTAAAATATTTCCACGGTGAGCCTCCAGATTTTTAAGTTTAATATTCTGAGAAGCGCCTTTATCTCTCCATTTTTGGCCATCTTTGATAGCGACAGAATAGGTTTTGAAAGCAACGAGACAAGCAAAAGGAAGTACTAGTCCAAACAACAAAAAATACATTCTAGAAAGCACTTCATTTCTGATTTCCATGGCTCAATAGGATTTTTTGGGATTAACAACCAGTTTATAGGGACTGCGTTCGAAAGGTTTTAAGCCTAATATGGCAAATCTATCTGCCATTTGGGAACGCTGAGCCTTAACCCTATTCTCCGATGCAAGCGTCATATACTCCCATCGAAGTTCTTTAATATCATCTTGGAGGACTTGAATTTCTCTAATTCTTCGTTCCGAAAAATGAGAATTAGCTATATAAATCATGGCCAGGAAGCCTATAAATAATATATAAAGCAACTTATTAAATATTTCATCAGAACCGAGAAACTCTAACAATAAAAACTTTCGCAACCCCTTATTACGTGTCATAAAAAATGTTTTCTCAAAGCCTACAGATGCCCAATCTGCATTTCAGGACAAAACTATTAAACAGGGAGTTTCCGGCCTACTCTTAACTTGGCACTCCTGGCTCTGGAATTATTTTTAATTTCCTCGGCATCAGGCGTAATTGCCTTTTTTGTTAATATATTGAAAGGACGATAAATATTACCATAAAAATCTTGCTGTAAGGTACCCTCAGGGTTTCCATATCGCAAAGTATTCTTAGCCATACGGTCTTCTAAGGAATGATAAGAGATAACCACTAATAATCCATCATCATTTAAAAGATCAACCGATTGCTTTAAAAAATCGGCTAAAACCAACATCTCCTCATTCACCTCAATTCTTAAAGCCTGAAAAACCTGAGCCAAATACCTTGGTCTTTCTCCCCTAACCCATGGATTAACGACATTCAAGAAACCTTGAATATCCTTAAAAGGATTAACCTTTCTAGCCTCAATCAATGCGCTGGCTAAAGATTTTGCATTTCTGACTTCCCCCCATTCACTCAATAAACTAACTAATTGCTCTTCAGTATAGGTATTCAAAATATCAGCGGCTGATTTTCCTGTGGTGGGATTCATCCTCATATCGAGAGCACCATCCAAACGAAAACTAAAGCCCCTTGATTCTGTATCAAACTGATAAGAAGAAACACCCAAATCGGCTAAAATACCATCCACTTTCAGGTATCCGTTCAATTTTAAAAACCGACGGATATACCTGAAATTGTGTGGTACAAAAATTAGTCTTTCATCGTGTGTTACATTCCCGATAACGTCGGGATCTTGGTCAAAAGCGATTAAGCGACCTTTGTCACTTAATTTATTTAAAATTCTTTTAGCGTGTCCGCCGCCCCCAAAAGTGGCATCTACATAGACTCCGTCTGGATTTATTTCTAAAGCTTCCACGGAAATATTCGCTAAAACAGGTTCGTGATACATACGTTTGTCTTTTTAATCATCCAATCGTTGTTTACCGCGACCCAGTATTTCTTCAGCCAAATCGGAAAAATCATCTGGCTCATCATCCATGAGCTGATCAAAAACCTCCTTAGACCACATTTCAATCCTGTCATTAAACGCAGATAAAATCACCTCTTTTTCAATACCAGCATATTCTAACAATCTGCGGGAAACCAAAATTCTATCAGCGCTATCCATCTCAACTTTTTGAGCACCCCGATAAAAATATCTAACCAATTCCCTATTTTTTTTACTATAAACATTTAAATCATTAATCTCTGCTGTTGTTTTTAACCAAACCTCTTCCGGGTACAACATCAAACATTTTTCAAACCCTCTATTCACAACAAAACTATAGGTTTCCCTTTTACCCAACTGACTTATTAGTCCACTCGGCAGACGCATACGACTCTTATCATCGATTTTACATTCGTACTCTCCGAGTAGTTGATTCATCTTATTTTGTTCCTTTGCTTCTCAAATGTAAATCAAAATTACCACTTTCTACCACTTTCTACCACTTTTTTTATAAAAATATATAGAAAAAAATCATTATCTAAATCTCGAAAAATAAAAACAATACTATCAATCTTTTACATATTATTATTTTATTTAATTTATTTTGAATAAAAAATTATTTTTGTACCAAGCTATTAATCAAGTGTTTAAAAGTGGTAATAAAATTAGTTGAAACAACATTACCTCTCTATTTTGTATATTGCGTTACAAATAAAAACAGGTAATGCAACGATTAACAGGCATATATTTTGGCCCTAGCGAAAAAGGGGGAAGAGGCGTATTTTCAGCCATCTACATTTCAGAAGGAACGTTGATTGAAGTTTGTCCCATGATTGTATTACCTGAAGAAGATTTTCAGAAAATACATGATTCTACCTTACATGATTATTATTTTCTATGGGGCGACGATGAAAATCAATGTGCCATTGCCTTGGGATTTGGATCTCTTTATAATCATGATTATGAACCGAATGCAAGGTATTTTGTAGATCCGGAGGAGGAAACCATGGAGATATATGCCACAAAGGAAATATTCCCGGGAGATGAAATTACCGTTACCTACAATGGTCATCCGGATGATAAATCATTGGTATGGTTTGAAGATCCAAATTATGATAAAGATATAAAACCCAACGCTAATGAGGGGTGATGGTTGGGTTTTGTTTAATCTGGTGCGCGCGGCAGCGTGTGATTTTTGAATCAGGATTTTCAGGATTTATAGGATTAACTATAACGTCTCCGGTTTGGGAGTTAAGGTTATTATTAAAAGGTACTTTCATTTCAAAGCTTTTCGCCGATGCGTAACGCATCGGCGAAAAGAAGGATATAAAATGATCCTCTATTAATACACCATTAAGCTAAAACCGGAGACGTCCTCTCTAATCCTCAAAATCCTGTAAATCCTGATTCAAGACCAAGTGCAAGTGGGTAAATTCTACATTAAAACCTGATGATATGGACGACAAGACGGTAGCGTTCTAAAGATATACATTCATTTTAGGACTATCCCTAAAGAATTATTAAATCTATAAACCTTTTTTAGGGCAGATCCTATTTTATGGAAATAGGAACATGCATTAAAATATTAGCCACAGAACTTTTATCCATTTTAGAAAATGCAAACCATTTTTTACCCAAATCTTTTAGGGATGCGCCCAGATGATATACCTCCGTGTTATCAATAATCAAAAAGCGATCGTGACTTTTGTCAAAAGATTTAATTTCAATATGGCCATATTGTTCGTTAGCTTTTTTTACGTCTAATGTTAATTGATTTGAAATGGTTTTGGTTAATAAAAGCACCGTTACTTCTTTTGTTTTTTTTGA
>CANMVX010000036.1 GCA_947501115.1 Haliscomenobacteraceae bacterium
AAAATTATTTGTTCTTAGACCAAAAAAGAAAATTAGGTTTGGTAAAAAGAATACAAAAACAAATTGATAAATTCGCCTTAACTAATGACGACCTAAAATTTGCATCTGATTGATTTTTTGGCAGATAAGTTTTCGTTAGTCAGAATTTTCGACCGACTACAGAGACAGACAAAAATTTAAAAATCAATCTCAAAAATTTGAATTAAAAATTTATACATTTACCAATTTTTGGTAACTTTGTTTAAACTTTAAATGAAATGAAAAATACATCAATATCATTAGGAAATTATTTTGACCAGTTTGTGAGTAACCAAGTATCGGTAGGGCGTTATAAAAATGTGAGTGAAGTTATACGGGCAGGACTCCGACTTTTAGAGAATGAAGAAAGTAAAGTTATTGCTTTGAAAAACGCGATTCAAAAAGGATTAGAAAGCCCAAGAGTCGAAAACTTTAACTTTGACGAAAATTTAATACAACTAAAAGCCGAAAAAAGAAAAAATGGCTAAAATTATTTTAAGACAAGAAGCCATTGATGACTTGAATAATATTTGGGAATATACTTTTGAAAAATGGTCTGAATCGCAAGCAGACAAATATTATTCAATGCTGAAACTTTCTTGTAAGGAAATCGGAAAAAAATCCTGAAATTGGAAAAGAATATGATGAAATTAACAAAAATTTATTCGGATTACATTCAGGAAGACATATAATATTCTATCGATTTATTGATAAATTCGAAATTGAAGTTATCAGAATATTGCACGAAAGAATGGATTTGAAAATCAGATTAAATGAATAAAAAAACTACCACTAACAGCTAGAGTTTCGTGACGCCCAGCGGGCATGCCTTGAAACTCCCGTTGAACATGACCGGTTTTTATGGGGTTGTAGTGAATTGATTTTAATTTTTTGTCGATGACTCTTGAAGGTTTTCTTTTTTTTGTTACCATAACGATTAAATTTTTAGTTTTGGTAAGGTAACTGTTTTTTAGATAGGTAGCTACCGGAGGTTTCGTTCAACAGCGTTATGCCACATGCTTATAATCATGTCGATGTAAGAAACCATCAAAACTTGCATTTGGTTATCTAAACAGGTAGCTTTGTCTCGTGGATGAAAAATTTCTAAGGGAAGCATACGTTTACGAAGATGAATTTTGGACCTTCTATAACGCACAGACGAAAACGGTTCAGGACAAAATTGACTGGATTATCGGTCTTGTCAGAACCGTAAAAATTATTCCTGAGAAATTTTTCAAACACCTGGAAGGAAATGATGGACTTTTCGAAATGAGAATAAAAGTTGGCAGTAATATCTTTCGAGTTTTTTGCTTTTTTGACAAAGGGAATTTGATAATTATTCTGAATGGATTTCAGAAAAAGACGGACAAAACCCCTAAAAATGAAATTGAAAAAGCTGAACGTTTAAAACAGAAATACCATGAAGAGCGACAAAACAACTAAACTAGTTTCCTGGGACGATCATATTGACGAAAAACATGGAAAAATAGGAACCCCAACAAGAGACAAATACGAAGGGGAGTTTGAAGCCTTTAAGATTGGTGTTCTTATTCAGGAAGCGCGTAAGAGAAAAAATCTGACGCAAGAAGAACTTGCCTTGAAAGTAGGAACAACAAAAAACTACATTTCGCGTATTGAAAATAATGCCAGTGACATTAGACTATCGACTCTTATGAGAATTATCCGAGAAGGTCTTGACGGACAAGTGTCCTTGATTTTTGATCTATAGTTCTTGACATAAATACATTCGTAAAAAAGGACAAGGCATAAAAGGTAGGCAAGCGCAATTTTAGCGTTTCGGTAGTTTGAAAAATTTTACTACTTTGGTACATTCGTGTAGGCTGATAGTTTAATCGAACCAATCCCAAACTGCGCCTGCTCCCAAACCGTTAGGCTATTTCGACATTACTAAATCTAAATATCTGTATTTATATTCATCTGTTTCTGACAATCATTTCACATCTTTATCAAGTGAAAAAAGAGAAAATATAGTTTCGAGCGATATCTTTGATACTGAATTTATTCAACTTTTTAGCAAAGACACAAGACAAATCAATAAAGCCGATTGGCAGTTTAATTAGCAAGGACAATTAAAACTGGCTGAAAGAGAAGTTTACAAGCTTGTTATTAAAGACAATATAAAAATCATTCAAGGTCTTATCAGTATTAAGGACAAGCAAGAAGATCATATTTTATGCACCTCATTGAGAGCTCAAAATTCAATAAGAATAAAAACAAAGTTTATTTAGGTGTTCCTGGAAATATTGTTGATTATGCTAGTAAAGTTTCTTTTGATTACATTATTAAAGTTTCGGAGCAAATTATCGTATCATTTTGTAAGGACATATAATGATGGAAAAATGAATTTAAACCATTTATTTCAACTAATTATCTTATTTTCTAACCGTTTCTAGCATTAATTTCAATGAAATTATAACCTTGGTGAGTTCTTTGACTCAATGATGTTTTTTAGCGGTTTTTAATAAAATATTTGAATCTGATGAATATTCACCCGCTTCAGAGATATTTTTAATAATTTTATTATGTTGCATTTTTGAATGATTTGGAAATTTGTATTTAACCAACTAAAAATTAACAAGTTATGCCCCAAAACGCAACTTTTTTACCATTTTATTTGGTTGATAATCAGCTTTTTAGCAACTCCGAAACTTTAGTTACATTACTGGATAATCCGGGCACCTATATCACCGGATTATCCACAGTTATCTCTCTTATTAGAAAGTGGAACTGATTTGACATACATACAAGAATTATTACACATCAGCAAGATAACTGAAATACACACACGTGTTAGTACCAAAAGCATCCAGCAGATTAAAAGTCCATTTGATGGTTTATAAAAAAATAGTATTTATCTTTATACGCGAAAACGAAATAAACCTTCGCTAATACAACCAAAACTAGGAGTATGGCCGAAAGTATGTTTCGCCTATAGGTGGTAGTTGGTGGTAATGGTAACAAGACACAACCGACAGTCGAAATGAACGAAACGAAAGAGCTATATCTTGAAAGTTTGAATAGAGCAATTCAATTCATTGAGAATAATCTTGACAAGAAAATTCTCTTGAAAGATGTTGCCAGTGAAGCATTTTTATCAGAGTACCATTTTCATAGAATATTTAAGTCTTTGACGGGTGAAACAGTTAAAGAATTTTTGCTGCGACTGAAAACAGAAAGAGCTGCAATACGATTAAAACATTCAAAAAACGACATCGGGCAAATTGCATTTGAAAATGGTTTTGAAAACCACGAAACATTCACGAGAGCCTTCAAAAGATATTTTCAGCTTTCACCGCTAGAATACAGAGAAGCAATTCAAGAAGTAGTTGAAAAAAAGATAAAAGATTACCAAAAAAAAGCTATAAATCTGAATGAATTGAAAGTTGAAGAACCGATTGTCAAGCACATTCCAGACTTACATTTGGCTTATATTAGAAATACAGGTTCTTACGACAAAGTGGCTTCCTCATTTCAGCGCCTTATGCTTTGGGCGGCAACTCATTTTGTTTTGAAATTGACACCTACAACATTAGGAATTGTTCACGACAATCCAGACCTAACTAATGAAGAAAAAATCCGTTTTGACGCCTGTGTAATTGTAAACAAACCTGTTCAGCCAAAAGGTGAGCTTGGTTATAAGAAAATAGATTGCGGAAAATTTGCCATATTCCGTTATAAAGGGCCTTATGAGAACTTTTATTCGGTTTATGACTACATCTATAATGTTTGTCTATCTGAAAAAGGTTGGGAATTGGCAGATAAGCCTGCTTTGGAATGGTATATTAAATCGCCACCGTTTTTCAAACCTGAGAATTATGTAACGGATTTTTATGTTCCAATCAAATAGCAAGAAACGTCAAAAAAAAATAATTAGCCAAAGGTAACTTTGCACTATCATTCACTAAATCATAAAAAAATGAGAAAAAAATTGGCAGTCGCAGTTTTATCAATTTTGGCAATAGTCGCCTTAGTATTCGTAATAGGTCTGTTTCTTCCTAAGCAAAGAGAATTTGTTAAAACAGCGACTTTTAAAAGTTCACCAGAAAAGGTTTTCCAAATTGTAACAGACTTGAAAAACCAAACATCTTGGAGAAGCGATGTTAAGGAAATCAATATTATTGAAGAAAACTCTTGGACAGAAGTTCCAAAAAAAGGAACACCCTTAACCTTTAAAACAAAAAAGAAAATTTTAAATCAACTTTTTGAAATTGAAATAATTGAGCCAAAAAGTTTCAACGGATCTTGGATAGGCACGTTTGAGCGATCTTCAACAGGGACGAATGTTGTTTTCAAAGAAATAATTACAATTAAAAATCCAATTTTCAGGGTATTGAGCCCAATATTTGTTGACATTGACCAAACAATGGAACTTTATATGAACAATCTGAAAACTAAATTGGGAGAATAATATGACAAAGAAAAAAACTTGGCTGGATAAATTGAATGAATCAAAACAACCACATACAGTTAAATTAATGAAAGCATTTGCAGGTATTCCAGCAGAAAGCAACTTATTCATTCCCTCACCCAAATTGATAGATGAATACATTCAACACATTGGATTTGGAAAGCGTATAGACACAAAAACTTTGCGGAAAGACCTTGCATTGGAACATAATGCAGATTACACTTGTCCAGTAACGACAGGAATATTTTTAAGAATTGTTGCAGAAGCAAACTATGAAAAATTACAGCAAGGAATAAGTTTGAAAGAAATTACACCCTTTTGGAGAGTAATAGAACCAAATAGTGCATTAGCCAAAAAACTTACATTTGGACAAGAATTCTTAGTACAACAAATTGACAACGAAACCGAATGAAAGAACCCACTACCGCCAACAGTGTTCAAGCGCCATGACCCTGCCGCAGGTGCAACACTACACTAAAAAGAAATAAACTATAAATTCCTAAAAGTTCTTGTTCTGGAAAGTTTTAGGAATTTTATTTATATAAAACGTAAACGATATTTAGACATACTTAGAATTATTAAAGATAAGAATTTAATTATGGTTGCCATAGGTATAACAGCAATAAAAAACACGTGTTTTTAAATAATAATTTGCACGTAATTTGTTTACCATATATATTTGTTCTTAATATTAATAATTAAATGTAATGAACACAAAGTTAACATTGACCATAGAGCAAACCGTTATTGAAAAAGCAAAAAAGTATGCTAAAGATAACGAGCGAAGTTTATCAGACTTAATTGAGAATTATTTAAAGGCACTTACCAAAGAAAGTGATGTAAATGATGATGTTGAATTAACTCCTGTGGTAAAATCCTTAAAAGGTTCTTTTACCGCACCTAAAAACTTTGATTACAAGAAAGAATTGGCTAATCGCTTATCTGAAAAATATTTATAACTAATGACACAAATTTTAATCGATACAGACGTAATCCTCGATTTCTTTTTTGATAGACAACCTTTCGCAGAAAATGCTTCTAAAATTTTTTCCCTATCTGAATCAAAGAAAATAATAAGCTTTGTAACGCCTGTAATTATAAGTAATGTGTACTATTTGCTAAGACAAACTGCAACGCATGAAAAAGTAATCGAAAAATTAAAATTATTATTATCTATCACAAGCATATTAATGATGGATAATAATGTTGTTTTTCGAGCGCTAAATTCAGATTTTAAAGATTTTGAAGATGCTCTACAAAATTATTCAGCTGAACTAAATAAAGAAATTGATATAATAATAACCAGAAATATAAAAGATTTTAAATACAGTAAATTAGCTGTAATGACACCAGACCAATTTTTAAAAACTAAATTTACCGGCCAATAAACATTTCATAAGGCGAAAGATGCAAATTTAACTGGATTGTTAAAGCCCCTATTATAAGAGGACGTTGAGGTCAGATTTAAAATATCATAGATTAGTTGAGGCACAGTTATCTCTCTTATTAGAAAGTGAAACTGATTTGACATACATACAAGAATTATTACCCAGAAGCAAGACCTACTGAAATATACACTAATGTTAGAACCAAAAGCATCCAGTAGATTATAAGTCCATTTGATGGTTTATAGAAAAATAGTATTTATATTTAGATACAAAAATGAAATAAACCTTCGCTAATACAACCAAAACTAGGTGTATGGGCGAAAGTTTGTTCCGCCTATATGGTAAGTTAGCGGTAATTTGGGTAAGACCTTCACGATAGAAAAAATGCAATTAGACGACAATATATTAAATCAATTTATTAGCCCTAACGGTTCAAACAGACAGTTGGTAGAACAGACAATTCAAAAAGTTACAACTCAGCTTTTGGACTTCTTAACCAATGCAAGCAATAAACCTACAAATCCAAGTTTCCAAAATTTTGACACAAAACACTTTCAAATTCCTGATATATCACAGACTGAAACTGAAATAAAAGAAAGTTTACAAGAGTTTTACGATTTGAGTATGAACCCTGCAAATCCCAAATATATTGGACATATGGATAGTATGCCGACACTTTGGGCAATTATTGGCGATTATGTTGCTTCAGCTTTAAATAACAATTTGTTGAGTTTAGAAATGTCGCCAGTGATTACACAATTGGAGTATTCAATGACAAAACAATTTACCACACTTTTCGGATTGCCAAATTCGGCAGGTGGTGTGATGTTGAGTGGTGGAACACTTTCAAATTTACAAGCCTTACTTGTGGCAAGAAATACCAAATTGAATATCAAAAATGGCAATATTTTTTCAATTAAAAAAGAGCCAGTTATTTTCACCTCCGAACATTCACACGCTTCAATTCAAAAAATTGGAATGATGATAGGCATTGGAACAGAAAACGTTTTAAAAGTAAAAACTGATGAAAATTCAAAAATAGATATTTCCGATTTAGAATCTCAAATAAAAGAGCAAATAAAGTTAGGTAAACAACCTTTTGCTATTGTAGCAACAGCAGGTACAACAGTATCAGGAAATATTGACCCATTGAATGAAATTTCAGTGATTGCAAAAAAACACGATTTGTGGCTACACATTGATGCAATTTATGGAGGAGCAGTCATCTTTTCAGAAACTTATAAGCATTTAATAAACGGAATAGAAAAAGCAAATTCTATTTCATACAATCCTCAAAAGTGGATGTACGTTGCTAAAACTTGCTCTATGGTTTTATTTAGAGATTTTGACAAAATGGTTGAAAATTTTAGAATTCCAGCCCCATATATGAAAGACCAGAATTCTTACATCAATTTAGGAGAAATAAGTGTTCAAGGGACAAAGTATGCAGAAGTTGTTAAACTCTGGCTTTCGTTACTGAGTTTAGGAAAAAATGGATATGAGCAATTAATAGATTATAGTTTTGACCTTACAAAAAAATTTATTGAAGAAGTTTCAAAAAGGAACTATTTAAAATTGGTCAGCAGTCCTGAAATGAATTTAATTTGTTTTCGTGGCGAACCGACAAATTTAAATGCAAGCGAATTAGATAGTTGGAATGAAAAACTACAAAGCTATTTAGTGAAAGAAACCGACTTCTTTCTCTCTTTGCCAAAATATAAAAATAGTCTATGGTTGCGGACAGTTTTGCTAAATCCATTTTTAACACACAAACACATTGAAAATCTATTTGAACACATTGATAAATTTAAAAAAAACAACTGATAATAAAAACTGCCACCAACGGCTAGAGTTTCGTGGCGCACGGCAGGCATGCCATGAAACTCCCGTTGAACATGACCGGTTTTTATGGCGTTTTCGCTAATTGATTTTAAATTTTTGTCGACGACTCTTTAGGGTCCTCTTTTTTTGTTACCATAACGATTAAATTTTTAGTTTTGGTAACGTAACTGTTTTTTAGATAGGTAGCTACCGGAGGTTTCGTTCAACAGGTAGCAAGCGCAATTTGGGCGTTTCGGTAGTTTGAAAAATTTGGTACTTTGGTACATTCGTGTAGGCTGATAGTTTGATCGAACCAATTCCAAACTGCGCCTGCTCGCAAACCCTTAGGCTATTTCGACATTACTAAATCTAAACATCTGTATTTTTATTCATCTGTTTTTGATAATCATTTCATATCTTTATCAAGTGAAAAAAGAGAAAATAATATTATTGGAAATTGAGATTGACAAATTGACGAACTCAATAGAAAATATAGTTTCGGGCGATATCTTTGATACTGAATTTATTCAACTTTTTAGCAAAGACACAAGACAAATCAATAAAGCCGATTGGCAGTTTAATTGGCAAGGACAATTAAAACTGGCTGAAAGAGAAGTTTACAAGCTTGTTATTAAAGACAATATAAAAATCATTCAAGGTCTTATAAGTTTGACTGACAAAGGAGACCACATTTACATGAATCTTATTGAAAGTGTAAAGTTCAATAAGGGTAAGACAAAAATTTATGCAGGAGTTCCAGGTAACTTAGTTGCGTTTGCTTGTAAAATTGCTTTTTCCAAAGGTTATGAAGGTTATCTTGCATTCGACGCTAAAACCGTTTTAGTAAAACACTATCAGGAGACATTATATGCAACTCATTTTCGTGGGACAAAAATGATGATTGAAACTCCAGCTGCTAGCAGATTAATTAAACAATATTTTAAATCATAAAAAAATGGGACTAATCAGAGAGCCGAAAAATATTGATTTCACTGTTCTTGACAAACCATGGACAGATGAGGAACTAAAAGAATTTAGTGCATTTATCAAGTTGCGTAAAGAACAACAAAATAAAATACTTACTCGGACGACGACATCAACTCGTAAGAAAGTTGTTTCCTAAAAGTAACAATAGGCCTTAAATTTACGGAGAAGCACGACTGCATAACAGCGAAAAGGCTTTGGCTACATAGAAAAAATTGAACATTTTTCATTTAATGAAATGAATTTTGAAAATGACAAAAGTAGAAACTGACAATTTTTTCCTTAACTTTAATTAATGAAAAAATCTAGCAATAAGCCTCTTAACATTGTGATTGACAAACTCTGTTGAAAACACATAAACTGGAGAAGTATTTAATACAGAAATTGTTCGACTTACTTAAAAAGATTTGAAATAAATTCATATAATTGAAAGGCAATTTGACTGGACAAAAAAGATAAAGAACAAGACTAAAGAAGTTTATAAACTCACAACAGCTAACAATTCAAAAATCATTCAAGGTCTTATCAGTATTAAGGACAAGCAAGATCATATTTTATGCACCTCATTGAGAGCTCAAAATTCAATAAGAATAAAAATAAAGTTTATTTAGGTGTTCCTGGAAATCTTGTTGATTATGCTAGTAAAGTTTCTTTTGATTACATTACTGGATAATCCGGTCACCTATATCACCGGATTATCCACAGTTATCTCTCTTATTAGAAAGTGGAACTGATTTGACATACATACAGCAGATTATAAGTCCATTTGATGGTTTATAGATTAAATAGTTTACCTTGAGTTAGAAATGAAACGAAACAATCTTTCGCTAATACATCCCAATTTGGGTATAAAGGCAAAAGTTTATTTCGCCTATATGGCAGTTGTGCATCATATTCCAACAGAAAAAAATGAAACTGATTATACTAATAATTTTATCGATTTTATCAACTTCTTGTAACTCACAAGAAAAGAAAGTGAACCTTAATAAAAAAAGTGATTCCGATAAAGTAGAAATTGAAGCTCAAATTGGAGAATACGTTACCAGCATATTCGAAGATTCCAAAGGAAATTTATGGTTTGGAACAAATGGAAATGGAATAGCAAGATATGATGGTGAAAAATTAAAATATTTTACAACAAAAGATGGGTTACCTTCTGATAGAGTAACTGCCATAAAAGAGGATTCAACCGGTATCTTTTGGTTAAATACAGGGGAGGGGTTAACCAAATATGATGGTAAGAATTTCACGAATTTTTTAGTAGGAGACGACTTTAGTAGCAATATGATTGCAAATTTACTTATTGATAGTAAGAACGTTTTTTGGGTTGGTACTTGGAATGGTGTCTATAAATTTGATGGGAAATCGTTTCATCATTTTTCAGTTCCTTACCCAAAAGTAGATACAAAAATAAATGAAGATACCAAGTATTGGATAATGGGTATAAGTGAAGATGCCTTGGGTAATATCTGGTTTCTCAGAGACGGTTATGGCGTTTGTAAATATGATGGAAATTCGTTTACTCATTTTCTGAAAAAAGATGGACTGCACTCCAATAATGTTACCCAAATTGAATTTGACAACGATGGTGATGTTTGGATTGGAACGAGGGTTGCTGAACGAGATGATCCTGACCCCAAAAAGCGATTTGGAAAGGGTGGAATCAATAAAATAATAGGGAATGAGATTGTTTCATTTCCAGAAATAAAAGGATTTAACGATGGTGATGTGTACCAAATCTATAGAGACAAATCTGATAATATATGGATAGGTACCGTAAAAAATGGAGTATATAAATACGATGGAGTAGCCTTTAAGCACTATGATGTTCCAATTTCAATCATGGGAATACTGGAAGATAGAAATGGAAATTTTTGGTTAGGTGGAGCCGGTGGATTATATAGAATTAATCAGAGGGACGAAATTATGAACGTAACGACAAAAGGACCTTGGAAATAATACATATCTGGCAATAAACAATAATGAAAAAACAAATATTTCTCTTCTTTCTGGTAATACCAAGTTTAACAACATTTGGACAAGTTGAGAAGATGACTGAACTATACAAATTAATTAAAGAAAAGGATAGCCTTCTTTTTAATATTGGTTTCAACACTTGCGACATCAAACAATTTGAAAATCTTGTAAGTGAATCCTTTGAATTTTATCACGACCAAGAGGGAATTACAAATTCAAAAGCCCAATTTATTTCAGGAATTCAAAACGGACTTTGTAAATTGCTATATAAACCAAAAAGGGTGGTATTGGAAAATACAATGGAAGTATTTCCATTAGAAAAAAATGGTGTCATGTACGGTGCTATTCAAACAGGTATTCATAATTTTTATGCCGTTGAAGATAATAAATCCGAATATCTCACCAGCATTGCTAAATTTACCCATGTTTGGATGTTAGAAAATGGGGATTTTAAATTAACAAGAGTACTAAGCTACGACCATAAAGATTTTGAAAAACCTTTTGATACAAACCTTTTATTTATTGATAAATCTGAAACAGAAAGATGGCTAAAACAAAAACATATTCCAGCATTAGGTATTGGTTTTATTACAGACGGCAAAATTGAACAGATAAGTGTGTTTGGAGAATTACAGACAAACGAACCTGCACCAATAAATACAATATGGAATGTTGCATCAATGACAAAGCCAATTACAGCCATTATTGCTTTAAAATTAATAGATGCAGGGAAATGGGATTTAGACGAACCTATTTATAAATATTATACCGACCCAGATGTTGCTAACGACCCACGAGCTAAATTATTAACTACAAGAATTATTTTAAGCCATCAAACTGGTTTTCCAAATTGGCGTGGTAACAATGCAGACGAAAAGTTATCTTTTGAATTTAAGCCTGGAACAAAGTACCAATATTCTGGTGAAGGATATGAATACTTGCGAAAAGCCTTAGAAAAAAAGTTTAAGAAGTCATTAGAACAGTTGGCGAGTGAATTAATTTTTAATCCTCTAAAAATGAAGGACACCAGATTTATCTGGGATGATAAAATGGATTCAACCAGGTTTGCGAAGTGGCATAATGAAAAAGGTGAAGTTTATGTAACTCAGAAAAATACAACGGCCAATGCAGCAGACAATTTACTTACAACAGTTGAAGATTATTCTAAGTTTTTGGTTCATATATTGAATGGTGCCGGTTTATCTGACAAATTATATAAAGAGATGATAGCTGACCAGGTTAGGATTAATGATTTCAAACATTTTGGCTTAGGGTGGTGGGTAGATGAAAGCATAAACAAAAATAAAGACTTTGCTCTTGTTCACGGAGGTGACGATATCGGTGTTCATACAATATCCTTTATTATTCCAAACACAAAACAAGCCCTTTTAATTTTTACAAATTGTGATAACGGAACAGATGCCTTTGCAGAAATACTAGTGAAAATTTTAGGAAAAGACGGAGAGGGAATATTAAATATTGAAATGAAATAATATCTAACGCTAAAAGAGGTTTCTATCTCTAACGTCTTGAAAAATGAGGGTGAAAAATGACCGAAACGAGATAAAAATCAAAAAGTATAAATAATTAACAATGAGTAAAATAAATTGACATAAGTAGTAGATTAAAAAAAATTATTTGTACGGTTATTTACCGTACATTAGTCAATAACAATTATATCATGGAAGAACAGGTAAGTAAAGACGAACGTATCGAGTTGAGAGTGACCTCTACTGACAAAAGAATTTTCAGAAGAGCACAAAAACTAAGCGGAGATAAATCATTAAGCAGCTTTATTGTTAGAGTGGTTAAACAACAAGCTGAAGAAATCGTAGCAAAAAATGACAGAATTATTGCTACTGAGAAAGATCGTAAAGTTTTCTTTAATGCTATTTTCGGTAATTCAACAACTAATCAAAACTTGGTTGAAGCAGCTAAAAGATACAAATCGAAAAAAGCCTGAAGTTGGATATATCTATATTAGACAAAACTCATAACCGAAAGGCATTTGAATGTGAAGAGCCCCAGCTAAACCATTACATACAGAGAAAAGTTAGTCAAGATGTTATAAAAAAGCTTGCCATTTGTTTTGTTGCAACCGACAATGACAATAATGTAATTGGGTATTATACCTTATCAAGCGAAAGTCTTGGGAGAGAGCAGATTCCGGATAAGTATATCAAAAAAGTCCCTCAAAATTACAATGCTCCTGTCATTTTACTCGGTCTTTTAGCGAGAGACATAACTGCAAATGGAACTGGATTAGGAGAGTATTTACTTTTAGACGCCCTATTTAGAGCATTTACATTATCTGAAGAAAGCATCGGTGCTATGGCTGTTGTTGTAGATCCAATGAATGAATTTGCAGTGAAGTTTTACAAAAAATATGGTTTTGAACAACTTCCAGATAGTGAAAAAATGTTCATTCCAATGAATACCATAAGACAAATAATTTAAAAAACACTCCACAACAAGTTATAAACAAAAGGCGGAAAGTGGTTTCCGCATGTTTTGGGTACTTAGCAAAATTTGTCTCAGTGGACAAATGAGAGACATGCTACGGCTTAGAATTACGATATTGCCTTCGATTTATACTGTAAGATAGACTTGGCCGTTGGAGTTGACTGTATCCTGCATACAACAGATTAAAAGTCCATTTGAAGGTTTATAGAAAAATAGTATTTATATTTAGATAAAAAACAAAATAAACCTTCGCTAATACAACCAAAACCAGGGGTATAGGCGAAAGTTTGTTTCGCCTATATGGTAGTTATACGTTGCTTTAGACAGCCACCATATCGACAATATCATTGGACAAAAAATATAAGTATAAATGAGCATTTCAAAATCAGACAGACCGGCACTAATTTTAATCGACATTCAAAAAGGGTTTGACAATGTAGAATATTGGGGCGGACAAAGAAACAATCTTGATGCAGAAAAAAATGCAGGAGAACTTTTGAAGCTTTGGAGAAAAAATGAACTTCCAATTTTTCACATTCAACATTGTTCTTCAATGCCGACTTCTTTACTAAACGAGACCAACAAAGGAAACGAATTTAAAGATGTAGTAAAACCTGTTGGCGAAGAACCAATTATCAAAAAAAATGTGAATAGTGCATTTATTGGGACAGACCTAAAAAAGCGACTTGACAACGAGAAAATAACGAAACTTGTAATTGTTGGCTTGACAACAGACCATTGTGTTTCAACGACAACAAGAATGGCTGGAAATTTTGGGTTTGACACCTTTTTAGTTTCTGATGCAACTGCGACATTTAACAAAAAAGGGCTTGACGGTAAAAATTTTTCAGCCGAACTAATTCACGAAACTGCTTTAGCAAGTTTGAATGGAGAATTTGCAACCGTAGTAACCACAGACTTTTTAAATAAAAATATTTAGGAAACTATTGAGAAGGAAAGCGAACGCACAACATCGGTTTGGCAATATGGTGGCAGAGGTGCTACATCGCCAAACCCAAAACCGTTATCGGTCAGGATAAAAAACCAACGCCAATATTATAACTTGTAACAAGGATTAAATAACATAATGAAAGTCCAAATTTATAAAGTCAAAAATCCGAACAGTTATGTTTCTGAAATCGTAGAAATAAAATCAGACCTAGCAACTGATACTTTGACACACTTTGTACCACCTTTTGGAAGCCCTGAGATTATTCTTTTCATCGGAGAAACACATCAAATAAAAAATGTTTCAATTACTAATGGATTAATCAAAGGATTATATAACATTTCTCAAAAAATTGAATTTAAACCAAAATATCATTTTATTATTATCCGATTACAACCTTATGGATTAAGGCAATTATTCAACATCAATACTTCAGAGTTAAATAATTCAGTAATAGATATTCAAGTTCATCAAATTGGTGAAGCACTATTAAATATCACAAAATCGATAGACAAACTTGAAGTTTCGACAGCAAAGAATTTAATTAATATTATAGAGCAATTTTCTATCTATCCTGTATCGACATCAACAAAAATATTTATCAAAAATACTTCTGAAACAAAATACACAACTGTAAAAGACATAATTTTTGAACGTGGTACTGGTATAAGAACCTTACAACGAAATTTTAAAAAAGAAGTGGGTTTGACACCAAAAGAATATTTGAGAATAAAACGTCTGAACGCAATTGAGCAAAAATTATCGCAGAACGTAAATGTTTTCGAGATTATTTCCGATTTTAATTTTACAGACCAAGCGCATTTCATTAAAGATTTCAAGCAACTACGAAATATCACACCAGCAGAAATTGTAAAAAGGAAATTATTGCTCTCCGATCAACTAACTATTCCCGATGTAATAACAATTTAACTTTGTCGCTTTTGTACAATGAAATTTCACTTCTTGAAAGGACCTTTGCAACAAAATATCATTACACTAATAGTATGAAAAGATTTCACGCTCTTGAATGGGAAGATTTGCAATGGTTTCCTGTAAGTTGGAGAGATTTTGGCACAGACTTTTTAAAGTTTATTGCCACTAAGTTTAACATATATAAACCCATATTACCTTTAATGCAAAGGTGCTTTGACAAAAGTGGTCAAAATCATTGGGTAGATTTGGCATCAGGCGGTGGCAGTGGATTGATAGGTTTGGCTAAGGATTTAAAACTAAATAATCCAAAATTGCAAATCACTTTGACAGACTTTTATCCAAATATCAAGTCGTTTGAATGTTTAAAAGTAGAGATGCCAGATACATTCTCTTATGAAAAATCATCAATTGATGCTGCATTGGTCCCTGAGTATTTACAAAATTCAGTACAGACTATTTTTGGAGCATTTCATCATTTTCGCCCTGAAAAAGCGAAACAAATTTTACAAAATGCAGTCAATACTTATACAACTATAGCCATCTTTGAACCTGTAGGAAGAAATTTCGGAAGTTGGTTTGCAATGTTTTTTACACCGCTAAACGTGTTACTATTTACCCCATTTATCCGTCCTGTTCGTTGGAGTGTTTTACCCTTTATATATCTGATTCCAATTGTACCTCTATACATTGTTTGGGATGGAATTGCCTCTATTTTAAGAATGTACTCTAAAAATGAATTGCAAGAACTAGTTAGTTCATTAGAAAATACCAACTCCTATGAATGGGAAATTGGCAAAACATCAGGGCAAATGCCCATTTATTATCTTATTGGTTATAAAAAAGACAAAAAATGAATTGGACACAAGAAATTGATAAAATAACATTGGATGCAGAAATGCAGTTTAGCGAACTAAGCAGTGAGCAAATAAATTGGAAACCAAATTCCCAAACTTGGAGTATTGCACAAAATTTGGAACATTTGATAGTAGTTAATGAAACTTATTATCCTGTTTTGAGCGCTTTAAAAAATGGAACTTACAAAAAGCCCTTTTTGGCAAATTTTGGTTTTATTGTTTCATTTTTTGGGAAAACGGTTTTAAATGCCGTTAAACCTGACCGAAAGAATAAAATGAAAACTTTTTCAATTTGGGAACCAGGTCAACCCAGTGTAGGAAAAGACATAGTATCTCGGTTTAAAAAACATCAGTCAGAATTACAAAAACAAGTAAATGAAGCCAATGAACTCTTGAATAATCGAATTGTAATTTCTTCACCTGCAAATAAAAATGTCGTTTATAGCTTAGAAATGGCTTTAGACATTATTGTAACTCACGAACAACGTCATCTGGAACAGGCTAAAGAAATCCTAAGAGAATTAAAAAAATAACAAATGATTTATGAAAGCCCGAACCGATAACAGGTGTTTGGCTCAGTGGCGGGTGACGTGGTTAATTAAACATTCTACCTCCCATCAACTTTTGTATCCGTCTGTCCAAATACATATTTTATAATTTCTTGAAATTATCAGGGAGTAACTCGGATAGTTTATTAATGAGATGGTTGCCAATCCAATTTAGGGTATCTGTCATCCATGAGGAGGGATTGACATCTGCCACCTTGCAGGAATCAAAAAAGGAAAACATCATAGCAATCCTCTTTGTGTCAGGGGTCGTATCTTGTTCTCAATGGCATTATTGTCGAGATGAATGCCGCCATCTTCAAAGAAGGGTGGATAATCCGGTTGCCATTGGTTCTTCATAAATTTTGGTGAAAGCTCACTTTTGTTTTTAATTAAGAAATTTAGAAATGAATACGCATCATGTCTCCTCACATTTGGAGACTTCATTGGGAAAATGGAGATTAACCAAAAAGTGGGTTTAAGAAAAATAAATTCACCATAATTGACGAAAAATACAGAATTTCCGAAATTTGCATTTTATTCAAGTTTAGTGTTGGATGGCAGTAATTTTAAAAAATAGCACAGACAAAATGAAAATATTTAGCAAATCAAAGTTTAAAGACGAAACAGCTGACAGAAACTATTTTGAAAATTGGGTATCACAACTGCAATTAAACAATGGCAGACAATATGAACGGTATGAAATAGAAACATCACTCGGAAAAACACACATTTGGGGACTTAATACAAATGACGTGTCGTTAGATACACTTGTTATTTTTCCAGGAGCAAGAACTACTTCATTAATTTGGGACTTTGATAAAAGTCTTGACAATTTAAATCATAAAATGAAAATTTTTATGGTAGAAACAAACGGTCTTCCAAATTTAAGTAATGGTTCGACACCAGACATTAAATCCTTAGACTACGGTCTTTGGGCGAATGAAGTTTTTGAAAAACTAAAAATTGAAAAAGCATTTGTTGCCGGGGCTTCATTTGGTGGACTTATTTGTATGAAATTTGGAATAGTAAAACCAGAAAAAATTAAAGCCGCATTTTTATTAAATCCCGGTTGCTTACAACCTTTTTCCTTGACCCCTAAAAATCTATACTATAATCTTCTTCCCATATTAAAACCAAATGAAAAAAACGTTTTAAAATTTCTTGATAAAGCAGTTTTTTCTAAACCAAATCATAAGTTATCTGATTTTTCAGAAAAAATGCTTGTTGACTACGAAGTTTTTGCTATCCGTCGATATAATGACAATACTCAAAAACCTTATTATATGGACGAACAACTTGAAGACGTAAAAGTAGATACATTTCTACTTGTTGGCGACAAAGACCTTTTATTTCCTTATCAAAAATCAATTGATAATGCGAAAAGAAAAATTAAGACTTTGAAGGAGACAAAAATTTACACCAATGTAGGGCACGGAATTGAGACCTATGACAAAGCAATAAACTATATTGGAGAGAAAATAAAAAACTACCACTAGGACAAGTTTAGCTCACTTGGATTAACACAGGGTACATTCTCTGGTTTTCCAATTGGTTAAATATCGGAGTGACTGTTTTGTGCTTTGAAATACAGCACGAATGCCAGGCATGGGAAAATTAGGGGAGTAGTATAATTCGAATTAATATAGCAAAAGTTAACAATGTTGGAGACAAAGTAACAGCTGTACCATTGTGAAACGCTGGTTGAACGAAACCTGCCAAGCTTAATAGCTTTGCGTTTATGGGTAGAAGGTTTCGGCACTACCTCCAAACCATAAACCCGGTAGTGGCAAATGCAAAAAAACAATTCAAAACCAATATTATACATTAAAATAAACTAAATTTATTATCTGAAATAAAAGAAAATGATAAGCTCTATATCGATAAAGAATTTTATGGCTCATACAGAACTGAGCGTAAAGGAAATTCCATCTATAAATGTAATAATTGGAAAAAATGACACAGGCAAAACCGGGTTACTCAAACTTCTTTATGCGACGGTTAAATCATTGGAAATCTATAGTCTAAAATCACAATATTCTGATGTTTTATTCAAAAAAGAACTATCCGACAAACTTTTTGACACCTTCATGCCTCGTAAGAATGGACTTGGTGACTTAGTACAAAAAGGGAGTAAAGAAAAGCTTGATGTAAATATTACCGTAAAAGGGAATACCGGGAAATATAAACAAGACATTTATTTTTCATTCGGAGACAGGACTGAAAAATCAATTTCATCTTGTATTGATCAAGTTGAGTCATTGACAAATAATTCAATCAATGCATTATTTATTCCAGCCAAAGAAGTATTAACAGCTTTTAATGACATTAGAAATTTAAGATTGAATTTTTATAGTTCGGGCTTTGATGACACTTACTTAGATTTAATAAATGCCCTAGATCTTCCAATAACTAAGGGACTCGTTGCAGGTGACCTAAGCAAAGTTACTCAAACTCTTGAAGATTTATTTGAAGGGAAAATTGAGCAGACCGGACAAAAAGAACAACCATTTATTTTTAAGAAAGGGAATCAGCAGTTTGCAATGCAACAAACAGCGGAAGGAATTAAAAAAATTGGAATACTTACAACTTTAATAACAAACAGGCAATTAGCCAAAGGTACAATCCTATTTATGGACGAACCAGAAACAGCTTTACATCCTGACGCAATTAGACAAATGGTAGAAATGTTAGTTGCTATGAGTAAAGCAGGTGTTCAAATATTTCTTGCAACGCACAGTTATTTTGTAATTAAACAACTTGCGAATTGTGCTAAAAGAGATAATTTAAATATAAATTGCTGGAACTTGAAACGAGAAACACCTAAGTCAGTAAGTAACTCATTTCACAACTTAATTGATGGCGTTTTACCTTCAAATTCTATAATAGATGAAGCTATTAAAATGTATGATGAAGAAATTAATATCGACCTAAAATAGTTTTTACAATGCTGATTACAGAAAGTTCAGTAACATTAAATTTTCCTGACAACAACTATTTTAGGCTATGTGATTGTGATAGTTACAAAGCAATTCAGAACAATTTTGCTGAAATGGATGCTTGTTGGTATGATCAGAAGGAGGTATCCGTCTATCCAAATACCTTTTTCATAATTTAAGAAACTTTCTCCTAAACCTGTCTCATTTTTTTGCCCAAAACTGAAAAGACCATTTCTAAAAAAATAGTTGCCAGGTCGAAGAGATACCCTTGCATTGGACTAAACAAAACCGTAGTTTTAATAGTAATACTATCCTTTCACATGAAACAAAAATTTGCCATATTAAGCCGTCGAACACTTCAAATTCTCTTGTTATACATATAAAATTTTTGTAAATTCGTAAAGTGAAAAAACGAAAAGAAATAGGACTTGATTTAGAGATTGACAAGTTGACCAACTCGATCGAAAACGTAAAATCAGGTGACAGTTTTCAAACAGAAATTTCTATGTTAACTAAAATAGATCTGAAAACTGTAACAAAGAAAAACGATTGGCAATTTAATTGGGCAAAGGAATATAAATTTGTGAATAAAGAGGTATATAAACTAACAATTATAAATAACCTCAATATTATTCAAGGCATCATAAGTTTAGAAGTTAAGACTGACCATGTTTATATGCACCTAATTGAAAGTGCACCTTTTAATATTGGAAAAAAGAAAACATATTTGGGTGTTCCAGGAAATCTCGTTGCCTTTGCTTGTAAACTTTCGTTTCAACGTGGCGGTGACGGTTATGTATCCTTCCTCTCTAAGACTAAGCTCATTGAACATTATGAAAAAAGTTTGGGTGCAGTACACCTTGGTAAACACAACATGGTCATTACTACCGAAACAGCATTAAAATTGACAAATAAATACTTTAAATAAATACAGATGGGACTTATTAGAGAACCACTTGATGTGGACTTTGTTGTTGAATCAAGACCATTAACAAAAGCAGAAGAAAAAGCTATAAGTGACTTCATTCGAGCAGACAAAGAAAAACGCAAACAAAAGGAGGAGCGTAAAACAAGAATTATAAAACAAAAATCATAGCAACTCGTTTGAAAAAAGACACAAACCGCTTATAGCAGCTACAATAAACTTGTGTTTGTTGTGTGGTTAAATGAGGCTTTGCACTTCGTATAAGGTTCATTCGTTACCGTCTTTCCGAATACCTTTTTTATAAATTCAGAAAGTTTTCTCCTAAACCTGTCTCATTTTTTTACCCAAAACTGAAAAGACCATTTCTAAAAAAATAGTTGCCAGGTCGAAGGGATACCCTTGCATTGGACTAAACAATACCGTAACTTTGATAGTAATACTATCTTAAAGTCGGGATGGTATCTTAACCAAATAAAATCATGAAAACTTCTAAAATTATTTACCTTTTATTACTCCCGTTACTTATCTCCAGCTGTGCTATAATCAGGCCGGGTGAAGTTGGACTAAAACAAAAACTCGGTAAACTTTCAGAGGGTGTTTACAAACAGGGTACCATATTGTACAACCCCATCATTACTAAAGTGATTAGAACAAATGTGCAAATAAATAATATCGAACTGAGTTTGAGTTTGCCAAGCAAAGAAGGGTTAAGTATCGTTGCACAGATTTCTATCCTTTACAGAGTAGATGAAAATAGTGTTCCAAAAGTTATTCGAAACCTGGGTCAAGGATACGAAACTATCATTTCAAACGTCTTTCGCTCTGCATCGGCAGATATTTGTTCTAAATACTTTGCTAAAGACATGCACTCTGGTATGAGAGCAGAAATAGAATCAGAGATTAAAGGAAAAATGAGTGAAACGCTGGAACAACAAGGCATTAATGTAAACTCTGTATTAATGAAAAGTATTCAATTGCCTGCCGGACTGGCCAGTTCAATTGAACAGAAATTACAGGCAGAACAGAATGCAATGAGAATGGAATTCATTCTACAACAGGAAAAATTAGAAGCCGAAAGAAAAATTATTGAAGCCACTGGAACTAAAGATGCACAGAAAATTCTTTCAGAAGGTTTGACCGATAATATCATCAAAATACGCAGTATAGAAGCTTTCCTGGAGTTATCTAAGACCAATAATAGTAAAATCATCATTACAAATGGTAAAGTTCCCTTTTTGATCGAATGATTCTCTTCATAGTATATTAAAATAAAAGAGGCTGTCTAAAAAAATAGCCTCTTTTATTTTAGCTTCTTTATCTAAAAATCATATAAATTTTTCCCAAGACCTACCCCATTTAATGACTATATTTATGGACTACATGGCCATAATTTCTTCATAGTCCGGCGTTATAGGCATGTTAGGCAACAAATCCTACTAAACCCTATAATAGAGAAATGAATAAAGTTAAAATGATGCTACTTACCATTTTTCTGGTAAGTTTCTTTGTGAGTAATAGTTATGATATCGGTGTAACTGTTACTCAAATTGATAAAACAATTTGGACTATTTATCAGGATAAAAAATCAAATTATTGGTTCGGAAGTAAAGAAAATGGTATTTATTATTATAATGGGCAACGTTTAAAACATATAACGACCGAAAATGGCTTGGTAAGTAACGAAATACGAGGCATTCAGGAAGATGCTAACGGGAATATTTTCTTTGATACAGAAAAAGGGGTTAGTAAATTTGATGGTCATACTTTTAAAACGTTGCAAATGGCTAACCCGGATTCTCCATTGAATAATTGGGTTCTAAAACCTGATGATTTATGGTTCAGAATTGGTTCTACCAAAAATGGAGCCTATAGATTTGATGGGAAATATTTACACTACTTAAAATTTCCAACATCACCTCAGGAATTTATTTTTTACAAGAACAATCCAAATAGTAGTTTAAAACCTTATGGGCTTTATACCATCTACAAAGACCGTAAAGGATTTATGTGGTTCGGAACTGCAAGCTTAGGAGTTTGCCGGTATGATGGCAAAAACCTGAACTGGCATTATGAGGAACAATTACAAACAACGCCAAATGGAGGTGATTTTGGAACACGTGCCATTTTTGAAGATAAAATTGGTAGGTTTTGGATAAATAATACTCGTTTTCGCTACGTCATAGAAACGTATGGCAATAAACCAATTACCTTTAAAAAAGAAAATGGCGTTGGTTACCTTAACAAAACCAATAAAATGGCATTTCCTTTTTTTCTCTCTGTAACCGAAGATAATAAAGGCAATCTATGGTTGGCGACTTATGAAGAAGGGGTGTACAAATACAATGGAAAAGAACTTATTCATTATCCTATCAAAGATGGTGAAACAGACGTATTGCTTTTTACCATCTATAAAGATAATAAAGGCGTTCTTTGGCTTGGAACTCATAATGCAGGCGTTTTTACATTTAATGGGAGTTCGTTTGAGAAATTTGTAAAATAAAACCATAGGTGCAAAAATTTTTTAATTTGATGTACTTAATAGTCCTATTGATTCTCAACTTGTCGTGTGTTGAAAAGAAATCAACCGGGAAAGAAGTTAGTACACCTGAATTGATAAGAGTTTCAAAATCCGACACTTTAAAATTTGGTTCCGGAATACGTACTATCATTCAGGACAGTAAAGGCAACTATTGGGTTGGAAGTCATAATGGAGGCGTAAGCCGTTTTGACGGAAAATCATTTGAATACTTTACGACAAATGAAGGTTTGTTGGACAACCAAATCCGTTCCATAGAAGAGGATAAATATGGAAATATATTGATTGGCACCGCAAAGGGACTAAGTATTTATGACGGGCAAAAGCTTACAAATTATTCAACCAAAATTAACGAGCCAATTTTTGAATGGAATGAAACAGATGGGAATGAATGGTTTTATGCCGGCGAGGAAGACGGAATTAATCGATTTGACGGAAAAAAAATGTACTATTTAATTTTTCCGAAACCAAAAAATGAAAATACTGGTAATTCTTATGGTCCTAACTTATTAATTTTCACACAACCAAAAAATCAAAATCCTGACCATTCTTATGCTGTCACTGATATATCAAAAGATAAGAACGGTAAAGTTTGGATAGCAACGTATGCAGGACTTTTCAACTATGACGGCAAAAAAATAAATCTCTTTGGCCATGAAAATTTAAATCTTAAATATAATGAGCGTTTGCATATAAGAAGTGTATTAGCAGATTCAAAAGGTAGGATTTGGATAGGAAACAACGGGATTGGGGTTTTGCTCATGGACGGAGATGTTATCGTTAATTTTTCTGAAAAGAATAATTTAATCCATCCAACAAGCACGAGAAGAGGAGATAAGTCACAAGCTGGCACTCTTGAACACGTATTTGCCATCGAAGAGGATAGTCAAGGAAATATTTGGTTTGGTGATAGAGATACCGGTGCCTGGAAATATGACGGTGAAACTATGACAAACTATATTATTGATAACAAACTTTCTACACCTATGATTTGGACCATATATAATGACCATAACAATAATTTGCTTTTTGGAATGGCAGGAGGTGGCGTTTATAAGTTTACGGGAAAGACTTTTGAAAGGCAATTTTGAAAAATATAAAGGCATAACAGCTAAGACTGAAGACGTTGTATTTATAACCTTGCGGAGAATAGTTAAATTATTCACCGCAATTATGCGGCGTTTAATTTATATATTTACCGCAAAGTATTCAATCCATGGCAAAATATATTTACGAATATAAAAATTGGACTGATTTTACCTGGGAAAACGCTGTCATTCATTCAATTTTCGGAGAAGTACGATGGATGCAAGGAAAAATCATTGGGCAGATGAATGCGTTAGGGTTCTCTGCAAAAGAAGAAGCCACTCTTAATGCTTTAACACTGGATGTTGTAAAATCTTCTGAAATAGAGGGCGAGTTGCTCAACTATGAACAAGTACGATCTTCCGTTGCCAGACGATTGGGTATTAATTCAGCAGGTCTTGTCAAAAGTAGCCGCCATATTGAAGGGATCGTAGAAATGATGATGGATGCTACTCAACGATTTAATTTACCCCTAACAGAAAAACGTTTGTTTGGATGGCACGCAGCCCTTTTCCCTACTGGATTTAGCGGACCATATAAAATTGAAGTTGCATGTTATCGAACAGGTAAAATGCAAGTAGTTTCAAGTGCGATGGATAAAGAAAAAGTACATTTTGAAGCGATAAAGCCTGCGTTAGTTCCGGCGGAAATGGAGAAGTTCTTACATTGGTTTAATAACGATAATTCCCTGGATTCGGTTCTTAAAGCTGCAATAGCCCATTTTTGGTTTATCATTATTCATCCCTTTGATGACGGAAATGGTCGTATTGGACGTGCCATTTCAGATATGCTACTGGCACGTGCTGAAGGAAGTGGTGAACGTTTTTATAGTATGTCCAGCCAAATACTTGAAGAGCGAAAACAGTATTATGATATATTACAAAAAGTACAACACCATTCAAATGATATTACTGAATGGCTCAAATGGTTTTTGCATTGTTTAAGAAATGCGATGCTTGCCACAGAAAAGACTACTCAAGAGATTTTAAGAAAAGCAGAATTCTGGAAATTGCATGAAAAAACGACCATAAACGAAAGACAAAGGAAAGTATTGAATCTATTATTTGACAACTTTAAAGGAAAATTACAAAGTTCCAAATGGGCGAAAATAAATAAATCATCGTCAGATACTGCCTTACGGGATATTAAAGATTTGGTAGAAAAAGGAATTTTAAAACAGACCAGCGAAGGCGGACGAAGTGTAAATTACGAACTGGTAGATTTTAAACTGAATTGACCATTGGCAATAATTGCTACTTTTTCGTTAAAAAATATTTACGTTTAAGCCATTATAACGAGGTAAATTTCACGGTATTCTCTAACCATTACCACTTCACTCAATAGACAAACGGACTACCTGAAAATATGGACAAATCAATCAATGAAATATTGTGGAATCAATTTGGAGCAAGCATTGATATGCTGATAAATGTAATATCAAATTGTCCTGATGACTATTTTACAACGCACAAAAGATTCTATTACCTTGCTTTCCATAGTACCATTTTTTTAGACTATTATCTGACCATTCCACCCAGAGACTTTTCACCATTGCTTTCCTTTACTCAAAAGGAAGCTGAAGACAGACCAATGGAAGCAATAGACGATTTAATACCTGACAAAATTTACGAGAAAGGAGAAATTGTAGCCTATCTCAAACAAAACAGGGAAAAAGGGAAACAAATTATTTATGCTCTGAATAATGAAACATTAAATGATAAGTTTAAAGAAGGGGACAATCCTAATGATATGAATTACCCCATTTTGGAAATTCTACTTTATAATATGCGACATACCCAACACCATACTGCGCAACTAAATATGTTGTTACGACAAGATATTAACAAACATATAGAATGGTCATTCAGAGCAGGAGACATAGACATTGAGTGATAAGTGTTACCCTAGAAATGAGAAGGTTTTTTATGATGGATGTATATTTCTTGATTATTTTTGTTTTTTCAAAATAGATAAATATCCGGAAAGCTCATGACACCCCTTTTTAAAAAATTAAATTACAAAGAACAACCCAATATTGTTGCCATCAATAGTCCAAAAACGTTTGACAACGAACTTGAAGAAATGTCAAAGAGGGCAACCATTATTAAAAACTTAATGGAAGTAATAGAAATTGAATTTGTAATATGTTTTGTAACAACCCAAAAAGAAATTGAACAATTTATATCAGCAATTTATCAAAAACTAAAAGGGGATGCCGTAATTTGGTTGTGCTATCCTAAAATGACTTCAAAAAACTATAAATGTGACTTTAACCGGGATTCCGGTTGGACTAGTTTAGGTAAATATAATTTAGAACCAGTAAGACAAGTTGCCATTGATGACGATTTTAGTGCATTGCGTTTTAGGAAGGTAGAATTTATAAAAACAATTACAAGACGTGAAAGCTTTGCTATAACCAGAGAGGCAAAAAAAAGGACAACACAAAAAGGAAAATAAGGTTAATCAACATTTTAATTAGACCCATAACCTTAAAAATTATATACAAAGAATGAATTTAATAAGGTACCCGTTTGCAGCTTCCATCATTGGACTTTTTATTCAACTATTACCTTCGTGCGGTGATAATACAAAAACACCAATGAATCAGACTGATATAAATCCTATGACAAAAAATTCAAACCCTGTTGTTTTTTTTGAAATTCCTGTCATCGAAATTGACAGAGCAATCAAGTTTTATAATGCAGTATTCGGTTTTGAATTCGATAAAGAAAATATTGACAACAATGAAATGGCATTATTTCCTTTTGCTGATGAGAAATCGGGGATTTCAGGTGCTCTGGCAAAAGGAGAAATTTATAAACCGACGAAGGACGGAGTAGTGATATACTTCAAGACAGAAAACATCGATGAAACATTGAGATTAGCCATTTCAAATAGTGGCCAAATTTTATATCCGAAAACAGACAATGGCGTTGGATTTGTTGCAGAATTTGAAGACACTGAAGGTAATAGAATAGCCTTGTTTCAATCAAAAGAATGAATTTGTGGTAAAAACAGCCACTTTCACAGATCTGCACATAACATACCCATAAAATTATCATTAACTTTACAAATAATAATAAAGAAATATTAATGGATGATATACTTTTGTTAGCTGACAAAGTAAGAAATACGCTAATTCTTGGCGAAAGTCATTTTAGAGAATTTAAATCTGCTTTAGAAGGACGACCTGGCAATAAAAAACCAAGATTAACTAAATCAATTTGTGCTGACATTGGTGAAGCGTTAGTTTCATTCTCAAATGCAGACGGCGGAGCGATACTAATTGGGGTGGAAGATGACGGAACAATTACAGGTATTCCTCATTCAGAAGAAGAAGTACAGTCGATGCTTAATGCTATCCACTCACATGTTTATAAAGACCAACAACTTCCTTTGAATAATGCCAATAAACTTGTTTTAGAAAACAAAACAATTTTATATTTTTCTGTTAATAAAGGAACAACCATGATTTATCAACTTCCTGATGGAAGATGTGTTCGAAGAAAAGATAAATCAACTTTGCCAGCTTCCGTTGACCAAATTCAATTTGAAAGGCAGGAAATTAAATCAAGAGAATACGATAGTCAATTCGTAGATGGAGCAATAGTAACAGACTTAGATGTAAAGTTACTCCAAGGTATAGCCGACCAATATATTAAAGGTTTAAGTGTTGAGAGATATTTACAACAAATTGGATTAGCTGAATATGCTCAAAATGGGTTAAGACTAAAAAAAGCTGCCTTATTACTTTTTGCCATAGATATTGATAGATGGCATCCTCGTAGTCAGGTTAGATTTCTAAAAGTAAAAGGAAATACATTAGACTCAGGTGAAAAATATAATGTTATTAGTGACGAAACTGTTAAGGGAAATATTTTTGAGTTGATTTTAAAATCTTGGGAACATTTACGTCCCTATTTAGCCTATAAAACTGAATTTGGAACAAATTCGAAATTTGAACAAAAATACATATATCCAGAAGATGCCGTAAGAGAAGTAATTTTAAATGCTATTGCCCATAGAGATTATAGCATTACTAATGCCATTGAAATTTATATTTTTAATGATAGAATGGAAATAAAAAGTCCTGGTGCACTACTCTCAACTTTAACAGTTAAAAATTTATATAAATTAGAAGGCTCTCACGAATCAAGAAATTCGTTAATTTCAAAAGTGTTACGAGAAAATAAATTGATGAGAGAACTTGGAGAAGGAATGATTAGGATTTTTAGCTTAATGCAAGAAAATGAACTTGAAAAACCCGAACTTTATTCAAATGGACTATGGTTTCGGGTTACGTTTTCAAACAAGACTGCACACTTATCCAATTAAATATAACTTCAATATTTATAGCCAAAAAAAGTAACAGGCTTCCTAAAATCCCCAACCATCCGGGAAAGAGGCATTATTTCAAAATCTTAATTGCGTCTGGCTTTTAGTAAAACGACTTACTTTTTAGGTGTCATCTGATTTATCAGTACAAATACCCCATTTTTATTGGCAATAATCATGTCAGGTTTGTTATCCTTATTCATGTCCCGGACTGCAATATTCAGACCGGCGCCAGAATCATAATCAATAATATGCTCACCAAAATAGGGAATGGTAGAAGAATCAAAATTAAAATACATTAATATTGGGGTATCACCATCCCCTGCATCATTACCATTATGGGCTAAAAAACGTTTTCCTGTTATCATTTCCTCTTTACCATCACCATCAATATCAGCCATTATAGTTGAATGAGTCTGAGACGTGGCATTACTAATCAAATGGGTTTTAAATGCGATAGATCCATTGACATTTATTTGTTCGTGCCACCAAACACCCAGTGCATGTGCAGAAGCACTAACCACATCATTTTTACCATCTCCATTTACATCTAAAATCTGCATGTGAGAACAAGGCTCACCAAGCGTCGCCTCATGAAAGATCCAGTCACCCGAGGATAAATCCTTTTTGCCTTCAAACCATCCATCTGTTATAACCACATCTTTGATGCCGTCCATATTTACATCACCAAAACCAATACCGTGAGAAAAACGATCTGTACCTTTAACATTAACCGAACTTATTGGGTGCCTGGTCCAATTCAATGTGCCCTTTTCAGTTGGAGCCTGTAGCCAAACAATCTGCCTTTTTTTGTAATCTCCACAAAGAATATCCAAACGTCCATCGCCATCTATATCAATAAATCCGGGAGATTCGTTTGAAATTCCCATTTCATTGGCAATAACGTGTTTTAACCAATGACCAGATTTATTTTGAGGATTTTCAAGCCAAAAACCTGCTTTTCCAGGATAATCAATAATTACAACATCCTCCCAGCCATCTAAATTTACATCTAATGCCAAATTGAGAAAAGACTCACTATACTCCTTACGCGGTTCAAATATTTTGCCTGGCAACAGCTCATGCCTTTTCCATGTTGGAGCTTCAAACCAATAATAACCCGCAATAATATCCTGTTCCCCATCCTTATTCAAGTCAGCGGCTGCTACCCCTTCTGATATGAAATCTCTGGTTATAACAGTCTTGACAAATGCAGGTGTTTGACTGAAAAGAGACAAATGCAGGCCAGTAGATAAAATAAAAATACTTAATAAATACTTCATAGTGAAATTATTATAACTTTTAATAACCTATATTAAGGATTCGCAGCCGTTAGTTTTTCAATCAGTCTTACATTCTCATGATTATCATGTTGGTGACCTAACCTTAAAGCTAACGCCTTCAATACTTTTTTGGAATATTCAGAATTTATAGCACCTATCCTTTGGATGGTAAATTTCAAAAATTGGGGCATTTTAGTTGATTCCGCTATACCAATCAATTTTTCCATATTTAATTCAGCTAATGGTTCTGCGGCGTACCAAAGCATGAGGGGAAGATTATGATCTTTTATATCTTCTTCTCTTCCAGATAAAATTTCCAATATTTTCCATCTCTGCCCTAAAGGCAGCCTCATTAAGCCTGCCGTCAAATATAACCTTACCAATGGAGAAGATTCTTTTACAGCCATATTTTCCAGTGCAGATAATGATTCGACAGAAATATCTTTTTTCTCCAACAATAATTGAATAGACCAACTTCTAATGTGTTCATTTTCGTGTAAAAGAAGCTTTTGTAACATCACCTCATTGGTACCTTTGGTAACATGAAGCGTCCATAGAGCCCTTAATTTCCTGGTAATATCCGGATGATTAGAAAGAATTTGATTCAATGCAAGATGCACTGCTTCATTTGCGCCACGTTCCTGCAAAATAGTTCTTGAGGTACGAACAAACCATTCATTTTCATGCAATTGATAATTAACCAATTCCATATCTGTTGATTTATATAAATTCACCTGAATGAAAGAATCCTTTTCATAGGAAATTTTAAAAATTCTGCCCATTGTTTTATCATGCACATCAGGATTTGTGCTATGACATTGGTTTTTATCATACCAATCGATGGCAAAAACAGAGCCACTTGGATCGTATTTTAAATTAAGCCACTGAGACCAGGTATCGTTCATGGCCAAAAAGTCATTCTTATGAGAGGCAACATACCCAGACCCTTTCCTGGTTAATAAATCATTATTTAATCGTGCCCCGTTAATATTATTCATAAAAATAACATTTCGGTATTCAGCAGGCCAGGAGGAACCACCCAAATAAATCATAGCCCCTGCATGTGCATGTCCACCTCCAACAGCGGCGGAGCGAAAGTTTCCGGCATGCGGACCTCTTTCGCCAACATAATGTTTGTGGTCAGCAATGGTCTTTATTTCATCATAAGTGTAAGGATTAAAACTTTTTCCAGCCTGCCTTTCATACCGTGCACCTTGAATCACATGATACATGTGAGGAATAACGCAAACGGTAATAAAAGCATGACCATAATCATTAAAATCGATACCCCATGGATTACTTGTACCCTCTGCAAAAACTTCAAATTGATGAGTTGAAGGATGTAAACGCCAAACCCCGGCATTAATTTTGGTCCTTTCATTTTCAAGAGAACCAGGTTTTCCAACTTTAGAATGGGTAAAAACTCCATGCACTCCATAAAGCCATCCATCCGGTCCCCAACGAAGATTATTCAATACCTCATGGGTGTCCTGGGTACCCCAACCATCTAAAATTTTCTGAATTTCACCCGTTGGAACATCCTTTTCGAAATCGGTAGGAATAAACAACAAATAAGGAGCGGCACAAAGCCAGACACCACCCATTCCCACTTCAATTCCACTGACCAGGTTAAGATTTTCCATAAAAACCTTTCGTTTATCCAACGAACCATTTCCATCAGAATCCTCAAAAATCAAGATACGGTCTTTTCCCTTCCCTTCTGGAGCTGGTATAGGATAAGTATGACCTTCAACAACCCAAAGTCTTCCTCGTGCATCAAAGGTAAAACTGATGGGTCTAACGATATCAGGTTCACTAGCTGCCAGTTGAATTTTAAATCCGTCAGGTAAAGTCATGGCTTTTGCAGCCATTTCACCTGAAAGTCCGGCATTTAAAACAGGATCAAGAGGAGGTAAAACAATAATATCCTTTTGAAAAAGTTCATTTTCAAAAAAGGGTCTTTTTGAATGGAATTGAAAATGATCAAAATTGATATGGGCCCATTTATCATCAGGAATATAAGGAATCTGCGAAATTCCATTTTCCTTATCTATAATTCTTATAAAAATATCTCTGTTCTTGTAGGCTTGTAAATCGACCACAACAGGCTGTAAATTAGAACGTCCCTGACCAGTTGATTGAAAAATAACTTCCTGATTATCGGTCAAAACAATTTCTACCCTGGTGTCAATTAAAGCCCCACCTGAAACCCAGAAACTGGCATAAGGAAATTTTACCTGGAATGATTTTGAAACCAAAGTTCCGGTTTTCTTATAATTTTTATTTCCTCCACTACTTATAAAATACTGGTCAATTCCACCCACTTTCAAATCCTTTTCAAAAAGGGCAGAAATATCTGAAGAAAGGAAGATACCAGCAAAGGCATCGCCTGTGGCTTCCCAATCCATTAAATTGCCCAACTCAACATCGAGATTCAATTTTATACCCTTTAAAACGGGTAATTTTCCAACCACTTCCTTTTGGGTTGTAGAACCTTTAACCACCTGAATTTTTCCGATCATACCTGCTGCACGATGACCAGGTACCGTACAGAAATAAATATCATCGTCTTCAGCTATAAAATCAATACTGGTTGTTGCCCCCTTTTCAATGATGGATGCACTTTTTACCCCCAATTTTTCCAGGGATATATCATGGGTCATCGTCTCTCCATTGGTCATCGTAATTCTTACCCGACTTCCTTTATTTGCTTTAAGGGTAGGATTTCTGGTTCCGTTCTTATCAAAATAACCAAGCATAGTAGCTTCCAGAAAAAAATGTTGATCAATTTTTAGGGTATCTGGGATATTTGTACTTTTTGCAACATACATCCTATTGGACTTCCCTGAATAAAATCCCAACAGTAAAAAAATAGGGATAAATATTTTTAAAGCATCCATAACCTAATCAAATAAAAAGAATGAAGAATAGGATTTCATATAAAATGAATTTATTTCAATCTCAATTTAATAAAAAAATCTGTTAAAAACTAAAGTTTAGGAGCTAATTAAGCGGCATTTTTATTTGCATATTTTAAAAATTCAAATTGGGTTTGTACCAATTTTTCAATGCTAATTTCATTTTCGGCGAGCTTATCCAGGAGTATTTCCCACTCAACCCCCATTTCAGCGAATATTTCCTGATAGAGTATTTCAATGATTTGCCACAGCTTTTCTACCAACGTGATTTCTAATAATTCATTTTTAAAAGCTCTGAAAACTTCGCCCATTGTCTCGTAATCATCGAATCTCTTACGAAGGGAAAGCGTCATATAGCTTATGAAACTTAAGGTTATCCAAGCGATATGTTCATAAAATCAGTGGATTGACACTTATTAATATTTCAATTTTGTTAATATTTCATAGCATTGGTGAAGGTAAGGTCGGTGTCAGTATTGATTAACATTATTAAGTTTCGCTTCCCTTGGTCTTTACCTTATTACCTTTGTATTATATCCTGATAACCAGATAATTACATTTGTTTTTTTTAGAAAATCTGATATCTTTTCGCTTATGGTCTGGCACCAAACTTGCCTTCTTTTTTTTACCATTAATTATGATAGATCTGTTGGTTTTCATGAGACCTATGACATATAGCTTTTTTGTATATATTATATTAATCTTCTGTATTTCAGACACAAAGGTATCACACATAAACCAAGAGTCGGCTAATAAATAAGCTGTTTCAAATCCCGTTTTGATGGCATCTTTTACCATCTGAATAGACCTTGAAATTTTATCTGTACTTAACTGCTTTAAACGTTGAAAACCAGGACTGTCAGCATCTCTTTCCTTATAGAGTTTGTTAGCTAACTCCTTGTTTTTCAATATTTTATTTATAATTCGTCGCAAAGACCTCAAACTAGCGCCTTCATTCCCAGTTGATAGGTTCGGGAGCAATGGTCAAATACTTTTTCAATGTGCTCGATGGTTTTACATGTTTTGCAAAGCAAGGTATCATCTATAATTAAGCATTTAGGACTGGAAATATCCGTCGAATATCCTTTGCTTTTGGTGATTTTTAGGAATTGTTTGGAAAAATTCGTTAGAATTTTACCCCAGTCAACCCATCTGTTCTTAAGGAAGTCATAAAGCACATCCTTACCATAATTCAGTTTTGTTCCATAGCCAAAATGCATCAACTGACTTATATTTTTTTTGGTTTTAGCTTTATTTAGCTATTTATTGCCCTGAGTGAGACGGAACTGTCCGATGATGTTTTCAAACGTTTTAATAAAATATTTAAATCTGATGAATATTCACCTACTTTAGAGATATTTGTATTAACTTTATCGCGTTAAATTTTTGACTGATTTGGAATTTTTTTTCAACTCACTCAAAATCAACAGGTTGTGATTAAAAACGCAACTTTTATGATTTTATTTAGCTGATTATCAGTTTTTTATCGACTCCAAAACTTTAGTAAATAATTCTGGCAATTTCCGAAATCCGAAATCCTTTTTCCTAGGTAATGTGACTCATACTTTGTCAACTTTGGACGAGAGATAAAGTAAGTAAATGAAAGAGTTTTAAATGTATATAAACAACAGCATAAATCCCAAAAGCAATGTATATGGATAAATTTACATACATAGATACTGGCCTAGATAATGGAAATTGAGGCAACAAGAGGGTGGAGTGAATTGCGCAAATCGGGAAATTATAAGCAAGGCAATTAAGAAAAATAATAGTAAAAACAAATATTTTTTAATTAAGGACTAATAAATATATTATGACTAAAACTGCTATCATCATTGGGGCGGGGCCAGCTGGATTAACAGCTGCTTACGAACTAATTACCAAAACTGATATTAAAATAATAGTCATTGAGCAAACCAATGACATAGGTGGTATTTCAAAAACAGTTGTACACAACGGGAATCGTATGGATATTGGCGGGCACCGATTCTTTTCCAAATCCGACACAGTAATGAAGTGGTGGCAAGAAATCTTACCTATACAAGGTTCTGAATCTAAAGATGATATTCTTAAAGATATTTATTATCAGAAAAAACGAACCCAGGTAAAACTATCTCCAGATGGCCCTGACCCTGAAAAAACTGATCGGGTAATGCTTATCAGAAACCGGTTGTCACGTATTTTCTTCTTGAGAAAATTTTTCGATTATCCGATTACCCTTAACGGTAGAACATTATCAAACCTTGGAATAGTTAGAATTATTAAAATTGGCTGGACTTATTTTTGGATACAGATATTTCCAGTAAAAAACATAACCTCACTCGAAGACTTTTTTATAAGTAGATTTGGAAAAGAGCTGTATAAAACATTTTTCAAGGATTATACTGAAAAGGTTTGGGGGGTTCCGTGTACTGAAATTGCAGCAGATTGGGGAGCACAAAGAATTAAAGAATTATCTGTCTCAAGGGCTTTACTTCATGCTATGAAATCAATTCTTAAAAAAGAAAAATCGATTGAGCAGAAGAACACTGACACCAGTTTGATAGAACAATTTATGTACCCCAAATTGGGACCTGGACAAATGTGGGAAACCGTTGCCCGAATTGTTGAAGAAAAAGGAGGCGTAATTATTAAGAATTCTGAAGTTGTAGCGTTAAATATATCAGAGAATCAAGTTAATGAGTTGAGTTATTTTAATCACACAGATCAAAAGAAATCAATAATAAAGGGTGATTATTTCTTTTCAACAATGCCTGTGAAAGACCTTATAACTGCATTGGGAAATAAAGTACCATCAAAAGTAAAAGTAGTAAGTGACGGGTTGCAATACCGTGATTTTATAACTGTCGGTTTACTCTTAAATAAGCTGAAAATTAAAAATGAAACAAAAATGCAAACGCTACACGAATTAATTCCGGATAGCTGGATATACATACAAGAACCCAATGTAAAAGTTGGCAGATTACAGATTTTTAACAATTGGTCGCCATATATGGTTGCAGATATTGAAAAGGTTTGGATTGGTCTTGAATACTTTTGCAACGAAGGTGATGAATTATGGCAAAAGAAAGACAGTGAATTTATCCAATTTGCTATTGATGAATTGGATAGTATTGATATTATTGATAAGAATGAAGTACTAGACAGTACAATAATTCGAATGCCTAAAACATATCCCGCCTATTTTGGAACATATTCTGATTTTAATATAATTAGAGATTTTACCGATAAGTTTATGAATCTGTTTTTAATTGGAAGAAACGGAATGCACAAATACAATAATCAGGATCATTCGATGCTTACTGCAATAACGGCAGTAAATAACATAATAAATGGAGAAAAATCAAAAAATAACATTTGGAATATTAATACAGAAATAGAATATCATGAAGAAAAATAAAATACCAAAAAAAAATAATACATCTATTTCTATCTCTTTTATGAAAAAAACAGAACAGAAAAAAGATTTATTATTTATTATCATCTTTTATGTGCTTGCTTTCATTATTTTAAAATACTTATACCCATATCCTGACGGAATATCAGATTCTGGCAGTTATGTCGCTGCTGCATATAACCAAGTATATGATGGTTATCGACCTTTTGGATATTCTCGATTTTTAATTCAAGTTCATAATTTTTCTAGCTCAATTTCCTTTCTGGTCTTTGTACAGTATTTTATTAATGTCATTGCATCTATTTTTTTCATTTTTACATTAAAATACTTTTTTGCACCAAAAAATAAGTATATTTTTATTGGGATGTTAATGGCATCATTATGCTCAATTCTTACTATTTATCTTACAAATAGTGTCTTAAGTGATTCCCTCTTTTCAAGCCTTACAATATTTTGGGTTACGTTTAACATGTGGTTTATAAGGAACCAAAAAGTATTTATTAAAGCAGGTCTTTTATTTTTGATATTCGTCACTCTATATTTTTTGGTTAGTCTTCGATACACTGGGGTAATTTACTTTATGATAGAACTGTTTTTAATTTTATATTTACTATTACGTCAGAATAAATTCCTTGCCCTTATTTCTTCTTTTGTGCTGTTTACCATAATTATTAATTTTTATACAGACCAAGTAATACTAACAAAGAAACAAACAGAAATTAAAACATTTGCTGGATTCTCCGGTTGGCAATCTGCCAATAATGCTCTACATGTGCTTCCTTATATTAAATTTGATAAAAATAAAATAGAAAACGAGTCTTTTGCAGAATTCGCTTTGTACGCAAAATCTGTTGATACATTGTTTGTTGTTGATAGAACAACTGCAAGTTTTATGTGGGATAAAAATTTACCATTAAAACAATATCTTTTTAATACCATTAATAAAAATGGTTGGCCATATATAAAAGCATGGACATCATTAGGGAAGAATGAATATGGAGAATTTGGGAAGTATGTTATGCTAAATTATCCATGGGAATACTTACGATATTTTTTAATGCTAAATTCCATTGGCGTCTTCTATCCAAAGGGTGATCAATTATACCTTTCCTACAACCCTAATGCAATTCCTCCTGAACTACTTGAAAAGTGGTTTGAAATAAAACCTGGTATCAATTTGTATTCTAGAAGTAAAATAATTGAAAAAATATCACCTGGTTTTGCTAAATTAAGATTATTAATTTGGATTCTAGTGTTCTTTTCCATTGTTTTGCTATTTCTAAAAAAGATATGGATTCACTTATCTAAGGTTAATTTGTATACATTGATCTTTATAGTCTTCTTTTTGCTCATTTACACTATTTTTCATATTTATGCAACACCGTTTGAAATTAGATATATTGTTCCCGTTCATTTGGTTCAAATTGCAATAATTTATATTGCACTGAATGAATCTTTAAAAGAAAAGAAGTGAGTGAAAATGTGGTTGTTTTTATTCTTTTTTGTCATCTTTGGTATATATGATAACCGAAGTGTTATGTTTTACCTTCCGTTTCGTCTGATTACTCCCGTGGAAAGACGTAAGGTAAAATCTTTGTAAATAAGTTCAAACGCTGGCTAGTATCTAAGGTGTGTAAGTTCAAATTTTTCCAGTTCATCTCTTCTTAGATACAATCTAAAAACATTTCACTAACGTTACCTATAATCCCTCCTATAGCCCGCCATTGACTTTTTAAGCTAACGGTTTTGCTGATGCCAGAATTTTTCTACCTTTGAACTACTCTACGTAAGGCCGATTTACAAACTGTTACCTCGAGTACGGGCGCAATCCTGGTTGAGATGTTTGCGATGA
>CANMVX010000037.1 GCA_947501115.1 Haliscomenobacteraceae bacterium
CCTGAGCCAGGATCAAACTCTCCATAGTATTTTCTTTGCGAATCCTAAAATTCACGTCTCTTTGACTATTCGAAAGTGTCCTTTTTAATTCAATGTCGCTAAACCTTATTTACTTACTTTCCCTCTCTGTCAATGAACTTTTTGTTGGCCTTAATCGTTATGTTAATGTTCCTCCTCGAACCATCAACCAGATTTCAACCTATCTCAAAACACCCGTTGGTGTTTCTCTTTCTTACTTCCTTTCGGGCTGCAAAGATAAAAAGTTAAATCCTAACAACCAAACTTTTTATACCCTTTTTTTAATTTTCTTTTTCCTCTTTTCTCTCATCCGATTTCCCTTAACTCTTTCGCTTCGGGCTGCAAAAGTAAGAAGTTAATTTCTAATAACCAAACTTCTTTTAACCTTTTTTTATTTTCTTTTTCCTCGCTCCTTATCCTCTTTCCCTCAACTCTTTCGCTTCGGGAGTGCAAATATAGAAAACTTATTTAGCTTTTATATAGTGTTTCTTTAAATTATTTTAAAAATTCATCCTAAATCATTGTAAATTTTACTAATTAATTCATTATCAATACTATCTGATTAAATAATTTTTCAAACTTTTTTCAAATCACTTAAATAATATCGGTTAATTACATGCTACCATATATATAGGTATATAATGAACCTTTCCTTAGGTTATTTAATTATACTATTTCAATAAATTGTAATCATTTTAAACCTTACTTTTGCTTCAACATTTAAAATAATGCAAATGAAAAAACATAACTTCAATGCCGGACCTGCTATACTGCCTCAAAGCGTAATGGCGGAGGCAGCTCTTGCTGTTACAGATTTTAACAACAGTGGTCTTTCTATCCTTGAGATATCTCATAGAGACAAAGCTTTTATAGCTGTCATGGATGAAGCACAACAACTGGTCGTTGAGTTACTTGGCTTAGACGATTCATACGCTGTCCTATTTCTTTCCGGGGGTGCCAGTTCACAGTTTTTTATGGTGCCTATGAATCTTCTTGCTCACGACCAATCTGCCGCTTATGTTGATTCCGGAAGTTGGGCATCAAAAGCAATAAAGGAGGCAAAAGCATTTGGCAACGTAAATGTCTTAGGGTCATCAAAAAAAGATAACTATAGTTACATACCGAAGGACTTTACCGTTGATGCTACAGAACAATACTTGCATCTTACTAGTAATAATACCATTTATGGCACCCAAATACACGAATGGCCAGAGGTTCCCGTTCCCATTGTATGTGATATGTCATCCGATATCTTCAGTCGTCCTCTTCCCATTGAAAAATTTGGACTCATTTATGCAGGGGCACAAAAGAACATGGGCCCTGCCGGTGTAACCCTTGTAGTGGTCAAAAAAGACCTATTAGGTAAAAAATCCAGTGGTATTCCATCGATGCTAGATTATCAAATTCATTTTGAAAATGAATCTTCATATAATACACCTCCTGTTTTTCCAATATATGTGAGTATGTTGACTATGCGATGGATTAAAAATAATGGAGGATTAGCTGGCATGGCTAAACATAATGAAGAGAAAGGAAAGAGATTCTATGACGAACTTGACGCTAATCCATTGTTTAAAGGCGCGGTTTCCGTCAATGCTGACCGTTCCCTTATGAATGCTAACTTCTTACCCGTTAATCCAAATGACGAAAACCCTTTCCTTGACGTATGTAAAGAAGCTGGCATTGTAGGCCTAAAAGGACATAGATCTGTAGGTGGTTTCCGTGCATCAATGTATAATGCGCTTCCTTTAGAAAGCGTTGATGTGCTCATTTCAGTTATGAAAGATTTCGCACAAACCAGAGGATAAGACCTTATGGGAATAGTACTTCCTAATACCATTACAATTACCAATATAAATGCCTCCGTTCCTGTTAAAATTACCAGTGAACGGAGGCGTTCTTTGCGTGCATCCGTGGGTGCATCCGGATTATTATTAAGGATTCCGAATTCTTTTAACAAAGTTCAATTTGATAATGCCTGGCTTTGGTTTACCCGTTGGGTTCATCAGTTGGTTGAAACCAAACCAAACATTTTACAACATTTGATACCACGACAATATAAACACGGAGATTTTATTGTCGTAAGAGGTATAGTATATAAGATAGTTATTTTAACTCATTCATTAAAAATTTCAAAAGCCTCTATTCTACCAAATCAAGTGATTCAGTTAAAGATTGGTGAGGATTATGATGCTGATCAAGCAAGTGCCATAGTTAGAAAATTAATTGCAGGTCTTATGTCTAAGGTTCATTTAGCTCCGTTAGCAGCAAGAGTTGCAGCATTAAATAAGCAACATTTTAACGTCAATGTTGTCGATATTAAACTTACAAATACCCATAGCCGATGGGGAAGTTGTTCTACAACGGGCACAATCAGACTTTCCTCAAGATTACTTTTAGCGCCCCTTGATGTTATTGACTATGTTATTATACACGAGCTGTCACATCTCATTGAATTTAACCATTCAAATAAATTCTGGAAATTGGTTGAAACAGCTATGCCAAACTATCAGGAAAAAGAAAAATGGTTGAAGGAAAATAATTATGTGTGCCGTTTTTAGGTCTTACTAGCTAATGTTAATTTAATAAGTTTTACACTAAAAATAGGTTTTAAATAGGATAAAAAAAGGGAGATTAAACCTCGGTCTAACCTCCCTTTACAGAATGTTATATACTTTTTATTCAGCAGAAACTTCGAATTCCACCTTACCTATCACTTCTTTATGTAAATTAATGATAGCGGTATAAGTACCGAGTTCTTTAACCTCTACAGGAAGTTCAATTTTCTTGCGTAAAATTTCAAGACCAAGTTGATCTTTAATTGCAGCGGCAATTTGTACAGAAGTTACGCTACCAAATATTTTACCACTGGCACCAGCTTTAGCACCAATTTTTAGTGTTTGAGAAGTTAACTGAGATGCAATAGCTCTATAATCTCCTAAACGCTGTAATTCTTCAGCTTCTTCTACTTTTTTAATTTCTTCCAGATTGGCCAGGTTAATTTTGTTGGCAATCTGCGCAATACCCTGAGGAATCAAAAAATTACGACCGTAACCATTTTTAACGGCTACAATGTCGAAACGATCTCCCAGTTTATCCATATCGCGGAGCAATATTACTTGCATGGCTTTTGGAATTTGAACAGTGTCGAGCACTGTGAGTTAACGATAAAAATCATTTTAGTAAGTCAGCAACGTAAGGTAGCAAAGCTAACTGACGAGCTCTTTTTATAGCAGATGCAACTTTACGTTGGTATTTCAATGAATTACCTGTAATACGTCTAGGCAAAATTTTACCTTGTTCGTTGATAAACTGCAATAAAAAATCAGCATCTTTATAATCTATATGCTTGATACCAAAGCGGCGAAAACGGCAATATTTTTTGCGGTTCTGGCCAATTTTAGGATTGCTGAGGAATTTAATATCATCTTTGTTTGCCATAATCAGCTACATTTTTTTTTGAGAAATGATATACGGGCATTATTTAGCGGAATCCACATTTTCTGACTGAGGCGCTACGCCATCGGCTGGAGGTACAGCATCAGTTCCTGGTTTCTTACGCTTTCCAATGAGACCTTTTCTTTTGTCATCATTGTATTTTATACCGAATTTATCCAACTGAACAGTTAGATAGCGCAGGACTCTTTCGTCACGAGTAAGCGCTAACTCCATTACAGCAATAAAGGAAGGATCTTCCAACTGGAATTCGATACAATAGTAAATCCCGCTGCTACGTTTCGCAATGTTATAAGCCAATTGTCTAAGGCCCATCTCATTAATGAATACAATATTACCACCTACTTCGGTGATACTTTTTACGTAGGTCTGAGCTGTCTCCTTGATTTCATCATTAGACAGCACGGGATCGACTATGAAAGTTACTTCAAAGTTTCTCATCTGGATCAGACATTTTTAGTTAAAAATTGGCTGCAAAATTAATAAATTTTTTCTAATTATACTAAATAAATGGTTATTTATCTTTAGATCTGACAATTCCTATTATTTTACCCCGGTCAAATTGTCCTGTAAGCGTTGGCGATTGCCTGTTTTCTGTAAATTTTCTAACATTGTCCCCGACATAATTAAATAATTCCTGGATACTAATTCTTTTGTCCCGATTGGTGTCAGCCAGACCCTCGAGGCCTTTAATTAAATAATAGCTAAATACACTTTGTTGGAGTCTATCGGCTTCCGCTGAATTCTCACTGGACGTTGAAGAAAGGAGCATAGCAAAATCAGATTGGTCAGACTGGCTATTTTGATAAAAATCAGTTTGACTGCTCCCCAAGAAACCCTTTTGTTCCTGCATACTTCCTGCATGACAAGCATCAGCGATACACATTTTAAATTGAGCATTAGATTGTTGAAGCGCTGAATAAATTTCATGGTGGTACACCACTTTTTCATAAGTACCATCATAATCAATAGGTAAAAATGCCCCTTTAATACCATGACCTGAAAAGTAAAATATCACCATATCCTTTTTTGTCACCCTACTTAGCATTGCATTCAAGGAATCGAGTATATTTCTACGTGTGGCTACTTTATCCACTAAATTTATAATATTCTTTGAAGGAATAGCTCCTCCCTCGGGACTTCTGAGGAAAGCAAAAAGGTTTAATGCATCATTATCAGGGTATTGAAGTGGTTCCCTATGATTTACGTAGTTTGATACACCCACTAATAAAACATAGACTTCACCCTCATAGAAAGAATAAGCCGTATTTTTAGAAACTATATTTGGGCCCACCTCCGGTACTGCAGTTTTTATAAATATTCCACGTTCCCAAATTCCCTGAACTTTATTTCCATTCGCAAAAATCATCATACCCTTTCCATGCAATAAGCCCTTTTCTATTTCCCCCTCATACACATCTCCGTTATAGTAAGATATTTTTCCTATTCCATTTGCGAACCCATTTTGAAAATCACCTTCATAAGTGTTACCATCTGCATACAAATAGGTACCCCTGCCGTTTTGACAATTCCCCGATTGGCAAACTCCAATTTTTTCTTTTACGTTAGGAGTGGGAGGTCGTGGACCTCCTGTTTTTTCGATTATTACTGGATCAGAAGTACCCTGAAAAATATTTTCGGACCAAAAACCTGATCTAATTCTGCCGTCAGAATAGGTTAACGCTCCATTTCCGTGTTGTTTATCCCCTTGCCAGGCACCTTTATACTCCGATCCATTAAAATAGTAACAAATACCTATCCCATGGCGAAGACTGTTTTTAAAATCGCCGATATAAATGTCGCCATTAGTCATCAGCACCCCTTTTCCGCCAATACAATCGCCAGATAAACAGCCTTGAATACGGCTGGAAACAGAGAACAACTTTTCTGTAACCAAATTTGGATTTTCCTCAAAAAGCTTCCCTTTTTTCCACAGGCCCTGTTGTTTTAAAGCTTGAGCATTGATAAAAACACCCACACCCTCAGGTTTGTCCAGTTTCCATTCACCAAAAAAACGAGAACCATTCTTCCAAAAACAAATTCCTATACCCTGTCTATTACCCTGAACAAATGCCCCCATATATCTGGAGCCATCCTGGAATTTTTTAACACCAAAACCATCAATACATTTTCCCTCGACACATTGAGCATAGAGGAACAATGGGACACTAAAGAATAGGGTAATAAATAAAAACAACTTCCATTTCATAGAACAAATATAAAATATTTATATCATAAAATAATACATATAATACTTAGCGAACTACAGAAACAGGCATATTTTTGTCTATTCCACCATATAAAACAGGCGATTGTTTATTTTGCGTAAACCACCGCACCTGTTCGAAAACGTAATCAAATAATTCGTTAACGGAAACGAGACCATCCTTATTTTTTTCCGCTTCGCCGGTTAAACCACGAATAAGAAAATGGCTAAAAACCCCTGATTTAATGCCATCGAATTCGTGAGAAAATTCCTCTGTCCTTGATGATAAAAGAAGGCCTAAGCCGCCTGAATAACCCGCTAAAGATTCATAGAGAAGATGAGAGTAACTTTCATTTTCAGACACTGAGCGAAAACTACCTGAGTGACAAGCATCGGCAAAAACCAATTTATGTTTAGCAGGACTATGTAACAAAATAGATTTGACCTCCTCATGATTTATCCGATGCATGACACCGTCACTATCCACGGGCAGAAAAGCACCTGGCAAACCATGGCCTGAAAAATAAAATAAGATTAAATCTTCAGGATTTGCTTTTGAAAATAGCTGATTAGCGGCCATCATGACATTTTTATAAGTTGCCTGCTGATCTTTCAATAAAATAATTTGTGACGAAGGCACGGAACCACCAGCTTCAGATTGTAAAAAGTCAAAAATATGTTGAGCGTCATCATCGCTAAATTCTAATTTTTTCATTTGATTATAATCGGATACACCGATAATGAGCGCTCGAATTTTAGGAATTTTAATTGTTTCGACCTTTATAGAAGGAGAAGCACTTTTAGGAGCTGAAGTACTGAGCTGATTATTTTCCCACACACCAATGGTAATTTTACCATCGGGCAGGGTAAGTTTCCCTATCCCCTGTTTTTTTCCGGCCACAAAAGAACCTTCGTAAGAAGTACCATCTGGATTATTCAGAATACCAAAGCCATGCTGGGCACCCATTTGCCAACTACCCTGATAATTTCCGCCGACAAAAAATGTATATTTTCCGATGCCATGAAACTTACTGTAAACAAAACCACCTTCGTATAAATCACCATTACTATAAATCATTTTACCCACACCTTGCCTATAACTATTCACCCATTCCCCGACATATAAATCACCATTTGGAAAGTGCAATTTACCCTTTCCATTGGGGTTTGCGCGTTGAAAATCACCTTCATACCGACCGCCACTTGGATAAATATAAACGCCGTAACCTTCATAACAATTACCCGAGAGGCAACCAACGAAAGCACTTGAATTTGAATAAAATGAAAATAGGAGAACGACAGACAAACAAAAATTACGCATGGACTATTAATTTTGAAGTGAGCCCGACCTTTAAAAGGCTGGAAAAAGCGTAACATTTATCGTATATGAGGCTGGATATTGAAGGTTAAAAAATAAATAACTTACATAAGAATGAAAAAATTGAATAAAAATTGCGTGTACAGGCAGCGAAAAGATACCATTCTAAGTTTTGATACTACAACTGTACTAACAAAGCGGATAATCCTTCCTTTCTACACTCACTGAATCAATAAATTTATCAGGAAAGAGTTATCCGCTTATTTTTTTTTTGCTGTGAGAGAAGGATTCGAACCCCCAAGAGGCAGTTAGCCATAGCACAAGAAGATTGGTGGTCAACCCCTGGATCGATACCGGCCCTATGCTACGTTTATCCCGTAATCCTCACCCCCGAGACAAGAGGGCATGGCTGCCAATTTCATCACCTCACAATTTGATGATTAAACAAAACTTACTTTTGTTGATGCAAATATAATAATACTTTGTTTTTTATGCAAGATTTATAAAAATAATTCCAAAAAATTATGAAATTTTTAATTTCACGTCAAATTAATTGCATTAAGAAAGCACAAACCAAAGCGCCATAAGTTCCCAAAGCATAGCCGAGGACAGCCAAAAGCACGCCAACAGGAGCCAGAGCTGGACTAAAAGCGGCAGCTACAATAGGTGCTGATGCGGCACCACCTATATTAGCCTGAGAACCTACGGCCAGGAAAAAGAAAGGCGCTTTTATCCATCTTGCTACAAGAACCAACAATATACAGTGTATGCACATCCAGATAAATCCAACGGCGAAGAGGCCTAAATTTTGAAAAACCTCTTGGAGATTCATCTGCATGCCTATGGTTGCCACTAAAACATATAAAAATACGGATCCCAAACGAGAAGCACCTATTCCTTCAAAGTTTCGCAACCGTGTAAAAGAGATAAATAAGCCAATCGTTGTTGCCAGGAAGGCTATCCAAAAGAAAGAAGAATTCAGCGCGGTCAAGCGCCAGGCAATTAGCACATCGTTATATTTTCCCAGCCATGGGGTAATGATATCCGCGCCCCAATGAGAAAGAGCGACGCCTGCAAATGCAATGGTAAGAAGATAGAGTAGTGATTTGGTATCTGGAATTTTTTCAACCCCTTTTTGGAATGCAGACATTTTATTTTGAAGATCAACTATTGCAGATGTATCGGCCTTCAACCATTTGTCTATTTTATCAGTAATACTCGCACCATACAGGAGCAAACCCATCCATACATTGGCTACAACGACATCTACGACAATCATGACAGCGAAAAGATTTTCATTTACTGAAAAAATTTCTTTCATGGCCGTTTGATTAGCGCCTCCCCCTATCCAGGAACCAGCAATGGTAGAAAGTCCTTTCCATAAATCTTCCGGATTTGTCTGTATTAGGTTGGGGAAAAGAAATTTAACGGTTATTAAAGCAATAGGCCCTCCGATGATAACACCCAGTGAGCCGGTTAAAAACATAATAAGTGCTTTAGGTCCTAAATTCCAAACTCCCTTTAAATCAATGCTTAAACATAGCAAAATGAGAGAGGCTGGCAATAAATACTGAGAGGACACCTTATAAAGCACGGAGTTTTCACCTGAAATAAGATTCAGCGGCCAATGCAGGATTGCTGGTAAAAAATAGCATAATAATAAGGGAGGAAAAATGGTATAAAACTTTTGAATCCATTTATTTTTACTTGAAGAGGTAAAAAAAACGAAAGAAAGTACAGACAATAATAGTCCTAATACGATGGCATCATTGGTAAAGTAAGGTTGCATCATTATATTTGTTCTTTTTTAACCCCTCAATATAGAAAAAAACGCTTAATTACAAGGTGGAAACTCAAATATTGGGAAAATTTAAAGTAATTTTTATGAATTATAAAAAGTTTGTTTTACCCTTAGTTATCATGGTTTTGGTTATTTTATCAGATAGGATGACCAAAGTGTGGGCGGTTGAAACGCTAAAAGGGTACCCTTCTCAATCCTACCTGGGTGATAGTTTTCGTATTATTTATGCTGAAAACGAGGGTGCTTTTTTAAGTTTAGGTTCAGACCTACCAGAAAACGTTAGATTCTGGGTTTTGGCCATTATACCTATTTTAGCTTTGGGTTATTTTGGCTTCACTCTTTTTTTCAATAATGAGGTTGGCCCCTGGCAGAGAATAGCTTTTGCCTTTATTATTGCAGGTGGCGGAAGTAATATCATAGATCGAATTTTAGAGGGAAAAGTAGTTGATTTTTTGAATATAGGCATTGGAGATATACGATCTGGCATTTTTAATATAGCAGATATGGCTATAATGGCGGGACTTTTCCTTATATTACCCATGGCATTTAAATCGTCCGCTCCAAAAAAACAGGAATCTGTACCCTCCGAAGGAGAAAATGCAGATGAAAATGCTGAAATAAAAGCAGTAGAAGTGGAAACAGAAGAAGAGACAGAAGAACCAGGCAAAGAAAATAAAGGAGAGTAATATTTTAAAAACTCATTCAGGAAAAATTTTAAATAAAACGTATGAAAGCATTATCTCCAGGGATATTATTAGGTATCATATTAGGATATTTTCTAATGCTCATTCTTGTTTCAATCTTTACCAGTAGAAATGCAAACAATCAAGATTTTTTTAACGCGGGAAGAAATTCCCCCTGGTATCTGGTGGCTATTGGCATGATAGGAGCGTCCCTTTCAGGAGTGACCTTCATATCCATTCCTGGAGTTGTCGGTGGAGGAGGTTTGAACCAGGCATTTTCTTACATGCAGATTGTTTTAGGTTATATGTTAGGCTATGCGGTTATTGCCCTGGTTTTGCTCCCATTGTACTATAAAATGAATTTAACCTCAATTTATACTTATTTAGAAAAAAGATTCGGATGGCATGCTTATAAGATGGGAGCTATATATTTTCAATTAAGTCGGACCACGGGATCTGCATTGAGATTATTTTTGGTAGCAACGATACTACATCAATTTGTTTTTGCGCCTTATCAAATATCTTTTGCATTCTCTGTATTTCTAACGATATTTTTAATTTGGGTTTACACATTTAAGGGAGGGATTAAAACTATCGTTGTTACGGATACCATTCAAACTTTTTTCATGTTAGGCGCAGTATTTCTTACTATTATCCTAATTTGTCAAAATCTGAATATGGGCTTTGGCGACATGGTCAGAGCGGTAAATAACAGTGGATATTCCAAAGTTTTCTTTTTTGAAGGTGGCTGGAGTGACCCCAATAATTTTTTCAAGCAATTCTTGAGTGGGGCATTAATCACCCTCACCATGACAGGACTTGACCAGGACATGATGCAGAAAAATCTGACCTGTAGAACATTAAAGGACGCCCAGAAAAACATGTTTACCTTCAGTTTCATCTTAGTTATTGCTAATTTGTTATTCTTAACCATGGGAGCCATGCTATATATATATGCATCAGAACTTGGTATCACTTTACCTGAAAAGACAGACCAGGTCTATCCATTTCTGGCATTAAACCATTTATCACCATTCATAGGAATGCTGTTTATACTTGGATTAATTGCAGCTGCCTATTCCAGCGCCGATTCGGCATTAGCCGCTATGACCACCTCTTTTTGTATAGACTTTTTGAACTTTGAGAAATGGGAGGCATCGGAAGAGCAAAAAAAGAAAGTACGATTTATGGTACACATAGGATATAGCGTATTAATGTTTCTTATGATAATCATTTTCAAAACCATATCAAAGGACGGAATCATCAATGAACTTTTTAGGTGGGCTGGATTCACTTATGGACCTTTATTGGGATTATTTGCCTTTGGAATATTGACACAATTCAAGGTAAAGAGTCAATGGATTATTCCCATTTGTGTTTTATCGCCTATCATTTCGTGGTTACTGGACACCTATTCAAAGGAATTATTTCAAGGCTTCACCTTTGGCTTTTTAATATTAGCCATAAACGGTACTTTGACGTTTTTAGGATTACTTTTGGCTAGTGAAAGGGTTTATAAAGTGGTTCAATAGGCATTTATTTATAAATATTCCTATTAAAGTTTGCACTTATTCCTACATTTGCGGCGCTTTATGGTAAATCATTATCCATATTAAACTATTAACAATGTCTAAAACTTTTGCTGCTATAACAGGTGTTCACGGATACGTACCAGATTATGTTCTTACCAATGAGGAATTAGAAAAAATGGTTGATACCTCCGATGAATGGATAACATCCCGTACGGGAATAAAAGAGCGAAGGATATTAAAAGGTGTGGAAAAAGGAACGTCTGTACTTGGTATTGAAGCGGTAAAGGGGCTTTTAGAGAAAACGGGTACAAATCCGGAGGATATTGAATTACTAATATGTGCAACGGTCACAGCCGATATGCATTTTCCTGATACTGCCAATCTAATTGCCGCTGCAACGGGATTAACTAAGGCCTACACATTTGACTTGTCGGCTGCCTGTTCAGGATTTCTATTTGCTTTAACCACCGCATCACAATTTATTGCTGCGGGTACCCATAAGAAAGTCATTGTGGTAGGCGCGGATAAAATGTCAGCGATTGTAGATTATACAGACCGCTCCACTTGTATTTTATTTGGAGATGGTGCCGGGGCTGTTTTACTTGAACCTTCCGGTGAATATGGTGTAATGGATCAACAATTACATTCTGATGGTCAAGGTCAACATTATTTATATATGAAAGGAGGTGGATCTTTTCATCCACCGTCAGCAGAGACCATTGCAAATAAAGAACACTTCATTGTTCAGGACGGGAAGCCTGTATTCAAAGCGGCGGTAAGTGGAATGAGTGATGTTGTTAGTAAAGTGATGGCAAGGAATGGATTAACCAATGACAGTGTGGCCTGGCTTGTACCCCATCAGGCAAATAAGAGAATCATACAAACGGTAGCGTCCATGGCAGATTTTCCAATTGAAAAAGTAATGGTAAACATTCAAAAATATGGGAACACAACGGCGGCGACTTTGCCTTTATGTCTTTTTGACTGGGAGAAGAGGCTTCATAAAGGGGACAATCTCATATTAACTGCCTTTGGTGGAGGCTTTACCTGGGGCGCCCTCTATCTAAAGTGGGCTTACGACACACCTTCATGATACACGGTGCGAATTTTTGATTATATTTGAGGCTTAAAACAAATTTAGATATAACTTTTTACCAAAAAACCAATATGGCAACAACTGCAGACATACGAAATGGTCTATGTATTGAGTTCAATGATGACATTTTTCAAATTATCGAATTCCAGCATGCACAGGTAGGCAGAGGTGCCGCCCATGTAAAAACTAAAATTCGAAGCATGACCACAGGCCGGGTTCTGGAATACACTTTTACTTCAGGTCATAAAATTAATGAAGTACGGATAGAACGAAGAAAATTCCAATTTCTGTATGCAGATGAAATGGGATATAACTTTATGAATAACGATACTTTTGATCAAGTATCTATTGAAGAAAAATTAATATCCAGTCCCAAGTTGTTGAAAGAAGGCATGGAAGTAGATATCCTTTTTCATGCTGAAAAGGAAACTCCTTTGACGCTGGAAATGCCTCAGTATGTTGTTATGCAAATCACTTATACTGAACCTGGTTTACGTGGTGATACAGCAACCAATACTTTAAAACCTGCTACCGTTGAATCGGGTGCCGAGGTTAGAGTACCTTTATTTGTTGGGGAAGGAGATTTTATAAAAATTGATACTGCCTCTGGCGCATACATGGAACGTGTAAAACAATAACTATATGGATTTCAAAGAAATACAGGAGTTGTTAAAACTCATTAATAGATTAGACCTTTCCGAGTTCAAAATGAAAGATGGCGAATTTGAGCTATCTATAAGAACAAAGAATTACGAAAGGGGCAGAAATCAAGGTTATCAGGGGGTAATACAAGAAACTTACCCAGCTCCTCAACCGATAACTGTTGCTGCAAGTCCTTCAGTGGCAACGTCTGCTGCGGGAATTTTAACCACTGCCGCACCTGTTTCTGGTAATACATCGGAAAAAGTTACTGATCACCTCATCGCTGTAAAATCACCTATTGTTGGTACGTTTTACAGATCTTCATCACCTGACAAGCCAGCATTTGTGAAGGTAGGAGATACTATTTCTGCCGGCGATGTTGTTTGTGTTGTTGAAGCGATGAAACTCTTCAATGAAATAGAAAGCGAATTTTCTGGTACCATTGAAAAAATTCTTGTAGAAGATGCTCAACCTGTTGAATACGATCAGGTGCTTTTTCTACTCAATCCGAAGGGTTAATTATGTTTAGTAAAATATTAATTGCAAATCGTGGAGAAATTGCCCTTCGGGTAATACGCACTTGTCGGGAGATGGGTATCAAAACGGTAGCTGTTTATTCAACGGCAGACAGAGAGAGTTTGCATGTCCGTTTCGCTGATGAAGCGGTTTGTATTGGACCACCTCAATCTTCTGAGTCATACTTAAGTGTGCCCAGAATTATGGCGGCTGTTGAGATAACCAACGCCGATGCCATTCATCCTGGTTATGGTTTTTTAGCTGAGAATGCTGATTTTGCTGAAGTGTGTGCTGAATACGGCATTAAATTCATTGGTCCTAAACCCAATCAAATCAGGAAAATGGGTGACAAAATAACAGCGAAGGAGACTATGATAGCCTCTGGCGTTCCTGTTATTCCTGGTTCTGAAGGGTTGATACAAGACACTGACGAAGGAAAGCTGGTTTCAGCAGCTATTGGTTATCCTGTAATTATTAAAGCTACTGCCGGCGGTGGTGGTAAGGGTATGCGGGTTATATGGGATGAAAAAGATTTTGATTCATCCTGGGATGCGGCAAGGAAAGAGGCGAAGGCTTCTTTTGGAAACGACGGCATTTACATAGAAAAATACATTGAAGATCCCCGACATATTGAATTTCAGATTATAGGTGATCAATTTGGAAAAGTTATACACTTATCGGAAAGAGATTGTTCTATACAACGTCGTCATCAAAAATTAGTGGAAGAAAGTCCCTCCCCTTTTATGACTGACGCCCTTCGTGAAGCTATGGGCAATGCAGCTATTAAAGCGGCAGAAGCCATAAATTACGAGGGAGTAGGTACTATTGAATTTTTGGTAGATAAATATCGTAACTTTTATTTTATGGAGATGAATACCCGTATTCAGGTAGAACATCCTGTAACTGAAGAGGTTATTGACCACGACTTAATAAAAGAGCAAATTAGAGTAGCGGCTGGTTATCCTTTAACTATGGAAAATCAATATCCGCAGGCTCATGCAATGGAATGCAGGATAAATGCGGAGGATGTTTACAACAATTTCCGCCCAAGCCCGGGTCGTATTTCCTCTTTCCATAGTTCGAAAGGACACGGAGTGCGAGTTGATACGCATGTTTATGCGGGATATGGCATTCCTCCATATTATGATTCCATGATAGCCAAACTAATATGCAGGGCCCATACGCGGGAAGAATGTATATTAAAAATGGAGAGAGCATTAGATGAGTTTATCATAGAAGGGGTAAAAACAACGGTTCCCTTTCACCAAAAGTTAATGAAAAATGAAGATTTCCGAAGTGGTAATTTCCATACCGGATTCCTGAATGATTTCAAGATGACCGAATAGTAACCGGAAAAATACCGGATGAATAATAATCCTTTTTGGCGCTTAATGAGTTACCTCTTTAATTATAAAAAAGAGGTAACTCTTGCTATTTTATTCAATATACTAACCGCTATTTTCACGGTATTGAGCGCTCCATTAATAAGCCCTTTTTTAGATATTTTATTTTTAGATTCTTCCCAGGCGTCTCATTATGCAGAGGGTGTAATGCTTCAACAGGAAAAGTGGTTTAAGCAACAATTATTATATTTCATTGCCCAAAATGGCAAAATGAAGGCTTTACAGTATGTCTGTTTTGCTATATTGGGAGTATTTTTACTTAAAAACGTAAGTAGATATTTTGCTCTTTTTTTTATGGCCCCAGTGAGAAATGGAGTGGTAAAAGATATTAGGAATAAACTATTTACCAAAGCCTTATCCTTTTCCCCTTCTTTTTATACCAGAGAAAGAAAAGGTGATCTCATTGCCAGGGTGAGTACCGATGTTCAAGAAATTGAGACCAGTATTTTGCAGGTCTTAGAAACCATTTTTCGGGAACCCCTCATTATTTTGTTAAGTATTGGATTAATGATTTACATTAGTCCACCTTTAACAGGTATTGTTTTACTTATGCTTGCGTTCACCACTTTTGTCATAGGGGGAATAGGTAAAAAACTAAAACAAAGTTCTCAGGAGGTTCAGCAGGCACTAGGCATCATTTTATCCCGTTGGGAAGAATCTCTTGGTGGGATTAAAACGATACAATCATTTAACGCTGAACGATATAAGGAGCAACAATTCGACGTAGAGAATAACTTTTATAGAATAAAAACCATACGGATGTTACAAAGGAGAGATCTCTCCTCCCCTTTGGCAGAATTTTTAGGTATTTCAGTTATTACGGTCCTTTTATGGATAGGTGCTCAACAGGTTTTTGAAAAACAAATAGAAGCAGGCACTTTTTTTGCGTTTTTATTTGCCTTTTTCAACGTAATTGACCCGGCAAAATCATTTTCGCGTGCTTATTTTGACATACGAAAAGGGATGGCAGCCTTATCACGGGTAGAAGAAATACTGCATTATAACTCAGAGGTCATTCCTCCTACTCACCCCATTCCATTTACCACTTTTGAGAAGGAAATAACTTTCGATAGGGTAAGTTTTCATTATCCGGGTACAACGCAAAAGGTTTTAGATAATGTTTCATTTAGTTTACCTAAAGGAAAAAAGATAGCCTTAATAGGACCATCTGGCGCAGGTAAAACAACCATTTGTGAATTAATGGCACGGTTCTATGATGTTACTGAAGGAAGAATAACGATAGATGGCATAGACATAAAAAATATATCCCTGTTAGATCTTCGCTCTATATTTTCCGTCATAAGTCAGGAAACCACCTTATTTTATGATACTATTTTAGGGAATATAACTTTAGGAAGAGAGGATATACCTATAGAAGAAGTTATCGAAGCGGCGCGCATAGCACAGGCGCACGAATTTATAATGGACACACAGGAAGGATATAATACGCACATTGGTGATAGGGGATTGATGTTAAGTGGGGGACAAAGACAACGGCTTGCTTTAGCAAGAGCTTTATTAAGAAACGCGCCCATCATGATAATGGACGAGGCCACCTCTGCGGTGGACACCAAAGCGGAAAATGCTATTCAAACTGACATTTCCCCCTATCTTGAAAACAAAACGCTCTTAATTATTGCACATAGGTCTAATTCAATACAACACGTTGACGAAATTTTAGTTATACAAGAAGGGAAAATTGTTGAACGAGGATCGTCAAATTCCCTTTTCGAAAAAGTGTGCCTATGAACATGACAAACAATCTTTTTTTTTCTATGCCTGCTAATGAAAAATTCGTTAAGATATATGTTTTAATTTTTGTCCTTTTCCAGATAGAGATCATGGCACAGAGTAATTTAAGTACTCCTGTGATGCTACCCGAGGCAGGCGATGTCTTCCACTACGAGGTTGAAAAATCCCCTGCCATATTAAACTGGGAGGGAGGAACCAATAAAAGATGGGATTTCAGTTCTTTGCTCTCCCCTGTGACACAAAAAGTTAACTGGCAATCTGCTGGTGCCATACTTAAGGTTCAGGTAGAAGAAAATATAGAAGGATTTTTCACTAAAGATAAGTCGGAACTGCTCTGGCTGGCTGGGAATGGGCCTGATTTTCTGGGGTATGCTAAATTTTCTCAATGGGTTTTCACAGACCCCCTGGTTGAAAAGAAGGCCAATATAAAATATGGTAGCGGTTTTTACGATGAAGCCACTTGTTTTGTAACCTTTTCAAAACTGAATGCCGATCCCAGTTTTTTAAAGCTATTTACACTACAGCCCGATTCCATACGCATAAAATATACCATAGAACGGCAAACTATATTAGATGGTTACGGCAAAATGGTGCTGCCTGGTGAAATAATGGATGTACTTCGGGAAAAACGAGTGGATAAATATATCCCTGTGCGGATTGAAACAAAAATAGGACGACGATCATGGCAAATACTGAATATCCCACTAAAAAGTTCTCAACGTATTTCTTATCATTTTCATAGTCCCGATTATCGGGAGACGGTGGTTATAGTAAAAATGGACCCCACTGAAAACAATCTGAAAGCTGAAAAAATAAGTTTCAGAACGCCATCACCCGAAAGAAATATTTTTCCCATGGGACAAATAAAACCTAATGCTTATCCGACCCCGAATCCTACCTTAGGCATGGTGCGATTTGATTTTATTTCATTGCCACCAGGAAACTACAAACTCATTATTTGGAATCAATTAGGCGGGGAACAATTTAGAAAATCTTATGTAATTAAAGATAGATATTTTATGGACAAGATTGATTTAACGGCCTTAAAAAGAGGTTATTACTGGTATGAACTATCCGATGCTTCAGGTAATAAGTTCAAACCTCAATCACTGATTGTCATTAGACCTTAACCAAAAAAAATCCCCTTTTTACATTTTAACATTATATATATTTCCATTTCAATTATGCGCCGATTAATTGTCCTTGTTTTTTTACTGTCATCCTATTTTGTCGAAGGACAGGTAAAAAATCCTGTTATAAGCAGCAACAGAACTGTAGCAGACGCTATGAAGCAGAGTAGTTCAGAAGGAAAATTATTATTTATATATTTCCATGCTGAATGGGTACAACTCTGTCAGTGGATGAAAACAAAAACCTTTACAGAGCCGAATTTAGCCCGGTTTTTAAATGAAAATGCCTTATTTCTTGAACTCAATATAGAAACGTCAATAGGAAATGCTGAAAAACAATTTTTCAAAGTAAACGCATTGCCAACGATGATATTATTTGACGCCTCGGGAAACCAGCTTGTTCGTTTGGATGAGGCCATGAATGCCAGTAATCTGCTATCGAAACTAAACACCTGGAATTTGGAAGAAAACAAACGGTCACTAACAGGAAATGTGAGTGACAAAAGTGGTTATCAAAGTTTACAACATTTAAACAGGCCTGCGTTACTACCCAATCAACCCAATATATTAGAGAATAATGAGACCATTTATTACGGCATAGTCATAAAATATTTCCACCAACACGAGCAGGCGTTTCAATATATGCAACAATTTCAGAGACAGGTAGAAAAAAAAGTAATCATAACAGAAAAGGATATAACCAGTGAAATTAAACAGTACCAGATTATCATTAGAAATTTTTCATCTATGGAAGAAGCGAGAGCTTACTTACCAAAACTGAGAATGTTAAATATTAATGGAGAGATAATAAAATTATGAAGTCAAAAAAACAATCATAATTGGTAAAAAGCTAAGTTATGACGTACTTTTGCCCCTTAAATCATCGTTTCAAATACATTCATTCATTTCACAAAACCAAATTAAGCTAAAAGTCTTAATCAGGAAAATTGAATCCATGCGCATTACTTCCATTTTACTTTTGATTGCCCTGCCAATAATCCTTTTAGGTCAATCACCTATCTTTCTGCCTGTTGAGTTTAACAAATCCCAAAGTAGTATTTCTGGTTTACGAATGGCCTGCGACAATTTTGCTGGTACCTTTCGTTTAGGAAATAGTGCGCCGACCAATAAAAGTACGGCCACTTCGGACAGAAAGCATATTTATCTATGTAAAAACGACTCCGTATCCATTGTTCATAATGGTGATTTCAGGCTTTCAGGTGACCCGAAACCACTAACGCCTGCTGGCATTGGGTATATTATGTACCAGTGTAACCCTGTAGGGCCAACAGGTTTAGGGCTAGCTAATATTTTAACGGATCCATGTTTATTAACAAAAGCAGCTGTCGGTAGTACATTTACCTCCAAAACGGAAGGACTTTGGATGGTAAAAGAAAAAATAAATGGAGACCTGACTTTTTTCAATCAAGGTCAACTACAGGCTTCTTTTAATTCGGGAGGACCAATAAGCTATTGGTTTGCACCAGCTACTTTAGATGATTTTAGTGGAAAAAAGTATGAGACAGCTACTGGTTCAACGGTAGCAGGAGCTTGTGTTAATGTAAATATAACGGAAGCCATTCGGGTTACTTATCTTAATCCAGTCATTATTGAGGAGGTTACTAAAAATTGTATAGTTAATAATTGCGTAACCCGTATAGTTGTAAAAGGGGGATTACCTGAATTTAATGGTAGCCTTTACAATAAAATTTCAATTATAAATAAAAATAATGCCAATATAAAAGGCAAAATAATAAGCAGCAATTTATATAAGCACAATGATACTTTAGAAATATTTGTTCCTGTACCTGGAGAATACATTATCACTGCTACAGATGAATACAGCTGTGATGGAAATATTACCTTAGATATTACTACCTGTCCATCGACTACATTCACCCTACCTAAACAAAATTCAAAGTTTGGTGACGAAATTTGTATTCCAGTCACTGCCTCCAAAGTCACGGATGCAGTTTCCTTAACTTTAGGGGTTACCTGGGACAATACTGTTTTAAAATTTAAGAGTTTAAATACGAATAATACTAAACTAGCAGGCATTGGAACAAGTGACATAAGTTACAGCCCAATATCTAACGACATTAAAATTTCGTATTTTAAATCGGGAGGCGCGCCATTTTCATTGAATGATGGTGACCTATTATTTAATGTATGCCTTGAAGTTATTGGAGCAGACGGAAAATCGAGTCCATTGACCTTTATAAATTTAGGCACTGCACCATCACCATTGGAAGATGATTGTGGGAAGCCAATGGGTTTTCAATATTCAAACGGACAGGTAAACGTTACTAATGAAATTTTATTTGTTGATGTTAAAGTAGATAGTATTCCTTGCCAGAATGTGGGAAATAACACAGGAGGTTTCGAGGTAACCGTAACAGGAGGGACTGCGCCTTATAAGGTAAACTGGTTAAATAAAGATGACAATACCACAGGATCTATCAATATAAACGGTTTGGATGGCAAAACCATTATTACAGGTTTAAAAGCGGGAAATTATCTTTTAACCATTACAGATTCTGCCCCTACGCCAAACTCTTCAACCAAAGAAAGAGAAATTCCACCATCGAGAAATTTTGTTGTCAGATTGGATATTATCAAAGACATCATTTGTAATAATGATAGCAATGGGGAGCTTAAAGCAACTATATTGATTGATGCTCAAGAGGAAAATGATTTAACTAATTTTGATTTTACCTGGAGCAATGATCCTACCGTAAAAACTAATTTTCAAAAAGATTTAGCCGCGTCATTCAGCGCTTATACAGTTACTGTTAGAGATAATTTTGGATGTGTAGCGCAAGCGTCCGAAAATCTAACTAATCCAACCAGATTGAATATTACTACTTCATCGCTTACCAAAGCTACCTGTTCTGGCGTTGCGGACGGGGAAGCTGTAATCACAGTAAGTGGAGGTATCAGACCTGCAACAGGATACACATTAAAATGGGCAGATCAAGCATCCTTCTTTCAAGGAACCTCTGCGTTAAGACCTAACTTGTTACCTGGTACATATATCATTTCTATGGAGGATGCCAGGGGGTGTCAAAAATCAGCGCCTGTAATCGTTGATGTGGTTAAAAAACTAGACTTTGACATCACTGGTGTGGATGCCAGTTGCTTAGGAAAATGCGATGGAAAGGCTATTATTGTGGTCGCTTCGTCGGCTACGGGCATCCCTTCATTTAATATTAGTTCAGGATTAAGTGTTCCAACTGGTAGCGGCATCAACTACCTATTTTCTGGCTTATGTTCAGGCAGTTATAACGTTACGATGTTGAGTTCTGAAGCGGGGAAACAATGTTCTTTTGAAAAAACGGTGGTTATCAAGGATCCTGCTGTATTGAAAATAGATACGATAACCTATACTCAAGAATCCTGTACTGCGGGCGGCGGTAAGGATGGAAAAATTAAAGTAGCGGCAAAGGGTGGCGTAAGTCCTTATGCCTATAATTGGGCCAGTGCGACGACCAGTAATTTATCAGATAGTTCTGCTGTTGTGAATCTAACCAAAGGGACATATACCGTCACCGTAAAAGACGGTGCGGGATGTGAAGTTCCCTTTGCATTTGGTATAACTTCCCGCACTCCGCCTAAAATCACTGAATTGAACAAGTCTTTTGTCAGTTGTATTGGAAATACGGACGGAAAATTATCGATAAAGGCCACGGCGGGCGATTCACCCATAAGCACCTATACCTGGAGTAATGGTGTGAGCGGACAATTTCTCAATGCTTTATCGGTTGGAACTTATAAAGTTACCGTAACGGGTAGTGATGGATGCTCAGTGGATAGTTCCGTTCAGGTTTTAAATCCTGACCCATTCAAGCTATCAGATACCAAAACATTTGAACCAACCTGTGTAGGCAAGGCAGACGGCCGCATCGTCATTACACCAACAGGCGGAACGGCGCCTTACAAAATAACGTGGGAAAATAGCACTCAAACAGGCACCTCACTTATTAATATAAGTAAGGGAACCTATCGATTTAATCTCGTAGATGCTAACAACTGTCCTACCTTCAGTCAGAATATTGTATTGGTCGATGCCCCTGAGATACTCATTACTATGAGCAGTTTAACGGAAGTCAGTTGTTACACTGGAACACAAGACGGAAAAGCTACAGCGACAGCGAGGTATAGTGACGGGAAAGCGGGAACCTTCGATTTTGAATGGAGTAGCGGGGAAAGTCAGGCGGCTTCAACCAGTAGCACCGCTTTAAAATTAAGGTCAAATCTTAATACCTTGACGGTAACAGATAACAATTTGTGCAAAAAAATTGAAAGCGTAAATATTCCCTTACCACCAGTTATCGTTGCTAATGCGACGGTTAAACCAGTAACTTGTTTTGGATTAGGTGATGGTGCCGTAGATTTGGCCCCAACGGGAGGAAGAGGTACATTTACTTTTGTGTGGAATACAGGCTCGACTTCATCGTCCATTAACAACATGAAAAATGGTGATTATACGGTAACTATTACTGACGGAAATAAATGTACCATACAGGAAAAGGTAACCGTTACCGAACCTGCTCAATTATTACTGGCTTTAGACACAAAAAACACAAAAAATGTCAGTTGCCCTGGCTTATCTGATGGCGTTTTAGTGTTTAAGTTAACCAATGAAACGGGAATTAATCCTTTAGGAGCCACTCCCTACCAATGGTCCACAGATGCGGGAGTAGCGAGTTCCAGTAACAGTAAAGATAAATTACCTGCTGGTACATACCGCATCACTGTGACAGACAGTAAAGGCTGTCAAGATCAAATCCAACATATATTTACCACACCTGATCCAATCATTGCTTTTTTCAATCCGGTGAATCCTCCTTTATGCCATGGTACCACTACCACGTTATCGGTAAAGAGCGTTAGTGGTGGAAACGGATTAAAATTATCAGATTACGTTTTCAGTGTAAATAACAGTGGCATTAGTTTTCCTGTGGACCAAAAAATACAAATTTTTGCTGGCAGGACCATCATTCAAGTGGAGGACTATCTTGGATGTACTTACACGGAAACCATTGATGTAAGCTCCCCCCTACCCTTACTTGTAGAATTTAACCCAGGCAGTATAAACATTCCACTGGGTGACACTGCAACACAGCTAAAGCCTGCCATTCAAACATCTAACCCCATAAGAACTTATAAATGGACACCAAGTGTGGGATTATCTTCTGCCAGCATAGCCAATCCTACCATTCGGGACTTATATGGTGATCAAAAATTTAATCTGGAAGTTACCGATATAAATGGTTGCAAGAGCAATGGGAACATTCAGATATTAGTGGATCGGAATTATTCTGTGTTCATACCTAATGTTTTTTCACCTAACGGGGATGGTATCAATGATGAATTGAGGATACATTCTTGTTTAGGCGTCAAAGAAGTAACCAATTTCAGGATATTTGACCGTTGGGGGAACCTGATAAAGTCGATAAATACGGTGCCCATTGATTGTGAAGGAGGGACTATATTATGGGACGGAAGTTATACAACGAGAGCAGCCAACGTGGGTAGTTACGTTTATAGCTTTGAAGTATTATTCCTTGATGGCTACAGGCGCCCTTATTCCGGCGACTTCGTTATCATAAAATAATATACTGGCATTTTTCCGTGAATAAAGAAATTGAATGGAGTGTTGGAACGATAAATATGTTCCAACGCTCCATTTTGCTATTTGCATATTTATTTCAAGCCCATTTTCTTTACAATCTCACACTTTTAAATGATGATTTAAATAATATGAGTTCCGGTTCTTAGTCAGATATATTTTTCTTATTAGATACCAAGTAATATTCTCCATAATTTTAATGCTGGTTTTGCTGCCATTAATTAGTAATCTGTTCCCACTTCATATAAATTATTACTTTCGCCTGAACGTGCTATCTCACCGTAAAATCAATACTCGTGCTATTCTTCACCTTATAGGCCAGTTTATCAGGCACTATACAAAGTGTTTATGCTCAACTGCATCCATATTATTGCAGAGCTTATTCGCTGTTGGCGGATTAAATATTAAGGACTTGCCAGAAATAAATGCAACGATTTGAACCTTTAAGTAGAACTACTTAACTCAAAAATGCCAGGTATTTAAAAGTATAACCTTAGTTCATGACCAGCACCGTGGTTGATTTGGTTATTGTGTCCCCTTTGCACTGATGGAGCACCAGCACACGATATACTCCGGCCTGCACCGTCTGCCCGTTATACGTACCGTCCCATTGATCACCTGATTTAGTGGTAGAGAAGATTTTATTTCCCCATCTATCCCAAATTTCAAAAGAGATCAGTGACGTTATGATTCTTGGATTACTTAGCCCAAAGGAATCATTCAGTCCATCCCCGTTTGGGGTAAATGCTTTAGGTAAAAAAGCTTCATCGCATTTCAAATCATTGGGATCGATGACCACTATTCTAAAAGAGTCGGTGGCAATACAGGGCGTTGAGGCATCTTTAAGTTCCAGTTTGTAGGTAAAATTCCCTGATGCGAGTGGCGAAATGACAGGTTCTTTAATGGTGGGGTCACTCACCCAAAAACTGGGGGACCAGGTGAAATCAGTAGCACAGGTTGGGGATAGCTGAGTAACCACATCGTCTCCCACATAAACTATATCATTATCGTTAACAATATTATCAACGGGTTGATATAATTTTCCAATTTCTGATTCCAGGAGGGCGCGGTTATAGAAGCGTAAATCGTCCATAAGGCCATTGAAACCAATTTCATTGGCACCGTAACAAGTACTTCCGCCTACGACTAAATTTCCATTATTGAGGACATTCACGCGAGAGGCAGAGGTTTGCTCTGACACCAGAACGCCATTATAATAGAGTCTTATTTTTGACGCATTCCTGGCAATTGTGATATGATGCCAGCATTGACCTTTAGGTAATTCATAAATGATATTGACCTGTTTATTGATCCCTTCTGTGAGAGCTACATTAAGATTTCCGGTAAGCGGTCTAAAACGAACCACCAGAGAATTATCCACCAGGCAGTCGCTGCGTTTTTTTGACAAGAGATATTGAATACCCTTATCATTCCCCACTTTAAAATAAAAACTAACGGTAAAATCTTCTGTATCGAATTCAGAATTTACCGCTCCAATAATATTTACGAGGCTGGCATTTCCCGAAAAGCGAATCGCCTCATTGAGCGGCCCACAAACATAATCAACGCCATTATTTCCAATAGCATCATTTGAAAGATTACCTGTATCATCTTTCAGATTTTTGTTAAAAGGGTAATAAGCGACGAGACCAGCTCTCGTTTGAGCTGAAATATTAGTAAAGAAACATATCACAAGCAAGCCTACAAAAAGACGCATAGAGGAAATCGTTACGGATTGACAATTATTTTAGGGAATCAAAAATGGCAGGTGAGAAAGCATCCATCATTCGGGTAGTTTCTCTTTCCTCCGCTTCCATAGACATTTCGAGTGCCTTATTTACCGTCAGGGTTAAAAGGCTTTCGAGTTCTGATAATGACGCTTCCTTCATCATTTCCTCATTGATGTGAATGTTTGTTATATTTCTATTTCCATCGGCAGACACTTCAATCATTTGATTGTCGGAGATGGCTACGATCGCAATATTACTTAAATTTTCAAGTACAGACTGCTGCACCTCCATCATCTCATCAAATATTAGCTTTGACATAATTTGTTTTATTTAATAATAACCACAATGTACAGTAATTAAAGTCAACCTTCAACCATTTTGGGCTTCTACTGTATAAATGTTAAACGAAGTTATTTCAATTTTAATGTAATCAACATAATTAATGTGAAACTTTAGGGCAAATTTTAATAGATTTGTGATTGCGAAACAAAAATACCACAGTGAAAAAAAAACAAGAAGAGAAAGACATGTCTTTTTTCGACCATCTTGAAGAGTTAAGGTGGCATATTATCAGGTCTTTAGTAGTAATAATAACCATTGGAATTGTTCTATTTATCAATAATGCCTGGTTTTTTGATGTTGTTTTATTTGGACCTACAAAACCCTCGTTTATATCTTACCGATGGTTTTGCGATATGGGTAATGCGATTGGATTGGGAGAAAGCATTTGTTTTTCCCCTCCATACATTAAAAAGCAGGCAATTGGCTTTGCAGAAGCATTTACCACAAGTATATCCGTATCATTTATTGCTGGCTTTATCGTAGCCTTTCCCTACGTTTTTTGGGAATTCTGGCGATTTATCAGTCCTGGTTTATACAAACATGAAAAGAATGCAGCACGGGGCGTTGTTTTTATTTGCTCTTTTTTATTTTTATTAGGTGTAAGTTTTGGATATTTTGTTATCGCGCCATTTGCCGTTAATTTCCTTACTGGATTTACTATACCTGGCGTTGAAAATACACCTACCCTGGATTCCTATCTGAACTATATCATTATGTTCACTTTACCTACAGGATTAGTTTTTGAGTTACCTGTTGTGGCTTATTTTTTAGCTCATTTAGGTATATTGGGCCCACAATCAATGCGTGATTTTCGACGACATGCTATTGTTGTAGTTCTCATTGTTGCGGCCGTTATTACTCCACCTGATGCGGTAAGTCAGTGCCTCATTGCTATTCCGTTGTATGGTCTGTACGAAGTTAGCATATTAGTTGCAGCACGGGTAACGGCCAGAAGGGAGAAGAAAGAATTAGAGGAAGAAGAAGCTGACCGTCAAGAAATGAACTCATAATCTGTTTATTCATGGAAAGATTATCATCAAATGCCACCTTGTTTCTGAATATATTCCTACCTGTTTTCTGGAGTGTATTTTTCGGAGCGTTTACTCTAGGTGTCTTTTTGGCCGATGAAATTTATTTTGGATTTTTACCTTACGCCTCCTTCAGGTGGGCTACTTTATTTTTCTATCTAACCGGTTTAGCGGTTATTTATTTTACTTTTCTACGTTTGAGAAGAGTTGAAATGACCGCTGATTCCCTATACATAACTAATTATTTCAAGACCGCAAGATATCCCATCGACGCCGTATCCTATTTAGAATGGCGCCGATGGTTTGGTCTTTCCCTTGGCATTTTTCACCTTCATGCCAAGGGAATATTCGGACAAAGAATTCTTTTTTTAGGCGATAAAAAAGTCATCGATCAATTACACGCTGCCTATCCTGAATGGCTAAAGCCTTAAGCCTTAGAGCGTAGATGCATAATGGGACAAATCATTTCCTCCAGGGATATTCCACCGTGTTGAAATGTGTTCTTATAATAATTCAAATAGTGATTATAATTATTTGGGTATAAGAAGAAGCCATCTTCCTTAGCAAATATATAAGTGGAACTAACATTAGGGCGAGGCAAACCAGCCTGACCTGGATCCTTTAGTTCCAGTACGTTCTTTTTATCATATTGAAGGTTCTTTCCAACTTTATATCTCAGATTACTGGTAGTTTCTCTGTCTCCCACCACTTTGACAGGTGTATTTACCCGAATGGTACCATGGTCGGTGGTGATAATGAGCTTCACATCTTTTTCGGACACCCGTTCTAAGGCAGCCCAGAGCGGAGAATTAGCGAACCATGATCTGGTAAGAGACCGGTAAGCCTTTTCATCCCCTGCCAATTCTTTTAAAACCTCCATTTCAGTCCTTGCATGGGAGAGCATATCTATAAAATTATATACAATAACAGTAAGGTCATTATTCAGGCAATTAAAGATATTGTCCTGAAGTTGTCTGGCGGCCTGAACTTGAGTAATTTTAAAATACTCGTGTTTAATGTCCCTTCTGAACACCTTTTTTATTTGCGCGGCCAGCAATTCGGCTTCAAAATTATTTTTACCCCCTTCTTCAATATCCCCGACCCAATACTGTGGAAATTGCTTTTCGATGTCCGCGGGCATCATACCGGCGAAAATAGCATTTCTGCTATACTGCGTAGCGGTTGGCAAAATACTAAAGAAATAATCTTCATTTTGCAATTTAAATCTTTCCAATAAAATAGGTTCGATCACTTTCCATTGATCAAATCTAAGATTATCCAGGACGAGTAAAATCGTTGGACATTCTGGTTGAATATGTGAAAAAACCTTTTCCCTGAGAAGATTAAATGATTTTACCGGACCTTCCGAAGGATTTTTCATCCAATGCGGATAAATACCCGATATATATTTACAAAATGCAGCATTTGCCTCTTTTTTCTGTTGAGACAAAATATCAGCCATTTCGTTAGAATTAGAATGATCAATTTTTAGTTCCCAGGAAATAATTTTTTGATAAATCTCAGCCCATTCTATATAATCCATACCACTTTGGAGTTGCATGAAAATTTGTCTGAACTCCTGTTGGTAATCAGACGATGTTTTTTCCCGAACCAGTCGTTTATTATCTAAAATTTTCTTCAGGGTCAACCAAATTTGATTTGGATTAACGGGTTTAATCAAATAATCAGTAATTTGGGAACCCAGGGCCTCCTCCATAACGGTTTCAGCCTCATTTTTAGTAATCATCACAATAGGCAGATTAGGATTAATCTGTTTTATACGGGTCAGGGTTTCCAGCCCATTGATTCCTGGCATACTTTCGTCCAGAAAGACCACATCAAACTCATTTCCTGTGGCACATTCATCGACGGCATCATGGCCATTTGTGACCATAACCACCTCATAACCTTTTGATTCAAGAAACATAACCTGAGGTTTCAACAAATCAATTTCATCGTCTGCCCAAAGAATTCTAATTTTATCCATAATAGCTAAAGTAAGTAAATAATAAGAATGAAACAATTATAAGTAATTTCCCGTTAAAATACGGATTAAAACGGCCGTGGGCAATTAAATATTGCTTTAAAAAATTTCATCGACTTATGCAAAAGTCAAAAATAATAAATGATCCTGTTTACGGGTTCATTCAAATCCCTGAGGGTATTCTACTTGATTTGATAAATCATCCCTATTTCCAAAGGTTATCCAGAATAAAACAGGTAAGTCTGGCCCATTATGTTTATCCAGGTGCGCATCATACCCGATTTCACCATGCTTTAGGCGCTTTGCATCTAATGCAGGAAGCGCTGTCTATATTAACATCGAAGGGGGTAGAAATTTCCCCTTCCGAGCAAACGTCCGCTTGCATTGCCATTTTATTACATGACATTGGGCATGGACCATTTTCTCATACTTTAGAAAACACATTGATTAAAGTTTCCCATGAAAAACTCTCTATTGCCTTTATGGAAGCTTTAAATATAACCTTTGAGGGGAAATTAACAGAAGCCATTTCGATATTCCGGCGTACCCATCCAAAATATTTTCTTTCACAACTTGTTTCCGGACAATTCGATGTAGATAGGCTGGATTATTTAAGCAGGGATAGCTTCTTTACGGGAGTTACGGAAGGAGTTGTTGGGTATAGCAGAATTATAAAAATGTTATCTGTTTCAGGTGGAGCGTTAGTTGTTGAGGAAAAAGGCATTTATAGTTTAGAAAAATTCCTTATTGCCAGAAGATTAATGTACTGGCAGGTTTATTTACATAAGACCGTGTTAGCTGCTGAAAATATGTTAATAAAAATCATTGAAAGAGCCCGTATTTTGCATAAAAGAAATCAGTTACAATATATTCCGTCTTCTTTAAAATATTTCATGGACAATGACATAACGGAAGAACATTTATCGGAAAACGCTTTATTTTTATTAGATAAATTTGCGGCATTAGATGACATTGATATTTTTTCTGCCATCAAAGAATGGCAAAATGAGGAAGACCGTTTGCTTTCTTTTATATGTAAATCCCTTTTAGACAGAGAATTATTCAAATTAAAATTTTCTGATGTTCCCATATCAAAGGAAAGATTATTGATGGAAAAATCTAACCTAAAAAGCTGGTGGAAAGGTTCTGACGAAGAAATGTCATTTTTACTATTTAGTGGAAAGGAGAGCAATCGGGCATATTCTTATGCGCAGGAAGAAATTAAAATTTTGACTAAAGAGGGTGTTGTAAAGCCAATGTCAGACTGTGTTGATTACCCATTACCACCTGGAGGCATTGAAAAATATTACCTTTGCTACGCAAGTAAACTAAAAGAAAAGACGCTTTGATATGAAAACTGCGATGTTTTTAGGTCAATGCGCTATAAATTTCTTATATTTCGCGGACTTAAAACAAATTAAAACATTTGCAGTGCTGCAACTTTTCAGAACCAACCAAATATTAGCAAGCGTCTTAGGGTTTTTCTTTGCATTTATTTGGCATTCCAGTGTATATATACATGTTCCTGTTTGGGAACCCAGTCAGAGCGGCATTTTAATGAACGAAATAAGCCATCTAATTGGTCACTCGGGCATTGGGGCAAGAATTACGGTTTTATTGTTGCTGGCTATACAGGTTGCGCTGGGAAATCAGATAGTAAATAAATATAGATTAGCCGATGCATCAACTGTATTCCCAGGCTTATTTATTATTTTACTCAGTTGTTATTCTCCCTATTTTTTATTTTTATCCACCTTTCATTTTATAAATACCTTATTAATTCTTATTTTATATATTTTACTTGGCACTTACAATCAGCCTAAAGCAGCTGATCATATTTTCAATGTAGGACTATTAGCGGGTATTTCCTTCTTATTCTTTCCTCCAGCAATCTACCTTAATTTGTTCATATTCATAGCATTAAGCATTTTAAGGACTTACAGTATCAAGGAAAGGATTATGGTCATCTGCGGTTTTGTTATTCCTCCATTTTTAGCTGGCGTTTATTATTACTGGCAAAACAGTTTTGACTTATTCTACAAACTTCAGTTTATCCATATATTCAATAAACCCACTTATCTGGTGACACCTTATGAGTATATAAATTTGTTGCTTTACTTTGTTTTTATTTGTCTTGTTATATTTTTGGTTTTTTCTTATAACAAGATTGCCTACCGAAGAATTATACAATCGAGGAAACGAATAAACATAATGTATTGGATTTTAGGTATTACCTTTGTTACACTATTTATACTACCAAAGCAAGGTAAAGATGTTTATCTTTTACTTTCCTTACCTTTAGGATTATTAACCTCTTTAGGATTTATATCTATGAGGCCTAAATTGGCTGAAATTTTTCATTTTGTATTGATATTGGGGTTATTAGTTAGCCATTATGTAGGATTATTTTTATAAAATCAACTCTTATCTGTATGAAATTTGGCGTTGTTGTTTTTCCTGGTTCCAATTGTGACGAGGACGTTTTTGAAGTTTTTTCAAGCTATCTGGGCATGGAAACCATCAAATTGTGGCATAAGGATGAAGATTTAAAAGGACTTGAACTGGGAGATTGTATTATTCTACCTGGTGGATTTTCATACGGGGATTATTTAAGATCAGGCGCTATTGCCCGATTTTCGCCTATAATGAAGTCCGTTATTTCGTTTGCAGAAAAGGGAGGATTAGTTTGGGGGATATGTAATGGTTTTCAAATATTATGTGAAGCTGGTCTATTGCCAGGTGCCTTACTAAGGAATGAAAATCAGCAATTTATTTGTAAGAATGTTCATATTATTCCTGCAAGCAATCAAAGTGTTATAACAGCCCAATTGACGCCTAATGTGGCCTTAAAAATTCCTATTGCCCATGCAGAGGGGCGCTATTTTGCTGATGAAGCTACCTTAGCAGGTTTGAAACAAAACGACCAGATCTTATTTCGCTACTGCGATGCTTCAGGAAATGTAGATGCACCATCGAATCCAAATGGATCTATTGATAATATAGCTGGAATATGTAATCTCAAACGAAATGTGTTTGGCATGATGCCTCACCCGGAACGGGCGGCAAATGAAATGGTGGGCAACACAGACGGGCTTAAGTTATTTGAGTCACTGTTAACGAGTTCCAGGATATTTTCTTAACCTTTTAGGTTTTAAAAGCGTTTGTTTCATTTTAATGTTTGTAACCGAGGTTACTTTTGTCTAATAATTTGTTTTGTAATTTTGCGTTATGAAACCTACCATTCATTCATTTTTAAATTTACGCGTTCAATGAAACTATCTATATCCTTAGCTTTTGTTTTAGGCTTGATCATTAACTTACATGGACAGATATTCAATCCGGTAAGTTGGAATTACCAATGGAAAAACACAGCTAAAAATGAGTATGAGCTTCAATTTATCGCTCAGATAGATGAAGGCTGGAATATTTATTCCCAATATCTGGAAAGTGATGATGGCCCAATACGGACGAGTATCATTTGGGACAAAGGTTCTCATTACACTTTAGTGGGTAAAGCATTGGAAGAGGGAAACATATACAAGGGTTTCGATGATATTTTCGGAATGAACGTAATAAAGTTATCCGGTAAAATCATTTTCAAACAAAAAATAAGGGTAACTGATCCAACAAAACCAATCACTGGGTATGTAGAATTCATGGCCTGCGATAAAGAGCGATGCCTTCCTCCGGGGGAAGCTAATTTTTCATTTCAGGTAACGGCCTCAAAGGAAGAAGCCACTGATGGTGAGGAAAAAAAAACAAATTCAGAAACTGAGGAAAACGAAACATCGGCTGTTCCGTCTATCCTAGAAACAGATCAAGCGCCCAACCAAGCTGAAAAACCGGGAATTTTCTCTATAAAAAAGCCAGGCAAGCCCATTAATGAATGTTCAACAGATGAAACCACCGTATCAGCTGAAACAGATTCTTATTTCAATATTTTTTTTCTGGGCTTTTTAGGTGGATTATTAGCCTTATTAACTCCCTGTGTCTTCCCTATGATTCCGCTTACGGTAAGTTATTTTACCAAGGGATCCGGAGATAGAAAGAAAGGTATAATCAATGCATTTCTATATGGCTTTTTCATTTTCATGGTTTATGTTTTGCTAAGTATTCCATTCCATTTAATGGACAGCATACAGCCTGACATACTCAATGACATATCAACGAATGTAGGACTAAACGTATTCTTTTTTGTTATATTCATCGTATTTGCCATTTCATTTTTTGGTTATTTCGAGTTGGCCCTACCGGAATCATGGACAAATAAAGCAAGTTCAGCCGAAGGCGTTGGAGGTATATTAGGCATATTTTTCATGGCCCTGACCCTGGCTTTAGTATCGTTTTCCTGTACAGGTCCAATATTGGGATCTCTTTTGGCGGGAACGATGTCATCATCATCCGGAGCTATGCAATTAACGGTAGGAATGGGTGGATTTGGCTTAGCTTTAGCTTTGCCTTTTGGACTATTCGCAGCATTCCCGGGCCTATTAAACAGATTACCAAAATCAGGTGGCTGGATGAACAGCGTAAAGGTCGTTTTAGGATTTTTAGAATTAGCCCTTGCCCTCAAATTCCTTTCGAATGCCGACTTGGTAAAACATTGGGGATTAGTGAAAATAGAAATTTTTCTAGGACTTTGGATTATCATTTTTAGTGCCCTTGCTCTTTATTTATTTGGTGTTATCCGCATTGGCCATGAATCAAAAAAGGATAAAAGAAGCCTCACACATAAAATTTTAGGTTTTGCAAGTATATTATTCGTAGCGTATTTAGTGTCAGGTTTTCGATTTGACGAACGGGCAGGAACTTATAAATCTTTAACCGCTTTAAGTGGCATGGCGCCACCTACCTGTTACAGTTTGGTGTATGATTGTGACTGCCCACATAATTTAAATTGTTTTAAGGATTTAGAAGCGGGCTTAGCTTTTGCAAAATCAGTAAATAAACCCGTAATGATTGATTTCACGGGGTACGCTTGTGTGAACTGTAGGAAAATGGAAGAACATGTCTGGCCAGACCCCACTGTATATTCTTTACTTAACGATAAATATGTCATTATTTCTCTATATGTTGACGATAAAACCTTATTGCCTGAGGATGAGCAAATAACGGTAACACAAGCGAGTGGAAGCACCAGGAAATTGAGGACTGTTGGAAATAAGTGGTCTAATCTTCAAACCAGTTATTTCGATACAAATAGTCAGCCTTACTACGCTTTACTATCTCCATCGGGAGTGCTGTTAAATAAACCAGCGGCATACACTCCTGATGTGGAGACGTACGCGAACTTTTTACGCTGCGGCTTAGACGCGTTTAGCAAGGTACAAATCAAGAAATAGCGAAAGAAAAATATCAACTAAAGCTGAGGAGAATCTGGTTTTTTTCAACGGATTCTCCCGGTTTTACGAATATTTCAGAAACCAAACCATTTACTGGAGATTTCAATACATTTTCCATTTTCATAGCCTCCAGAATAAATAGGGAATCACCTGAATCGACATGGTCACCCATTTTGACGATAACTTGCCTGACCAATCCGGGCATTGGTGCTCTAAGTTCTTTTAATTGATTTGATTTTTTAGATTTAAGGTTCATTTTTTGAATCTGCTGATCCACTACATCTGATATTTGAACCTGGTAGGTACGCCCATCTATTTGAATTTGGTACCTTTTCAGCTCATGATCCACCAACTTTACAGAGACTAACTTCGATTTATTATTATCCAGAATAATTTGATTATTTACATCGGAATTATTTAGCGTAATATCTTCTGCATCAATTAGTTGAAAAGTATATTGACTGGCATTAACATCTAATAAAAAAGGTAAAGTATTATACATAAAAAAAAATTACTGATTATTCAACTTCGTCAGAGTATAGGTTTCAAAAATAGCAAAAATGACATAGATAATAAGGAACAAAATAATTTCTGGATTTTCGAGGGGTTGTAATAAAAGATGTACTAAGAGGAGAACCAGAATAGCGCCCCCAATTTTGATCCCACTTCCACCCATAACAATTCTAATAAAAGCATTACCAGCGGAGACGGAAAGATTTTTCACTGCTGACAAATAAATAGCGATAGAAAACAGAGAAAAGTAAGCATTAGCAACCCATCCGACCTTTGAATCAGGAATATAATGTTTTGAAAAGAAGAGAATAAGTGAACAGACGGCAAGTTCAGTTACCAGGAACAGGGCAAAAAAGGAGGAATAAGCATCACGGTATTGACGTGTCATAATCTATTTACCTTTTTTGGGCGAAATAAAGTCTTTTAGCGACAGATAAAGTGAAGCGAAGGTACCGAACAGAACAGAAATGAGGGTAAACAAAGGGAAGGAAACATTAAATACCTTATCCAAATATTGCCCAAAGAGAACTGAAAGTAAAATAATAGCACCCATTTGAAAAGCCATTCCGGCGTATTTCATAAAATGAGTACTTGATGATTTATTCATTATTTGGGAGGAGACTATTTATTTTTCATAACACAAGAACCATTAAAGGTAGCCCCGGCCTGAACGATTAATTTTTGGGTAATAATATCGCCGGTAACCACGGCATTTTCTCTTATATTCAACACATCAGCAACGGTTAATTTCCCTTTATATTTGCCTTCGATATGTGCGCTGGCACAACTGACGTCACCTTCAATAATACCACTTGGACCGATAATAACCTTAGAATCACAGGTTAAATTCCCAAAGATCGAACCATCTACCCGAATATCGCTGGCAGAACTAACATTTCCATCAATTACGGTACCCACTGCGAGCGTATTAAAAGCATTCGGAGAAGGAATAGCGGAGGTGTTAGATTTTTCTTCTGTTTTGTTTTTTGATGAGAACACGATGAGTAGATTTTAGAGATTAGAAATCGGGACAATACACTGATTTTTTAGTATTTCCGAGTATTTTGTATTGCAGGCTAAATTCGAAGGCACCCTGACCATTTGAAGCGGCTCTTAGTGGTGAAACGTTAACATCGTAACTGAAACCGAGACTCATATCATTGAAATCGAAACGTGCAGATAGAATAGCTGCATCGACGAGTACACCACCTGCCGTTGCGGCAACGTTACCGGTTGTTCCATTATCTTTGGAAGAGATACGAGCCCAGACACCTAATTGAAAAGCCTGATATTCCCCGGGATTATCATTTAGGGTAAAACGAAAACTATTACCTCCATTCACCTGAAAAGCGGGACCTTGTTTCATATAAATGATACCCGGAAGAACGCCTAAATTTTGAGCAACGGGAAATTCTCCTCCTGCGTGAACGGTAATTCTGGTAAAAATCAAATCGGTATTTCTAACATTAACACCTGCGACATTAGTGCTTGAAAATGCCTGATTTGGTCTATTTAAATGGTGGTAAGCTCCCCCAATATAATAATTTGTATTTTTATTTAAAACATTAAACCAAAGGAGACCAGCGGCCATGTCGGCGAATATAAAATTATCTATATTGAAACCAGTTTCGTTTGAACTTATTGTCGGATCAAAACCACCGGAACCATTGTGCTGGGTTCCCCAACGTAGATTCAAGAAATCTATACTTCGTTGAGCTGCCCCACCTTCTGCGCCAACCACCACATAACTTGCTTTATCGCGATAGCCCCCAATTTTTTTGCTATAGGAAAAGGATAACTTACCTGTTTGGGTAGCGAAGCCGGCATCGCCCGCCTTATCTCCCCAAACGGTGCCACCCACACCAAAGAAATCATTTCGTCCAACGGCAAATCGCTGGTCATAAGAAACGGAATAGGTACGAAACGATTTATCTCTTAAAACACTGGCCCACTGATTTCTATAATTTCCTGTAAGTCGAACATTGCCATTCATGACACCGGTCATTGCAGGATTCAAATTCAGAGGGGACATATAGAACTGGGAGAAGTGAATATCCTGGCTATTCAGGTTAAACACAACAAAGCACAACACAACTACAACCACTCCGCGGATATATCTCTGCACCCCAGAGTTTGCTGAATTTATGGCCATTAATATATTTTTAAAGATTGATAATTCTTAGGCAGTGCTAAGTTAAAAAAAGTAATGATTTAACGAAAGGCCCAGCGTCAATATTGCCTATTTAATTCATATAAAATGGTAAAAAATGAAAAAAAGTTCTGATATAACTTGATATCAGAACTTTTTTATTCACTCTAAAAAACTAAAATACTATTTAGCTAAACCGTTAACGAAACGAGTTAACTTACCTTTCAGGTTCGCCGCTTTATTTTTGTGCCAGGTATTTGATTTCGATAATTTATCAATCATCTGCACTACTTTGCCTAGGAAAGAACCAGCTTCAGCTGATTCGGACATGTGACGAAGCTTCTTTATAGCAGAACGAGCGGACTTCTTATAGTACCTGTTTTGTAAACGGCGCTTAGCATTTTGACGTATGCGTTTTGCAGCAGATTTATGATTTGCCATGGCTATATTTTTTTAACATTTTAATCGAAGGGC
>CANMVX010000038.1 GCA_947501115.1 Haliscomenobacteraceae bacterium
CCGATGCTCTCACCAGAATCGGCCGTTAAAATAGGCTTGGAAAAGAATTTTGGTATTCAGATTCTTAGAAATAATGAACGAATAGCTCAGTTAAATAATACCCCGGGCCGAGCTGGCTTATTACCCACTCTGGGTGTAAATAGTCTGGCAAACTATGCAAGTAACAACACAGAGCAAAAGTTCTTTAATGGTGAAACCCGTTCCGGTATAGGCGCGGGAAATCTTACGACCAGAATGGGTCTGGAGATGAATTGGACGGCTTTCGATGGTTTTAACATGTTTGTGGAGAGAGACAGGCTGGCGCTCATGGAAAAAATGAGCCGGGCTGAGACTACCGCTCAGATGCAAACCTTCGCAGCAGGTATTCTCGCCGCTTATTATCGCTTGGTTGAATTGGAGAGATCTACAGAAAATCTAAGATATGCCGTTACCCTCGATCGGGATATTCTCGATTTAGTGAAAAACAAGAAAAAAATTGGTACAGCAAATGGTTTGGAGGTACTACAGTCGCAAACGAGGTTAAATAGTGATTCCGCGCGCCTCGTTTTGCTTGAAAATGATATCTCAAGATCAAGAATGAATTTTAATATTTTGTTGAATCTTGACCCTAATACGCCTTTTACGCTGGATACTCGTTTTCAAAATGCTACCATGCCTTCCTTGGAAGAGCTCCTATTGCGGACCCGGCAGAATCATCCGGATTTATTACTAACAAAATTGCAAAAGGAACAAGCCGCTTTAAGACTGGAAACGGTTAAAAGTAGTTTTTGGCCCGTTGTAACGCTTCAAGCCGCTTATAATGTGGCTTTTTCACGTTCTGAAGTAGGATTTTTGCTTTCCAATCGGTCAAATGGTCCTTTTGTAGGTCTTACCTTAAGATATACCATTTTTGACGGGCAGAACCGGAAAAATGATCAGGAAATTGCTTTAGTGCAGATGGAAAATGCAGCCTTAAGAGAAACCGATTTATTGACTATTCTCGAAGGTAGAATTAAAACAAAAGTATCTGATTATAGTGCTCTTTCAAATCTTATCAGCATGGAAGAGGAAAATTTAGATGCATCCCGTCAACAATCGGCTTTGGCAAGGGAACTATATAGATTGGGTAAAACTACTAATTTTGAGGTGAGAGAGTCTATTCTGCAAGAAATTCAGGCGCTTGACAGAGTTATTAACGCTCAGGCAAGGGTGAAACAAGTAGAAATTGAAATTTTCAATGATGCAGGAATTCCTTTGTTTCCTGTGCAATAATTTTGTCAGCATTAATTTACTATTATGAAAAAAATGACTCTGCAGATACTTTCTGCCTGTTTTTTCCTGCTTCTGGCTGGAAATAAACTTTCTGCCCAGCGTGAACCTATAAATGCTCAACTCGTCGAGGCAATTCGCAAAGAAGGCCTGGAGAATAGTCAGGTTATGGAGGTTGCGGCATGGTTAACCGATGTGCACGGACCACGTTTAACTGGTTCCCCAAAACTTGATGATGCAACGAAATGGGCTAAATCTACCCTTGAAAAATGGGGAATGTCCAATGTGCACTTAGAGGAATGGGGTCCTTTTGGCAGAGGTTGGCAACTGAGTCATTTTTCTATGCACGCGCTAACGCCAACCTATTTCCCCATTATTGCTGTGCCTAAAGCATGGTCGGGTTCTACAAAAGGAGAAATAACAGGGGAGGTCATTTATTTAAATGCCAATGATTCAACAGATTTACCAGCCTATAAAGGTAAATTAAAAGGTAAATTTATTTTATTAGATACCATTAGAGATTTAAAAGAATGGTTCGATGCACCTGCAGAAAGACATTCTGATGCTGCTTTGTTACAAATGGCTCAAGCTCCCCTTCCCGGAGGAAGACCTGAAAGAGATTATAGTAGAATGGGTGGATTTAGTTTCAATACTCAATTGTGGAAATTTATTTCCGAGGAGAAACCCGCCGCTGTGCTTGATCGCGGATTTAAAGGTGATTTAGGGGTAGTTTTTGCCACCGGCGCGCGGGTTACGACGGGTAGAGCCCAAGATGTTGATAATCCGGTCATTCCTCAAGCTACTTTGTCTGTGGAACACTACAATAGAATTTTGCGTACCGTCAATAGAAATATGCCTGTTTCCCTTAGTTTGAATTTATTGGGTACTTATACTAATCCCGATGGAATGGAACATAATCTAATCGCAGAAATTCCAGGTTCTGATAAAGCGGACGAGGTGGTCATGTTAGGTGCACACATCGATTCATGGCACAATGGAACTGGAGCTACAGATAATGCTGCTGGTTCTGCTGTTATGATGGAGGCACTGCGTATTATTCAGGAAGTTACCAAAGCAACAGGTATTAAACCAAGACGTACTATTCGCCTGGCTCTTTGGACAGGGGAAGAACAAGGCCTCTTAGGTTCAAGGGCTTATGTGAAAAATCACTTTGGTGAAACGCCTGAGGGAGACGCTAAAAGAGCAAAAATTTCTGCCTATTATAATCTGGACAACGGAACTGGTAAAATAAGAGGTATTTACACGCAGGGTAATGAAAAAATAGCTCCTATTTTTAATAGCTTGCTTCAGCCTTTTAAAGATCTGGGCGCAGCAACCGTTACATATAGTAATACCGGCGGTACAGACCACCAAGCCTTTGATGGCGTTGGTATCCCTGGATTTCAGTTTATTCAGGAACCTATTGCCTATTCCACCAGAACACATCACTCAAATATGGATAATTGGGATCATTTAATCGCTGATGACCTTAAACAGGCAGCAACGGTTATTGCCTCTATTGTATTGCATACAGCAATGCGTGATGAACTTATGCCTAGAAAATAAAGATATTTGATACTCGAAGCTTGCGTTGAAACAGCCGATCAGGCCGTTTTAGCTGAACAAAATGGGGCAGATAGAATTGAACTCTGCTCCCATCTGGAATGGGATGGCTTAACGCCTTCCGATGATTTGTTGAATGAAACCCTTTCCCGGATCTCCATTCCTATTATGGCTATGGTGAGATCCCGGAAAGGTGGTTTCGTTTATTCTTCAGAGGATATATTCGATATGAAAGTTTCTACTTCATTTTTTAAGGATGTCGGTGTTAAAGGTATCGTTTTCGGAGGCCTTTTGAAGAATAATGAAATTGATTTTAATGCGCTTGATAAAATTTCAAATGCTGCCGCAGGCCTTCCTCTTACTTTTCATAAAGCCATTGATTTTACTCCGAATCCTTTGAAATCCTTGATGGCTCTTGCCAAAGAAAAGATGGTTTCAACCGTTCTAACCTCTGGAGGACATGGCTCAGCATGGGACAATAGATTGGTCCTAAAGGAAATGGTCGCCTTTGGAAAAGATAATAATGTGACTGTTTTAGTGGCCGGGGGCGTTCGCTCTGATAATCTGCCAGCCTTACACGAGTTCTTACACGCGACGGCCTATCATGGTAGAAGAATAGTACCCAATATCGGTTGAAAACCAATATTTACCACCATAGAAAAGAGGATTCTTCAGCATAGAGGGTAATTTCCATATTGACAATGCCCAGGGAAGAAAAAGAATGGCTTATCCATCTTGGGATGGTCTCATCTTCCATTTCCCGCCAGGTAATAACGCTTCCTTCTTCCTTTTCGTTTTTATAGACCATGGGTGTATTAACCGCCTTTTTAGAAAATAAATTAGGGAAAAAATCTATCGAAAATGGTCCTGGAACAACTTTTCTAAAAGATGAAAATCGGTAGATACTTCTTGTATTGTCCGTAAATAACCATTTTTCTGCATAGATCATCTGATAGGTCAGGTCCGCATAAAAAATATATTGTTTAGTGTCAGGATTTATATAAATCTTGCCTTCCAAAGGTGTTTTTTGTCCTTTTTTGGAAACTAAATGCCCTTTAACTCTTATCCGAAGACATGGCCCATCAACATACAGCGTTTTTGCTATAGAAACAGCTTGTTTTCTAACGTTATTTGCTCCGAGGGAATCAAGTAGTATAAAGATGAATACAATCCAAAGTAAGGAAGTTATAAGAAGTATCATGGTTATTTTTAAAATATAAGCTTAAAAAATCATAGATCTTTTGCGTGTAATAAAGAAAAGATATCTGGAAATTTTTCCATCGTTGGTATAGGAAAATAAAGAAGATGAACAATAACGACAGGCAATATTTCAATATCTGGCCTTCCAATACATTCAAAAATACAGGTTTTGTCCCAGCCACTTATTTCGGCTAAGGTTTCCCACCACGATTCTTCCCCTTCTGGCCATTTTCTGTCTGTATTTTGCGCTATGTAAATTTTAGACCATTCATGAGCGGTAACCGGATAATGATTTATTGGATTCATGTATCCCTGGAATATAGCTTGTGCAGAAAACAGTAAAACACCGTCCTCTGAAAATGATTCTGAATGATGAAAGTTATTAGGATACTGTGGAGAAGGGAAGGCGGTAGGATAAATTACTATTTTTTCATAACCATTAAAAAGAAATTTCTCCTCCTCGAAGGTTAACATGACGGCGGGAATAATAGCCATAAGCTTGAAATCTTCGGGTAAACTCTCTTCTGATTGGCCTTGAAAATCAATAGCCAGAAGCATAAGAAAACAACGTTGCTCAAAAACTAATTTTTTCTCAGCACTCAATGCAATGTAAAATGGACAACCTGTGAGGAGGATCTGTTTTTGAATGTTATCAAGGCCTGGCGTAAATTTCTTATAGTAATACCAGTCTATCTGAGGTGAAAGTACATATATAACGGCTATCAAAATGATTGGAGGTAACATCCATATACCATACAAACCGTCATTTATCCATGAATAATAACCCACGATAAGAAAGACAATAAAACAAGGAATGAGAAGTATCCTGGATGGCATCTTTTTTTTGTAAAGATAAGTGGATTCGGCTCAGACAAATCTGCTTTTTAAAATAATTGTATTTTTTTTTTGAAAGAATAGTACTTCTTTAAAAAAGAATAGTATCTTTGTCCCGCTCAAAAGAGGAGTTTTAATAGGAAGGTATGGTAGCTCAGTTGGTAGAGCACAGGACTGAAAATCCTGGTGTCGGCGGTTCAATTCCGCCCCGTACCACAATTTTATTTTATATGATTAACATAGCATTTCATATTGGTCATCATCATCACGTACTACCTTGTAGTGTGGGTTGAAACCGGTATAAATGGTTTAAAAGAGGTTTACCCACTCGTGGTTAAACCTCTTTTTTTTTGCAATTTTTTATCAAATGAGTGATATGCTTAAGTTAGCGGTACAAAAATCGGGAAGACTTCTTGAGGGTTCTTTAGATTTGTTGAAATCTTGTGGTATCAAAATTGATAATGGAGAAGACCGGTTGCGTGTTACGGCCACTCATTTCCCTATGGAGCTTTATTTTTTAAGAAATTCCGATATTCCGCAATACGTTCAGGACGGTATTGCAGATATTGCTATTCTCGGAGAAAATACGCTGGTGGAGAAAAATAGAGAGATGGATAAAATTATGCCTCTGGGTTTTTCAAAATGCCGTCTTTCTATTGCCGTACCCAAAGGGGTGAACTACACGGGCGTGCAATGGCTGGAAGGTAAAAAAATAGCCACTTCCTATCCCCATTCACTGGCAAATTATTTAGATGCCTTGAAGATAAAAGCTGAAATTCATGAGATTTCCGGCTCTGTAGAAATTGCCCCAAATATTGGTCTCGCAGATGCTATCTGTGATTTAGTGAGCAGTGGTTCCACGCTCTTCAAGAATAATCTGGTGGAAAAAGACGTACTTTTCAAATCAGAGGCTTGGTTGGTATCACACAAAGCTATCTCTCATGAAAAACAGGTTTTACTCGATAAATTGATATTTAGAATGAAAGCCGTGCTTACAGCGGCGAATAATAAATATCTTTTGATGAATGTTCCGAATGATAAAGTAAAAGAAGTCATTGAACTGCTGCCTGGTATGAAAAGTCCAACCGTCATGCCGCTGGCAGACCAACAGTGGAGTTCCGTTCATACAGTGATTGGAGAAGATCAGTTTTGGGATATTATAGACAGATTAAAAGATGCGGGTGCTCAGGGCATTTTAGTTATTCCAATTCAAAAAATGATTCTATGACCTCTTTTATAAAGCACTTTTATGATAATCCACCGAAAGCGGAATGGGCAAAAATTCTTGCCAGGCCAAATCCAGGAGGTGCTGATATTTCTGCACTCGTTGCTGATATTTTGGTTGCCGTTAAAGAAAAAGGGAATCAGGCTATTTTAGATTTTAATACCCGGTTTGATGGATTTGACAGTGTGTCACTTGAAGTTACTGAAGAGGAAATAAAGGAAGCGGTTTTATCATTACCAGAAAATTTAAAAAAAGCTATTCTAAGTGCAGCGGCTAATATTACTGCGTTTCACGAAAAGCAAAAAGTAGATCAGGAACCTGTCGAAACCATGCCAGGTGTTTTATGTTGGCGAAAAAGTGTGCCTATTGAAAAAGTAGGTTTATACATTCCGGGTGGAACAGCGCCTCTGTTTTCCAGTGTGCTTATGCTGGGTATTCCAGCTAAAATTGCCGGATGTAGTGAAATAATATTGTGCTCTCCTCCGCAGAAGGACGGAAAAATTCATCCGGCTATTTTATTTGCCGCTCATATTACGGGTATAACCCGAATATTTAAAGTAGGGGGGGCTCAGGCTATCGCCGCTATGGCCTTCGGTACCGAAACCATTCCTGCCGTATATAAAATTGCCGGACCAGGAAATAGGTACGTCACAGAGGCAAAACAGTCTATTACAAAGTTTGGTGTCGCTATAGATATGCCCGCCGGACCAAGTGAGGTGCTGGTTTTTGCCGATGAAGGGGCAAATCCTGCCTTTGTTGCCGCCGATTTACTCTCGCAGGCCGAACATGGTGAAGATAGTCAAGTTGTGTTAATTTGTCCGGATAAAATGTTTTTTGAAAAGGTGGATATAGAAATTGGTAAGCAATTAGCCTTCTTGCCACGAATGGAAATAGCTGTAAAGGCGCTTCATAATAGTGTGGCCATCGCAGTAAATAATGCTTCCATAGCCATGGATTTAATTAATGATTATGCGCCGGAACATTTGATTATGGCGTTGCGGAACCCTATCGATTTTGTAAATGATATCAGGAATGCTGGTTCTGTATTTCTTGGGGATTACACCCCTGAAGCGGTAGGCGATTATGCCTCAGGTACTAATCATACGCTGCCAACCAATGGTTTTGCCCGCGCTTTTAGCGGAGTTTCTGTTGATTCTTTCATAAAAAAAATTACTTTTCAACAAGTTAGCCCGTCCGGTTTAACTACATTGGGGCCAATCGTTATGACTATGGCGGAAGCTGAACGACTCGAAGCCCATAAGCAAGCGGTTTCAATCAGACTTGATAATCTTCAACTATGAAGAATATAGCTTTTTTGTTATTGATTTTTCTCGCTTCTTTTTCACTTAAGGGCCAGTCGTTCCTTTCAGGGAAAACCTATTTTAGCGATAAGGAATATATAGAATATTTCGCTGGAAATATGCCTCTTATTTTGACTGTACCCCATGGAGGTTTGTTGGTCCCATCCACTATTCCTAACAGGAATTGTGCGGGATGTGTGACCGTTATGGATACAAATACCCAGGAATTGGGAAGATTGATTGCAGACGAGATTAAAAAAATGACTGGGGGAAATTGTTTTCCTCATCTTATTATTAATCGCCTGAGAAGAACTAAACTTGACGCAAACAGAGATCTTTTTGAGGCAGCTTTAGATAATCCAGACGCTGTCAACGCATGGTATGCCTTTCACAAGTTTATTGATTCTGCCAAAATGATGGTCGCTAATCAGTTTCAACGGGGTTTATTGATAGACCTTCACGGACATGGTCATGCCTTTCAAAGGCTGGAATTGGGATATTTGCTCTCTGCTTCCAATCTGAGGAGTGGGAATAATTTTTTGAACAGTCCAGTAGCTATCGAAAATAGTAGCATCAGACATTTAGCCTCAAATAATAAAAATGAATACCGTCACGCCGAATTGTTGAATGGTCAGAAGAGTTTGGGCGGATTTTTTGAAACGGAACGATATACCGCAGTGCCTGGCCCCGCAGATATTGCACCAAGAAGTGGGGAAGATTATTTTTCCGGAGGATACAACACAGAGAGACATGGCTCGGTGGATAGTGGAAAAATAGATGCTATACAGATTGAATGTAATTTTACAGGGGTGCGGGATTCAGAAATATCTCTCCAGTTTTTTGCTGAAGCTACGGCTAATGCATTGGTTAAATTTTTAAAAACTCACTATTTTGGTAAAGATGGATTTTCATGCCCTACCTCGATAACAAGTAATAAGGATAAAAATACGGAGCTTTCTTTTAGCGTATTTCCTAATCCCGCCTGCGAATCGGTCACGTTGAATTTACCTTCTCCGGGTACCCTTCGAATGTATAACGCAACCGGGCAGGTTTTAAATGAATTTTCCTTGCTCAAGGAGGGCGAACACACCCTACCTTTAGCGTTTAATGATAAGTTTGTTCTTCTTCAATTTATTGGTAAAGATGGATCAAGTGGGTCCATGAAACTTATGCGTCAATGTTATTGAAAAAATTAGACTTCAACCGCCTCGTGCGCGCAAATATTCTTAAGCTCACTCCTTATTCGTCGGCAAGGGGAGAGTTCAAAGGTTCTGCCTCCGTTTTTCTGGATGCGAATGAAAATCCTTTCGATTCAGGGTATAATCGCTATCCTGATCCACTGCAATTAACCCTAAAAGATAAAATTAGTGCCCTTTGGCATGTTCCCGTACCTTCTGTTTTTCTTGGAAATGGAAGTGATGAACCCATTGATTTACTCGTTCGTCTTTTCTGTGAACCAGGCTTAGATCACATTATCATTACGCCTCCCACCTACGGAATGTATCGTGTCGCTGCTGATATTGCCGGGGTCGAAGTCAAAGAAATAAATCTTCGCGCTGATTTTCAACTTCCCGTAAAGGATATACTCGAACAGGCAAATGAACACAGTAAAATCCTCTTCTTATGCAGCCCCAATAATCCAACGGGGAACCTTTTAAATAAAGAGGATATTATTCAGATTATCCATCTTTTTCCGGGTATTGTAGTACTCGATGAAGCCTACACCGACTTTGCAGAGAATACCAGCTTCCTTCCGGAGCTGTCCAATTTTCCAAATTTGGTTATCCTCCAGACCTTCTCTAAAGCATGGGGTCTAGCCGCTATTCGATTGGGCATGGCCTTCGCCTCCATGGAAATAATAGATTTGCTGAATAAGATTAAATCTCCCTACAATCTAAATATTTTAACCATAGATTTTGTCCTTCGTCAACTGGACTTTTTAAAGGAAAAAAATGACTCAGTGGACATTTTAATAAAGGAAAGACACCTGCTGATAGAACATTTTAAGTCCTTCACCTTTATAAACAAAGTGAATCGTTCCGACGCTAATTTTATCCTCATTCAGGTAGATGACGCAGATGGACTTTACCAATTTCTTGTTTCTAAAGGCATTATCGTGAGAAATAGGTCAAATATGCCACTTTGCGAGGGAGGATTAAGAATTACCGTAGGTACAACGCTGGAAAATAATAATCTTTTAGCGTCCATGAGCGAATGGGCCAGTTTAAAATCTTTATCATGAAAAGAGTTTTATTTATAGATAGGGACGGAACATTAGTGTTTGAACCTGCTGATTACCAAATAGATAGTAAGGAAAAAGTTTCTTTTTTACCAGCTGTGTTTGCTTCATTGGCGCGTATTTGTAAAGAGACAGATTTTGAATTGGTTATGGTGACCAATCAGGATGGATTAGGTACAGATTCCTTCCCGGAAAATACTTTTTGGCCAGCTCATGAATTCATTTTAGATGCCTTTAAGAAGGAGTCTGTTGTTTTCAGTGAAGTTTATATCGACAAATCTTTCCCTCACGAAAATGCTCCCACCCGGAAACCCAGGCTTGGGATGTTGCAAAAGTATTTGTCCAGTGAGTATGATCTTAAAAATTCCTGGGTCATCGGCGATCGCTTAACCGATATGGAATTGGCCTATAATCTTGGTGCAAAAGGTATTTTTATCACAAGCAATGAGGAACTAGGAGTACAGGAGGTAAGTAGGGATATGACTGAAATCAATAAGGTGATTGCCCTGAAAACGAGAGATTGGAATGAAATGGCTACTTTTTTGTGCCAACAAAGAGCGCCTGTCACCTTATCAAGAAAGACGATGGAAACAGACATTTTCGTAAGTCTTAATCTCGACGGTGCAGGTAATTATAATCATCAAACCGGATTGGGTTTCTTTAATCACATGTTGGATCAATTGGCTAAACACAGTGGCATTGATTTATCTGTAACCGTTTCGGGCGATTTACACATTGATGAACATCATACTATAGAAGATACCGCCCTTGCTCTAGGCGCCGCATTTAAAAAGGCATTGGGGGATAAAAGAGGCATTGAAAGATATGGTTTTTTTATTTTACCTATGGATGACGCTTTGGCTCAGGTAGCCATAGATTTTAGTGGAAGACCCTGGTTGGTATGGAATGCTTCTTTTTTAAGAGAAAAAGTAGGTGATTTTCCAACGGAAATGGTGTATCATTTCTTCAAATCATTTTCTGATGCCGCAGCTTGCAATATTAATATTTCGGTGAGTGGGGAAAATGAACACCATAAAATAGAGGCGCTTTTCAAATCTTTCGCCAAAGCTATAAAAATGGCAGTGAAAAAAGACCCGGAAAACCATGCTTTACCTTCCACAAAGGGTTTGCTTTAAATTGATTTTATGAGCCAGCAAATTGCCGTTATTCAATATAATGCAGGAAATATACACTCCGTATTATCTGCCTTACATCGTCTAGGTTTCAAAGGTATTCTTACCGATAATCCGGAGATTATTCAATCTTCCGATAAAGTAATTTTTCCCGGAGTGGGTGAGGCCAGGTCAACCATGAATCATTTAAGGGAAAAGGGTTTGGATGAGATTATTAAAAACTTAACCCAACCTGTCCTTGGAATTTGTTTGGGAATGCAACTTCTTTGTAAACATTCAGAGGAAAATGACACAGATTGTTTAGGAATTATTCCCCTTGAAGTGAAAAAATTTATTCCCCAACAGAGGGAAAATGTTCCTCATGTCGGTTGGAATACCCTGCTGAATACCCAAAACTTACTCTTTGAGGGTCTTCCTGAAAATTCTTTTGCCTATTTTGTACATAGTTACTATGCAACGTTGGGGCCTGAAACCATAGCACAAACAGATTATATTTTTCCTTTTAGTGCGGCGGTTCAAAAAGATAATTTTTACGCAACGCAGTTCCATCCCGAAAAATCTGGATGGGTTGGAGAAAAAATTCTTGGTAATTTCTTAAATATCGCTCCCTAATTCATTTTTTAAAATGTATATATGATTATTATTCCTGCCATTGACATTATAGGTGGAAAATGCGTAAGATTAACGCAAGGTGACTATAATCAAAAGATTGAGTATAATTCCAATCCATTGGAAGTGGCGAAACTTTTTGAAGGAAATGGATTAAATTATTTGCACGTCGTTGATCTTGACGGTGCTAAGGCTGGTAAAATTGTCAATTATCAAATCTTAGAACAAATTACCCATCGAACCAATTTAAAGGTTGATTTTGGGGGTGGATTGAAATCAAATGACGATTTGAAAACAGCCTTTGAATGTGGTGCCAATCAAGTTACAGGAGGTACTATCGCTGTCAAAAATAAGGCTTTATTCCTGCATTGGCTGGAACAATTCGGAGCAGAAAAAATAATATTAGGCGCTGATTTCAAAGCGGATTATATAGCTACTGACGGTTGGCAGGAATCGAGTGATAATTTGCTTTTACCCTTCCTGGAAAGTTATTTTAAAGAGGGCATTAGGTATGTCATTTCAACAGACATAAGTAAAGATGGCCTCTTAAAGGGTTGTTCTTTAACTAAATACGAGGAAATAAGACACGAATTACCTGAAATAAAACTGATCGCCAGCGGGGGAGTAACGACGGTAGATGAGTTAGACAAATTATTTGAACTCGGTTGCCATGGCGCTATCATTGGTAAAGCGCTCTATGAAGGTCACTTTACAGCCAAAGCCTTAGGTCTTCTTCAGGAAACATATTTTTCAAAACATGGGAGCTAGTTTATTTGTTTAGCTATTGTTTCCTATCCCATATTTGCAAATAAACTGGTTTTATAATGGATATATCCAACTCACCTGAAGATTTAAAGCAGGAATTTATAGAGATTATTGGTGCGAGAGAGCATAATCTTCAAGGTATTGATTTAAATATTCCCAGAAATCAACTCGTCGTTATTACGGGTATAAGCGGCAGTGGGAAATCTTCCCTGGCTTTCGATACGTTATATGCCGAAGGGCAGCGCAGATATCTTGAAACTTTCTCAGCTTATGCGCGACAGTTTATAGGAGAAATGGAGCGACCTGATGTGGAAAAAATTTCAGGATTGAGTCCGGTTATTTCCATTGAACAGAAAACGACAGGTAATAATCCTCGTTCTACCGTCGGTACAGTGACTGAAATCTATGATTTCATGCGTCTTTTATTTGCCAGAACAGCAGAAGCTTTTTCTTATGTTACAGGGGAAAAGATGATTGCGTATAGCGAGGAACAAATGAAAGAAAGAATCCTTTCCGATTTTGAACAAAAGAAAATTATGATTCTTGGTTCCCTGGTAAGAGGTAGAAAGGGACATTACAGAGAGTTATTTGAACAGGTTAGAAAAACAGGATATACCAAAATCAGGGTCGATGGGGAAATGCTGGATTTAACGCCCGGACTGTCTGTCGATCGTTATAAAGTGCATGATATAGAAGTAGTGGTTGATAGAATTCAAGTGACTGAGGACAAATTACCCAGAATAAATGAAGCGCTGCAAATGGCGCTGAAGCTTGGCCAAGGTTTATTAATGATTCAAGATACGGACTCAGGGGTTACCACTACATTAAGTAAATTCCTGATGGATCCGGTTGGGGGTATTTCCTATAGCGAACCCTCTCCAAATTCCTTTTCGTTTAACTCTCCGTATGGCGCCTGTCCGGCATGCAATGGTTTGGGGGTTCTAACCAGGGTGGATATAAATAAGATGGTCCCCGACCCTCAAAAATCAATCAATGAGGGAGGTATTATTCCTCTTGGAGAGCCTCGGGATAACACCCTTTTTAAACAATTAAGAGAGCTTTCAAAGCATTTCAAATTTAGTTTCTCCCTCCCTATTTCAGAATTACCAGCTGAAGCCTGGAAAATAATTCTTCATGGTACAGGTAAAATGAGTAACCAAAAAGAAGAATTTACCTACGATATTGTGGCTGAGGGTTTAATTAAAATGATGATGCATTGGTATGCTGATACCTCTTCTGAAAAGGTTCGGCTCTGGGCAGAAGAGTTCATGGTCGTAGATACCTGTCAGGAATGTAATGGTTACCGTTTGAAAAAGGAATCTCTTCATTTCAAACTCGCCGGTAAGCATATTGGTGAACTCTCTTCTATGGACATACAGTCCTTAAAAAATTGGATTCAAGAATTGCCACAAAATTTAGAAGAAAGACAGGTAACTATTTCAGAACCTATATTGAAGGAAATTGAATTGAGAATTGGTTTTCTGTTGAAGGTTGGACTCGATTATTTAACCTTAAACAGACCCGCACGGACCTTATCGGGTGGAGAATCGCAGCGTATTCGTCTGGCTACACAGATTGGTTCCCAACTTACAGGTATCACCTATATTCTCGATGAACCAAGCATTGGTTTGCATCAAAGAGATAATCAACGATTAATCGATTCGCTAAGACAATTGACCGATATAGGTAATACAGTGTTAGTCGTCGAGCACGATAAAGATATCATGTTGGCTTCCGATTATTTGATTGATATGGGCCCTGGGGCAGGTAAGCTGGGGGGAAGAATAGTAGGGGAAGGTATTCCTGCCTCTTTCGCTCAAAAAAATACCTTAACTGCAGACTATTTAAGTAAGAGGATCTCCATCGAAATACCACAAAGCAGAAGAATTGGCTCAGGGAAATATTTGCATTTAGAGGGTGCATCAGGGAATAATTTGCATGATGTTTCTATAAAAATTCCATTAGGCATATTAGCCTGTATAACAGGTGTTTCAGGTAGCGGAAAATCAACGCTTATAAATGAAACGTTGTATCCAATCTTAAGGCAACATTTCTTTAAAAGCCTGAAGCCACCCATGCCTTATCAATCTATTTTAGGATTGGAGCATTTAGACAAAGTAATCGATATTGATCAATCTGCTATTGGCAGAACACCTCGTTCTAATCCGGCAACCTATACGGGAGTTTTTACTGAAATAAGAAAGATATACTCGGATCTTCCGGAATCAAAAATACGCGGTTATCTTCCTGGACGGTTTTCGTTTAACGTCAAAGGAGGTCGCTGCGAAGAGTGTCAGGGTTCTGGAATGAGGGTCATAGAAATGAATTTTCTTCCAGATGTTCACGTTCATTGTGAAAAATGTCAGGGAAAACGCTACAATAGAGAAACCTTGGAGGTGGTTTATAAGGGTAAATCTATTAATGATGTGCTCGAAATGACGGTAGCTGAGGCTGTTGGCTTTTTTGAAAATATACCGGCCATTTATCGTAAGGTAAAAACCCTGGAGGAAGTTGGTCTTGGCTATATTTCTCTGGGTCAACAGGCAACTACCCTGTCCGGTGGCGAAGCTCAAAGAGTCAAACTCGCCGAAGAATTATCAAAAAAGGATACAGGAAATACCATGTACATTCTGGATGAACCTACCACAGGACTTCATTTTGAAGACATTCGACATTTGTTGGTCGTCCTTCAAAAATTGGTCGACAGGGGAAATACGGTGTTGGTTATCGAACATAACATGGATGTTATCAAAGTGGCAGACTATGTTATTGACATGGGCCCTGAAGGTGGAAACCGAGGCGGAGAAGTTATAGCAGAGGGAACACCAGAGCAGGTGGCCGCAGTGGATAGAAGTTTTACCGGCCAATTTCTTAAATTAGAATTACCTGATTTTAATGCTAATTGATTGGTTTCTTAGCTTAAATGGATAGAAAGGGCGAAAGGCATTAATAAGAATACGCAGATAAATTACTCAGAAAATTTAGTTATTTGAGTATCTTTATCAAATATCGATGTTTATGCGCCATTGGATAAATAGTGTTTTTAAGCTTTATTATTCTCGCAGGTATCTGTACTTTAATTCTATTTACAGTAACCCTGAAAAATTACAAGAGCATTGGCGGTCGTATTTAGTTCGTAAGGCTGAAAATACCACCTACGGAAAATCGTTTAATTTTTCTCAAGTCAAAGATTATCATTCATTTTCCGAGCAAATTCCCGTGGTCGATTATGAGCCTTTGAAACCTTTTATACATCAAATGATGTTGGGGCACTCAGATGTGTTATGGCCGGGAAAAGTTCGCTGGTTTGCTAAATCTGCCGGAACTTCCCAGGATAAAAGTAAATTTATTCCGGTTTCATCAGAAAATAGACAACAATGCCATCTTCGGGGTACCTGGGACACTATGATGTTTTATTATCATTTGCGTCCCAATGCAAGACAGTTTGAGGCTAAAACGCTATTGATGGGCGGTAGTATTTCACCTTTTAATGAGTTTCCGCAGTCACAGGTAGGAGATATTTCTGCCATAATGATTAAACACCTTCCATGGGTGGCCATACCTTTTTTTGCACCGGATATCCCCACCGCGCTTATTTCAGATTGGGATGAAAAGTTAGAGAAAATAGCTCAATATGCCGCTAATCAATCAGATATTGTTATGGTTGGTGGCGTTCCAACCTGGACTGTACTCCTTTTACACCGGATATTAACCATCACGGGAAAAAATCATATTCAAGAGGTTTGGCCCAATTTTCAACTTTACACTCATGGTGGCGTAAGTTTTTTGCCTTACAGAGAACAATTTAAAGCTCTTTTTCCTCTTCCTGGCGTGCAATTTATTGAAACCTATAATGCAACGGAAGGTTTTTTTGCTGTCCGCGATCACCCCGATGAAGATTCAGGCATGCGCCTTCTGCTGAATAATGGCATATTTTATGAATTTATTCCTCAAGATGCTCATAACGAGTATGATAGTTCTCCTGTTCCCTTGTCGGAGGTAGTGCTAAACATAAATTACGCTATGGTCATTACTACCAATAGTGGCTTATGGAGATATAAGATTGGGGACACCGTTGCATTTACCAGCTTGAATCCTTACAGATTAAAGGTGACTGGCAGAGTTCAACAGTTTATAAATACCTTTGGAGAAGAGGTAATGGTAGAAAATACAGACAAAGCGCTTGCTATGACTTGCCAGCAGTTTGGTGTTTTTGCTATTGAATATACCGTAGCTCCTAAGTTTTTATCTCACAATGAAAAGGGTGCCCACGAATGGATTATTGAATTTGAAAATCCTCCCCCCAATGTGGAACTTTTCGCTGTCTCTTTAGATAAAAATTTGCAAACTATAAATTCTGATTATGAAGCCAAAAGATTTTCAAATTTGGCCATAACGCAACTTATATTGCACAGTGTACTTAAAGGGACATTTCATCGATGGATGCGATCAAAAATGAAATTCGGAAATCAGAACAAGGTGCCCAGATTATCCGAAGATCGTCGAGTTTTAGAAGAAATTTTGAGTTTTTCTAAATTATAATCGTACTTTGTGTATCGTAGTTTAAACAAAAATCAATATTTGATGTTTTTAGTTTACAATTTAGAAGTTAAATGATAGTATTGATATCATTTCAGGAGTAAAATAAATTTTAGGTTAGTTAATAGGGTTTTAGGTGTTTTTTCGGGTCGGCGTTCTATCGCTGACCTTTTTTATTAGTGCATTTCTCTCGTTCTCAGAAAAATTTTGAGCTATTTTTTTTCTATCACAATGATAGATCTGGTTATTTTTCCAACCCTTATACATTGTTGTTATCCAGTCCTTTAATCTCTTGGTTTCACTATTTTGAAAATAGCCTTCCGTTTGATAGCAGGATAAAATTCTTTTCATCTCCGTTTCCAATACCCCATTTGTTAGAACCAGAATAGGTCTGCCCGTATCTAAATATTCAAAAAGTTTGGTGGTTAAGATGCCTTTTTGAACGGAGGTACTCCAGGTTAGTACTAGATTTATCGCTGCCCCCTGCTGCCTTTCCCGCGCTTCTAAAAGGGGTAGATATGCTTTAATGTCTATCTGTTCTTTAGGAAAATGTGGAATCAGCCATTGCTCATATTGCCATGGATGTAAACCGCAATAGGTCCAGAATATATCTCTTTTATTCATTATTCCTTCCTCAATTAACGCTAAAATAACTTTAACTAAAGGAGATAAGTCCTGATAATCAGGATAAATAGAGCCTGTATAATTTAAGGTAAAGTTTGGTGATATGATCGTTGGACGTTGTACTTCTTCAGGAGAAATACAACCTGAGTAGATATTAATCTTTGCACAGAATTTTTCTAATTCGTTAGCGATGCCTTTTGAAACGGTGATGACAGCATCCGCTTTTTTTAGTAAATGGTTTAAAAAATATTTACAGATGGTATGATTCAAATAATGGGGGTATTTAACATCAACGGGCAAGTCCCTGAAATCGGCCATCCAATGAAGGCGTGGAAAGGTGCATTTTAATAAAAAAGCAATGAAATGGTCAACCATAGGGCTGTAAGAAGTAAAAAGATGAGTGATTTTATGGTTTTTTATCCATTTTACTGACTTGAAATAAGCTATACAAAGGTAAATTAAGCCACCGTCTCCAATGATGATATTGAATGGAATGCGTTTTCTAAAAGATAAAAGCGACGAAACAAATACCTTCTTTTTCCACAAAAGGGGTAAGGTATAATGAGTTAATATGAAATTTGACAATAATCGTCGCAACCCCATAAGGGGTATATGGTAAATGTTCGAAATGGGTTGATTTATGGTCTGTTCTCCGGCCATTTTCTTTGGGAATTTTCCGGTAAGTACTAAGATAGTAAATCCGTTGGCAATAAATCCTTCATAAAAATGCCTAATTCTAATCGAGGAACTAACCTGGACAGGTGGAAAATAGTAACTCAGGAAAAGCAAATTTTTAGCCATATAGTTAGAAATCGTTTGCATTTTTTTATTCATTTCAAACACATAATCTTTTCTATAGAAAGGGCATAACCTTGGTGAATAGACAGATTGAAGTAGCGGGGTGGAATACTGCCTGGCGATTGCTTAGCCATAGACAAAAGTTTTGAGTAGGGCATGAGCAGTATTTTTTTGAATAAAAGCGTTAACTCTTTTATGTTATCTGTTGGAAAAAGCCATCCATTCTCGCCCTCTTTGATTAATTCCGCGCAACCGGGTGCGGTGGAAGAAACAACAGGTCGACCGCAGGCAAGGGCCTCCAAAATAGTTCTGGATAAGCCTTCTCTTTTGGAAGGTTGCACAATCATATTCGAAAGGCCAAGTAAAGGTCGAACGTCGGAATGATTACCTACATATTGTATAATTCCCTCTTTTTCCCATTCCAATATCCTGCTTAATGGGATGTCAGTGGGGTGTCCACCGCCTATTTTACCTGCCATCAAACAATGAAATGGAATATTTTCATTTTTAAGACGTTTTAAACTGGCTATTAAACATTGTAAACCTTTATCGTATTGAATGCGACCTAAATATAGAATTACTCTGGTTTTTGCACGTTCAGGGTAAGTAATAGGTTGGTAATAAGTTGGGCAAATGCCAGAACCCGCAATAATGCCCATTTTTTCATTATTTATCCATTTGTTCCTGAGAAAATAATTAGCGTCCTCCTTATTTTGAAAAAAGATTATTGGGCATTGCTGGAATATTTTTTTTAATAAAAAACCTGACACATTAGCAATGATTTTCTGATGCATAAACAAAAAGCCCAATCCGGTGAAAGTTGGAATTAATGGTATGTGTAATGCCCTACAAACGATGGCAGCGGCAATAGATATTTTAAAAGTAAAGGAAAAAACAGCCGATGGCTTAGTTTTTAAAAATATCTTTCTAAGGTCCTGATGTAGTTTAATTTGTTTGAAACCATTGAATTGATAGGCATGAAAAAATGGTAAAAAGTAAGTGTCGTAATCTGTTGGGAAGTCATTTTCCATGACATTATTGTCTAAAGGAACAATGATGCTAACTCGATAACCCGATGATGTAAAAAATGTGAGGAGGTGTTCATAGTAATGATGTAAAAAATAAGCACTATTTGCAATGAAAAGGATAGAAACCGGCTTTGATGAAACATTCATTAGCATATTGTTAGGTTGGACTTAGAAAAGATTAAATATCCCATCATTTTATGGGAATCACATCGTTTTCCCTACCCTAATGAAGGACAAAACACCGGATTTGTCGACCTGCTGAAAACATTCGATTTATTATATTTGTATATTTGTATAAAATTAGATCCTAGCTTATGCGAATCTTGTGGCTGGTCCTCAGCATTTTTTTTATTTCCAACCTTCAGGGCCAGGAGAAAAAGACCCTTCTTATCAATGGAGATTTATTTGAATATATCCTCGATGATTGTGGCGACACCATTGTATTGGCAAATTTTGGTGACATGACGGTAACCTCAAGAAGGGAATTCGCCAGTATGGACGAATATAATAAGTACCAAAGATATAGGAGGTATGCCTATCAGGTGTATCCTTATGCTGAAAAAGCGATCCGAATTTTTAAGGAAGTTCAACGGCAAACGGCGGAAATGAGGAAGGGAAAAAGAAGAAAATATACCAGGGAACTTCAGGATCAACTAAAAAATGAGTTTGAAACACCTCTGCGAAATTTATCGAAAACCCAGGGAATGATTCTTATGAAGATGATTGAAAAGGAGGTGCAAGCGCCCATTTTTTATCTTATAAGAGATTTAAGAGGTAATTTTACCGCCTTTTATTGGAATACACTCAGTGGGTTTTACGGTCATAAATTGAAGGATGGGTACAAAAGGGGGAAGGATTCCATATTAGATATGGTTCTTGACGATGTTAATCTTACCTACGGAAGTGATGAGGGGCCTTTGCCTGCGAGCATAAGACTACCTAAAAAATTAGGAAAAGAATGAAATTATTCGGTGCTTCTGGTTTAAAGGGCAGATTTTGGCGTATTTTACCCTGGATAATTGGCATTTTATGTACCTTACTCTTATGGCAATACATTCGAACCAGACGTCCTTTGTCACAACCCACTACCAGCTTTTACCACAGTAATAATATTAATTTAATTCTTTAAATATGGATTTTCCAGGGGAGCTATTATCTGACATTGCGAAAGATTTCGACGGTGATTTTTTTCAAGACGAAACCATACGCATTCTTTATGCAACGGATGGGTCTGTTTATAGGGAAATTCCTTTGGCCGTAGCTTGTCCGAAAAATGAAAAGGATATTAAAACATTGGTTTCGTTCGCTCACCAACATGGTATTTCCTTAATTCCGAGAACCGCAGGGACTTCTCTCGCCGGACAATGTGTTGGTAGTGGCATAGTGGTTGATGTTTCAAAATATATGAATCGCATCCTGGAATTCAATGCTGAAGAAGGGTGGGTAAGGGTGCAACCTGGCGTTATTCGCGACGAACTAAATCATTTTCTAAAACCATTTGGTTACTTTTTTGGACCAAATACCTCGACCGCAAATCGATGTATGATCGGTGGAATGGTAGGAAACAACAGCTCCGGCACTACTTCTATAAAATATGGGGTAACAAGAGATCATGTTCTTGAAATAAAAGGATTCTTGTCAAATGCAGATGCTGTTCATTTTTCTCCCCTCAGTAAGGAAGCGTTTCACGAAAAAACGAAAGGAGATAGTCTTGAAAATGAATTATATAAGCATGTTTTTTCGGTATTAGATGATGCTGAAAATAGAAGAGAAATTGAAGCCCAGTTTCCAAAACCTGAAATTCATAGACGAAATACAGGCTATGCTATAGATATGTTACTTCGTTCCGAGGTGTTTACGCCTGGAGGGAAACCTTTTAATTTTTGCGAGTTAATGGCAGGTTCAGAAGGCACGCTGGCCTTTTTCACAGAGATAAAATTACACGTTAATCTTTTGCCTCCGCCCGCAGAAGCCATCCTTTGTGCTCATTTTTCTTCGCTGACAGAAGCGTTGGAGGCTACTTTAACCGTCATGGAGCATGGACCTTATGCCTGCGAACTGATGGATAAATTTATCATGGATTGCACCAAAGAAAATAAGGAGCAACAAAAAAATAGATTCTTTCTTGAAGGTGATCCAGCCGCTATTCTAATCATTGAGTTGAGAGATAAAGAGGTAATTTCCTTAAATAAACAAGCGGAACACCTTATTAATGTGTTGAAAGAAAGGGGGTTTGGTTATGCTTACCCCATCGTTTATCCGCCAGATACACAGAAAGTAATGGCGTTGAGAGCGGCAGGATTTGGTGTTCTTTCTTTGGTGAAAGGAGATAAAAAACCCTTAGAATTTGTTGAAGATACGGCCGTTGCCTTAGCTGATTTGCCTGCTTATATTGCTGAATTTCAAGAATTAATGAAGAAATTTGGTCAGGAAGCTGTGTATTATGCCCATGCCGGTGCGGGTGAATTACACATCAGACCTTTGGCAAATCTGAAAACCACAGATGGTTTAAATGAATTCAGAGCCATTGGTGAAGCATCGGCAAGATTGGTTAAAAAATATAATGGATCTCTTTCCGGTGAACATGGCGATGGCAGAGTAAGAGGAGAATTTATTCCTCTGATGCTCGGTTCACACAATTATGAGCTGTTGAAAGGACTCAAAAATAAATGGGATCCAAAACATATTTTTAATCCGGGCAAAATTATCGATACGCCTCCCATGAATGCCGGTACTCGTTATCTGGTAGATGTGGAACAACCTAAATGGCAGACTATTTTCGATTTTTCTTCTCATGGAGGTATATTAAAGGCTGCTGAAAAGTGCAGTGGATCAGGAGATTGTAGAAAATTACACGATGTTTCCGGCGGCGTTATGTGCCCTTCCTATATGGTTACTAAAAATGAAAAGGATTCCACCCGGGGAAGAGCTAATGTTTTGCGTGAGGTCCTGACGCGAACAAATCAAGGTCAAAGTGCTTTTAATAGAAAGGAATTGGACGAGGTGATGGATTTATGCATTTCCTGCAAAGGTTGTTCATCGGAATGTCCTTCCAATGTGGATATGTCCACCTTAAAAGCGGAATATCTTTATCAGAAATATAAAGAAACAGGTATTCCCTTTCGTTCCTTTATGATCGCAAATATCAGTCTGTTTAATCATATAGGTTCTTTTTTTCCTTCTTTAGCCAATTTCTTCTTTTCAAATGCTTTCTTTAGTCGTTTTATAAAAATGGCTATGGGCATTGCTGAACAAAGGAATCTTCCACGCATTGAAGGCGATTTAAAGAAATGGTTTACATCAAATAAACCTAAGCCTAAGGGAAAAATGCTGGGTAACGTCATGTTCTTTTGTGATGAATTTACCAGGTTCAATGACGTAGAAATAGGAAAAAAGGCTATTTTACTGCTTACCAGACTAGGTTATCAGGTGGAAATACCCGATCATGTGGATAGTGGAAGGGCGGCTATTTCAAAAGGTTTACTAAAGCATGCCCAAAAATCTGCTGAGAAAAACCTTCTTCTTTTAGGTGATAAAGTTTCTGAATTTGTCCCACTTATTGGTATTGAGCCTTCTGCTGTGCTTAGTTTTAGAGATGAATATCCAAGGTTAGTGCAGGAAAAATGGAAAAATGTTGCTAATAGCGTCAAAAATCATGTTTTTTTGCTGGAAGAGTTTATCGCCAGGGAAGTTGAAAGGGGAAATATCACGCAGGAATGTTTTACAAAGGATAAGGCTAAAGTAAAATTACATGGGCATTGTCACCAAAAGGCATTAGCGTCGCAAAGTGATGTTGCTTTTTGCCTGAATTTGCCTGAAAATTATCAGGTAGAAGTACTTCCAACGGGTTGTTGTGGCATGGCAGGGTCGTTTGGTTACGAAAAGGAACACTATGATTTAAGCATGAAAATTGGGGAATTGGTGCTTTTTCCTGAAATCCGTAAAAATGAAAAGGAGGTTATCATTGCCGCTTCCGGAACAAGCTGCAGACACCAGATTTTTGACGGAACAAACAGATCAGCGGTTCATCCCGCAGAAATATTATACGATGCCCTCAGATAAATTATCTTTGCGGTATATTTTTATTTTTCTTGCTTTTTTTTGAATAAATATTTTTTTAGATGGGACTTGAAATTTTCTTAACATTCTTTTTAGTATTCTTAAATGGTTTTTTTGTAGCAGCTGAATTTGCTATTGTGAAAGTTAGAATTTCGCAGATTCAAGTGAATAATAATCCTAGTTTTAATGCTAAAATGGCGCATAATGTAGTATCAAATCTCGATGCCTATCTCGCTGCCACACAATTGGGAATTACACTGGCTAGTTTAGCTTTGGGCTGGATTGGTGAAGACGTGGTCACCCGCATTATTTTAAATTTCATGGATTGGCTGGGCTTTGAGTTTTCTGAAAGTGCAGCACATAAAATAGCTATTCCTATTGCCTTTTCTTTCATTACCGTCCTTCATATAGTTTTTGGTGAGTTGGCTCCTAAATCGCTGGCAATAAGACATCCTAAAGAAACCGCTCTGGCCGTTTCTCTGCCGCTAAAAGTATTTTATCTCCTTTTCCGTCCTTTTATTATCGTTCTAAATGGTTTTGCAAACTTTATCTTGAGAATTATTGGTATAAAACCTGTGCCTCATGGAGATATACATTCTGAAGATGAATTGAAGTTAATTATTGCCGAAAGTGCTGAAGGGGGTGCCATTGAAGCCTCGGAAAGAGAACTTATTCAAAATGTTTTCGACTTTGATGACAGAACCGTAAAAGAAGTGCTTAAACCTAGAAATCAATTGGTTGGCTTAAGTGCAAATTTAACGGTTATCGATGCCATTGATATAGCCATAGAGGAAGGTTATTCCCGTTATCCCGTGTATGAAGACAGTATGGATGTGATCATTGGCTTCGTTCACACTAAAGATTTGTTATCCAGCTCTAAAATAAATCCTGATAAAATAATTAAGGATATGGTTAGACCTATCCTTTTCCTTTCTGCTAATAAAAAGATTTTGCAAGTTTTAAGGCTTTTTCAAAGTAAGAAAACACAGATGGCCGTCGTTGTCAATGAATTTGGAGGAACCATTGGCTTACTAACTTTGGAAGATATTATCGAGGAGCTGGTGGGCGAAATACAAGATGAGCATGATACAGAGACGCCTATCGTGGAAAAAATCAAAGAAAATTCATTTAGGATTAAAGCGCAAAATCCTATGGACGAAATAAATGAATTTATTCCCGTTCCTTTCTTAAAAAGTGATTCTTATGTTACCCTTGCTGGCTTAATTTTGGAATCATGTGAAAGTATTCCCGTCGAAAATCAGGAAATTTTCATTCATCCCTATCAAATTAAAATTATTAAAATGGGACAAAATAGTCCTGAAGATGTTCAAGTTACGCTCACTGAATGATATTTGGGCTGTATGGAAAAGGAACTTGTGGCCTGTGTGCCCAATTTTAGTGAGGGTAGGAATCCCGACAGTATAGCGTCAATAAAACAAGCTATTGAATCAGTAAGTGGCGTAAAAATCCTACATACAGATATAGGTTTTTCTGTAAATAGAACAGTAATTACCTTTGTTGGTCCACCTCAACAAATCGTTGAAGCTGCTTTCCTTGGCATTTGTAAAGCTTATGATCTCATTGACATGAGTAAACACAGCGGTACTCATCCTCGAATGGGTGCTGTGGATGTGTGCCCTTTAGTGCCTTTGATAGGGGTAACTATGGAACAGACAATGGCTTTGGCAGAGCAGTTGGCCATTAAAGTAGCAGCAGTCTGCCATCTTCCCGTTTTTAGATACGAGAAAAATGCAGTCTTACCCCATCGTATGAAGCTTTCCCAAATCCGTTTTGGGGAATATGAAGGGTGGTTTCAGAAGATAAAAAATCCGGAATGGAAACCAGATTTTGGCCCAACCGAGGTGTCGGTTGAAAAAGGAATTCTGGCCGTTGGTGCCAGAGATATTATGCTGGCTTATAATGTTAATTTACACTCAAAGGATGTATCCATAGCGAATAAAATAGCTAGGGAATTAAGAGAATCCGGGTATGTTGCCGCAGATAATCAAGGAAATAAGACGATTATACCTGGTTTATGTAAAGGGGTGCGCGCTATTGGTTGGTTTATTCCAGAATTCCAGTGCGCTCAGGTTTCTATGAATCTTATGGATTTAAATCAAACATCTTGGGTTCAAGCTTTTGAAACTTGTAAAAAGTTAGCGGCCAGACATGGCGTAGAGGTAAGTGGTTCCGAATTGGTGGGTATGGTGCCGGAATCTGTCATTTTAGCCGCCGGGAATCATTTCCTGGGGATTGAAAAATCTCATTTTACTAAAAATGACATAGTTTCCGCAGGCATAAATGGATTAGGATTGTCCGATAAAGTGCCTTTTATTCCTGAAGAAAAAATTATTGAATGGAGATATAATACCTTAGCCATTTAAAATGCCTAAATTGTGTTCGATTTCATTTGCTTTTTAAATATCTCGAAAAATGATACTGAATTATATAAATTGGAACGCTAATCCTGAAATATTTTCTTTGGGAAGTATCTCTCTTAGGTGGTATGGGCTTCTGTTTGCATCAGGCTTTCTAATAGGCCTTTATATGGTGCGAAAAATGTATCAGGCGGAGGGTGCACCTGAAAAATGGTTAGATTCTGCCTTCATTCATATTGTTTTAGGAGCTGTTATTGGGGCAAGATTGGGACATGTTTTTTTCTACGATTGGGATTATTATAAAGAGCATTTAATTGAAATTCCTCAAACTTGGCATGGTGGTTTGGCCAGTCACGGCGGGGCAATTGGCATCTTTATTGGCCTTTGGCTTTTTTCAAGAAATGTGTCGAAAAAACCAATGGTCTGGATGCTCGATAAAATTGCGGTGCCCACAGCCCTCGCAGGATTCTTTATACGTATGGGGAATTTAATGAATTCCGAAATTTTAGGTAAACCAACCGATGTCTCCTGGGCTTTTATCTTTGTAAGAGAAGGAGATGGATTACCAAGACATCCAACGCAATTATATGAATCATTGGCATATCTTGTCATCTTTTTTATCCTTTATTTTGTTTATTGGAAAACGGAAAAAAGACATCAGCCAGGCTACCTTTTCGGCGCTTTTATGATGTTAGTTTGGGGCGTTCGGTTTTTCCTTGAATTTACTAAAGAGAGTCAGGGTGGTTTCGAATCTGCTTTGGGTCAATCACTTAGCACCGGTCAATGGTTAAGTATTCCTTTTGTTTTGATAGGTGCCTATTTTGTTTTTAGGCCCTGGGATTCATTAAAGAAAATTTGAACAAATTATTTAAATATATTTGAAGCGATATGAGTTTGATTGAAATGAGGGTGCCACCCGTTGGTGAATCCATAAATGAAGTTACGTTGTCTCGATGGCTTAAAGAAGAAGGGGCAATAGTTAAATTAGATGAGCCTATATGTGAATTTGAATCCGATAAAGCTACCCTGGAATTTCCAGCGGAAGCAACGGGTAAGTTGACTTATGTGGCAAAAGAAGGCGATGATCTTACTATCGGTGCACTGGTAGCAACTATTGATACTTCTTTTGTTAGTGAAGCTGCTTCCGTTCCAACTGCGCCTAAGGAAACCTTTGCACCTACTGTGGTAGTTGAAAAAGCAGCCCCAGTGGCGGCAAATACTTATGCTGCAGGTCACCCATCTCCGGCTGCTTCAAAAATACTGGAAGAAAAGGGTATTCCGGCAAGTTCATTACAAGGATCAGGAAAAGATGGCAGAATTACCAAGGCTGACGCGACACAGGCCGTTCCCGCTAAACAGCAGGAACAACCTAAAGTAGTTAAAGTATCTGCCCCGGCCCATTTCTCAAGAACAGAGGAGCGCAAAAAGATGTCCCGCATGCGCAGGACTATTGCAAAAAGGTTGGTTAGTGCCAAAAATGAAACGGCTATGCTAACCACTTTCAATGAAGTGGATCTTACCGCAATTATGCAAATTCGTGATAAATATCAAGAAAAATTTGTCGCTAAATACGGTATTAAACTCGGCTTTATGTCCATTTTCGCTAAAGCTTGCGCCAAGGTGTTAATGGAAATGCCGGAAATTAATGCCAGAATTGATGGCGAAGAGCTCGTTTTACCTAATTACGCCGATATTTCTTTCGCTATCTCTACCCCAAATGGACTTGTAGTTCCACCTATAAAAAATATTGAGTCTCTTTCCTTTGCTGATATTGAATTAGCACTGAAAAATCTGGCTCAAAAAGCCAGAAATGGTTCCTTAACCTTAGACGAAATGTCTGGAGGTACTTTTACTATTACCAATGGTGGCGTTTTCGGTTCTTTGCTGAGTACACCCATTATAAACGAACCTCAATCAGCTATTTTAGGTATGCATAGTATCAAAAATAGACCTGTCGCTATAGATGGTAAGGTGGAGATTCGACCAATGATGTATCTCGCCATGTCTTATGATCATAGAGTAATCGATGGAAGTAGCTCGGTCACTTTCTTAGTTAAAGTCAAAGATTTACTGGAAGACCCTATCTTACTTTTTATGGATCTATAATAGTTGGCTAACCTTCTTTCGTAAATCTATTATTTCATTGAAGGCAAAAAATAAGGACGGTTGGTTTGAGGGTATGTCTAATGCTTCCAGCCAACCGTCTTCATTTATAGTTTCTGTTAAGTTACAGCGCCTCGCATATAGTAAAAATAGTTCCTCATAGTGTTCAAAGGCAAAAAATCCTCGGACTAAATATTTTTCCCACATTTTTACTAAGTGAAATTGTAAATGTTGTGAGTTCTTTTCCGACCAGCTTAGATACGGATGTATTATAATATTATATAAAATATGTTCAGCGTCAATGGGTTCCTTCCAGTGTAGCAAATATTTCTGCGTTAATTTAATAGATTCTTCCCCTGAAAGTATGTCTATAAGAGCGGTGATTACCTCATCTGATAAAGCACAGGTTTCAGTATATTCAATGGCGTATTGTAACAAATAAAATGCCCATTCATTGCTTTTGTAATTCAATACCGCTTGAGTAAGATGCGGTAGCCAAAGCTTATAAACAGATTCTTTAAGCAAAATATCTAAGAATTGCTCCGGGCTTACCTGTAAATTTTCATGCCAAACAGAGGGGTGGAAAATGGAAACAAAGGGTAGATAGGCCGTTGACTTTTTACTATCTTCATCGAAGCCCAAATGTCTCCATTGTTCAGGCCAAGGTGCTGGCATTTGAACCCAAAGGGTATTTTCATTGAACTTAAAACAAGCTAAAATATCGGTTTTTAACTGTTCAATTTCTTTATCATCTGGCAGTAATTTACATCTGATTCGGGTCGAGATCTTAATTAATTCAAAGTCATTATCTTTTCTGGCCAGGTCTGTCAAATAATCACCGGGTAGAATATCCATTTTCTCAAGAAGCAAAAAAAAATTAATTTTATCATACGAACTGTCCTCTTTCCATGTGCTGGAAAGAATGGTTTCTATTTTGTCAGGGAGGTGTACGCACAGATGAGTCAATAAAGCAATTCTTTCAGAAAAAGTGCCAACATACCATACATTCTCATCGTTTGACGGTAAAAGTGAACGCCATTTTTTATTTTTTGGCAATAAATGGTATCCATTGTCGGGAATGACAGGTTGCAATCTCTTGTAATAAAATGCATCCTGGCAAGCTATATCAAACAATGTGGGTAAAAGCAAAACGGGAACAAATCTGTTTCCTTCCTTCACCCTGTTAAACAGGGTTATCTGTAAGTCCAGATAGCTGGTATTTTTAAATATTTTTTTAAGATAAGTAAGCTGCTGAAATGAAAGGTTTTTTTCATTTTTCGACACGGTGTTGACAGTGATATCAGCTGAATTTTCAAGGTATGAAGTGCTTGTCTTTTCGGATGTCAATATGGAAAGAGGGGGAGATATTTTTTTAAAGCCAACATGCATGGCCAGAGAAATGCGCATAAATGGGGTATCATTTAAAGCAGAATCTATGCCGGCAGTTGCCCAGAATGCTCGTATTTCAGGGGTTACGGGTAGATGATCGGTGCCAAGAATCAATATCTTTTCCCAATCGTTCATTTTGCACCTTCTTTAAATACGATACTCTTTTTACCCTGAATTAGCATGCGAAAAGTGCTCGCAATAACGAAAAGATATAAAAAAAGAGCAGGGAATCCACCAAGGTTAGATGCCATTTTGACTCCATCTATGCCCGCTTGGCTTACCATAATCCAGGCAGTAAGTCCAACGATAACACCCCAAATTATTTTGATTTGATAAGGTGCTTCCTCCTCATTTTCAGAAATACCTTTGGTACTTAATGCGCTCATTGCCGATGTATTGGAATCAGCGGCCGTTACAAAGGATATGAAGACTAAAAGGAAGTAAAAAATAATCCACCAGGTTGCCAATGGAAGTTGTTTTATGATTTCAAAAATAATAGTTTCCGGTCCCTTTTTTACCAAAAGCTGATATAACTCGCCATCAAATATTTGGTCGAAATGTAGGGAATACCCTCCAAATAGAAACATCCAGATCATTGAAAAAAGACTTGGAAAAAGAAGGTTAAACCTTATAAATGTCCTGATATTATAACCTCGGCCCAATCGACCTAAAAATAAGGCGGAAATAGGGGTCCATGCCAGCCAATTGGCCCAATAAAAAATAGTCCAGCTATTTGCCCAGCTTTTATCAATGCCTAATGCTAAACTTTTGGGGATAAGCGTAGTGGCGAAATCAGAAAAGTACGAGCCAAAATGAGGCAATATTTCGGTGAATGGGCCAAAAAAAGTGAACCACCCAATAAGGATGATAAAGCCAATGATATTAATATTCGATAATAATTTAATCCCTTTTTGTAGTCCTGATGCAGCAGACCAGATAAAGGTTATGGTCAAAAAAAAGGCAATGATGCCTAAGTTTGTTTGCGTTTTTGCCGTGGGAAAAAATTGATTTATACCGCCTGAAAGGGTCAGCAATCCTGCACCCATGGAGGCCGACATGCCTGCAACTAAACTAAATAAACTTAGGCTGTCAACGTAAGGGGAAAGTTTCAATGATCTTTTTTCACCAAGTATCGGCATGAGTAAACTGCCAATTTGGAAGGGTTGTTTCAAATTATAAAAGCCGATGGCAAACATGAGGGCAGTCAGGGTGTAAATGCTGTAGGGTATAAAAGTCCAGTGTAAAAATAAGGTGGAAATAGAAAAAATCTTCGCCGATTCACTTCTACTATCAATGCCTAATCCATCTGGTGGTGTGTTGAAGTGATAAAGTGGCTCAGCAGAAGCCCAAAATAAAATGCCTACCGCTATGGTCGTACACAATGAAATAGAAAACCAATGTAGTTTATTCAGCAATGGCTTTGCCTCTTTTCCTCCTATTATTATGCCGCCAATGGGTGAAATATAAAGGAGAATAACCAATATTAAACCAACAATGGCAGCTGTGGCAAACAACCATCCAAAATGATTCAATATCCATTGGTTGGCAGCTTTTGTAACTGTCAAGAAGCCATTCCCGTCTGCCAAACTATAAAAAATAGTTAGCATTAGTAATATAACGGGTACACCAAAAACTGCTTTGCGAAGGTTCATGATATGAATTTAAAACAAAGAAATGGTAAACTTTTTACATGTCATGTTAAATTTTAAAAATCAACACGTCTTTGTGAATCTGTTAGCAGTTATTATATCAAGTTCATAAAAGTATCTGATGGCGTTATATCCCAATTATTTCCTTCGGATGGTTAGTTCGAAGATGGCAGAGCAATGCCATTGTGTGAAGTAGAACACCAAGAGACGACCCTCAGAGACAAACGTCTCCAGATAACCTTTACATCCGAAATGAAGACGTCCTCTTTAATTCTAAAAATCCTGTAAATCCTGGTTCAAAACCAGGTATTGAGGGTGAAATTTATATTGAAACCTAAAGGGGAGAAGACGCGAGGCATCGCGTCTCTACATGGCGGCATCCCCTCTGGTTGATTCGCCAGACGTCCTACATCACACATGGGCATAGCCCCGACATCTTCGTAACACGTCATCGACAGGTCATCCATCCCATCCGGTCAGAAAGGCAGTCAATCGCCAGAAATACTATATCATATAGCAGTATAGACCCGCCATCCTCGTATCCCTTTCATCGTCAGGATGTTTATTTGGGTTATAGGTCTTCGTCACGTTTCCTGCATCACACAGGGTCATAGCCCCGCCATCTTCGTAACAAGCCATCGACAGGTCAGCCATCTCATCTTGTCAGAAAGTCTGACCTCGCCAGACGTCCTACATCACGCAGGGTCATAGACCCGCCATCTTCGCACCCGCGCCATCGACAGGTCAGCCATCCCATCTGGTCAGAAAGTCTGATCTCGTCAGACCTCCTACATCACACAGGGGCATAGCCCAGCCATCTTCCTACCACGCCATCTCCACTTTATTTCACTGAAGTGAACAGGCTTTGGAAAAATTATAATGTTGCTGCTTATCTTTGCGCCATCTGAAATATAACTTCCTCATGAATAAAGCAAAAGAAACCCATACTTCCCTTTCCTATTCAGAACCTGGAGATCCGTGGGTGACGAAATGGATTATTCAATTGGTGGAGGGCCTGACCGGTAGAAACCTTATTGAAAAAAAATACAATGAAGTGTTGAATAGGGGCCTGCCTGGAAAAGATTTGATGAGTGCCGCATTGAGGGAGTTAGATATAAATCTATGCTTTGATGGTTTTTCAATCATGGATATTCCCCGTGAAGGGCCAATCATCTTTATTGCCAATCATCCGTTCGGAGTTGTTGATGGCTTGGCGCTAGGGGAGATTATTTCAAAAGTTAGAGACAAATTTGCCATCCTGGTAAATGCCGTCCTGTGCAGAAATCCGCAGTTGGATCCATTTTTATTGCCCATTGATTTTAGGGAAATACCGGAAGCAATGAAGACAAATATTAATACCCGACAAGAAGCAATAAATAGACTTTTAAATGGAGAAGCCATCGCTATTTTTCCTTCAGGGGCAGTAGCAACTGCCCCTTTTCCAGGGAAGGAACCTGTCGATTTAGAGTGGAAAAGATTCGTAGTTAAACTTATTACTCAGTCTAAAGCAACCGTTATTCCTCTTTATTTTCATGGAAATAATAGTTTCTGGTTCCAATTGGCCAGTTATATTCACATGAATTTAAGATTAGGCCTCTTATTGTTTGAGGTGAAAAATAAAATGGGTAAACCCCTTTTTGTATCTATCGGAAAACCAATAACACCAGCAGAATGGCAATCAAAAAATGTCATTTCAGAATTATTGCCCTTTTTACGTGCACAAACGATGTCTTTAGGTGATAAAAACCCTTAATTGCTTACTTTTGCATTCGATTCCTATTTTACTATCTTTCTTTTTCCAAAATAAACAATATGTTTAAAGAGTTTAAAGGACTTAATCTGCCTCAAATTGATAAGGAAATTCTCGAATATTGGGATAATGCTCAAATTTTTCAGAAAAGTATCGATCAAAGAGATTCTAATCAGCCTTTCGTATTTTATGAAGGTCCCCCGTCCGCAAATGGTATGCCTGGGATTCATCATGTGATGGCACGTGCTATAAAAGATATTTTTTGTCGCTTTCAAACGATGAAGGGTAAAAGAGTTGAGAGAAAAGGAGGGTGGGATACTCATGGGTTACCCATTGAATTAAGCGTGGAAAAGGAATTGGGTATTACAAAGGAGGATATCGGCAAATCAATTTCAGTGGAGGAATATAACGATAAATGTCGTGAAACCGTCATGCGTTATAAAGATAAATGGGATGCTATCACGAAGCAAATGGGGTATTGGGTCGATCTTGAAAATCCTTATGTCACTTATACGAATGAATACATTGAATCGGTCTGGTGGTTGATTTCTCAATTATATCAAAAAGGGTTGCTTTATAAGGGTTATACCATTCAACCTTATTCACCTGCTGCAGGTACCGGACTGAGTTCCCATGAGTTGAATATGCCCAATGCTTATCAGGAAATTACAGATATTTCAGCCGTTGCTCAGTTCAAAGTGAAAGGGGAAGTCAATACTTTTATACTGGCATGGACAACAACACCCTGGACTTTGCCTTCCAATACCGCGCTGGCCGTTGGAAAAGATATCCGATACGTTAAAGTACACACTTTTAATAGATATACAAAGGAAGAATGTTTCGTCATTCTGGCTAAAGATAGATTTTCATCCTATTTTAGCGAGCAACAGCCCGATTTACAACCCGATCAGATGAAAGCGGGAAATCAGCCTATTCCTTATATAGAAATAGTGGGCGAATATTCGGGAAGAGAATTGGAAGGTATTCATTATGAACAACTTTTGTCGTATGTTATTCCTGAAGGAAAAGCATTTGAAGTTATTTTAGGAGATTTTGTCACGACCAGTGATGGTACAGGTATTGTTCATATATCGCCTACTTTTGGAGCGGACGACTTTAAAGTAGCCAAATTAAATGGTATCGCCGCGCTAACTGTTCCCGACGTGAATGGCAATCCAATGCCTTTAGTTGATAAACAAGGCAAATTTGTCTCGCAGGTAACTGATTTTGCTGGTCGTTATGTGAAGGATTATGGTCAAAAAGAGGAAAGATCAGTAGATACCGACATTACTATTAAGCTTAAAACAGAAAATAAGTTATTTGTCTCTGAAAAATATGTGCACTCTTATCCTCATTGCTGGAGAACAGATAAGCCGATTCTTTATTATCCTTTAGATTCCTGGTTTATCAAAACGTCCAGCCTGAAGGAAAGAATGGTGCAGTTAAATCAAACCATTAATTGGAAACCCGCTTCGACAGGTGAAGGCAGGTTCGGAAAATGGTTGGAAAATCTTCAGGACTGGAATCTCTCCCGCTCAAGATACTGGGGTATTCCTCTGCCTATCTGGAGAAGTGCAGACGCTAAAGAAGAAATTTGCATTCAATCTATCGCTCAGTTGAAAATGGAAATCGATCGGGCTAATGATGTTTTAGGTCTCCAACAATCCGTTCCCGCCGATCTTCATCGTCCTTATATGGATGAAATTATTCTTGTGTCGGCAAATGGGGAGAAGCTTTTCAGAGAACTCGATTTAATTGACGTTTGGTTCGATTCAGGGGCTATGCCTTATGCTCAATGGCATTACCCATTTGAAAATAAAGAAAAATTTGAACAGAATTTTCCAGCCGATTTTATTGCTGAAGGCGTTGATCAAACCAGAGGTTGGTTTTATACCTTGCATGCCATCGGTGTTATGGTGTTTGATAGTGTTGCTTTTAAAAATGTAGTGTCGAATGGTTTAGTCCTGGATAAAAATGGACAAAAAATGTCGAAACGCTTAGGTAATGGTATCGACCCTTTTTCAACCATCGAAAAATATGGCGCCGATGCTACGCGCTGGTATATGATTTCTAACGCGCAGCCTTGGGATAACCTGAAATTTGACTTGTCGGGTATTGAGGAAGTGTCCAGAAAATTCTTTGGAACCCTATATAATACTTATTCTTTCTTCGCACTTTATGCAAATATTGATCAGTTTAAATGGTCCTCCGCCGAAGTTCCATTGGAAAAAAGACCCGAAATAGATCGTTGGGTTTTATCGGAATTAAATACACTGATTCATTTAGTGGATACAGATTATGCTACCTACGAACCAACGAACGCTACAAGGAAAATCATGGAATTTGTCGATGAAAATCTGTCAAATTGGTATGTCAGACTTTGCCGTCGCCGGTTTTGGAAAGGTGAAATGTCAGAAGATAAACTGGCCGCCTACCAGACCCTTTATACTTGTCTGAATGTCGTTTCTCGTTTGATGGCTCCCGTAGCTCCCTTTTTTGCCGATTGGTTATATAGAAATTTACAAGAAGGGGCATTGGAAAAAGGTCCTGAATCGGTTCACCTCGCTTTGATTCCAGTGTCGGATTCCGGAATTATTGATCACGCTTTGGAAGAAAGAATGGCTTATGCCCAAAGAATATCTTCTCTCGTTCTTAGCTTAAGAAAAAAGGAAAAACTGAAGGTGCGACAGCCATTACAGAAAATGCTTATTCCTATTTTGAATGATAATTTTGAAAAGCAGGTCGAAGGTGTGAAAGATTTAATCCTCGCCGAAGTCAATGTCAAGGAAATTGAATATGTTTCAGGTGCTGGAAACATTATTCAGAAAAAAGTGAAGCCTGACTTTAAATCGCTGGGAAAAAAACTTGGAAAAAATATGAAGGCGGTAGCAGATGCTCTTGCCTCGCTTTCCCAGGAAGACATTCAGCAAATTGAAAAATCAGGTTCTTTTGAAACCAATATTTCCGGAGAAATCATTCAATTAACAAAAGAAGAACTGGAAATTGTTCCCGTAGATATCCCAGGTTGGTTGGTCGCAACAGATGCAGGATTAACTGTGGCGCTCGATATTCAATTAAGTGATGAACTTATCGCTGAAGGTATGGCCAGAGAATTGGTAAATCGTATCCAAAATATTCGGAAGTCCAGTGATTTTAATGTCACTGATAAAATAGCTATTCAATTGGAAGCGCTTGATTTCGTAAAACCTGCCGTTAAAAAGTATGCTTCCTATATTTGTAGTGAAACGCTAGCTGAAAAACTTGATGTAGTGGAAAAAGGGGACGGCGGTGAAATGCTGGACCTTCCCGAAGGTGAAATTTGGATTAAAGTGACCTTGAGTTAAAGACATGTGACCCTTGGCAATAGACATGTGACCCCTCCGGGGTCAGGACAAAAATGAACCGACCCCTCTGGGGTCGCACGTTTCTAGCATGTTAGGCCGCAAGGCGCACAATAGTTCGATGGACATTTATTATCGCAAGGCGCAAATGGTACAATGAAAACATTTATTATCGCAAGGCGCAAATAGCATAAAAAAAGGGAGGCTATCTTTTTAGACAGCCTCCCTTTTTTATAACGTTTTCTATTTACTACAAAG
>CANMVX010000039.1 GCA_947501115.1 Haliscomenobacteraceae bacterium
ATGGCGAATCCAGAGGGTTACAGGAAAGCGTTAAGATTAATGAAACTGGCGGAGCGATTTAATTTCCCCGTTATCACTTTGATTGATACGCCGGGTGCTTTTCCAGGCATTGAAGCTGAAGAAAGAGGTCAGGCGGAGGCCATTGCAAGAAATCTTTTCGAAATGGCACAACTTCGCGTACCTATTATATGTGTCATCATTGGCGAAGGAGCTTCCGGTGGAGCTATAGGCATAGGCTTGGGTGACCGTGTCTTTATGTTGGAAAATACATGGTATTCTGTTATTTCGCCTGAATCATGCTCCTCTATTCTTTGGAGAAGCTGGGATTATAAGGAACAGGCAGCAGATGCTCTTAAATTAACAGCAGACAATATGTTTTCCGCGGGTTTGATAGATGGCATTATCAAGGAACCAATAGGTGGTGCGCATTCTAATCCCGATGAAATGGCAGAACTTCTAAAAGCTAAAATAATTGAAACATTGGCTGAAATTCAACCTAAAGATCCTGAGGAAAGAATTTTAGAAAGAATTGAAAAATATAGCAAAATGGGCGTTTATGAGGAAGTTTTTGACATTCCCGAGCCTATTGAAACAGCTGCTTCAAACAAATCGTCTAAGAAAAAGTAAATTATCCCTATGAAGATTTGGCAAAATTTCAAGAATTTCCACTTTAATAAAAGTCTGAATAAAGGTTTGGTTTCCCGTTTAAAACGGGTTAGCTCCAAATCTTTGTCCTATGCGACTGCCAAATCTATTGCTTTTCTATTCAATGCAGAAGACCCCGAAGTTATTTCAGGAATTGAAAAATATGCCGAATCCTTGCGAAAAAAAGGCAAAACAACCTTTCTTTTAGGTTTAAACGCCGCATCAAAAGATGTTGTAGATACCTCTTTCCCCTGTCTGAACAAAAAAAATATAGATTGGGCCGGAAGGCCTATCGGAACACTCATCGATGAATGGTTTAACCAACCTGTCGATGTAGTGATACACGTTTCTGCTCAAAGAAACGAACTGCTTGAATACATAACTGCCCTGACACCTGCCGGTCTTCGAATAGGTCCGGCAACGGATAATACCCGTTGCTATGACCTTATGCTCGATGTTCCAGCTGATACCACACCCCAAACATTTTTTAAACAAATGGAAAATTTATTAGGTAAAATACAAGTCAGGAATGAATCAACCCTCCTTTAATGGCACTGGCGTTGCCTTAATCACGCCATTTAAAAATGAGGCCATCGACTTTGATGCCCTCGAAAGTATTATTGAACATACCCTAAAAGGTGGCGTAAATTATCTTGTTTCTCTTGGTACCACCGGCGAGGCTATTACTCTTTCCAGCCAGGAATGTCGGGAGGTGCTTACTTTCACCAAAGACATTGTAAAGGGCAGAGTGCCCCTTGTTGCCGGACTTTTTGGAAGTAACTGGACGGCGCTCCTAAAACAAAGGGTTCAAAGCTACTCTCTGGAAGGTTATGATGCCATTATGTCCAGTAGTCCCGCGTATAACAAACCTCCACAAGAAGGTATTTATCAGCATTATATGGCGGTTCAGGAAGTTTGCCCGCTCCCCATTATCTTATATAATGTTCCCGGAAGAACTGGCTCCAATATGTCGGCTGATACCATTTTGCGCCTGGCCAGAGATTCTGAAAAATTTATTGCCGTCAAAGAAGCGTCCGGAAATATGGCCCAGGTGATGCAAATACTTAAACACAAGCCCGATCATTTTAATGTTATCTCTGGCGACGATGCCCTAACCGTGCCCTTAATGGCTTGCGGTGCTGTCGGTGCTATTAGTGTCATTGCCAATGCCTTACCCGATACGTTTTCACAAATGGTAGATTTTGCCAATAACCGCTTATTCCATGAAGCCAACGCATTAAGTAATAAAATGCTCGATATTCACGACTGGCTTTACGTCGAAGGAAATCCAGTGGGTATAAAAGGTGCCATGGAATTACTTGGACTTTGTTCCAGAGATGTTCGATTACCCCTGGTACCTCTTTCAAAAAATGCTTTGGACAACCTGGCATTGGAATTAAAAAAATCAGATTTTTTGTAATGATTTCCATAAAAGCTAATGCGCTGTCCCACCTGACAGATGCCAGATATTTTGCCTCCATGGAGGTCGCCTGGATGGGTTTCAATCTTGACCCATTGGCGGAAAATGCGTCCAGTCCTCCATTTGTAAAAGCTATCCGGGAATGGATAAGCGGTCCTACCTTTGTAGGAGAATTTAATTATGCATCAGCTACGGAGATTTTAGCCATTACAGAAAATGCAGGACTTGATGCTATTCAGCTCGGTCCCCTATTTGACTACAACGAGCTGTCTATTATACCAGATTCTTACACGCTATTCTCAGAAATGAGGATTGACAGTAACCTGCCTGACCCTGAATTGTTTACGTTCCTTCAACAACACGCTGGAAAGATTAATTATTATATATTAAATTTTTCACATATAACCGAACCCTTATCTGTCCTTTGGAAAGATGCCTTAGTTACCTTGTGCAAATCGTACCCTATTTTTATTTATTGCAACGGCGATGCCCATCAGGTGGCAGAATATATCCAGCATTTTAAACCCTTTGGATATTGCTTATCGGGCGGGATGGAGGAAAAAACTGGCTTGAAATCTTTTGAAGAATTAGATGAGATTTTTGACAAACTGTCTGATTTAGCCTCTAAATGATTCTACCATGTCCAATCATCATTTGCTTTACACCAACGAACATGAGGCAGGGTGTGACGAAGCGGGAAGAGGTTGTTTAGCCGGCCCTGTTTTTGCGGCAGCCGTCATTCTATCTTCTGATACTATTATTCCCCACCTTGATGATTCAAAAAAATTGTCCCAAAAACAAAGAGAAAAGTGTCGTTCTTTTATCGAGCAGGAGGCTATTTCCTGGGCTATTGGCATAGTGTCGGCCGACGAAATTGATCAGATTAATATATTAAACGCCTCATTTTTAGCAATGCACCGTGCCATTGATCAATTGAATTATTTACCCGCTCACCTTCATATTGATGGTAACAGATTCAAAAATTACCCTAATATCCCACATTCCTGTCACGTAGGAGGCGATGGAAAATATGCGGCCATTGCAGCAGCATCAATTTTAGCAAAAACCTATAGAGATGAGTATATGACTTCACTTCATGCCCATTTTCCATTATATGATTGGAAAAAAAACATGGGGTATCCTACCTTACATCACAGAAAGGCTATCCATGAGAATGGTTTAACGGAACATCATAGAAAAACATTCAAATGGTCGTTTGGAGAGACGGAAGCCACCTTATTTAGCTGAGCTACTTTTAAGTCAACCCTGTTAATAAAACATTTCGTAAATTTGCAAAAAACTGGACATGAAATTAAGATATATATTTTTGTTCGTCCTTCTTTATTCGACCCTGGGCAGTTTTAGTTTACAAGGTCAGGTAATCATAGAGAGCGAAGAGGTTTCTGCCCTAATAAAAAGTTATGCCCTTTCAAATAAGCAATCTGACTATATAAATGGGTGGAGAATTCAGATAATAGCGACAACAGATCGGCTTGCTTTAGAAAATACGAAAATTAAATTCCAACAAAGCTATCCGGATATTCCCCTTCAAGTTATACATAACAGGCCTTATTACCATTTAAGAGTAGGTGCTTTTTTTGATAAAAAAGAAGCTGTTTTGACGAAATATTTCTTCAGGAAAACCTATCCGGGCGCCATGGAAATAATAGATAATAAGCTTACCCTGGATATGGTATTAGCGACAAAGTTTTAATCACCCAACGTCATTGCAAACATGTCAAGAAACCGTGGAGATCAGCGAAGTTTCGATTTAGTCATATTTTCGCTTTATTTATCCCTTATTGCGTTGGGTGTACTCATGGTTTTTTCTGTCAGTCAGCGGGAGATTGAAAGAGTGGGTTTATTAAATAGCAGTGCTGGTAAACAAATGATATGGGTGGCCATAGCCATGATTTTGTTTTTGGTTATATTTCTCATTGATTGGAAATCGTGGCAAACTTTTGCCTATTTCATTTACGCTTTTACTCTGTTACTGCTCGTTGGAGTACTCATATTTGGCACAGAAATTAAGGGAGCAACCTCGTGGTATTCCTTTGGAGGATTTTCGATACAACCCTCAGAATTGGCCAAATTTGGCACGGCGCTGGCTGTTTCTTCCTTTTTGGGAACCTTTAACCTGAATTTAAAAGACCTGAGAACCCAAATTGTTGCCTTCGCCATCTTTTTCGTGCCTATTTTATTGGTTTTAATGCAGCCCGACGCAGGTTCAGCTTTAGTTTTTCTATCCTTTACTTTTGTCCTTTATCGAGAAGGATTGTCAGTAAATTATTATTTAACAGGAATATATTTGGTTACCTTAGTCATATTGGGCTTAGTAGTTCCGCCGGTAATTATCACTATAGGCTTATTGGTTTGCATCCTGTATTTTCTAACTGGAGGTATTGGAAATGCTATAAACTGGCGGGCAGGCGTTTTATTCTGGGCTATTGCTTCTTATATTCTGGTGCGCGAAGAATTTTATACCATCACATTAATTGCCAACGGAGTAGCTGCTGGCGCTTTAGGGATAGCTTATGGTTTAAAAAATAATTTTAAAACTATATCCTTCGTAGTTATTGTTTTAGCTATTGGCGTAAGCATTGCCTTTACTGCTAATTATGGCTTTAACAATATACTTCGTCCACACCAACAAGAAAGAATAAATGTTTGGTTACAACCATCAAAATGTGACCCACGGGGCGCTTTATACAACGTTTTACAATCTAAACTAGCCATTAGTTCGGGTGGGGTTGAGGGAAAAGGATTTTTAAATGGGGAGATTACTCGATTAAATTACGTTCCTGAACAGGCAACAGATTTTATTTTCTGTACCATCGGGGAGGAGCACGGATTTATAGGTAGCGTCGCCACCATCTTGATTTTCATGCTTCTCATGTATCGGATTGTCATCCTCGCTGAACGTCAACGCTCAAATTTTTCAAGAATTTATGCCTACAGTGTTGTGGGGATTATTTTTGTCCATTTTTTTGTAAATATTGGTATGACCATGGGCATCATGCCAATCATAGGCATTCCGCTTCCATTATTGAGTAAGGGAGGCTCATCCTTAATAGGATTCACTCTTTTAATTGGCGTTTTATTAAAATTTGATAGCCATAGATATCAAATATAACCAGATAATCTTATGACCCTTGTTTGAATTTACCATTTTAAAAAAAGATGACCAAACATCTGCCAGAACAGGCCAGATATCGACGGCACACGGAAATATTCCAACGCCTATTTTTATGCCCGTAGGAACATTGGGCAGTGTAAAAGCTATTCATCAGCATGAATTAATAGATCCCATTGCAGCAAAAATTATACTTGGAAATACCTATCATTTATATTTAAGACCAGGAACAGATATATTATCTGCGGCAGGTGGATTGCATAAATTCATGCATTGGGACGCCCCATTATTGACCGATAGTGGTGGATATCAGGTATATTCTTTAGCATCTCAACGAAAAATAAAGGAAGAAGGTGTCATTTTCCAATCCCATATAGATGGCAGTACCCACGTGTTTACGCCAGAAAAAGTGATGGACATACAACGAATCATTGGGGCAGATATTATCATGGCATTTGACGAATGCCCACCTTATCCGTGTGATTACGATTATGCTAAAAAATCGATGGATTTAACCCATAGATGGCTAAAAAGGTGTTGCACCCGCTTTGACGAAACAGAGGGCTTATATGGCTATCAACAAACGTTATTCCCCATTGTCCAAGGATCCACTTATGCCGACTTAAGAAAAGAGTCTGCGGAAACCATAAGAGATCTGGACCGGGAGGGAAATGCTATAGGCGGTCTTTCGGTGGGCGAACCGGCAGAAAAAATGTACGAAACTACCGCCCGCGTCTGTGAAATCTTACCTGTTGAAAAACCCAGGTATTTAATGGGTGTAGGCACGCCAGTGAATCTGCTGGAAGGTATTGCATTAGGCATAGACATGTTTGACTGTGTTTTACCTAGTAGGAATGCCCGGCATGGATTACTTTACACATGGAACGGGGTAATAAATATAAATAATGCTAAATGGAAAGATAATTTTGACCCCATAGACCCGACCAGCAATGCTAAAACAAGTCAGATTTATACCAAGGCCTATTTACGGCATTTATTTAAAGCCAATGAAATAACCGCCATGCAAATCGCTACCCTGCATAATCTAAGTTTTTACTTATCGTTAATGGCCGAAGCAAGAGTACAGATTGAAAAAGGAACATTCTCTACCTGGAAAAACAGCATTATTCATTCCTTAGATTTTCGACTTTAGTAAAGAAATGTTTTATGTCATTCAATCTGCTAGATCGATATATTTTCAAGAAATTTTTGTCCACTTTTCTTTTTACCCTCCTCATCATTTTGATGATCTCGGTAATTATAGATTTTAGTGAAAAAATACAGATATTTTTAGAAGAGCCAATCACCAGACGGGAAATACTCTTAGAATATTTCCCTAGTTTCATGCTCTTTATAAGTGGCATGTTATGGCCGCTTTTCACCCTCATTGCCGTTATATTTTTCACCTCCAGGTTGGCCGGAAATTCAGAAATAATGGCCATGTTAAGCGCAGGCATTCCCTTTAACCGTTTACTCAGACCTTACCTTTACGCCGCGGGATTACTGACCCTTGTACACTGGGTGGGCGGTCATTTTATTCTTCCCTGGGGACAGCAACATTTAATGAGAATCACCTATAAGTACATTGATAAAAACGAAGATAAAGGTAAGACGAGAGACGTTCATTTATTTATTGCCCCAGAAACAAAAGTATATATCGGATATTATAGAAAACCGGATAGTACCGCGCGCGATTTCAGAATTGAACAATACGAAGGACAACAATTAGTGAAGCTACTTAAGGCAAATAATGCTGCTTACCAGGTTAAAACGGGAAAATGGAGGCTTACAGAATATCAGATACGCCATTTTGATGGTTTGAAGGAATCCTTTCAGTTTTCAAATACCGAGTTTATTGATACCACTTTAAATCTTTCTCCCGATGATTTTGTAGATTTTTCAGGACAGCAAAATATGATGACGTCCCCGGAATTACTTCGCTTTATTGCCCTTCAACGAGAACGGGGTGCGGGGAATATTAGAAAATATACCTTAGAGTGGAACCGACGGAATGCAGAACCATTCACCATTTTAATACTAACACTTATTGGGGTCAGCCTTGCCGCCAGAAAAGTACGCGGTGGCATTGGGCTTCACCTGGCTATGGGCATCGGTATTGGCGCGGTTTATATCCTTTTTTCAAAATTCGTTAAGGTATTTGCTATGGGCAATAGTTTACCTGCCCTTCTTGCCGCATGGATTCCCAATCTTATTTTCCTTACACTGGCTCTTATCGCTGTACACAAAGCGCAGAAATAGACTCTATTTTTCTCTTTTAGTATGAAAAGAAAAATAATTTTCAATCAACTTTCAATTTTTTTTGAATGAACAATAAAATAATATTTAACAATAAAACACTATTAATCAATATTTTATACTGATTAAACATAATATTTAGGATTTATTCGAAAATTTTTTGTCCTGATAGTTGTATTTTGTTTAACTAATCCGTAGATTTGGTTCAACAAAAAAGTTATTTTGTTTAATCTCGTTCAAAAACAATTTTATGTCTCAGCTAGAATTTTACAATCGTTTCCATCAAATGAGTTCAGTGTTAAATGCGTTTGCTTATAACCTGACTAAAAACACGGAGGAATCAAAAGATTTGTTCCAGGAGACTGCGTTTCGTGCTATGACTAACATAGATAAATTCCGTCCGGATACTAATCTTAAGGCATGGTTATTTACTATAATGAAAAATATTTTTATAAATAATTACCGTAAGAAAAGCAAGGCGAACACCATCATTGACGATACTGAGAACCTGTATTACATAAACACAGGTGGAGCGGCTATAAATAACGAAGCTGAATCAAACATGATTTTAGATGAACTTTCCGGACTAATCGATTCCTTGGACGATAGTATTAAAGTTCCCTTCATGATGCATTATCAAGGCTTCAAATATCAGGAGATAGCTGATCAATTAGATTTACCCCTTGGTACAGTCAAAAGCAGAATTTTCTTTGCCAGAAAAGAATTAAAAGATAAATTAGGCAATAGATACAGCGATATTCATTTCTCTGCAGAAGCCTAAGTGTTACCTAAATTATTTCAGGATTTACTCAAGGAATGGCATCTTCAACTTGAAAGACCCCTTCCTTGGGTAAACGAGAAAGACCCGTATAAAATCTGGATTTCTGAAATAATCCTTCAACAAACCAGGGTAGGACAAGGTCTCCCCTATTATATAAGATTTTTAGATAATTTTCCCAACGTTATCACCTTGGCTAATGCCACGGAGGCTGAAGTAATTAAGTGTTGGGAAGGCCTCGGCTACTACAGTCGGGCCAGAAATATACACTGGAGTGCTAAATACATTGTAAAAGAACATGACGGTGTTTTTCCTACACAATATGACGAAATAATAAAGCTTAAAGGTGTTGGACCTTATGCTGCAGCTGCCATAGCCTCCTTCGCATTTTCGCTTCCCTATGCTGTATTAGATGGAAACGTTCATAGAGTAATTTCCCGTATTTTTTCTGTTACAGCAGACATCACGACATCAAAGGGTAGAAAAATAATACAAGATATAGCAGATAAACTACTGGACAAGGAAAATCCAGCTGGTTTTAACCAGGCCATCATGGATTTTGGCGCTACGGTTTGTTTACCATCATCACCCTTATGTGGCCAATGTGTTTTTGCCGATCATTGTACATCCTATTTAACAGATACTCAGCGAGATTTCCCCTTTAAAAAAGTTAAAAAACCATTAAGAAACAGATATTTCCATTTATTCCTTGTCCAGGCAGGAAAACATATATTTTTGACGCACAGAAAAGAAAAAGATATTTGGAGAGGATTATACACCTTACCTTTTATTGAAACAAGGGACGAAGAGTGGAAATTTCCATTGGAGGGAATTCAGCTGGGAGGCATTTCCATTGAGGAAAATCAAATACAAACACTGCATTATACAGATCAACAATTATTAACACACCAAAGAATTCATTTATACTACTATAAAGTAACCTTAGCGACAGGGGGAGAAAAAATATTGGATGATAACATAGAAATGGTACCTTTAATAAATATAAAAGAATTTGCTTTTCCCAAATTTCTGCTTCGGTTTATAGCTGATAACAAGTCATTATTTGAATATAATTAATTAATTATCAATATTTTATATTTATTAAAATACATATAACACTTTTTAGACAGGTCGAAAAATTCTATTAAATGTCCGATGCAAATTAAAAAAAGAGACCTACATTGTGTCTATTAACCATCACAATCAAATGTTATGAACAGAGTAATGCTTATTGGAAATTTAGGAAAAGATCCTGAACAACGAACCTTAGACAATGGAAGTAACCGGGTAACTTTCTCTATTGCCACCAGTGAAAAGTATCAAGACAAGGAAGGAATCTGGCAAGAAACCACAGAATGGCATGATATAGTTTTATGGCGCATCCAGGCGGATAATGCGATGAAGTATTTGAAGAAAGGAAGCACTATATTCCTTGAAGGAAAACTTACACACAGGACCTGGCAAGATGCAGAAAATAAAACCCGAAAAACAACAGAAGTAGTGGGTACTATGTTCAAGGTTTTAGAGAGAAGAAGTCCGGGTGCAGATTTTCAAGCCCCTGCCAGTTCAGCTGTAGCGGTCACTCAAAAGTCATCGGAAAATGTTACTGAGGAAGGGGAGAATTTACCTTTTTAAGAATAACATTGACTTACGGTCATTTTTTTGAGCATAATAGCGAAGAAACTAAGGAAAATTTAATTAATTTTACGAGTTATTAATATTTCCGAATAAATACCATTCATTTTGGATACCGAGCCTCCTTCTGGGGATAGTCCCTATTGTAAACATTGGCCGCTTAGCGGCTTGATTGCACAAAACAACCTTCACAAAAAGGTATTTTTTCCTATTTTTTTAGTTATTGATGCTCCTTCCATTTTCATTGGCATTGTTTTCATTTTTGTTATCATTGTGCTTGCACTAATGTTTATAAGGCAGTTTCTAGGTTTAAAAGTTGAAATAAACCAGATTAAACAGGCCTCTACCGTCGGTAATAATCCGGAAAACGAAGGTCGGTCGTCTCACCATTTAAAAATAAGAAAAGAAATGGTGGCTAAAATCGATAAGCTTGGAGAAGTTCAGGTTCGTCAGATTATGCAAGCCAGAGTCAGTATTATTTCGGTCAGCACATCGACTGATTACCAACAACTCCTGGAAATCATTCGAGAATCAGGTTATTCCCGAATTCCTGTATATGAAAACGATTTAGACAGCGTCACTGGTCTATTACATGTTAAGGATTTGATAGGATTAGAGCATGAAAAAAACGAAGACTACGTCTGGCAAAAACTTATCAGAACACCCGTGTTGTATGTACCTGAAGCAAAAAAAATAGATCAGGTTCTTGGCGCTTTCCAAACGAAGAGACAACATCTGGCTATTGTGGTAGATGAGTATGGCGGCACGGCGGGCTTAATAACGATGGAAGATGTTCTGGAAGAAATTTTTGGTGAAATTCAGGATGAATTTGATGATGAACCAGACATTGTGTACCAAATAATGGAAGATGGAAGTTATATGTTTGAAGGAAAAACGCTTATTCATGATTTCTGCCACATAATGAACATCGAATCTAATCATTTTGATGATTTAAACAGCGAAGCGGACTCTATTGCAGGACTTATTTTGTCGCAATATGGAGAATTGCCAGCGAAGAACATTCATTTGGAGATCATGGGATTTAATTTCGAAATCACGGCTGCATCGAGCAGACGAATCGAACAGATGCGTGTCCGGAAGTTAATTTGAGCTAAATAAAACCATTTTTATTACTTCGCCATGTATTTAAAACCATTTTTATTATCTTCCTTTTTACTAAGTGTTCTTTTCAATTGTGAAAGCACTGATATCATTACACCTAAACAGAGAGGCTACCCCCGCGTTGAATTTCCAACGGGTAAATTAGTAGATTATAAACAGGCGAATATTCCCATTCACTTTCAATATCCTGATTATTACTTATTAACCAAGGATTCGTCGCTAATAGGAGATACAGATAATAAAGATAACTGGTTCAACCTACAGTTACCCTCACTAAACGGAAGTGTACATTTTAGTTATTACCCTGTTACGAGAGAGAATCAATTGGATAAATTATTAAATGACGCATTTAAAATGGCTCATTTTCATAATAAAAAGGCCAATTATATAGACGAGGTGCAGCTAAATATATCGCCCGACGTAACTGGTATAGAATTTCACATTAAAGGACCCGCGGCAACTCCCTATCAATTTTACCTTACGGACAATAAAAAACATTTTGTAAGGGGTGTTTTTTATGTAAAATCAAAGATTGATATTGATTCCCTGGCACCGATTCATGATTTTATGATTAAAGATATTCAAAAAATAATCGACCAATTTTCGTGGACGGAATAAAAGCGTTGATTATTTTACGTTACTTTTAAAATAACCATTTCTTAATCTTCAAATTAATTATCACATGTGGAAATTCGTTTTTTCTTTAAGTCTGCTGCTTATTACTTCCGCACTATCAGCACAAAAATCAAGTCCGTTAGGTCTTTGGAAAACCATAGATGATGAGACAAAAGAGGCTAAATCTTATATGGAGCTTTATGAAAAGAATGGAAAGGTCTATGGTAAAATAACAAAATTGTTATTGAAACCAGCGGATACCGTTTGTGAGAAGTGCAAAGGAGATAAAGCAAATAAACCGTTGGTTGGCATGATCCTTATTGATGGGTTAGTAAAATCGGGCGAAGAATGGAAAGGAGCTAATATTTTAGACCCTGTAACTGGGAACTATTATGATTGCACCCTTTGGCTATCCGAGACTACTGATAATGAGTTAAAAGTAAAGGGAAAACATTGGACAGGGCTATCGCGCACGCAAACATGGTATCGCGTAAAAAGTTAATATAAATAGCTACCCGGACCATTGGTATTAAAGGCAATATTAGTACAGAGGAAACCGTTTTTGTTTTGATATTACCTTTAATACCAAGTTATATGCAAAGAAGCATTACCAAAAACCAGCTACTTCAGTTTATCTACAGCGAATCGAGCGAAACCGATGCTGTCCGAATAACAGAGGCACTTCACGTAGATAGTTATCTGAATGACACTTACAAAGAACTGAAGACAGCCATTCAACGCTTGCCCCGGCTTAGAAAAAACCCGGCCAACAAAACGCTACAAAGTATCCTTTCCTATAGCCGCAAAGAAAAAATAAGAGACACTTCGCTCTAATTTCTTCAAAACACTGTCTTTAACCTACAGATTCAAACATTTTTTTTAAAAAGTAGTCTTTTTTAACTGCTTTTACAAACAATTTATTTACTTTTGTCATAAGGGTTTGTTCTTCTTGACATAAAACACTTTAATAAATGGCACAACAGGAAAAAGAGGCAAAATTAAAAGCACTCCAGCTAACCGTCGATAAATTGGAGAAAACCTATGGTAAGGGTACTATCATGCGGCTTGGCGACAAACAAATTGTTCAGGTTGATGTAATTCAGACGGGGTCACTAGGTTTAGATATAGCACTAGGTATCAATGGCTTTCCTAAGGGAAGAATTATTGAAATTTACGGGCCTGAATCTTCCGGAAAAACGACGTTAGCTATTCACGCTATTGCCGAGTCACAAAAACAAGGTGGTATTGCTGCTTTTATTGATGCTGAACACGCGTTTGACAGAGCTTATGCACAAAACCTGGGCGTTGATACTGAAAATTTATTAATTTCTCAGCCAGATAACGGAGAACAAGCACTTGAGATTGCTGAAAACCTGATTCGTTCCGGTGCTATCGATATTATAGTTATAGATTCAGTAGCTGCCTTAGTGCCGAGAGCTGAGATTGAAGGTGAAATGGGTGATTCCAAAATGGGCCTTCAAGCTAGACTTATGTCACAGGCGATGCGTAAACTGACTGCCGCCATCGGTAAAACCCAATGCTGCTGTATTTTCATAAATCAGCTGAGGGAAAAAATTGGCGTTATGTTCGGTAACCCGGAAACAACAACAGGTGGAAATGCCCTTAAATTTTATGCCTCCATACGTTTAGATATCCGTAAATCAGGTGCTGCCATTAAAGATAAAGACGGAAACCTGGTTGGAAATCAAGTAAAAGTTAAAATTGTTAAAAATAAAATGGCCCCTCCTTTTAGAGTAGCTTCATTTGATATTACCTTTGGTGAAGGAATCTCAAAAAATGGGGAAATTATTGATTTAGGCGCAGAGCATGATATTATTCAGAAAAGTGGCAGTTGGTACAGCTATGGCGGTGCTAAAATAGCTCAGGGAAGAGAGGGCGCAAAGCAATTTTTGGATGATAATCCAGAGGTCGCTCATGAGTTGGAATTGAAAATTAAAGAAAAATTTAAAAGCATGGAAGTCAGTAAATCAAAAACGGCGGATGTCGCAGACGACGATGATGTTTTTGACGGTGCTGAGGCGTGATAAAACCGCAACCGAGCTTTTAATTTTAAGATCACCATACGTTTTTAAGGGGATTCGGCTTTCGAGTCCCCTTATCTTTATTAACAAATTGTTTTATGTCTCAAAAGAAATCTACCGAGTCCATTCTAGAAGTTCATTTTCATGGCATTGCCGATAAAGGACAATGCGTTGGAAAATCCTTAACTGGTGAAACCGTTTTTGCCGTTGGACCCGTCCCGGGTGATAAAGCGCTGATTAAAGTTTTTAGAAAAAGAAAGGGGTATTATAAAGGACAGGTTATGTCCTATTTAAGCCTCAGCACCAACAGAGTTGAACCCGTTTGTTCCCATTTTACACAGTGTGGTGGGTGTAAATGGCAGCACCTAAACTACGAAACCCAGTTAGAACAAAAAGAAAAAGTTGTAAAAGACGCTATTTCCAGAATCGGTAAACTTAGCGTTGATCTGTGGCATCCCATTTTTAAAGCAGACCCTATCTATTTTTATAGAAATAAAATGGAATTCACCTTCAGTAACAGACGGTGGCTTACCGATGCAGAAATGGCTATGGGAGAAGATAAATTTTCCCCTGTTCTTGGTTTTCACCCACCTGGTGCATTTGATAAAGTCATTGACATACAACACTGTAGCTTACAGCAAGAACCAGCAAATCATATACGCAATACCATTCGAACGATAGCTTATTCACAGGACTTATCTTTTTATGACCCAAGAAATCACGAAGGCTTTTTAAGAACCTTATTATTAAGAGTGACAACCCTGGGAGAAATAATGGTGGTCATAGCCTTTGGTGAAGACGATGCTAAAAAAATATCCTTGTTCTTAGATGAAGTTAAAACGGCTTTACCAGAAATTACTTCTTTGTTTTTTTGTGTAAACACTAAAATGAACGACAGTCTCTACGATCTGGAAATGCATCATTTGGCAGGAAAAACCTCTATTCACGAGAGACTTGGGCATGTGACCTACAAAATTGGTCCAAAATCATTTTTTCAAACCAATACCAGACAAGCAGTCAATCTTTATAATATAGTTAAAGAATTCGCTAATCTGACTGGATCAGAAATTGTATACGATCTTTATACCGGACTGGGAAGCATTGCGCTTTATCTGGCAGCTAACGCAAAACATATTATTGGAATCGAGGAAATCGCCGCGGCCATTGAAGACGCTAAAGTGAATGCCAAAGATAATAACATTGAAAATGTTGATTTTATCGCTGGTGATGTTCGCTTTCTTTTTCATTCAGAACTTATTCAGCAGTTTGGAAAACCCGATCTGATTATTACAGACCCTCCCCGGGCAGGTATGCATCCCGACGTAGTGGCCGTTTTGTTAGCTGTAGCAGCTCCAAAAATAGTGTATGTTAGTTGCGATCCGGCTACCCATGCAAGAGATTTAAATATTCTTTCAGAAAAATACCATATTTTGCAAATGCAAGCCGTTGATATGTTCCCTCACACGCATCATATCGAAAATGTTGCCCTTTTATCGCTGAAATAATCCTTAATTAACTCATGGAGCTGGAAGAAAAATACCAACAATTAAAAAATGATTTAATCCCTTTTTCATCTGTGATGAATAAGGCCTCCGAAACTTTACTGGATGAAGGTATTTCAAAATATCCCATTTTTATTGTTTCCCAGTTAGATATTGAGCTGGGGATTCCTCTGGTACAAAGAAACCCTTCAAATATTAAATGGTCCTTAAATTTATCTACCCTGGAGGAATTAGCCACAAAGAAAATTATTCAAATGGAGAGAGTGGATCATTTTAGAAGTGTTTTTAAAGATCCAGATTTCTTTTTTTGTCTGTTCACTCTGAGTGATCTTGGCGCTCAATTTATTTTTTTACCCAGGGATTAATTCTAACCTAGTTTTATTATGAAAAAAATAGTTATTTTGGAAAGCGAAGAAATCCTTTTATCCGCTATTGAATTCAGGCTTAAAAAACAAGGTTACCAGGTCTTATATTGCCCTAAGTTATCTGATATTTTACATTTTATTTCTGTCGAAAAGCCAAATATGCTTATTGTTGATTTGGATATGAAAAAGAAAACAGGTTTGGCCATTATTGAAAAATTAAGAAAAGAATATACCCCTCCTTTAGGTATTTTGTTAGTAGCAGATCCTGAGGAGGAGGAAAGTATTATGGCAGCTTTTGAGTTGAATGTTGATGATTTCTTACCGAAACCCTTTAAACCAGCAGAACTCATTTTAAGAGCCAGAAGAATTATGAATAATAACTTAATTAATTTAACATGAAAGGAATCATTTTAGCAGGTGGATTAGGTACTCGTCTATATCCTTTAACCCTTGCCGTAAGTAAACAATTGATGCCAGTTTACGACAAACCCATGATTTATTATCCGCTGTCAACTTTAATGTCAGCTGGAATAAAAGATATTTTAATCATTTCAACCCCTGAGGATCTACCCAATTTTGAAAAATTATTGGGAGACGGATCACAGATTGGTTGTCATTTTTCCTACGTCCCACAGTTTGAACCTAACGGATTAGCACAGGCGTTTGTCCTGGGAGAATCTTTCATTAATGGTGATTCTGCTGCGTTGATTCTTGGAGATAATATTTTTTACGGAAATGGCTTGAACGAAATTATGCAAGCTGCAAACAATCCTACAGGGGGAAAAGTATTTGCCTATGCCGTAGCTGATCCGGAAAGGTACGGGGTAGTTTCATTTGACGAGCATTTCCGGGCTATTTCTATTGAGGAAAAACCTGAAAATCCAAAATCAAATTTTGCCGTTCCCGGCTTATATTTTTACGATAATCAAATTGTAGATATTGCAAAAAATCTACAACCAAGTCCAAGAGGAGAATACGAAATCACCGATGTTAATCGCCATTATTTAGCGCTCGGACAATTATCTGTTAGTGTATTGGGAAGAGGTATTGCGTGGTTGGACACTGGTACGCACCAGTCATTGATGCAAGCTGGACAGTTTATTCAGGTGATTGAGGAAAGACAGGGCTTAAAAATTGGCTGTATCGAAGAAGTCGCCTGGCAAATGGGATTCATAGATGATGAACAATTAGAAAAACTTGGAAACATTTACATAAAGAGTGGCTACGGACTATACCTCTTATCTTTGTTGAAAAAGAAGGTTTGGAACAACTAAGTGGTACAAAGATGGCGGGCCTATGGCCCTGTGAGATTATACCGAAGATTTCAGCGTCCAATAAACAGTAGGTTTAAAACGAAGACTTTCACTGTAATCCTCAAAATCCTGTAAATCCTGATTCAGAACCGAGCGTTAGGGGTCAATTTCAACAGGTAAAACCTATCGTAAAATATCTATTATCCATCGGGAATAATCTTTAAAACGAATCCATTTTTTATCCTCTCCCATCACATTGGCTTATTTAGCTTTATTTATTTTTTGGAGGGAGAGTCAATCTTAAATCTAAGACCAGTATAGGCCATTCCACCAAATACAGGACCCCACACCATGGAGCCATCGAACCATTCGCTAAAAGGGTCGTCGGCACTAATGATAGGATAATCTTGCTTATAATTAAGTAAATTTTCAACCCCAAGATACAGTTCTAATTTTTTCCCAATTGATTTACTTACCTGAGCATTTACAATAAAAAAATCGGGCGATTCATCTATAGCGAAAACTGCTGCCGGATTACCACTTAAATCTGGGATTCTTTTCTGACCTTGCCATTGAATAGTTGCATCCAATTTCCACCCACTCGAAGCAGTTTCGACAGCAAAATTGGCAAATGCCTTGTGTTTAGATACAAAAGGACGCTGAAGTAAATCTAATTGGTAGGTTGTTTTGACATCATTAAAACGATAGGCTAAGCGAACGTCAAGCCAGGGAAAAAAGGTTATATCCACTTGCGATTGAAAGCTGGTAGCATAAGATTTTCCATTCAGATTATAGAATAAGACTTTTTGAGGATTGGCATCGTAATCCACCACTATCTGGTTAACAAATCGGGTATGAAAAAACTCTATATTTAAGATGGTAGGTTTATTAAAAAGTTGCCATTCCTGAGAAAAACTAACGCCAGAATTCCAGGCTACCTCCGCGTTCAGACCATAAGGAATATTTGGCTGAGGATTTACAATCTGATAACTACGGGAAGAAGCCATAGCACCTATATTTTCAGCAAAAACAGAGGGCGTTCTTTGACCTCTGCCTGAAACCAATCTAAAAGCTGTTTTCTCATTGGGAGAAAAACGAAAATGTAAGCGCGGAGTAACGAAGAACCCGTATTGATTATGGTTATCTGCTCTTAATCCTGTAACCAAGGAAACCTTATTTAAATAATTATAGGTGTATTCAGAAAAAACGCCGGGAACAGATTCATTTCTGAGGAAGTTTGATTCGCCCAGGGTTTCATCAAAACGATCATACTGATAGCTCAAACCACTTTTAAAAACATGGTCTGTACTTCCAATGATAGTTTGGTAGAGTAAATTCGCATATAAAGATTGTTGAAAAGCATCATATTTTCTTTTTCCAAAAAAACCCGTTTGATCGTGATTTAAAGCTGAAAGTTGTAAACCGATGCTTGTTTTTGGTTTTTCGGGGAATAAATAGCCCATTTTATACCAACCCTCCACCCTACGCGTATCCATACTGGCTAACCAGGGATTGTAAACGCCTGTTCCTGGATGGACGTGATTTGCACCTGTTAACTGCCCGCTATTATTTTGAATAAAAGTTCCTTTAAGGCCCCATTGACCTTGTATTCCATTGGTGGTATTAAATTTCCAGCGATTAGCCACTATAAATTGATCTCCAATGGGCCCGTCCATAAAATGATCCTCATTTCTGTCCATTTGATGCCTCTGCCTTTTTGCATGCAAGAGTAACCCTGTGTGTAAGTTTTCATTCAGGGAATGAGCGAGGTTCAAATTAGCCTCAAAGCGATACATTTCATTGGCATAAAAGTTAAAATATAGTTTTTCACTATTTTCAGGTTTTTTTAATTCCACGTTTATTTGACCTGAAATACTTTCAAAACCGTTAGCTACAGAACCAATGCCAGGACTTAACTGGATACCCTCCACCCAGGTCCCAGGTAGGAAAGTCAGACCATAAATTGCGGATAGGCCACGGATATCGGGAATATTTTCTCTGGTAATCAACATATTAGCCCCCGAAAGGCCTAACATTTCAATTTGTCTTGTTCCCGTTACGGCATCTGTGAAAGAAACATCTATGGAAGGGGTAGTTTCAAAACTTTCCGATAAGTTGCAACAAGCTGCTTTTGCCAATTCCCCTTCCCCAAGGAGTTGAACCTTTACAGGGGTTAAAAAAGAATAAGACGTCGCCTTTTTCTTATAGCTAATTTCAATAGCCTGCAATTCATATCCCCCACCAAGCGTAATATTTATCTCCCTTTGACCCCTCATATCTACAGAATCTGAGGATTCGCCTACGTAGGAAAAAACCAAAAGAGAAGTTGTACCGGCACGAGGAATGGTAAATTCACCATTTTCATTGGTAAATTCACCCAGATTGGTACCTTCCCAATAAACGGAAGCACCCACGGCTGGTATTTTATTACCATCTCCTTTCAGATAAACGGTACCTGAAACCGATGCTGAGGCATCTAGTTTTTCAAGATGATCTGCTCTTAACTGAGGATCCCTATAATGGCAACATTCGTGTAAACTTTCATACACCAGGGAATCTGCTTTGTATTTTTCTGTATCATGCCCGATGCCGGCAATAGCCATTTGCAATGTATTATTATTGAAAGAGGCAGATGAAGGTACAACCGATAAAATATTATTATACACATTATAATTGACAGCACCGACGCCTTCTACCTTTATAGCTTCCTTTTCAATTCTATTTTTGCACATGCCACATAGGCCATCCACCCAAATAAAAACCGTGTCCTTTTGAGCGATAGCAGCTGCATTAGACAAAAAGAGAATAAGTATAAAATAGTAGTATCGCATTTGAATAAAATTTAAGGTATTATTAAAACCGACAATGTTAGCATAAAGGTCTATATAAAATGAAAATAAATGTTAAAAAGGTGTTAATCATAGCTTATGGGCAAGTCCAGTTCCACTCAGAGATAGTGGCACCACTACCACTAAAAGAGAAATGCCACCACTCTGTCCTGATAGGCTTAAATCCATATTTCATCAGCGTAGTATGCAATATTTTCCTGTTTTTAGAGGCTACCAGCGATAGTTCCTGGTAATCCATGTAAGCTTCATTTCCAAAAAAATCATAAGGCGTTCCCATGTCCAGCTCCTTTTTTGATTTAATTTCCTGAAGTGAAATATCTATTGCAGCTCCTCTATTATGCATTGAACCCTTAGTTGGTGGGGTAACATACCTGGCATCGGGTACTTTTGCCCATAACTTTCGTTGTATGGAAAGAGGCCGGTAGCAATCAAACAGAATGATTTTATATCCTTGTTTTTTAAAATCATCCGCTGCACGTTGCAAAGCTTTGGCTACGGTTGGGTGAAGGAAACAACGCCCACAATCGTAAAGCCTGGTATTTGTAAAATTATCGGATGTTGCGTAGCGGATGTCCAGCACCACCTCATTTTTATCTTCCGTCAATTCAACGAATGGCAAAACTTGACCTAATATCAGATTTTGAATAAAAAAGGCTAAAAAAAGAAATAAAATGCGCATATTTATAGGTATTGCAACGACTAAGGTACAAAATTAACGATTAAATGAACCCAACAAGATTTGGAATAGCCTCGCTTCCTAATAAAATAGACATGTATTACGAAACCTTTGGAAACGAAGCGAATCCACCCATTTTATTAATTATGGGATTAGACACCCAATGTCTTGCATTCACTGAAGAATTCATTCAACCTTTATTGGATAATGACTTTTATTGTATTCGGTTTGACAACCGGGATATAGGAAAATCTACCTGGTTGAATGACACATGGCATAGAAAAAGCCCATATACCTTAGAAGATATGGCACAAGATTCCATTTTTCTGCTTGATTATTTAAATCTTCCAAAAGTTCATCTTATTGGCGTTTCCATGGGAGGAATGATTGCACAGCGACTGGCCATATCATTTTCCGAGAGAATTGTATCGATATGTTCTATCATGTCATCGGCCTTTATGTATGATGTAAGCGTAACAAAAAAATGGCAGGAAAAATTATATTTCCCTCTTTTACCTTTTCTATTTAGACATTTCCATATAAATCACCCTATCCTTCATCCTCAAATTACCGTAAGATTTTACATGAAAATGTACAGATATTTAAATGGAACTAAATTTCGATACGACGAAGAAGAACTTAGAAAAATAGTGACTGAGGGCATTGACATCCGAAAAGGACAGAATCCCAAAGCAAGGTATCAACAATTTTGCGCTATCATTGCCTCTGGTTCAAGGATTCAAGAAATCCCCAAAATTAATATACCCTTTTTGGTTATACATGGCAGTGCGGATCCCATTGTTCCTGTAAACCATGCATATAAGTTAGCTTCTTTGAATAAAACCGCAAAATTAATCATTGTGGAAGGGATGGGCCATACTATGCCCAAAGAAGCATTCGGTTTTTTTTACCCACAATTATTGAATCATTTAAGCATAAGCTAAGTCGGCAGTAGCCACCTCCTGGCTTTTATCCCAAGCCAGATTTCTGCATAAGACAATGATTTGGTGCATAGGCATTTGATATAGAAACAAACCATTTTGTAAAATGTGTTTCAACACAATAGATTTTTCATTTAATTGAGCTATTGCCTCTGCGAGTTTCCCTTTTATGATGTGATTTATAGCTAGGTAATCATTTTTAAAAGCTACACCAAAATCTAATGTTCTAACGCACAAGGAAAGATCCTGATTTATATGTGCGTGAACTCCTAATAAAAGATAAACAAAACGAGGCAAGTGATTTCTTTCACATTGATTAAACATAAATTGCCAGGCAGAAGAAACAGATTCACCTTTGAAATATTGGTCTAAGGCATCAAAATAGAACTTAGCAAAGGACAGAACAAAAGAGGTCATATTGTCATCATTTTCAAAAAACCCTGTGCCTAATTTACTAAATACCGATGTTGTAATTAGGAAATAAGTATCATGAAAGGGAATTAAATTTGGTTGCTTATTTTTCAGCAATTGAACTTTAACCCGATCAAAATGTAAAATCAATGATTGAATATCGCGCAATTTTTCTGAAGAGAATGAAAAAGTATCCATTGTTTGTCTTTTTCATATATATGTAACGAACAGCTACATTCGTTCCAACGACAAAAAAATATCCCTTTTTTGTTAATAAAAACGTTAATTTTTTCTTAAAAAATTTGTTTTGCCGCAAAAAAACAAATTTAATTTTTCTAAAATTAAAGATTTTTATAATCTGTAAGGTCAATGAAATAGCGAGTTACAGGGTATTACACCACCAAAAGCTTTTATTTTAAAGGGTTTCTGAATTGTTAACGTTATCATCAATCTCAAAAAACACTGGAATTGTTCGTGTAAAGGGATTAAATTTGCAACATATTCCATGAACACACAAAAGGAGTTTAGGCTCCAAGTGGCGAGACAGCAGATAGAATTTTTATTTATCGTTGTTTTGTCCAATTTAGTCCTATGAAAAACAAAACAAAAAATGCAATAACCAGCATTATGATGCTAATCGTTGTTGCATTAACCAACCCACTTAAATCCGCGGACATTTCCGAGCCGTGGTCGTCAACTACCCATAAAATGGTTAGTGACAGATTAGCCTCATTAAAATTGCCTATGCAATTTGAGGTAAATGATGACTTACTAAGTAGAATTCAGAATTACACTATCCTGGGAAGAAACGAGACCGAGGCTATGCTTGGCAGATCAGCATTGTACCATGCTATTTTTGATGCACAATTACAAAAAGAAGGTTTACCTGAAATATTACGTTACCTTCCTGTTATAGAATCAGGCATGAATGCAGGTGTTTCATCTAGCGCTGGTGCAGCTGGTTTATGGCAATTAATGCCGCACACTGCCCGCAATTATGGGCTTACTGTAAATCCTTTATTGGATGAGCGTATGGATGTTTATAAATCTACCCTGGCTGCTGTAAAAATGTTGTCAGCGTTATATGATCAATTTGGAGATTGGGGATTAGTGCTAATTGCTTATAACAGCGGACCGTCAAAAGTTCTTTCTGCTGTTAAATTAGCGGGATCTAAAGAGTACAGTAAATTAAGTAAATATTTACCGAGAGAAACCCAGGTGTATGTACCTGCATTTGTTGCAGCAGCTTACGTTTCTAAATTTTACGCTCAGCACAATCTTATTCCAAAGTCTCCTGTGATGGCTAAGGAGGGATTTCGTTCAGTGAGAGTACACCAGCAGATGTCATTTGACCAGATAGCGAAAGCTACACAATTATCTGTTGGAGCGATTTCAAAATTGAACCCTTCCTTTAAGCAACACCAAATACCTCGTTCTGAACTAGGTCATTTGATTATTTTGCCAGCAGAGGGAATAAGCCAACTACGCAAAATAATGGCAGAAGAAATTGAAAATCAAAAAGATTTATTTCAAACCACTTATGTGATTAGCAAAGATGAAACCTTAGAAAGCATTGCCAATTTATTTAAAGTGAAAGTAGAAGATTTAAAGAAGTGGAATACCCTTCAGAACAACGAATTGGTAATCAATCAGGAATTACAATTATTCCTTTCTAAGAAATCTCTTATAAATAAAGTGTAATACTTAAGATTATTACCAATGAATCAGTTCACTGTTTGGTAATAATTCTTTAAGAAGATAGTTAAAACTTAGCCTAGAACCAGTAGCCCAAACAGTATGTTTTGGGCTACTTTCTTTTAGAGCGGTATCGACACACAACAAATTAAGTTCGGCCAGTTGCCTGTAAACCTGTTTAGCGATAGCTGGCGCCGGATTTATGAGTTGCACGGAATCGCCCATAATATTGGCAATGAGGGGAATAACGATAGGATAATGGGTACAGCCCAAAACAATGTGATCCACCTGAGCGTCCACCATAGGTTTAAGAATGGTTTCCAGCAACAAAAAAGTTTCCGGATCATTCCATTTTCCTGCTTCAATGTTATCAACCAGTCCGAGGCAAGGATTCTCCAAAATTTGAATACCTTGACCGAATTTATCTTTAAGATGACTGTACCTATCACTTTTCAAAGTACCCAGCGTAGCTAATACCCCAATGGCCCTTGTTTTAGAATGCTCTATGGCAGGTTTTACGGCGGGTTCCATAGCGATAACTGGAATGTCAGGATAAGTATTTCTCACAGCTTCCAAAGCATAAGCCGAAGCTGTATTACAGGCAATAACAATAGCTTTACAATCTTTATCCAGCAGGAATTTAGTCATTTCCAAACTGAATTTTTCAATATCCTCCTTTGATTTATTTCCATAAGGAATACGAGCGGTATCACCGATATAGAAAATAGTTTCATTAGGTAACAACAAAGAAATGGCGTTGGCGACTGTTAAGCCCCCAACGCCAGAATCAAAAATACCTATAGGACGGCACGAAGCCATAAAAAGTATTAAAATTTATTAATTAGCTGCTGTTAATTTAGCTTTAACGAGCGCACTGACATCACCTGCAGGATCAGAAAACAATAGAATAGACTGATCGAAAATATAAGCGTAACCATTTTCCTGAGCTACGACCTTTAATGCTGCGGTCAACTTGTCATAAATAGGTTTAAGGAGTGTATTTCTTTTTTCCTGCAGGGTATTCATCATCTCCTGTTGAAATTTATTTAATTCTTCCTCGCGAACCTGTAATTTTTTTCCTTCTTCCTCTTGCATTTTAGGAGACAATTCGCCGCTATCCACTTTCTTTTGCATAACCTGATAATCAGCTTGTAATGTTTCCAACATGGTTTGACCCTTTTTCTGCAATTGCTTTTGCAAAGCTTCAAGTTCAGCTTCAGACTGTTTAACTTCGGGTAACTCTGCAAGAATTGCCTGAGAATTTAAATATCCAAATTTTTGAGCACTTAAAGTATTTCCGCCCATAACACCCATAAGGACTACTGCGGCTAATAAAATGATGTTTCTCATAAAGTATTTAATTTAATGCGCTTTTTAAAATGTTGTGGCGCGAATGTAAGAAAAAAGTGACTATTTTCTGCAAAAAACCCGTTATTTCCCTAAAATACGTTTAATATCCTCTGTTTTGTCAAAAGCTGGCGTTGAAAAGATAATTCCGGACGCGCTCGCTTTATCAAAAATAAAATCGAACCCTCTCTCAGTTGCATAAGTTTCAATGACGGCATAGACCCTGTCCTGAATTGGACGGACGAGTTCTTGTCTTCGTTTAAACAGTTGACCATCAGGACCAAACCTTGAATTTTGTAAATCTCTCACTTCTTTTTCTCTTGTCATGATCTCGTCCTCTCTCGATTTTCTTTGTTCATCACTTAATAAGACTTGTTCCGACTGATACCTGTTATAAATTGCCTTAATTTTGTCGTATTCCTGGGCAATTTCTTGTTTCCAACGCGCACTCATTTCATCTAATTCAAGTTGAGCGGCTTTATAGTCACCTAAATTTTCCAGTATTTTACTCATATCAACACAAGCTACACGCTGTGCCTGAGCAAAAACGGCAAAGAAAAGAAAGAACAAAGTGGCCATCATCCCTTTTTGGACGAAACCATTAGCTAGCCGAAGGGTCGTTCTCATGTTATACATTTAGTTGTTCAATTAATTCAATTATAACGCTAATATAAGGTACATTTATTCTAAAGATGTAATGAATTTAGTATAAGGTTGTATTTATTCCACTACAAACCTTATATTTAGCTTAAAAAAAAGATGCTTCGTACTTCCGCAAGCTTTATATCGTGGATAACCCATCCTTTGTTGGCCATCACATATATTTATATATTGTTGCTTTTTGTTAATCCTTTTGACTTTGGATTCACCAAATGGTCGGATCCCGGAGCGGTTATTCTATTTATAAGAATATTTTTAACTACTTTTTTTATCCCTGCTTTTGCTGTTTTAATGCTAACCTTTATAGGCCTGGCAAAATCAATTGAGCTACCTGAAAAAGAAGACAGAATTGCACCTTATATAATAACGGGTATCTTCTACCTTTGGATGTTTAGAAATTTATTAGATAATCCAGACGTACCCTCTTCCTTTAGCAGAGCTATTTTAGGCGCATCTATTGGTTTATTCCTTGCATTTTTTATCAATATTTTTGATAAAATCAGTGCGCATACCGTGGGTATTGGCGGTATTTTAGGATTTATTCTGGTTTTTCTTTTTCAACATAAAGAGGCCGAACTATTATTTCAAGGACTGAATGACGCCATTTATTTGATTCCCCTTCCGCTGATTTTTTTAATTTTTGTGCTCATTGCTGGTCTAGTTGGCAGCAGTCGGTTATATTTGAAGGCGCACCAACCCATGCAGGTGTATGGCGGTTTTATTATTGGTATTATCGCTCAGTTTATTGCCTTACGCTTTGTTCCTTAATTTCATTTTTTACCTGATGTTTATTGGTTTCAGAATATTGCTTTTAATTATGTTGACTGGATGGATAAATCCGCCTGTTTCGCCAATAAAAGGTAATCCAACGAAAGCTTTTCAAGACTATTTTACAGGAGTCAATTATTTCAAAGAAGGTAACATTCCCCTGGCTAATCAGTATTTTCATTCGGCTCACGCTAATATTCCCACCAATTTTTCATTTTGTTTGTCGTATTCTCTGACACAGGGGAAATTAAACAGATTAAAAGAAGCGGAAGAGCTATTGCGACAATCCACCGAATTAATCAAAGGAAATGAATCTGACATACAAGAGAAAAAAGCATTAATCAGTTTTTTCAAAGGAATGATTCAGATCTATAATACCCGTTTTGATGAGGCGCAGGTATCTCTTAAAACTGCACAAAAAACCTTTGAATCAATGGGAGAGAAAACGGTGGTGAGTATCATACACAATGCCATCGGCTTTTCAATTTTTGCCAATCAGGGGATGAATATTGATAAATCCAATGAAAAGAAATTACATGGGCATATCTTCCCTGTCAGTTTGTTCAGGTCTGCCTCTTATTTTCAAAAATCATTATTTGCTGATCCGTCTAATATATATGCGCAACAAAACTTTAGTCTGTTAAATGACACCTTATGTTTAGATTTTTCGGCCCCAATCGTTAAAAAACCAGTATTAAATGTAGATCAAATATCGGCTGATTGGGAAGCCGCGCTACTAAATAAATTAACTATTCAGCCGAACGACGAAGTAGTTTTTTTAGTAGATATTTCTGGGTCAATGATAACTGAAAAAGTGACTTGTAGCGGTTTAGACCGATTTAGGACGGCACAATGGCTCACCAACCGGATTTTAGGTATTTTGGTTAACGACAAGCAGGTTGGTATTGGCAGTATTGGAGGCGACTGCCATACACCTCAAACTGTCTGGAAAAAAGTAGGAACAACCTCAATAAAAGATATTCAAAATACCATTTCCAGTATTTTACCAGAAGGGAGTACGCCATTAGCTAAAATGCTGGCTCTTTCACCCGATTTATTTTCCACGCATTCAAATTCACGTAAGTCATTGATTGTTATTAGTGACGGTGCTAATACCTGTCCGCATCCTCAACAAGATATATGCACATCGGCAAAAATTCTGGCTGATAAAAACATCAAAGTTCACGTGCTTTCTTTTTTACAAAATACGGTAAACCATGCTGCTGCCTTTGCAGATTATGAATGCCTGACTGAAACAACATCAGGAAAATTATTGTATTTAGAAGATAATCAATGTCAGATGAAATCTCTTTCTTATGATTTAGTACAGGCATGCGGCTTAAAATTACCTTCGTTTGAAAAAAGCACCTGTCTGGGTCCATCCATTCCAAATTTATGGATGTATTACAAGTCAGATTTATTTATCGATAAAAACAAAAACTAAAGGAATGAACACCTCAGATAATAAAGAAACAACGAGAACGGAGATACATACCATTGGAGAATTTGGTCTCATTGACAAGGTGGTTAAACCATTTTCTATTGTAAATAAATCCACCCTTAAAGGTATCGGAGATGATGCGGCCGTTATTGATAATGAAGGATTTAAAACAGTGGTAAGTACAGATATGCTTATAGAAGGCATACATTTCGATTTAATGTATCATCCTCTTAAACATCTTGGTTACAAGGCAGTTGTTGTGAATTTATCTGACATTTACGCAATGAATGCGATACCAAAACAGATTTTCGTCAGCATTGGTATTTCCAATCGCTTCTCCGTAGAAGCCGTTGAAGAGTTATACTGGGGAATTAAAAAAGCATGCGAAAGGTATGGTGTGGATCTGGCCGGAGGCGATACCACCTCTTCACCCAGAGGATTGGTATTAAGTATTACTGCGGTGGGCCAGGGCCTTCAGGAAAAACTGGTTTACAGAAATGGAGCGAAAGTTGGTGATCTGATCTGTGTTTCCGGAGACTTAGGCGCGGCCTATTTAGGGTTACAATTACTGGAAAGAGAAAAAAGATTATTCTTAGATAACCCGGAAATTCAACCAGATTTTGGTGAAAATAATTACCTCATAGGCAGACAGTTAAAACCGGAAGCAAGGGTTGATATCATTGATTTATTTGACAAAAACAATATTATTCCCACGTCTATGATGGATATCTCTGACGGTCTTGCTTCAGAGGTTTTTCACCTATGCAAGCAATCAAATGTAGGTGCCTTTATTGAAGAAGAAGGAGTACCCTTGTTAATTGATACTGAACTGCAAGCCATTCAATTTGGACTTGACCCCATTACCTGTGCTTTGAGTGGCGGGGAAGATTATGAGCTATTATTTACCGTGAAGCCAGGAGATATTGATAAAATAAAGTTTTTAACTGATATTTATATTATCGGGGAAATTGTCCCGGCGGAAGACGGCGTAACGCTGCATACGAAAGGTGGAAACAGACATGCCATTACGGCTCAGGGTTGGACACATTTCTCGTCTTAATTAGCAAATTTTTTATTCATTTTTAATTCTTTTTTATGAATATCAGAATTCTTTTCATCCTTGGGTTATTCTTTTTTTCGGCCCTTCAAAGTTGCCAATCCGATGCCAAAAACAAGGTAGAGGAAAAGGAAATTACTATTAAAGTGCCTCGATTTGAGAGAGATTCCGCCTTTAAATATGTTGCTCAACAAGTTGCTTTTGGACCCAGGATTCCCAATACACCGGCACATATTGCTTGCCAGAACTATCTTTCCTCTTCCCTTAAATCCTTCGGGGCTGATGTCATTGAGCAAAAGTTTACAGCTAAATCATTTGATGGTAAATTATTGAACGGTAATAATATCATTGGTAAATTTAACCCTGCAGCTCAAAGAAGAATATTGTTATGTGCTCATTGGGATTCAAGACCATTTACCGACTCACCTATTACGGTAGGGGATAAAAACAGACCCGTTTTAGGGGCTGATGACGGAGCCAGCGGTGTTGGAGTATTATTGGAAATTGCAAGGCAATTACAGCTTAACCCCGTTGATTTTGGCGTTGATTTGGTGTTTTTTGACTTAGAAGATTATGGAGATAGCAATGGAGGAGCATCAGAAAGCTGGTGTCTAGGCAGTCAATATTTTTCAAGAAATTTAATTTATCCAGCCAATGCCAAACCTGATTATGGTATCCTGCTGGATATGGTTGGTGCCTCGGGAGCAAGATTTGCAAAAGAGGAAATATCAGTCCAATTTGCAGGAAATGTAGTCGAAAAAGTATGGACACTGGGCCAGGCTATGGGCTATGGAAACTATTTTGTCAATGACCAGGTTGGAGCTATCACCGATGATCATTATTTTTTAAATACGCTGGCTCAAATTCCAACGATTGACATTATAAACAGGCCTATCGACACACAGACAGGTTTCGTAGCCCATTGGCATACACCTGAAGATACCCTGGATAAAATAGATCGCAATACTTTGCGTGCGGTGGGTCAATTGTTATTGGCTATTATTTATAGAGAACATGCGGGAACCCTTTGATGTGAGATTGAGACCTATTATCAAACCATTTTCATGTTAAAAAAGATTTTTTTCCTACTTAGCTTCCTTCTACCTGGTATAACAATAGGTCAGAAACCTCCTACGCTGAAGGAAATCATGAGCTTTATTCCATCTGATTTGGAAAAAGCAAGGCGTTTAGCCGATATGCTTTTGGAAGATGCCCTGCAAAATAATGTGGATAGTTCCATAGCAAAATCAAGTTATGCCCTTGGACTCATCTTCTATTATCAAGATCAAAACATAGTTTCTGCAAAATACTTCCAGAACGCCTTAAAACAAGATTATGCGAAGAAAAACATAGATTTTTCGGAGAAATGTCTAAATAATCTGGGTGTTAACTATGAAATATTGGGTAAACTTGACAAATCTTTGACAGCTTACCAACAATCTTTAAAAATTGCACAAAAACGAAAGGACGATTTTGGTGTTGCTCAAACCAATTTGAATATTGCCTTATTAAAATCAAAGGCGGGAGATTATGAAAGTGCCATAAACCTGAATAAGATAGCACAGGACTACTTCATAAAAGTAGGAAATAAAGAATATATAGGATTGACCTATCTAAATGCCGCCGTTTTTTTTGATAATAAAGACAAAACGAAAGCAATAGAAAACTCCTTGAAGGCTACAGAAATATTCGAAAACATTAAGGATACATTTAGGTTAATCAAATCCTATACTAATTTAAACAAATTTTATGTAGATATAAATAACAATACAAAAGCTGATTTTTACTTTGAGAAAGCGGACTACCTAAGTGATGTATTTCAATCTTATGGATTCAAGTCAGCCGTATTAATCAAAGGTATTGAATTGAATATACAAAAAAGGAACCTGCCATTAGCAAGAAAACTTTTAAAAGAGGCAGAATATAATTTAGCAACCTATCCAAATGATGAAAGAAAAAATGAGCTATCTGCCATTAAGGTGAGACTGAATGCTAACGAGGGAAATATTGATGAATTTGAGAAATCCTTTAACCGTTATGTAAATGAGACCACTAAAATTATAGAAGATAATTTTAATTCTGATTATGAAGAATGGTCTATTATTTATGAGAAAGATAAATTAACCGATTCTCTAAAAAAACTGGCAAAAGCAAATAAGAATAAAAACCGTACCATTATTCTATTTACCATCCTAATTATAATATTTATAATCCTATTAGTCATAGGCATCGTATTTTATTTAAAACTACGTGCCAGCTACAGAAAAATATTTCAGCTTAATCACACCCCGCAAGACAAACTAATTCATGAGAAAATAGTCTCAGATATCGATAGTAATGACCAAAAACTATATTTGTTGTTTACCGAGATACAACAACTCATGGAAAGTGAACAATTTTATCTTAAGCCAAGCATAACTATTTCAGATGTAAGTACCGCATTGGGTACAAATGACAAATACATTTCCTTGTCTGTAAATAAATTTGCCCGAATGAATTTCAATCATTACATCAATACGTTAAGGATTCAGGAAGCCAAGAAAAAATTATTGGAAGAAAATACTGAAAGTTCCATTCAGGATATTGCTATTGCCTGTGGTTTTGGAAACGCCTCCTCATTCATCAGGATTTTTAAACAAACAACAGGTTTAACGCCGGCATATTATGTCACCCTTAGTAAAGAAATGTCATAAATTCCTGTTTTGATTATCATATTTTCTTATTCTGACTATTTACTTTGCCGATTTACCAATAATTTGTTCTTTATTTACAATATAATAATTACTCCAAGTCAGAGGATGTCATCTTAAAAGTGGCATCCTTTTTTATTGTACCTTTTATCAAAAAGAATTCGTTAATTTGTGGATTATGAATAACAAACATATTCCAAACCGGATTCTATTTGGACTTAAAGTTAAGCAACTTCGACAGGGGCTGGGGTTTTCATTTTTGGAGTTATCGCAGCAGACAGGGTTGTCCGTTTCCTATTTGAATGAAATTGAAAAAGGCAAAAAATTTCCAAAGTCCGATAAATTAAATGCTCTCGCCCAAGTATTAGGCCAATCGCCAGAGAGGCTGGTCACTTTAGGGGAAGGGGACGGATTAGAAACCATAAGTGAATTACTGGATTCAAATTTCCTGAACGAGCTGCCTTTAGATTTATTTGGCATTGAGTTATCAAAAGTAGTGGAAATTATTGCTCAGGCACCCACCCGGGTTGGTGCACTTATATCTACGCTGTTAGAACTTTCAAGGAACTATGCAGTAAGGCAGGAAAATTTTTATTTTGCTGCATTGCGTTCATTTCTCGAAATGCATGAAAATTATTTTGAGGAGATAGAACTTGCCGCAGAACAATTCATTATAGCATTTGACATACCAAATAAGAGACCCATTTCCGATAAACTACTGGCAGATATATTATCAGAATCGTTTGATTATAATATTGACTATAAGGGATTGGACAAACATGAAAATTTAAACCATTTATACTATCTGTTTTTGCCAAAATCAAAACAGCTTCTTCTCAAAGGGAGTTTAAATGGCATGCAACGATCCTTTTCATTCGGTAAAGAACTGGCGTTTAATTTCTTACATTTAAAAGAGCGAGCCTACACTTCATCCATTTCCCAGGGAAAAGTATTTGAAGAAGTTTTAAATCATTCCAAAGCCATTTACTTTTCTGTCGCCCTACATTTACCAAAGGATCCATTTATTAGTGAAATCAGGAGCATTTTCAATCAAAAAGAATGGAATCCTCATCATTTTTCTCAATTAATGGATAAATATATGGTTACTCCGGAAATGTTCTTTCATCGGATGACCAATATACTACCTCAATTTTTCGGCTTAAAGGATATTTTTTTTATGCGCTTTGTCTATCACCCTGGAGAGGAATCGCTGAAGGTTGACAGGGAATTGCATTTAAATAAAAAACATCAACCTCACGGCAACAATCTTTCTGAACATTACTGTAGAAGGTGGATTGCGGTATCTTCCATTTTAAATAATGGAAACAAGGAAGAATCTATGATGCATGTGGAAATTTCACGTTTTCAGGAAAACAGAGAGTCTTATCTTTGTTTAACTCATTCCAGATTAAACTATCCCAGACCTGGGGCAAAAGTTAGCTTAACTTTGGGTATTGTATTAGATGATAAATTAAACGAAAAAATAGCCTTTTTAAACAGTGATAAAATAGTCCAAAAACAAGTTCATACTACCTGCGAGAGATGCCCAATTAGTGATTGTAAAGAAAGAGCTGCACCTCCCGTTCAAAGAGAGAAAAAGAAAAAGTCGCAAGAAATAGACTTACTGTTAGAATCATTGTTGAAGCAGTGATTTAATTGCCCTTTGAAAAACTACTATTATTCAAAAAGTGTTACATTGAAGTACCTTTTATTGTTTAATAACTATATCCAACCTTCTATGCGTTTATTTGTATTTCTCTTGTGGATATTCTATTTTATGCCAATAATAGCCCAAACGACTATGAACGCTCCTGGAAATGAACTTAATCTGGAGAATATTTGGAAGGAAAACAAATTTGCTGCAAAAACAGTACCCGGATTTTTTTTCTTAGCCAATGGAGAGCATTTTACAAAGAACCAAAAGGGTAAGATTACTTCCTACCACCTGCTCACAGGCGATGAGATTGAAACTATTTTTGACGCAGAAAATGATGCCTATACATCTATACTCAACGGCCCCATTAGTAACTATTCATTTAGCGCTGACGAGCAAAAACTATTAATACTAGTCCATCAGGAAGCTATTTATAGAAGATCAAGTAAAGCCAACGTCTTTTTTTTCGACAGAAAAACGAAACTGCTTAAGAGCATAGAAAATGGAAAAAAAATAAGCTATCCTACCTTCTCACCCGATGGAAACAAGGTAGCTTACGTAATTGAAAACAATCTTTTTATATGGGATATATTCACCAATACAAGTATTTCGGTCACATCAGATGGGTCTAAAAATAATATTATTAATGGAGCGGGCGATTGGGTTTATGAGGAAGAATTTGGTTTATCGAAAGCTTTTGAGTGGTCGCCGGATAGTGAATTTTTAGCATTCCTGAAATTTGACGAATCAAAAGTACCTCAATTTACCATGACCAACTTTAATGGAGCAGCTCATCCTGAGTATGTTACATATAAATACCCAAAAGTTGGTGAAGAAAATGCCAAAGTTAGCGTAGGTATTTATAACCTCTCAACGAAAAAAACATCTTTCGCCGTTACTGATCCATCCATTGAATATATTCCACGCATTGAATGGACAAATACGAGCGACCAATTAAGTTTTTTAACCTTAAACAGACATCAGAATCACCTTACATGGTTTCTAATGGAAAGTGTGTCGGGTAGTTTATCTACCCTATTGGAAGAAAAGGAAGATACTTATGTGGATATCAATGATAACCTCACCTTTTTAATTGAAAAAGACCAATTTATCCGAACCAGTGAATCCTCCGGTTGGAATCATCTTTATTTACATAGTAAAGATGGCAAAATGATACGATCTATCACCAAAGGTCAATGGGAAGTCACTGATTTTTATGGTATGGAGGAGAAAACAGGATGGCTTTATTTTCAAGCGGCGTTGAATAATCCAAAGGAAAGACAAATTTGTCGCATTAAGCTGGATGGTTCAAAATTAGAAGAAATTGCCGAGGAGCCAGGGTGGAATAGTGCTCAGTTTAATACTACAAAATCCCTTTTTATTTTAACTCATTCCAGTATTTCACGCCCACCCGTTTACTCCATAAATGCTGCCGATGGTACTGAAATAAAGCGCCTGGAAGAGAATGATGCCTTACGATCTACTCAGACTTCTCTTACTATTCAGCCCATTGATTTTTTCGATTTTCAAACGTCGGAAAAAGTAAAATTAAATGGATGGATGATTAAACCAGCAAATTTTAATCCACAGGGTAAATATCCCGTATTGATGTTTGTGTATGGAGGACCTGGTAGCCAACAAGTTACAGACCAATGGAAAGGTCAAAATTATTGGTGGTTTCAATTACTTGCTCAAAAAGGATTTGTTGTTGCCTGTGTCGATAATCGGGGAACCGGAGGCAGGGGGGCAGCATTTAAAAAAATGACCTATCTTCAACTGGGAAAATATGAAACGGAAGACCAAATCGAGGCGGCAAAATATATTGGGAATCTTTCTTTTGTTGACGCTTCTCGAATAGGAATATTTGGATGGAGTTACGGAGGATTTATGTCCTCCCTTTGTTTACTAAAGGGAAATGATGTATTTTCAGCAGCCGTTGCCGTTGCCCCTGTTACTCATTGGAAGTGGTACGAC
>CANMVX010000040.1 GCA_947501115.1 Haliscomenobacteraceae bacterium
CCCATCCAATTTGCCAATCCGATATACAGAGAAATCATAACCCGCATTCTGACTATAGGCTTTTCAGTTAGTATCAATCAGGACATCGCCCAGACGAGTTGGTACCTAAATACTGACGGTTCGCTGAATTTGGACAAATTACTAGACGCATTCACAGATTTTTACCGCTGGAATTCAGAATCGTGGATTGATAGGTATAAATACCAAGAAGCGGGACATCAATTATTTTTAATGGCTTTTTTGCAACGGATTATCAATGGGGGAGGACGCATCGAAAGGGAGATGGCCATAGGAAATGGACGGACAGATTTGGTCATTTTCTGGAAATCACAGGTAATAACGATAGAAATAAAAATGCATCACGACGCTCGTTCTGAACCTCACGGCATTCAGCAATTAGCCCGTTACCTGGACCGATTGGGCCAAAAAACAGGATACATGGTATTTCTCGAAAAGAAAAGCGCGGCAGAATTATCCTGGGAAGACCGCATCCGTCGGGAAGTACATATAGTTAACAACAAGGAAATCATCATATATGCCATGTAGGGGCAAATGGCATTAGCCCTAAAAATAGTTTATCTGACCTGACCTAAAAAAAATTCCCATTTGATACCTGACCCCCTGGGGTCACATGTCTATAGATGATTTGGCCCCTGGCGGCACAATTTCCCCCAAAATACTCTTTAATCCTTGCGGCACAATGTCATAAGGTAGAGACGCGATGCCTCGCGTCTTCTCCCCGATAGGTTTCAATGTAATATTTACCCACTTTCACTCGGTTTTGAATCAGGATTTACAGGATTTACAGGATTACAGAGGACGTCTTCGGCATGGGTATAATTGGTTTTCGTAGAGGATTACTTTTCACACTTTTTTTCGCCGATGCGTTACGCATCGGCGAAAAGATTTAAAATAGAATCAACTTTTAATAATAACCTTCCTCCCCAAACCGGAGACGTTATAGTTAATCCTGGAAATCCTGTAAATCCTGATTCAAAAACCAGGTGATAGAAGTGAATTTTATATTGTCATCTGCCAATGAAAAGCCGATGCGTTACGCATCGGCGAAAAGCCATGAAATGAAAGCAGCATCTAATAATAACCTTCCTCCCAAACTGGAGACGTACTATTCAATCCTATAAATCCTGTAAATCCTGATTCAAAATCATTAATGTTATACTTCCCTATCAGTTTTACCCTAGGTTCGACGATATAATTTTTGGTACTGAAGCGGACTGACTCCCTTCAACGATTTGAATTGGTTGTTGAAATTCGATACCGTGTTATACCCACTTTCATAACAGGTTTGTGAAATGGATTTGTTCTCATCCTGTAATATTTTACAGGCATTACCAATACGTATTTCTTTTACAAAATCAGAAAAAGTTTTATTAGTCCTGCTTTTGAAATACCTGCAGAACGCCGCTTCCGTCATGTTGGAAAGGCTTGCTACGGTGGACAAATTAATGTTTTCTTTAAAGTGCTTCAATACATATTCGTGAACTATTCGCATCCTTTCCGTTTCAGATATTTTATGCGTATTTGTGTAATTTGTACTTGAAATGTATTGATAATCATTGGTTACAGATAGTTTATGTAGTATGTTTAGGAGTTTTGATATCCCTTCAAATCCAGTTAATCCTAATAATTCTTTTAAATCACCAACCATTTCTGCACCCAATGTACCCGTCAGATCAAGACCTCGCTCACTATTTTTTAAAAAGCTTTTGATGTCAAACATTTCAGGTTTTTCAAAAAAATCATAGCCCAGAAAATCTTCCTTGAAATATACCACAATCCCCTCTGTTTGAAGTTGAGATTCTTTCTCAAAATAGTTGCGGTCGCTTCGCCAAAGATGGGGCATATTTGGACCCAAAAACACAGTGTCTCCTTCCTCGAAATGCCTGATATCGTCACCTATAAATCTTGTTCCTGTTCCTTTTATAACAGTGAATAATTGATAGTGCGGATGAAAATGCCAGTTCGGATCAAAAAAGGGTTCCTGTAGTTTTTTTACAAGAAAAGATTGATTTAGACTTTCTATTGATTTTTCTAAAAGTGGTTTCATTTTAACTAAATATTGATAATATTATGTAGAATAGTCGGAATAAACATCAAAATACAGTAAATATTGGTAAAAAAAAACGTATTTTCATTGATATTTAGAACTTATATTTGAATAAAAAAATGAAGATTGGGATGAATCTCCTGCTTTGGGGAACAGAAATAAACGATTCTCTTTTTCCTGTGCTCGAGCAGATTAAATCTTTAGGTTTTGATGGCGTTGAGGTGCCCATATTTAATTTTAACAAGCCCGATTGGCATATCTGGCGAGATAAACTAGACGAACTAGAACTTGAAAGACTTGCAGTGGCCATTAATGGTCCCGATGCAAATCCAATAAGTTCCTCTCCTGAAATGAGAAAACATGCCCTCGAAAATAATATGAAAGCTATTGACTGTGCTGAAATAATAGGTGCAAAATACCTTTCGGGTCCATTTCATTCCGCTTTAGGTGTTTTTTCCGGCAAACCTGCAACTAAAGAGGAATGGCAATATGGCATTCATCATATACGTACCCTCGCTGATTATGCCGCTGACAAAAACATAACCCTTGGTGTTGAATACCTAAATCGCTTTGAATCATACCTTTTTACCTGTACAGATGAAATGTTGAGATTTGTGGAAGAGGTGAATCATCCTCATTGTAACATTATGTTTGATACCTTTCACGCAAATATTGAGGAGAAAAATATTGAAAATGCCATTAAATCATGTGCAAATCATCTGATTCATGTACAACTATCTGAAAATGATAGAGGTACCCTGGGTAAAGGACATATTGATTTTGAATCCATTACTAAAACCCTGGTTGATATCAATTATCAGGGAATGGTCAGTATCGAGGCCTTTAGTATGAAACTGGCAGCAGCAAATATTTGGCGAAAAACCTTTGATTCTGAAGAACAACTTATGTCCGACAGTTTGACCTATCTTAAAAAATTTATTCATTAGAAATACCCGAAAATCACCTGAAACATTTTACATTTTTAAAACCCTTATCCTTGATTTTATGAAAAAAATTAATATTGCGATTGTAGGTCTTGGCTTTGGATCGGAATTCATACCCATTTATCAACGACACCCGCAGGCTAATATGTATGCCATTTGTCAGCGAAATAAGGAAAATCTGAATAAATTGGGCGATGCGTTCCAGATTGAAAAAAGATATGATGATTATGACGAATTGTTGAAAGACCCTCAAATTGACGCCGTTCATATTAATTCTCCTATTCCAAATCATGCAGAACAAACTATTAAGGCCTTAAAGGCTGGTAAACATGTCGCTTGTACCGTTCCAATGGCAACTTCCGTGGAAGATTGTATGGAAATTGTCAAATTGTCCAAAGCAACTGGGAAAAAGTACATGATGATGGAAACGGTCGTCTATAGTAGGGAGTTTTTGTTTGTCAAGGATTTATACGAAAAAGGCGAATTAGGTAAAATTCAATTTTTAAAAGCTTCCCATCAACAGGATATGGATGGCTGGCCCGATTATTGGCCTGGTCTTCCTCCCATGCATTACGCTACCCATTGCGTTGGGCCCGTGGCAGGTTTATTAAAATTAGAAGCGGACTATGTGTCCTGTTTTGGTTCAGGAACGATTAGAAAGGAACTTGCCGATATTCATCATTCACCTTTTTCGGTGGAATCAGCGCATATTAAGTTTAAAGACAGTGATTTAAGTGCTTATGTGTATCGCTCTCTTTTTGACCTGGCACGTCAATATAGAGAAAGTTTTGAAGTCTATGGTACGAAAAAATCGTTTGAATGGCCACTCATCGAAGGGGAGGATGCCGTAATTCATACCGCGAAAAAGGAAGAGCATGAAATTCCAGAAAGAGTTCAAGTACCCGATTTTGCCCATTTGCTACCTGAGGAAATACAGAATTTTACCACCCAAGGGGTTTATGATTTAGCGGAAAATACCCACCTTAGTTTTACACAGGGTGCTGGTCATGGTGGTTCCCATCCCCATCTGGTGCATGAATTTTTAATGGCCTTAATTGAAGACAGAGATCCATTCCCCAATGCATGGGAATCAGCCAACTGGACTTCTGTCGGTATCCTTGCTCATGAATCCGCTATGCGTGGAGGGGAAATCATTAAATTACCCGATTTTAAAGCGGCCTTTTCCTGATGTTTAATCCGTCTTTAACTAGCATGTTTTTAATTGTCAAATAACATTTTTATGAAAAAAATATTCTTTCTCGCACTGGTTTTGTCTGCCTTTACCGCAATGGGTCAGTCTGCAAGACGCTTAGAAATCCTGTTCCTGGGCGATAATGGCCACCATAAACCAATGGAACGCCTACCTTCTATTATGGCTGCCCTGGGTGATAAAGGGGTGAATTTTACCTACATCGATCAATTAGAAGATTTGACATTAAAAAATCTTAATAAATATGACGCCTTACTCATTTTTGCCAATTGGGATAGTATTCCCCCGCATTTAGAAAAGGATTTATTGGCTTATGTCTCAAGCGGAAAAGGCATTTTACCCATCCATTGTGCTTCCTATTGCTTTAGAAATTCAGCCGAATATGTTAAAATGGTAGGTGGGCAATTTTGGAGGCATACCATGGATTCCATTGAGGCAAAAATTATCCAACCTGATCATTTTATCATGAAAGGCCTCCGTCCATTTAAAGTGGTCGATGAAACTTATTTACATGACCACCTTCAGGACGATAATAATGTCCTGGCGGAACGGGAAATTAAAGCCGATCAGTTTAAAGATAAACCAGGGGTTAAAACGGAACCTTATACCTGGACTCGTCAATATGGTAAAGGTCGTGTTTTTTATACCGCTTATGGTCATGATGAACGCACCTGGCAGAATACTGATTTTCAGGAACTGATCTATCGGGGTATCCTTTGGGCAGTGAATGACGACGCAAAAGCGTCTCATGCCGGCTTGAAACCAGCTCCTTTTGTATATCGGGAGGCTAAATTACCCAATTATGAGAAAAGAGAAGGTACTCAATACAGACAAGATCCGCTTTCTCCGGAAGAGAGTAGAAAACATATTCAGGTGCCAATGGATTTCAATATGGAATTATTTGCCGCTGAACCTGATGTAGTGCATCCTATTGCTTTTTCCTGGGATGAAAAGGGGAGGATGTTCGTTCTCATCACCAAGGATTATCCCAATGAAAGAAAGGATGCCGGGGGAAGTGATTATATACTGATTTGTGAAGACACTAATAAAGACGGAAAAGCAGACAAATTTACCCGCTTTGCCGATGGCCTAAGTATTCCTACAGGAATGGTTTTTAGTAACGGCGGTCTTGTCGTTTGTCAGGCGCCTGATATGATTTTTCTAAAAGATACCGATGGAGATGATAAAGCCGATGTAAAAAAGGTCTTATTCACAGGTTTCGGAACCTTTGATACTCATGCAGGGCCATCAAATCTGCATTATGGTTTTGATAATTGGCTTTGGGGCGCCATTGGGTACTCCGGATTTAAAGGGGTAGTGGGTGAAAGTAAGGATACTATCAGGTTTGCTCAGGGCTTTTTCCGCTTTAAACCAGATGGAAGTAAACTTGAATTTATGACCAATACGTCCAATAATACCTGGGGTTTGGGTTTCAATGAAACGGGGGATGTTTTCGGATCTACTGCAAATAACGCCCATGGTTGGTATATGGCTATTCCAAATCATTATTATCCGTCTGCTTATGGTATAGATAATGGAAGTAGAAGTACAGATACCCATAAGGATATGAAAACCATTACACCAAAAGTAAGGCAAGTGGATGTTTTTGGTGGTTATACCGCCGCAGCTGGACATAATGTTTATACTGCCCGCTCATTTCCTAAAAAATATTGGAATAATATAGCCTTCGTAGCTGAACCTACCGGGCACGTTCTACACCAGAATATTTTAACAAAAAAAGGAACTAATTTTAATGATACGGAGGGATTCAATCTGATGGCAGGTGCCGATGAATGGTTTTCTCCCGTTTTTGCTGAGGTGGGTCCCGATGGTGCTGTTTGGGTCGCAGATTGGTATAGCTTTATCATTCAACATAATCCAAAACCTGACGGATTTATTATGGGGCAGGGAAATGCGTACGAAACCGAATTAAGGGATTATACGCATGGTCGTATTTACCGCGTGCAGCATAATGAAGCCCCTTCTTATTCACCTCTTTCTCTGTCAACGAATAACCCGGCAGCGTTGGTGCAGGCACTAAAAAATACAAATATGTTTTGGAGAAGCCATGCCCAACGTTTATTGGTAGAGAGAAATAATAAGGATATTGTTCCTGATTTATTGGCCTTGATTAATGATTTTTCAGTAGATGAAATTGGAATTAATGCCCCAGCTATTCATGCTCTTTGGGTGTTGCATGGACTAAATGCCATAGAGGGAAATGTTATGGATGCCTTGCTTAAAGCATTGAAACATCCTTGCCACGGGGTTCGAAAAACCATTTTACAAATGCTGCCCGCTACCAGTGAAATGGCAAATTATCTTATAGATAATAAATTAATGGAAGATAAGGAACCGCTCGTTGTCCTGAATACTTTACTGGCTTTAAGTAAAATGCCGTTAGACGAAAAATCTAAATCTTTTGTCCTCAATGCATTGGAAAATTCAAAGGACATCGACGATCGTTGGATTCCCGATGCTTATGCCATTATTATTGGAAAAAATGTAGATTTACTCAATAAGATTTTTGACGATCAGGTCACATTATCAGCTAAAAAAACAGCTGAAAAGACACCTGAACATGCAGCGCATCATCACGCAGCTACTATGGATAAGCCAGTAGATGCTAAAAAAACAGCGGTATCAAATCAGAATAAACCCGATTTAATTATTAGCAATATCAAATTTGAACCTGCTAATCCTGCGCCAAGAGACAGAATTAACGTTTCTATCGAAGTGACAAATCAAGGGGATGTTGCCGTTCAAAAAGGAACAGTTTTACCCCTTAATATTCGTTTTTCAGGAAAGGGACAAGTTATTGATTTGGTGAGTCAGGTGCATGCTGAAGGAGTAAAACCTGGCGAAACGGTTACCATTACAAAGAATACCAATGGTCCATGGTCTGGAAATATTTCATTTGCCGGGGAATTTGCCGGTGATTATAATATTTCTGTCAGTGTCGATAAGGATAATTCAATACCGGAAAGTCTGGAAAATAATAATGCCCTGACTAAAAAGGTTTCTTTTGTTTTGGCACAGACTATGCCTCAGTTTGTTTTGGCAAAAAGTGTTAAATCACACGCATCTTTAGCCGATATAAATACCGTGATTGTTTATTTGCAGAAAGCAAAAAAATTAGATGCCAATGGGTTCGATGCCATATTGAAAGCCGTTAGTGAAGGATGGAATTATAGGAGAAAAACGGTGGTTCCAAAGGAGTCAATTCCTTTTTTAAATGAGTTGCTTGCCTCTGTTTCTGGAGTTAATAAAGATCGGTTAACAAGACTAATGCAAGCTTGGGATATATTGAAAAAGGAGGAAGCTAATGACCCAAATGTACAGGTTGTTAAAATTAAATCCTTACGGGAAATGATGCAATATGACCTAAAATCCTTTACCGTTTCTGCTGGTAAAACGGTGGAGATCGTATTCGAAAATCCTGATGCTATGCAACATAATTTGGTCATAGGGAAACCTAAATCGTTGGAAAAAATAGGAAAGGCAGCTGATAAGATGATTACCGATCCAAATGGCGCTACCAATAATTATGTACCTGAAATGCCGGAAATTCTTTTTGCAACCGCGCTGGTTAACCCAGATCAAACGGTTAGATTAAGATTTACAGCGCCCTTAAAACCAGGGGATTATCCTTATATATGTACTTTTCCCGGGCATTGGCGATTGATGAATGGCGTTATGACCGTTAAATAAATAAATTACTCCAAGGAAAAATTAAAATTTTTTGGCTGACAAATTAATGCTTTTTAGAGAAAAGGGCCTCAATTTCGATTGGGCCCTTTTTTTTAGTAGTTTTCATGCCAGGAAAATACCTCGTTTACAATCTTTTCCTTTTCTTTTTCTATATGTTTAATAAGAGAAAGGGAAATGGGTCCATGTTTCTTCCCTTTAAGCCAAATTAATTGCCAGGTTGATATAATAGGTAAACCTGGTAATGGTATGATATGAAGTTCTTTATTTAATAACTCCCTTTTTATACCTATTAATGGCATAATGGAAAAACCAAATCCCGCAAGAATGGCCTGTTTTACGGCTTCATTTGATGTTAGCTCCATTTTTTTTGTAACTCTAATATTATTTCGCTCAATAAAATTTTCCATTATTTTCCTGGTTCCAGACCCCTGCTCCCTGTAAATTAAAGGTAAATTAGTAAAGCAATCTTTTAAAGATTGATCCTTTTTAAGGTGAATTTTGGTTTTTCCAACAAAAAATAACTTATTCTGAAGTATATCCAGTTGGTCCGTCTGAATGGTTTTTGGTAATTCGGAGACCAAGGCAAAGTCAACCTCATTAGAATTGAAGCTATCAACCACTTTATTTTTATTGGTAACATCCATCATTAGTTCAATACCAGGATGCATTGTTAAAAAGGAAGATAAAAAATAGGGTAAAATATATTTGCCGGTTGAAACCGTCGAAATAGTTAACCGTCCAGATAATTGTCCCCTATAGGCCAAGGTTTTAAAATTAATAGCCTGTACCTGCTCTAAAATGTTTTCAACCGACTCAGCCACCTCACGCCCAAAGGCCGTTATGTAAATTCTTCTTCCAATAACCTCGGTTAATGGAATATCAAACTGTTCTTGAAAGTTTTTAAGTTGTATGGAAACAGCAGGTTGGGTAAGGTGAAGTTCTTCAGCCGCCCTTGTCACACTCTGGGTTTGCACTACTTTTAGAAAAATCTGCAATTGATTAAGCGTATAGTTCATAAATACTGTTTATGCAAATGATTGTAAATATAAATAAAAAATTATGAATTAAAATTAACAAATTTGCATGAGATAAAAAATAATAAATATGTCGAAGGTAACAATTAAATTTTATTTGGTTTTGATATTATTCATATTCCTGTTTATTGCTGCGTTTTTTACCAAAGACGCTATTCAAACAAATCTATTTGCCTCCATCGCATTTCTCTTGTTTGTCGCAGGGATAAGAAATTTTAGTCGGCAGTCTGTTAAAAAAACAGGAATAAATGTTTGAAGGAAGACGCCTTGTAATTGCCACAAAACATGGAAAAGAAGCATTGATTGCTCCCATATTAGAAAGGGAATTGGGGGTTCATTGTTTTACCTTGCCAACATTTGATTCTGATTTATTTGGTACTTTTTCAGGTGAGGTGGAACGATTAGACGATGCCTTACTCACCGCCCGATTGAAATGTGAGAAGGCCATGGAAATAGCACAATGTGATTTAGCTATTGCCAGCGAGGGTTCTTTCGGAAGCCATCCTTCATTTTACTTCCTTCCCGCTGACGATGAAGTTATATTGCTGGTAGATAAAAAACAAGATGCCTCCTTTTCGGCCAGGGAATTAAGTATCGATACTAATTTTAATGGCGCAGAAATTTCTAGCTATGAAGAACTCACCGACTTCGCTAATAGGTCAAAATTTCCAAGCCATGGGCTTATTTTGAGAAAATCAAAATCCAGCAGCGAAAACATAATCAAAGGAATCACAGATTGGCCTGTTTTGAAGGAATCTTTTGATAAACTTATTAAGGGTAGTTCTTCCCTTTTTGTTGAAACAGATATGAGGGCCATGTACAATCCGTCGAGAATGAAGGTCATAGCATTAGCGGCTGAAAGGTTGGTTGCTACATTAAAATCAACTTGTCCTTCCTGTCATTTTCCCGGATTTTCCATAGTCAAAATGAAGGAGGGTTTACCCTGCGAACTATGCCAATTTCCTACCCGATCCATTATTAGTCATATTTATACATGTCAAAAATGTTTGGAAACAAAAGAATTCTTGTATCCGAATCAGAAAATGGCAGAGGATCCTGCCTTTTGTGATTATTGTAATCCTTAAATTTTAAGCTTACATACATTTCTTCAAAAGAAACAAAAACAATGAATTTCAATTTACTAGCTGAAAATTTGACTAACCCTGCCTTACTTTTTTTCGTGTTAGGCGTATTGGCAACCTATTTAAAGAGCGATTTAGAAATTCCGCCCAATTCATCTAAATTTATTTCGCTCTATCTGCTTATTTCCATTGGATTCAAAGGTGGACAGGAATTATCACATGAGACCTTTTCCACGAATATTCTTTGGTCCATGATATTCGGCATATTTATTTCCATATTTATACCATTTTATACCTTTTTTATACTTAGACGAAAGTTAAATGTCTTTGATTCCGGCGCTATTGCTGCAGCTTATGGTTCAGTAAGTGCAGTAACTTTTGTAACTGCAACGGCCTATTTAGAATCTGAGCAACTTCTATTGCACGGTTACATGGTGGCCATTATGGCGCTCATGGAATCGCCAGCTATCATTATTGGCTTAATCCTAATAACTTTCTTTAATAAAGGACGAAAAAATGAAATCGATAAAAAATTTATCTTTAAACATGCCATGACCAATGGCAGTGTTCTACTGATTTTGGGAAGTTTGCTAATAGGCTTCCTGGCGAATGCAAAGCAAGCGGAGGGAATTAAGCCCTTTACAAACGACCTGTTTAAAGGATTTTTATCCATTTTTTTATTAGACATGGGTATTTCAAGTGGCAGAAAATTGAAATCCTTTTTTGAATTTGGCTGGTTCCCCGTATTATTTGCCGTATTTATTCCCCTAATAAACGGTTGTATTTTTGTTATTTTAAGTTCCTTTGTGACCTCCGAAATAAGTGACAGATTTATTTTCTCGGTACTCGCCGCCAGCGCTTCCTACATCGCCGTGCCAGCCGCCATGAAAGTTACAGTACCTAAAGCAAATCCCGGTCTGTTTCTACCCATGGCCTTAGCCATCACTTTCCCCGTCAATATTACCATAGGGTTACCCCTATATTTTTTCTTAGTCCAACAATTTTTAAAAAAAACCGTCCCCGCTCGCACACCCCCGCTCGCACATCCCCGCTCGCACATCCCCGCTCGCCCCTGCGAAACCCTGCGCAGAACACTGCAAACCCTGCGTTAAAAACCGTCCCCGCTAACACATCTCCGCTAGCCCCTGCATCCTTGTAAGCCAAATCATCGCTAGCCCCCATATCCCTAATCCATCCTCTCATCAGATAATTGTCTTTCGTATAAATCTAAATAATAAGGACTTATCTTCAATAACTCCTCATGGGTACCCGCGTGAGCAACCTCCCCATCTTGAAAAACCAAAATCTTATCAAAATGCAAATTGACATAAATTCTATGCGAAATAATAATAGCCGTTTTATCCTTTAACGAAGACTGAAAATAATTAAGAATTTTATTTTCAGTATGGCTATCCACCGCAGACAAACAATCATCTAAAATAAGAATTTCAGGATTTTTCAACAACGCACGGGCAATCGAAACCCTTTGTTTTTGACCACCACTCAAAGTAATTCCCCTTTCGCCCAAAATAGTATTTAACCCATCAGGGAAAGTTTTAATTTCATCAGTGAGAGAAGCATCAAAAATAGCCTTTTCTATTTCAGCATCCGAAGCATCAGGCTTACCAAAAGTAATATTTTGTTTTAAACTATCTGAAAAAAGAAAAACATCCTGAGGAACATATCCAATTTGTTCGCGCAACCTGCCAAGATTCAAATCTTTAACAAGCACACCATCAAATAAAATTTCCCCCTCAGATACATCATTCATCCTAAGCAATAACTCCGCAAAGGAAGACTTTCCCGAGCCTGTTTTACCTATAATGGCTATTTTTTCTCCCGCTTTAATATGGAGTTGTATATTTTTTAAAGCACAAATACCTGTATCGGGATAAGTCAAACCCACATTATTAAAGACAATATCACCATTGAGTTTAAAATCCTCCGTATTTCCCGAGAGAATAGAAGGCTTTGTCTGCATAAACTCATTAATCCTTTTTTGACTTGCGGACGCTTGCTGAATAATCGAGGCAATCCAGCCGATAGACGTTACAGGCCAGGTTAACATATTTACATAAATGACAAATTCCGCAATGTTGCCAGTAGAAATACTTCCATTTACGACTAAGGTACCTCCTGCATAGACCGTAATCAACGTACTAATGCCAATTAATAAGATCATTAGCGGATAAAACAAGGCATTAATTCTTGCCAAAGAAACAGATTGTTGATTGTACTGCTGACTTTGGGAAGTGAAAAATCCTAGCATAGAATTTTCCTGGGTATAAGCCTTAACTACTCTAATTCCAGCATAAACCTCTTGAGCCGTGTTGTTTAAAACGGCTAATTGTTGTTGAATTTCCTCGCTTTTCTTGTGTATAAGGTCACTAACATAATAAATGGATATAGACAAAACAGGTAAAGGGATAAGGCAAAACAGGGTTAATTCAAGGCTAACATTAACCATGGCATAAATGACAAAGGCAAATAAAGAAACCAGATTTATTCCATAGAGAATGGCTGGTCCAAGATACATTCGCACCTTATTCACATCTTCCGTGATTCTGGCCATTAAATCTCCCGTTTTATTTCTTTTGTAAAAGGCGAGATCCAGTATTTGATAATGCTCAAAGATTTCCTTTCGCATATCATATTCAATCAATCGGGACATAACAATGATAGTTTGCCTCATGAAATACATGAATAAGCCCATGAGGCCAGCAAAAAGAAGCACAAATAATCCAAAAATTAATAATTGTTTTCCCAGAATGGTCTCTAAGCTTCGTTGAAGTTTTGAGCTTTCAAAATTTCGATAAATACTTACGTTGTGTATTACCAGATCTAATGCTTCCCTGATGGCCTGCGGTTGTAATACCCTGAAATAATTGGAGAGAGAAACGAAGAAAATTCCCCCCAGAAAGTGCCAGCGATATTTCCAAAAAAAGTGATTTAAAACATATAAATGATTCATCTATTCTTTTTTATTTTGGAAATGAATGTTGTGTTAAATAATAAAACCAGCCTCACGGAGACTGGTTTTATGTGGAGATAATGGGATTCGAACCCATGACCCCTTGCATGCCATGCAAGTACTCTAGCCAACTGAGCTATACCCCCAAATTAATGGACGAAAATAAGTAATTAAGATAGACTTTCCAACATTATATTCATTTTATTGCCAAGTTATTTAAAATCTTTATTTTAGCGATGGTTTATTTTTTAGTAGTTGCAACTTTTTGCAAGATATTGCCATATTTTAAGCTTAAATTCGTATATTGTTGCATAGTACTTACTTATATGGAAAGAATTACAGAAATGGCTTCGACCTACCGGCATTTGGAAAAAATGTCCGTTAATGAGTTGTTAGTGAACATGAATCTGGAAGATCGGACCGTTCCCGATGCAGTGGAAAAGGCCATTCCTCAAATAGAAAAACTGGTTCAGGCCATTGTGCAAAAAATGCAAAATGGTGGTCGCTTATTCTACATCGGAGCAGGAACCTCTGGCCGACTGGGCGTTTTAGATGCCTCTGAATGTCCGCCTACCTACGGCGTACCCAAAAATTTGATTATTGGGATTATTGCCGGAGGGGATGTAGCGCTTCGAAACTCCGTAGAGTCGGCAGAGGATAATCAGCTGCAAGCCTGGCACGATTTGAAGGCTTTTGATATTGATGCAGCTGATATTGTCGTTGGAATTGCCGCTTCGGGTACTACGCCTTATGTTATCGAAGGATTGAAAAAATGCAGAAGTGAGGGTATCGCAACCGCTTGCATTACTTGTAATCCTCGGTCTTTGCTTGCAGAGGTTTCCGACTTTCCCGTTGAAATAGTTACCGGTCCTGAATTTGTTACTGGTTCAACCAGAATGAAGGCCGGTACCGCGCAAAAACTTGCGCTCAATATGATTAGTACTTCTGTAATGATTCAGATGGGGCGCGTTTTAGATAATATCATGGTTGATATGCAGTTGAGTAATCATAAATTAATCGATAGAGGCATAAAGATGATTATGAAACAATTAAATGTGCCTTACAGTGAAGCAAATAATCTGTTGAATAAACATGGCAATGTGCGCAATGTGCTGAATAATCATGCTCAAAATGTGAGCGTTAATTCTTGAATATATGCCTCCTTTAAATATCCTCCTGGTAGAAAGTGGTGCAACAAAAGCAAATTGGGCGCTTCTTTCCAATAATGAATGTGTTTTTAAAGAAAAATCACCCGGCCTAAATCCTTATTTTCTTACCGATCAGGAAATGACAGATCAATTTATTAGTGTAAGGAAAAAACTACCCAAAGAAATTCATCACATCTATTTTTATAGCACAGGTTGTGGTGCAGAGGATCAGAAAAAACGTGTGGCCAACCTCCTCGAGAGTGTTTTTGAACCCGACCATAGTGCTTACGTAGATACCGATATTATTGCTGCAGCTCGTTCAATAGGTCAACATAATATTGGCCTGGTTGGTATTCTTGGTACCGGATCTAATGCCTGTCTTATAAAAAATGGAGAGATTGACTCCTCGGCAGGTGGCTTCGGATTTATCTTAGGCGACGAGGGGAGTGGGGCTGCTTTGGGTTTATTGCTAATCACAGGTTGGCTGAAAAATGAATTGCCTCCAGATATTCAGTTGCTTGTAAATAGCGACTTGAACCTTGATAAAGCGGAAATTTTTCAGGCAGTGTATAAAAATCCTTTCCCCAGCAGATATCTGGCCAGTTTAGCTCCTTTTTTCTTTAAACATAAAGATTTACCTTGGATAAAAGATAGGGTGAAAGAACAATTTGATTCGTTTGTGAAAAGATATTTTTTAACGCTGATAGATGAAAATCAGGCTGTTAAAGTATATTTAATTGGCTCCGTTGCTTATTTTTTTAGCGCTATTATGAAAGATGTACTTAAGGAACATCATCTTGAATTAGGTGCTATTGTTAAAGATCCAATGGACGGATTGATAGCTTTTCATACCCATAATTAGGGGTAGGAATTTTTATCTGTTTGATTATTGCATTTTATTGAATAAAAAAAGAAAATAAATGGCATTAAGTTGCAAGAAATAGGGCAATATTTTGTATTTTAAGATTTATATTTCTTATTATTGCATTATCTTAAAATTTATAATTTGACTTTCATCTTTATTTTTGATGATAATACCTATTTTTTTTTCATAAACACATAAGCAGATTCTGCTAACTAACCACCCTTTAAAAATTTTATTACCTGGCAATCTATTCCCAAAAAAAGAGTAGATTGCTTTTTTATTTAATGTAGCCATGTTAAAAAAAGAAAGACTTTCATTGATTTTGAGGGAGGTGAATATCCACAATAAGGTTATACTCTCTGATTTGAGTCAGAAATTGGGTGTTTCTGATGATACTATTCGCAGAGATCTTCAGGAACTTGCCGATGATGATAAGTTAATCAAAGTAAGAGGGGGGGCTTTGAGCAAGTCCTATCAGGCTTATTCCTACAAGGAAAACGATATTTATGCTTATCAGGAAAAAACGATGATCGCCAGAAAGGCCATTAGTATGCTCAAAGATGATATGTTGGTGCTGATATCAGGCGGGTCAACAAATTTGGAAATTGCCAGAATCCTTCCTCCCGAGTTGCGCGTAACTTTTGTCACCGTTAGCCTATCAACAGCTATGCAATTAATGGAACATCCAAATAGTGAAACCTTATTTATTGGAGGAAATCTCTCTAAAAGTGCAAAAATTGCCGTTGGTGGTGAAGTCATTCAGCATTTAGGCGAAATTCGACCCGATATTTGCTTTTTGGGTGTGAATGGCATTGATGCAAAAGAAGGGCTTACGGAGCTTGAAATGGAGATTGTTACCGTTAAAAGGGCCATGATAAAAGCGTCAAGGAAGGTTTACGCCTTAGCTATTGCTGAAAAATTAAATTCTGTAAGGAAAATGAGAGTTTGTAATCTTTCAGAAATTGATGGTATTATCACGGAACTTAATCCGCAGAATCCTATCCTTGCGCCCTACCATAATCTGAAAATTCAAATTATTTAATGATTCAATTAGGGTCAACGTCAATGACAAATCTTACCGATGAAAAAGATTTATTATTTTTAAGCAATTGTTGTGCACCTAATAGCATGTCTTTTGCCTCTTGTAATTTACTATTCCCATTGTCTAGTTTTAATAAAAAATCGATGAGATAGTTATTTCTTACCCGGCCAATGTAGGGAACGGCAGGACCTTTTAATCGGTTGCCAAAGATGGGAAATAAATAGTCTTTCAATGAGTTAGCTGCTTGGTTAACAGTATCAGGATCAACATGTTTCAGGGAAATACGGATTAGCCTTTTAAATGGCGGATATTGAAATTGTTCTCTTTCACTCAATTCCCTTTCGTAATATCTTTCTGTTTCATTTTCCAGAATATCGATGAGAACGGGACTGGAAATATTCATGGATTGAATGTAAACCTGACCTTGGCGCGCTCTTCTTCCCGCCCTTCCACTTACCTGAGTTATTAATTGAAAAGCTCTTTCACCTGCTCTAAAATCGGGATATTGCATTAATTGGTCAGCACTCAAAATACCAACCATACCAACATTTGCAAAATCTAATCCTTTTGTAACCATCTGTGTACCAATCAAAATATCCAATTCTCCTTCCTCAAATTCCTGAATTAAACGGTTATGTGCAAATTTAGATTTTACGGTATCCATGTCCATACGCGCTATTCTGGCCTCTGGTAAAATTACTTGTAATTCGGCTTCAATTTTTTCGGTCCCAAATCCTTGAAGAAGTATTTCTTTACTTCCACAGGCGGGACATTGGGTTGGAGCAGGGGTATAATATCCGCAATAGTGACATTTTAATCCTTGTCTCGATTTATGATAGGTTAAACTGACATCGCAATGGACACATTCTGAATGCCAGCCACAAGTGGTACATCTCAGGGTAGGAGCAAAGCCTCTCCGATTTTGGAATAAAATGATTTGCTCCTTATTGGTTAGCCGCTCCCGCATTGCCTCAAGGATTGTTTCAGAAAACTCCTGAATCATTCTTTTATTTTTCTTTTCCTCCACCAGATTTATCATCGTTACTTTTGGAAGAATGGTGCCACCATAACGCTCATCGAGTTTTACCCAACCATATTTGCCTGTTTTACTATGATAATAGGATTCCAAAGAAGGCGTTGCAGTTCCTAAAATTACAGGTGATTTCCAAATATGTGCTAAATAAATGGCGGCATCGCGACCCTGATATCTCGGATTTGGTTCACTTTGTTTGTAAGAAGGATCATGTTCCTCGTCCACAATGATTAATTTTAGATTGGAAAATGGCAGAAATAGAGAAGATCTGGCGCCAACCAATAGTGGTTTTCCATCTTTCACCTGCTGCCAGCTTTCAACCCGCTGCTTGTCTGTTAATCTGGAATGGTAAACCAGTACTTTGTCGTGAAAAATAGCTTGTAATCGGCTGGTAACCTGGTTTGACAGGGCAATTTCCGGCAGAAGATATAAAACCTGTCCACCCTGACTAATTACCTCATGCATAAATTTCATGTAAATCTGCGTCTTCCCACTTCCTGTAATGCCTTGTAATAAAACTACCTTATTTTCCTGGTGAAAATCCTTAATAGCTTGAAAGGCTATCGATTGCTTGGGGGTTAATTTTATTTCATTTTCAATCCCTTCCTTCCATAAGGGCTTATAGTACAGAATTTCCTCAACCTGTAAAATATTTTTTTTGACCAATGCAGAAAGAACCGAGCCATCCACCCCTGACCTTTTCAACAACTCTTTTCGGGTAACCTGGCTTTTTTCATTTTTCAATTGGAAGTAGGTCAAAAGTAGTTGTTCCTGCTTTGGAGATTTGCTTAACTTGGTGAAAAGGGGACCAATGAACTCCTGTTTTGATAAATAGGGCTCCTGGAGGTTTACAAAAAAAACGGTGGGTGGTTTATAGGGGTCTTTGAGATCTTCCTTTATTTCAATAAAGCCTTTTTCAATTAGATTTTTGATGACCGGATAAATGGTTTTGATGCCCAACATATCCTGTATGTCATGAAGATGAAGATATTCTCTTCCTGAAAGGGCTTCAATAATAAGGTACTCCTTATCGGGTAAAGAAAGAGGGTCAAAAGGTAACTGTGGGAGTAAAATGATTAACGATTCACTGGATAGTTTTAGATTGGAGGGAAGGGCTGCCTGCATAATTTCACCCAGACTGCAGCAATAATAAGTGGACATCCAAGTCCAGAATTGTATCTGAAATACATTCACCAAGGGTTTTTCGTCAATTAAACTCAACAGGTATTTTGGCGAATGACCTTCTGGTTTTGTATTATTTATGCTATAAATGATGGCAGCGTACCTCTTTTTTTTACCGAATTGGACTTCTACGCGCATTCCAATGGTAACCTTAGAAACCAATTCCTCCGGAACGGCATAAGTATATAATCTATCCAGCGCTAAGGGTAAAATGACGGTACAATAAGTAATGCTGCCAGCAATATGTAGGGAATCAGGCATGGTGATTTCCTCTTTCATCTTTTTTTTCCAAAAATACGATAACTAAGTTAAAATACGCTACCCGTCTTGTTTTCATAAATTATAACTTACCCCCTTTTTTTTAAACTTAAAAACCTTACATTTGGAGTAAGTAACCATTTATGCTTAAAGTTTATGAAAATGAAAATTTCAACACCTGTTTTTGGACTTTTATTCTTCCTATTCCTCTTTTTTTCGTCATGTACTGAAAAGGAGTTGATTGCGCCAAGGGTTGATTCCACCATATATAATCAATTACAAGGTAAATTGATGGATGCAAAGCCCGGCGACATTATTGAAATACCCGCAGGTACTTTTTATTTTGACAGGCCTCTTTCTTTAGAAGGAATTCCAGGGGTTACCATTCGTGGTGCAGGAAAACTGAATACCGTTATTTCCTTTTTAGGCCAAAAGGTAGGGGCAGAAGGTATTAGAATTATCGCTGATTCTGTGACACTTAGTGATCTTACCGTGCAGGATACAAAAGGCGATGCCATTAAAATTCAGGATGCCACCTCGGTTACCTTAAGGAATATTCGTACCACATGGACTGGGGGTCCAAAAGAGTCAAATGGTGGCTATGGCATATATCCTGTGGCATGTAAAAATGTTTTAATCGAAGGTTGTGAGGCTTCCTACGCTTCCGATGCAGGTATTTATGTGGGACAATCAACCGAGGTGATCGTGAGAAATTGTCATGCACATGGAAATGTGGCAGGTATCGAAATTGAAAATTGTAAGCATTCTAACGTTTTTAATAACCTCGCTGAGGGGAATACAGGGGGTATTCTCGTTTTTGATTTGCCAGAATTACCCGCCGGAAATGGCTTCGATTGCAGAGTGTATAACAATGTTATCCGCAATAATAATTTAACGAATTTTGCGCCAAAAGGAAATATCGTGGGTATCGTTCCCGCCGGTACTGGTATCATTCTCCTTGCCGCAAAATCAGTGGCTATTTATGATAATCAAATCCTTGGACATAAGACCATTGGAACGGCTATAGCTAGTTATGGGATTACCCAAAAAAAATATAAGGACAATAATTATAATCCTTATACTTACAATATTTCTTTACGAAATAATATCTATAAAAGGTCGAAATCTTTCCCTGATTGGAAAAGTGATTTTGGTAAAATGGTGATTATGCTCTTCTGGGGAAAGTCGCAGGATATCCTTTATGATGGTATCCTGAATCCCGAATGGTCAGGTAAAAATCCAATGTTTCTCTGTATTGAACAAAATCAACCCGACCTGCGTTTCGCCAATGTTGATGCCGGAAACGATTTCAATAAGGTAGTGACTGATAAGTCTGTTCATATATGTAAAAAATAAAAAGGGTAAAATGTCTATTTTTCACAAAATATCTTTTCTCCTATTCCTTTCTTTTGTGTTGGTTAACTGTGAACCAGCAAAGAATGGAGCTTCGCCTGTTGAAAAGTCATTTGCATTGGTTGATGTACCTGTGCCAGAGGCCATTAATACAGATATAGATAAATTTCCCCTTTCATCTCTGTCAGAATATGGATTTTTTGATTCTCCCTTAGCTTCCCTTCAACCCAGGGAAATGGTGTTGCCTTATGAACCTATCACTTCTTTGTTTACGGATTATGCTTTTAAGAAAAGGTTCGTTTGGATGCCAAAAGGCGCTGAAGCTCAAATAGATGCAGAAGGGGTCGTTCAATTTCCATTAGGCACCATTCTAATAAAACATTTTTATTATCCAGCTGATTTTTCTAATGAAAAAGAAAAATGGGATATGATGGAAACCAGACTTTTGGTAAAGTCCGGAGTAGAGTGGAAAGCTTATTCTTATGTTTGGAATGAAGATGATTCTGACGCTTTTTATAATCCAGTGGGTGATATTTTAAACGCTTCTTTTGTTGATAAAAAGGGTTTGGCAAAATCTGTGGATTATGCCGTTCCAAATAAAAATCAATGTAAAAGTTGCCATAATCGTGATAATATCATTAAGCCTTTAGGTCCTATCGTCCAGAATCTGGATAAAGACGTCATTTATCTGGATGGGAAAATGAATCAGGTTACAAAATGGCAATCAGTAGGTTATTTGGCAAAAGATTATGTCAAAAAGCCAAACCATAAGCCCTTAGCAGATTGGCAGGATAAATCTAAATCGTTGGAAGAAAGATCTTTAGCTTATCTACAGGTCAATTGTGGACATTGCCATAGAGAAAATGGTAGTGCTCATACCACGGGTTTGTTTTTGTTGACTACCATGGAAGATAGGAAGAAATTGGGGATTTGTAAAACACCGGTGGCAGCTGGGAAAGGAGCGGGAAATTTAAAATTTGATATTCAACCTGGTCAGCCTGAGGCTTCTATCCTCTTATATCGGATGAAAAGTGAAGATCCTGGCGTTATGATGCCAGAATTGGGTAGAATGATAAAACATGAAGAGGGTATTCAGTTAATCAGCGATTGGATCGCTTCTATGCCAAATAACTGTGAAAAGGCTTTACAACCTTAGTTATGAATGAGTTAAAAAAAGTATTGATTCAACAGATTTTGGAAACTCAAGACGAACGTTTATTGAAAATGATGTTGGATATTCTGAAATTAAAGGATGAACAACCAGGGTATCATAATATGCTGGAATCAACCTTTTTTAGCCCTGGCAATGATGGTGATTCAGAAATTCAGGAAAGTATTGATTCCTTTTTCAATCCTCAATATTCAAATAACGACAACTATTAATATGTACGAATATAAGTTTATAAGAATCAGGACAAGTATCTGGAGTGGTTTACCCAAACAGGATTATCGAAAGGTTATCCAGACTGAAACCAAGGAGGGCTGGAGATTAATTCAGATTTTAACACCTACAGGTATTTCCATGTTACCTAGTTTTTATGAATTGATATTTGAACGACTCAAAGCTGAATTTGTATGAAAAATATCCTTATTCTTTTAAGTTTTTTATTCGTAGCGAGTGCTGCTACTGGCCAAAATTTTGACATCTTAAGCCTTAAAGAGCAGGCAGAAGTTAGAGATTCTTGGTTGAAAGAACGTTTTAAACAAGTTACTCCCTCTCTGATGAGGAGAGAAGGTATTGATATGTGGTTGGTTATTTCAAGGGAATATAATGAAGATCCTGTTATGAAAACCATGCTTCCAGCCACCTGGCTTTCTGCCAGAAGAACTACTATGTTGGTTATGTATGATAATGGAAGAGAAATAGAAACGTATTCCGTCGCCAGGTATGATGTCGGTGAAATTTTTAAAAAATCATGGGATCCGGAAAAACAGCCTGATCAATGGAAAAGGTTAGCCGAAATTATAATTGAAAAAAATCCAAGGAAAATAGCTATAAATAAGTCAGCTAACTTCGGTCATGCAGATGGTATATCTTCTTTTCATCATGATAAATTGATGGAATCAATTCCTGCGAATTTTAAAAGTAGGGTAGTGTCGGCAGAAAAATTAGCTGTGGGTTGGCTTGAAAAACGAATTCCAGAGGAAATGGCTGCTTATCGTCATATTATGCGAATTGCTCATGAAATTATTGCACAAGGTTTTTCAGAGGAGGTAATTACACCGGGAGTTACTAAAACAGAAGACGTCGTATGGTGGTATCGTGAAAAAATTTCTTCCCTTGGTCTTTCCGCCTGGTTTCACCCAACCGTAGATGTTCAACGAGGAGAAGTTGATTCAAATGAGGCACAACGAGAATTTTCAAGAAGGCCAGATAACTCTATTATTCAACCGGGCGATCTGGTGCATGTCGATTTTGGTATTTCCTATTTGGGATTACATACTGATACACAAGAGAATGCATATATCTGTCGTATTGGAGAGCACGATGCACCACCTTATTTAAAAGAAGCTTTCAATCAGGGGTTAAAATTAATGGATTTTTTAACCGATGCCTTTCAGGATGGTAAAACGGGGAATGAAGTGCTGAGAGAAGCTTTAACAAAGGCAGTAGCCGCTGGACTGAAGCCTTCTATTTATAGTCATCCTATAGGTTTTCACGGACATGGCGCGGGGCCAACCATAGGTCTTTGGGATCAGCAGGGTGGGGTACCAATAACTGGCGATTATCAGATTACACCAGGAACTGCCTATTCCATTGAATTAAATACCCGTGTTTTTATACCAGAATGGAATAAAGAAATAAGAATGATGATGGAGGAAGATGCTTATTTCGATGGGAAAAAGGTTTCTTACATAGACGGTCGGCAGGTAAATTATTTTCTTATTCCAAGGCCTAAAAGTACCTGGAAATAAATAAAAATGTTCACAAAAACCTGGCATTTATATAAAGATGCCTTTTCAGGTATTAACAAGGAAGTCTGGCTATTAGCATTGGTCTCTCTTATAAATAGGAGTGGGACGATGGTCGTTCCCTTCCTCACCATTTATCTGAAAAGTAAAATGGGTTTCTCCTACCTGGAAATAGGCATTATAATGAGTGTATTCGGTGTAGGTTCCTTGATAGGAACTTATTCGGGTGGAAAATTAACCGATAAAATTGGTTTTTATCCCGTGCTTTTTTGGTCCCTTTTTCTGGGCGGTTTATCCTTTATACTTCTTGGGTTCCTAACCTCTTTTCTGGCTTGGTGTATTTCAATCACCATTTTAGGTATGGTGGGGGAGGCTTTCAGACCAGCCATTTATACCGGATTAGCTTCTTATTCAGAGGGAACGTATCAAACAAGAGGTACTTCTCTCATTCGATTGGCTGTAAATTTGGGTATTTCAGTTGGTCCGGCGATAGGTGGATTTATTGCTTACAACATTGGATTTGCTGGCTTGTTTTGGGCGGATGGCCTTACCTGTATTGCCGCAGCTATTTTTATGCGTATTTTTATTCCATACAAAACGAATAAAACATCGAATCCTGTGGAAAATTTACCAGTCTTAGGTTTATCCGCCTACAAAGATGTCAATTTTTTAATCTTTATTGGTTTTCTTGTTTTTTCATCTTTAGGATTCATGCAATTTTTTCTGCTCATCCCCATGTATTACAAAGAGCATTTTATGTTAAATGAAAGTCAAATAGGGCTTCTTATAGCATTAAATGGAATGATAATCGTTCTATTTGAAATGCCACTGGTACATAAACTGGAAAATAAAATACCCAAATTATTACTTATTGCCTTAGGATCTGGCTTCCTTGGTTTATCTTTTCTCTTATTGATTCCAGGATTTACTGGCTGGTGGGTTGCCGTTATTTCCCTGGTTATTCTCACTTTAGGGGAAATTTTTAATATGCCTTTTGCAAATTCCTTCGCCATGAATCAGGCGTCAGAGGGTCGAAGAGGTCAATATATGGGGTTATATGCTATGGCTTATTCAGTGGCTCATATCATTGCGCCAGGTTTAGGTTCCTTCTTTATTGAAAACTATGGCTATTCAAGTCTATGGGCCTTAAATGGCTTTTTGTGCCTTGGTTCTATGGTAGGATTTTATTTTATGCAGAGACATCCACGTTTGAAATACATTTGATATGCTTGCCGACATTGGAAGTGACATAGAAAGGGCAAAAAACCACTTGATTGCCAACGAAATTATTGGTTTACCTACTGAAACGGTTTATGGTTTAGCTGGAAACGGATTAATACCTGAGGTGGTGGCTAAAATTTTTGCCATTAAAAACAGGCCTTTTTTTGATCCTCTCATTTTACATATTGGTGATTATGCCCAGTTGATCTCCCTGGCAACAGAAGTACCTAAGCCGCTGAATGATTTGGTGAAAGCTTTTTGGCCGGGGCCACTTACTATTTTAGTGTCTAAAAGAGATATTATTCCGGATATCGTAACCTCTGGGTTACCCAGAGTTGCCGTAAGAATGCCCGATCATCCGCTTACCCTGGCTTTGCTTACCTCCATCCCGTTTCCATTGGCGGCACCCAGTGCGAATCCATTTGGGTATATTAGCCCAACTACGCCTGAACACGTAGTCAAACAACTTGGGGTTAAAATACCCTTTGTTTTAGACGGTGGAAGATGTCAGATTGGCATAGAAAGTACCATTGTTGGCATGGAGATGGATGATTTAGTGATCTACCGTCTCGGAGGACTGAGTTTGGAAAATATTCGTTCCGTGTATAAAGGAAACATAAAAATGAATGTATCATCCTCGCATCCTGAGTCTCCTGGTATGATTTTAAGCCATTATGCACCTAAAAAACATTTGTTTTTAGGCGATAAAGAAAGCTTACTTTCAATGGGGCAGCATAAGAACGCAGGTATTCTGTGTTTTAAAGAAAGGTGGTCAGAAATGGATACTAAAAATCAATGGGTTCTCTCAGAATCAGGTGATTATGAAGAATCTGCACACAGATTATTCTCCTTTTTAAGGGAAATGGACGAAGCGGATATCTCCCATATTTTAGCAGAAAAATTGCCCGACGAAAGTCTGGGGATTGCTATTAATGATAGATTATATAGAGCATCTCAAAAATAGATGCTACTTTATAAAACTGAATGGCTTTTTTTTCGTTCTTAGATTATTAATTTTTAAAACTCAAATTTTACAAAATGCGTAAAAATAATTTCATTTTGTCAGCAATCTTATCTGCTGCTATTTTTTGCCTGCCTTCTTTTCTTTCTGCACAGGCTAAACCTTCAAGCCCTGAAGTATCTTCTTCTGCGAAAGTGGGTTCTACAGAGGTTTCTATGAAATGGGGAGCACCTTCAGTAAAAGGAAGAGCTATCTGGGGTGAATTAGTTCCTTTTGACAAAATCTGGCGTACTGGTGCTAATAATGCTACCACTTTTACTGCTTCTAAAGATGTAAAAATTAATGGTAAGGCATTAGCTGCTGGTACTTATTCCGTTTTCACTATTCCTGGTAAAACTGAGTGGACTTTGATTTTTAATAAGAAAGCAGAGCAATGGGGTGCTTATGACTATAAGGATTCTGACGATGCTCTAAGAGTTACAGTTACACCTAAAATGGTGGCTGATGTAACAGAACAGTTAACATTTACTGTAAATAAAAATGGTAAAGTTTCTTTCCAATGGGAAAAATTAACCTTTGACTTTACTGTTTCTTCTGCTAAATAATTAGGTTTATAACAGCTTAGAGAAAAATAAGCGCTTGACATTAATTGTTTTGCGCTTATTTTTTTTGAATATTATGGTTACTTTAGCTCTCAAATTTGAAACTACTTATTACTTGTGATGAAAAAAGTTACTCCTCGATTCTTTACCATTATTTGTTTATTATCCTTTTTTATTCAAGGTTGTCATAACAAGGAGGCTATCTTAAATAATCTCTCCCATAGATGGCTATTAGATAAAGGTTTTAGAAATGAAAAAGAAACAGATTCTCTTGCCGGTTTATACTTTGATTTTAATACCTCAGGAGAGGTAACAACTAATTTGAATGGTCAGGACGAAAGATTGACCTATAAACTAGACGGGGAAGATATTATAGAAATAGCCGGGACGGAGGGTGTATTTTTAAACATAATAGAATTGTCAGAGACAAAACTTGTTCTTCAAACTGATATTCAAGGTTATACGTTCAAGTTTGTGTTGCTAAAAAATAAATGATTTATTTTTCCAAAGCTATGGATTGTTTTTTAACATAATACTTTTGATTATTCTATCTGCGTGATCCCTTGTATTTTCTATGAATAGCTTACTGGTTTCCATACCGCCGCACACAACCCCTGCAATATAAACTCCTTTCAAATTCGTTTCTAAGGTGTCTTCGTCAAAAGTTGGCTTACAGTTTATTTGGTTTTCAAATGTCAGTCCCAGATGGGCCAGAAAATCAATGTTAGGTTGGTACCCTGTCAGTGCCAGCACCCAATCGTTGTCGAGGGAAATGGTTTCTTTGTCCGTTTTTATCAGCATTTTACCCGGTAATATTTCAAGGACTTCACTATTGAAATATGCGGTGATGCTGCCTTCCTTTATCCGGTTTTCTATATTGGGTTTTATCCAGTATTTAACTCTTGGACTTATTTCATTGCCCCTAATGATCATGGTCACTTCCCCACCTTTTTGCCATATTTCTAACGCGGCGTCACAGGCAGAATTTGCAGCACCAATAATAACGACTTTTTGATGGATGTAGCGGTGTGGATCATCATAATAATGCCTTACCTTAGGTAGTTCCTCTCCGGGTATGTTTAGAAGGACAGGTTTATCATAAAATCCAGTGGCAATCACTATGTTTTTACAATCATATTCGTCTTTAGTAGTTTTGACTTTATATCCAAAGTTAAGAACTGGATTATTAACTGGAAAAATATCCTGTACAGCCTCATAAGTATGATAATTCAATTGAAAATGTTGAATCAACCTTCGGTAATATTCTAAAGATTCTTGTCTTGTCGGTTTATCATTATGGGAAACAAAGGGTATTTGACCTATTTCCAGTAACCTGGAGGTGGAGAAAAAAGTCATGTTAACAGGAAAATGAAATAATGAATTGGTAATGACGCCTTTTTCTAAAATAAGAGCTGATAAATTTGCTTTTCCAGCTTCTATCGCGCAATTAATTCCTGTAGGACCTCCCCCAATAATTATTATATCCCAAATCTTTTTCAACGCCATTAAATTTTTGTCAAATATAAAGATTTAGAAAAGAGAAAACGTCAATTTAAATATCTTTACACTCAAATAGTTTTCTAATGCACACCCTCGATGAACTTCAGTCACTTTACGCGACCTATTTGAATGAAAACAGCTACAAAAAAGAACCCATTTCGCTGTATGAACCTGTAAATTATATTTTAAGCCTCGGTGGAAAACGGCTTAGACCTTTATTTTCACTTATGGCTTTTGAGTTATATGATAATAAAATTGACAAAGCCCTTTGTATCGCTCATGCGGTAGAGGTTTTTCATAATTTTACTTTGGTTCATGATGATATTATGGATCAGGCTGAAATGAGAAGGGGAAAACTAACGGTTCATTCTAAATATGGAGTGAATACAGGTATTCTTTCGGGAGATGTGATGTTGATTCTGGCTTACGAATCATTGCTCCGTTTTAAAGTTCCCTCCAGTATTCCCAGTTTGGTTAACATTTTCAACCAATTTGCCAGGGAGGTTTGTGAAGGTCAGGAAATGGATATGTTATTTGAATCATCGTCGGAAGTAACGCTTGCAGCGTATGAAAAAATGATTTCATTGAAAACGGCTGTTCTAATTGCCGGTGCATTAAAAATGGGGGCCATTGCCGCAGGTGCCACAGAAAGTGATGCCTTAAAATTATACGACTTTGGTCTTAATATTGGCGTAGCATTCCAAATTCAGGATGATTATTTGGATACTTTTGGTTCACAAGCTCAAGTTGGTAAGCAAATAGGCGGTGATATTATTCAGAATAAAAAAACCTTCCTTATTCTGAAAGCCTTAGAATTAGGAAACCAACATCAGAGACAAGATTTATTGGATCTGTTTAATACGGAAAATAACCTCTTACCTCAGGAAAAAGTTAAAAAGGTCACTGCTATATTAACGGAATTGAATATTCCCGACGAAGCTAAACGTAGAAAACAATATTACTTTGAAAAAGGGATGAAGTCTTTAGAGGAAGTTCAGGTTATGGCAGAAAAAAAGGAATTATTAAGAAAAGTAGCTTTCCAGTTATTAGAACGAGAAAATTAAGGGGCAAAAAGGCTTATTTCTGCACTTTTTTTAGCCATTCAAACGTCGTTGAATCTGTAAAATAAACAGAATACCACCCTTGTTTTTCGTGTGGAGGATCGCCAATGTAATCATCTCCCGCTTGCCAAAAAGTTTCTGGCTGTCGAGGCCTCCCTTCTCCGCCAATAGCCCAGAAATTCATTCCGCGATAAGGTGAATCTGGGTTTCCTAAGGTTGTTTCGTACAAGAATTGATAGAATTTATTCCTCATATTCACCGCTGCGCTGGCCTCATAACTTCCACCATCTCTTGCCAATCCAAATTCCTCAAGTACGATAGGTTTAAGCACAGACTTTGATACCTCGGCATTTTTTTCCAAATAGGCTATTGATTTTCGTCTGGTAGTCTCAAAGGATTCATCAGGATTTTTAGGTGCATACCAACCCCAATTTTCTGGCCACAAATGCACAGTTAGGTAATTTATATTTTTTAAAGCGGCTGTTTTCTTATAGGTTGAACCTACTAAATTATCCAAAATACCTTCATTTCCTATACAGATAAGATGATTTTCATCTAATTGTCGAATGAGATTACTGGATTTTTTTACCCATTTAAAATACTTTTTATCGTGACCAAATTCTCTCGGCTCATTGGCTAATTGCCAGGACATGATGGTTGGATCATTTACATACGATACATTTGTGATGGTATTTTTTCTGGAAACTAATTTTTCAATCAGATCATTATATAATTTTGTCGCTTTGGGGAGGGCATAAAATCTTGCTGAAAACCGCATATACTCATCCCAACTGTGCTCTTCCGGATAAGGAATTTTTTCACCGGTAAACCATGAAACATATTGAGCCATTCCGCCGGACCAGTAAAAGAAATTATTAAGGCACAAAACGCCTTTCATGTTTCTTTTACCCATTTCAGCCAAGACAAAGTCAAGTCCTACTAAAACATTTTCGTTCCAATCACCGACAGATTCCTGTAGGGTTGGGGTTATACGAAAAGGCTCCGTTTTTGGACCTTCACCTGAAGCCATAAGTCTTAAATTTAAAACGCCGGCTTCTTTTAAAAAATCCAGTTCCCTTACAATTCGTTCTTTTCCTTTTTGATCCATAGCTACGAAAGCAGCATACCAATAGTTAGCTCCTATATAGGTATAAGCCTTGTCATTAAGAATGAAATCACCTTTTTCTGTTTGAACAAAAGAAGATTTATCAATAGACTGAGCCGTCAGATCAGTTAGGAAAAGAACGAAAAGAATAGGGAATAAACGCATAAACTAGTTTTTAAGGAATACGACATTGAACTTAATCTCCAGAATATCGTCTGTTTTTACCAACATAAAGGATGGTCTCTCCACTTCAAACTCGGTCATAGAAACGGGGAAACCTCCGCTCACATTAATTTCCTTATCTGTCAATTTATAGTCCGCTTCAAAAGTAATATCTTTTGCTTTTCCATGGAAATTTAGTTTTCCACTTATTTTTAATTTTCCATCTTTTAACGGTTCGATAGCGGTGCTGCCAAAAGTTACTTTTGGATATTTTATGGCGTCCAGCACTTCCAATGCATGACCGTCTCTACTTGAATTAGCACTGTCGAAGTCAGCAACATTGGTGCTTACGGCCACTTTTCTAAATGTTTTTGTATCTGCATCAAAAATGAGCAGACAATCTACCTTTTTGCTTGTTCCCGTCCAGGCATGTAAGGCATGATTGGCACTGTAGGAAAGGAAAGATTTTGTCTTATCAGCTCTTAAAGTCTGATCTGCCACTGTGGTAAAGGAGGAACTAATCATGAATCCTATGGCAAGGATTAAAAGCGAAGATATTTTCATGGTCTTATTTTTAAAATTTCATAACTAACATGGCACCAAAAAAACTACCAAAAGCAGTAAACGCAGTAGCCCGGTGAAGTGGCTTTATTTTGGGGTCTTCAGCACTATCAGCTAATAAATTAGTGGCAATCATAGCGGATAAGTGAATCACCGCCAATGTTTTATGCATTTTAATACCATTTAAACCTTTTACCTGCCGATGTATAAGTGGGGGAGGAGTGAATAAACTGAGTCCGGCGGTGGTGAAATAGGTTATATTGACAGCTGCACCCAAGCCTTCATGAAGCTCCTTTATTTTATAATCTCCGCTATATAATTTGGCACCTACAATGCCTTGAGCAACCATTCCGGCCAAGGTAGCAAAACCTAATACTTGATGGGTGACCAACATGCCGCGTCTTATTTTTAACTCCGTTTCACGTCCATGATCCGTTAATGGAGCTACCTTCAGCGTTCGCATTAACCCTTTTTCTCCCCATAACATACGTTGGGTGAAAATCATACGTTTTGGAATCAATTCAACGGGTTCCTCACTTCCTAATTGAAGTAATAAGTCCAGGGAATCGGTTTGTGCACCTACATTTAGCGAAATGCTACAGGTTATTCCCAGATAAATTAAATATTTTTTCATCTCTTTATTTTTTAATCACTAACGGGAATCTTTGAAAATTGGTTGCCTTTAGGATCATACAATTTAAAAAAATCAAAACTTTATATTAAATTTAGATAAAAGTAACCAAACAATGAAAAGAAGAGAAGCTATACAATACGTAAGTTCCATATTAGGTCTTGCTATATCAAGCCCGACTTTATCTGCAATGAACAGATTTTCAGCATTGAGTTTATCTCCTAAATATCAACCTAATCTTTTTTTGACCTCTGAACAATTTCATTTGTTGGATGAGTTAACTGAATTAATCATTCCCGAAACGAAAACACCTGGTGCAAAAGAGGCTAAAGTTGCTGCTTTCATTGATTTGGTTTTAGCTGATTGTTATGTTGAAAAGGATAAGAAAGTTTTCACAGATGGTCTGCAAAGTCTGTTAAACAGAAATTTTTTGTCCCTTTCTACTGTTAATCAAACAGAATTCCTTAAAACGATGGAAAGTGAATCAATGGCCGCTAGAAGTACATCAAATGATATTGATTTTTGGCGAATGTTAAAGGAATTAACCTTATTGGGTTATTTTGGTTCTGAAGTAGGCATTAAAGCTTGCTTTGATTATCAACCTGTTCCCGGAAAATTAGAAAATGTAAAATGGGAAAAGGGAATGAAAATGATTGCTTATTAATAAATTTTAATTGGTATGGAAATTTTAAAAAATAAATCTAATAAGTTCGACGCCATTGTTATCGGTTCAGGCATGACTGGAGGTATTGCAGCTAAAGAGTTGACAGAGAAGGGACTTAAAGTATTGGTAGTGGAAAGGGGAAGGGAAGTAAAACATGTGGAGGACTATGATACCGCAATGAAGGCTCCCTGGGAATTGCCACATAGAGATAAGTTAACTTTGAGGTCTGCAGAGGAACAATGGGCAAACAACAGGTTTAATAATATGGCCAAAGATGATCTGGAGCCTTTCATGACCAATGATAAGGAAAATCCATATCTTGAAAAAAGGCCCTTCGATTGGATTCGTGCCTATCATACAGGTGGAAAATCGATGCACTGGGGCAGACAATCTTACCGCTGGAATGAAAATGATTTTGAAGCAAATGCAAAGGAAGGTGTCGGCATTGATTGGCCTATAAGATATGCTGATCTGGCACCATGGTACACTTATGTTGAAAAATTTGTCGGTATCAGTGGGCAAAAGGAAAATTGGGACGTACTTCCCGATAGTCATTTTTTGCCACCTATGCCTATGAATGCACCTGAAAGATTTTTTAAGGAAAAGATGATGGAGAAAATGGGTCGTAAAGTTACTATCGGCCGTATTGCTAATTTAACCAAATCTGAACCTCAGCACTTGTCATTGGGAAGATCATCCTGTCAATATAGGAATAAATGTGCCCGTGGTTGTCCTTTTGGCGGCTATTACAGCTCCCTGGCAGGAGCTCTTCCAGCCGCCGCTAAAACGGGAAATATGACAATCATTCATGATAGTATTGTCAAAGAAGTTATTTTTGATGACCGTAGCCAAAAGGCCACCGGGGTTCGTATCATAAACGCGGTCACCTCGGAAGTAATAGAATATTTTGCCAAAATTATTTTTCTCAATGCCGGGTCAATGAATACCGCAGCTATTTTGTTGAATTCGACATCTAATAGATTTCCAACTGGATTAGGAAATGATAGCGATCAGGTGGGAAGAAATATTATGGATCACCAATTAGGTGTGGGTGCAAATGCAACTATTGATGGATTTTTAGACGATTATGTAGTTGGTTCAAGACCTAATGCCTTGTATATTCCCCGCTTTAGGAATTTAGGGTCTGATAAGGCAAAAAATTTCATGAGGGGATATGGTTATCAAGGTGGTGCCAGTAGAAAAGGATGGAATAGAGGGAATGGTATGCAAGGATTCGGTGCCGATTTCAAGGATGAACTTACCCAGCCAGGTGAATGGTCCTTTGGTTTTGGTGGCTTTGGGGAAATTTTACCTGACCCTAACAATAGGATGTTTTTGGATCTGGTTAAAAAAGATAAATGGGGTATTCCTTTGATTGTTTTTGATGCCTCCTTTAATGATAATGACCTTGCTATGAGAAAAGATATCATGGAAAATGCCATGGAAATGCTTGATGCAGCAGGTTTTAAACAGGTGACAGGCTATAATAGAAAGGAAGTGCATATTGGTCTGGGTATTCATGAAATGGGGACAGCAAGAATGGGAAATAATCCTAAAACTTCGGTAATTAATAAATTTAATCAAATTCATGCCTGCAATAATGTTTTTGTCACCGATGGCGCTGCAATGACTTCTGCTTCCTGTGTAAATCCCTCTCTAACCTATATGGCTTTGACCGCCAGAGCAGCTGATTACGCTTTAAAAAAACTAAAAACAAAGGAGATATGAAAATAAATTACTTACATTTATTATTGTAATGTATATTTTTACTACTTATTTTATACTGTTTTTATACATTTTTCATACTGTTTTTATACGTTTTTTAGTGGATTTACAATGTATTTAGGGTACCTACATTTTCATGTAGATTAATTATCAGACATTTAGATTTATATTTGTTTATTCAATAGTGAATTTTACTTCATCATTGATGAATAATTACTCCAAGTTAGAAAGGTTGCAATTTTTTGTAGCCTTTTTTTATGTTCAAAATTATTGTTCTTTTTAATTTTTACAAGTAGAATATGATTTATTTACCACATTTTTATGTAGTAAATATATACCTACTATTGTTTAATATTACATTTTAAATCGAGAGTAATAGGCAACCTGCATCTTTCTTTTAAGGTGCAGGGCTTTATTTTCTCCTTGTGTTAATGAAAATTAAATTAAAATATATGACTTTTATCAGACTGCATCATCATGTAGTTTTAGAATTGTTTGTAATAAATTAGATTTGTATTATAAATTACTCCCAGACACTTTTTAAATTACTCCTATTTGTAATGGGATGCGATTTTTTCGCATCCCATTTTTTAATTAGCATCTTTTGTTTTAATCTGTTAATTTTGATTGCTATTGGCACTTTAAATTATTTAAAAATACAAAGGATGCAACTTACCCAATCTCTTCTGGATTTTCTTTCAACCATAGCTCAAAATAATCATCGTGAATGGTTTACCTTGAATAAG
>CANMVX010000041.1 GCA_947501115.1 Haliscomenobacteraceae bacterium
AGCGTTTTGCCGCCGGCTTCCTTCAGATTCCACCTCACGATGGACACCCTTGCCTTAAGCTAGTGGTTGGCGATTACATACCCCCACAGTGGACTTGCACCACCTAGTTGATTGCCATGCACGGCACACGAAAAAAGGCTGTCCCCCGACAGCCTTTTCTTTTTATCTTTAAAATTCAGCATTACCTGGTGTTCTTGGGAAGGGAATGACATCACGTATATTACCCATCCCTGTAATAAATTGAACCATACGCTCAAACCCAAGACCGAATCCTGAATGAGGCGCACCACCAAAGCGTCTTAAATCTAAATACCAATCCATTTCTTCCGGATGAATGCCCGATTTTTCCATGCGATCGATGAGTACACTTTCTCTTTCTTCCCTTTGGGAACCACCAATGACTTCCCCAATACCCGGGAATAGCACATCCATTGCTGCGACGGTTCTGTCATCATCATTCATACGCATGTAGAATGCTTTGATATCTTTAGGATAATTACGAACAATCACTGGTTTTTTAAATTCCTTTTCTACCAAATAGCGCTCATGTTCTGCCTGCAAGTCCCTACCCCATTCTACGGGAAATTCGAACTGACCTTTTTTATATGGCTTTGATTGCATCAAAATAGCCACTGCTTCGTCATAAGTGATTCTGATAAAATCGTTATTTACCACAAATTCCAGTTGTTCCAGCAGGCCCAATTCACGACGTTTATCAGCGGGAAGACTTTTCTCCTCTTCTTTTAATCTTTGGTCAAGAAACGCCAGATCCGTGGCATTGTGTTCCAATACATAAGAAATAAGATACTTACAAAAAGCCTCCGCCAGATCCATGTTATCTATGATATCATAGAAGGCCATTTCAGGTTCAATCATCCAAAATTCCGCTAAATGCCTGGGCGTATTAGAATTTTCAGCTCTAAAAGTAGGTCCGAAAGTATATATTTTACCCAAAGCGAGCGCTGCGATTTCCCCTTGTAACTGACCAGAAACGGTTAAATTAGTTGCCTTACCAAAGAAATCTTTACTGAAATCTACTTTACCTTCATCATTTAAAGGTGGTCTATCAGGACTTAACATCGTGACCCTGAACATTTCACCAGCTCCCTCAGCATCACTCCCTGTTATGATAGGTGCGTGCAGATAGTAAAAACCACGGTCATTATAAAACTTGTGCACAGCAAAAGCCACCGCATGTCTGATTCTAAAAACGGCACTAAAAGTTTGAGTTCTCATTCTGAAATGAGCCTTTTGCCTTAAGAACTCCATCGTCTGCCTTTTGGGCTGCAGTGGATATTTTTCCAGGTCATTGTCCCCTAAAATCTCTACGGTATCTGCAAGAATCTCAAACTGTTGTCCCGCCCCTTGAGAGGATTGAAAACTTCCAGTTACCATGATACATGCATGAAAACCTATACGACGAGTGATTGTCGCAGCAATTTTTTCAGGATCGACAACTATTTGTAAAGTCCCGGCATCACTTCCATCATGGAGAGCAATAAATTGATTATTTCTAAAAGCACGCACCCAACCCATGACGGTAACCTTTTCACCAATAGGTTGATTTTTCAGTAGCGATGCTATTTCCGTTCTATTATACATATCCCTTCCTTTTTACGAAGGCAAAAGTAAAGATTTTCCCTATAATTTTATGCCTTTCTGTTTAGGTAATCCCTTATTTTCGTCAGGCACAACAAAATAGACTTTTCCAATAAGCCCTGACGAAGTTACATTCCACTTTTTAGCATTAAAAGGTTGATAGCGGATATCCACTATGTTGATATCGTAAAAAGTCTTCCATTCAGGTAATTCAGTGTCCCTTTTCCTCATAAAATTGGCTGCACTATTTTGCACTACAATCTCAATCCTGTTTTTCTTTTTCAAGATATGGACCGGAACCATAACCTCAAAGGGAAAAGACCAGGCAGTTCCGCAGTAAAATCCATTGATGGTAACTGCCGCCGTTTCCTTAACCTGATCGAACTTTAGCATCACATATTTATGATGTTTCTGTAATTTACCAAAGTCAAATGTAGTCGTATAAACGCCCTTTCCACAAAAATACTCCAGCTCTTTTGAACCAAATGATGTCCACGATGGAAGTGAATCCAATTTCACTGATGGGATAACCGTATTTTCAAATAATCCGTTGAATGAAACATCCCAGGTTTTTCCAATCTCTACTCTTTTACCCTCTATTTTATCGATCCATTTTTCATTCGTTTCGCCAGAAAAATAGGTATATAATAACATAGATTTGCCAGGCGCAAGATTCACCCATATTTTACCTTTTGCGCATATGCGCCCCCGCTGACCTGAAAGCGGATCCATCCACTCATATTCTGAAGAAAAAATACCGGGAGAAATACTATCCCTGATCTCTTTTGACCCCTGATTTACTAAAAAGTAAACATAGCCCTTCGAGGTCTTTTTCCTGATAAAATCTATGCCGTGCTTTTTCCATGGTTCCTGTGTGAAGCGTATTTTTTCCAGGTCCGGCAACAAATTAACCGTTGCTTTTAACTGTCCACTATTAACCTCTGACATTCTTATTCTGGAAGAAAGACCAGAAAATTTCTCAGGTAATTTATCTGCAAACAAAATAGTTGCTCCAGCATTTGAAAGCGACTGAAGATAAAGAAAAGTAAGCTCAGAAATGTAGGTTGTTGCAGGAATGATTAGTGCGGCAACAGAAATATAGTCATTATATAAAAGTCCTTTATCATCTACTTTCAAATTTCTCAATTGTCTGTCAGAAATGTAGTCAAAACTAATTCCGTTATTCCAAAGCAAGGTAGCCGTTTGTCCAAAAGGCGTTTGACCAAACCATTTAGCATATTTGTGTACATCGAGCTGAAGCAAATGAGAACCTTTATGGGTACTCCACAGATCGTGAATAGGAAAATACAATAACACATCCGAATCTGAAGTGCTTTCCTGCAATGCCATTTGAACATTCGTCACATACTTATTCAATAAATGAAATTCATCTTTAAAATGAGATTGTAAACCTACATTTGAAGAGGCATAAAAAAGCCAACCTGGATAAGGCACCTCTTTAGGTGAATAAGTTGTTCCGTGATAAAAAACATGATTAATTCCAGAAACAAATAATTCATCTATTTGTGGTTTTAATTGACTCAAATTCACTTTAAAATGATTGGCCAACCAGGTACCTGTTTCTGAACTAACCAATGATTTCCCATTTACATTGGCTGCCGAAGATGCCATTTTTAACATTAGCGGATTTGGGCGCCCGAACCGATCTTCTTCAAAATCTTCGTCACAAGCTAATCCAGGAATATCAAACTCACTACATCCGAAAGATTCTGTTTCAGGTATATCTGACAATGCATACAAATCAAGCAAATTACCAGGTGATCCATGTGCCTGAAATCTGGAAAGGCCTTTATTATTTTTCACCCATTCTGTCCATTTAGAGCCAAAAGCTTCATACAACAAATCAGATAAAACCTCTCTGATATCACACATTACATAAGGAAAATCAACATGTGAAGTATCCTTCAATACTCCCAAATAGGGAAGTAAAGAGTAATTTTTTCTTTCCTCAAATGCGCTCAACAAATTTTTTGTCCAATCTGCTCCAAAGACCTCATAAGAATCGTGATAAAACGCACGGGGACTCAATGTTCCAGGATGTTTAATGAGTACAGAGTCAAAATAATTCAAATAATGAATGACAGATTCCTCGTTAAAATAATCCATAACCAGCCCTTCACCACCTGGAGCGGCACGTTTTACTTTTTGACCCGTGGGTTTTACACCCCAAATAGTTACTTTCCAATTTCCTTTTGGAACAATATGTAAGCTAACGCTTTTTTTTTCATCAAAGTCAAGCCATATTATTTCCCCCTTTTCATTTTCTGCCTTTGCCCCGAGAATGCCCAAAGGAAAGGCCTTTATTTTAAGGCTATCTGAAGGAATGCGCAAAGAATCTGTAGCTAAAAATACTACTTCAAATTTCTCCAGTGCCGCTGCGGCAGAATTTTGATTAATCATTGGCCCGCCATAAGGCCAACCTGTTCCAAGCGTTATATCAACACCCAGGCCAAGTGAATGGGCTTGATTTTGAGTAAAATGAACCAACTCCAGCCATTTTTCTGACATAAAAGGCAGAAATTTTGATTCAAATCCCTTGGCACCATAAATGGGAATAATATGAACCCCACCTAATCCTGTTTTTGCAAAATAATCAAGTTGAACCTTAATATTTGCTGTATCCACTGCGCTTCCCATCCACCACCAATAGGTCCATGGTTTTGCCGTTGAAGAGGAAGTTTGGGCATCAAGCTTAGCATACCAGTGGAAGCAACACAGAAGCAGAATAATAATTCTTACAATCTTTTTCATTTAAGCATTGGCAAAATAATTCAGAAAAATCTAATTCCTTTGGTTTTTAATCGCCCGCTGAATTCGAAATGTAAATCATCAAAATTGGAGAATAATTCAATTTTCAATTTTTCAGCAACGGCGATGGCCCATCTATCTACCATTGGTGAAACGACAATGGCTCTGTTTACTATTATATCAAATTTTGACTCATACCATCTAACTTTTCGTTCAAAAATATACAAATCATTTTTACTAATGGAGGATTTCAATTCCATTATAATTAGAACACCATTTTTAATAATGATATCCAATTCAATCTGGTCAGGTCTTCCAAAAACAGTTCCCGATTCATCCAAACCTATAAAATTCTGAACTTCAACGTTGAATGATTTCACCAGGATACTTTCGAGCATTGACCTATAAGAATTTTCTGTCGCAACACCCCATCGAGCTCCTAATGCACCTACTTTCACCCTCATGAATTCATCAAATTTTAAATTATCCTTTTTGAATTCAAGAAACGACGCTATGAGGTCATCCAATATTGAGTTGATATTCACCCATCGAATATCGTTGATTTGCCATCTCAAATCGTTTGCGTCCCAACGGGCATCGTTGGCAATCCATTTTAAATCGTTTGCGTCCCAACGAGCGTCATTCGCATCCCAACGGGCATCATTGGCAATCCATCTCAAATCATTCGCGTCCCAACGGGCATCGTTGGCAATCCATTTCAAATCATTTGCGTCCCAACGAGCGTCATTCGCATCCCAACGAGCATCATTGGCAATCCATTTCAAATCATTCGCATCCCAACGAGCATCATTGGCAATCCATTTTAAATCATTTGCGTCCCAACGAGCGTCATTCGCATCCCAACGAGCATCATTGGCAATCCATCTCAAATCGTTTGCGTCCCAACGAGCGTCATTCGCATCCCAACGGGCATCATTGGCAATCCATTTCAAATCGTTTGCATCCCAACGAGCGTCATTCGCGTCCCAACGGGCATCGTTGGCAATCCATTTCAAATCATTTGCGTCCCAACGAGCGTCATTCGCGTCCCAACGGGCATCGTTGGCAGCCCATTTTTCATCTGAATAGGCTTTGAATTCTGCCCATTTTTGTTCGTTTTCTATCCATTTTCGTTCATTTTCTGCCCATTTCTCATCAAAATGAACTTTATCATTTATAATCAAACTTAAAACCTGATCTAACCTTGTATTAAGATTTTTCAGTTCATTGAGGATAAAACTTTCAACGTTCATTCCTTCTAAACCCACACCCAAATTCTCCATAGCCATTTTTTAAATGTAATGTATAGCAATTAAAATGAAACGGGCTTAGTTTTAAATTAAATTATCGGACAGTTTACACAAAAACTAAAATATTCAAAACCAACATCTTATTTCTGTATAGTTTTTTGAATTTGTTTCTCTATTTCCAGCTCAACCCCTGGTGCATAACCCATATTTGACCAAACGACCTTTCCATTCCGGTCCACCAAATAACTTTGAGGAATACTTTGGAAATTTAGTTTGTTTTTTAAGTTGCCAACAGAATCCTCAAAGAAAAGATAAGGCCACCCTTTTGCTTTTATCATCGGTGCAACTTTCGATAATTGCCTTGGATTATCTATCGTTATAGCCACTATTTGTAACCCATACTTTTCTTGCCATGAAGGATAAACAGATTTTAACGCATCTAATTCCACTTTACATGGCCCACACCACGTTGCCCAAAAACTAACTAACGTAAGCTTGTTTTCTAAGATTTTTTTAATAGAAACAGATTGTCCGTCTAAAGACTTTATCATCACATCAGGCATTGATTTTTGCCCGAAACTATAAATGGAAAATAAAAGAAAGAATAGTAGGGTAAGAGTCCGCATTTGTTTTTATTTTTACGAAAATACAACATTTTTAAGTGCGTATACAATGAAACCTGACAAAATGCTTTAAAAATAGTCTGTTTCTTCTGCGCATTTAGTTTTTAATATGTCAATCCATGCCTTTTTTGAACCTTAGATTTTTACTGCAAATATTGATTATATGTATCTCTTTTATTCCTGTTTATGGGCAAAATGACCCCGATCCAGATGATAAGCTTAATGTGTTTGGACAATTCCAAACCAGGGCCAATTTTTTTCTTAGGGATTCCCTCATTGGGGCGGCGAATATTCCCCAATATGACCACCAACTTTTCGGATCTGAAAGCTGGCTAAATTTACAGGCTGATTATCAAGGATTTTCACTCTCCCTGCGTTTTGATTATTTTAATAATTCCAATTTACTCGTGCCTACAGATAGTTATAGTGACCAGGGCATAGGCAATTTTCTCATTGAGAAAACACTGGATAAACTAACCCTATCAGCAGGTTACATATACGATCAGATAGGTTCGGGACTCATTTTCAGATCCTTTGAAGAACGTTCCTTACTGATTGATAACGCATTAGCAGGCATAAAACTTAAATATCAACTTTTGCCCGATTTATTTGTAAAAGCCTTTGCTGGCAGGCAAAAAAGGCAATTTGAATTATACCCTTCTATTATTCGGGGTTTCCAAAGTGAATATTTCCGTTCCTTTTTGTTAGGTGGTAAAACGGTATCCTGGGCACCTGGCGTTGGTATCATAGCGCGCACCATAGATGACGCTTCCATGAATAATCTGGTGAGTACGCTTCAAACTTATCCAGGTTCCGAAGTTTTCGTACCCAAGTACAATACCTACGCAGGTACTTATTATCAAACCATTCAATATGGAGCCTTCAGATGGTATGCTGAGGCGGCACACAAATCAAAGGACACTTATATAGATCCTTTTGCTGTAACGCTTTTACAAGGAGACACCCTCATTGGAAACCGATATAAGCAAGGTTTGGGATTTATTTTTTACAGTACCCTAAGTTATGCTACCGATGCCATAGGAATAACCCTCGAAGGAAAGCGAACTAAAAACTTTTCTTTTAAAACACGCCCGCAAGAACAGCTGAATAGGGGAAATCTTAATTTTTTACCTCCCTTAACCCGTGTCAATTCATTCAGATTAAATACCCGTTACAATCCTGCCGCTCAGGAATTAGAAGAATGGTCTTGGCAGGGAGATATTCAGGTTAGACTTAGCGAAGATTTTTCAATGAATTTGAATCATTCCGGCATGCAAATGACGGCAGAAGATCCTCTTTACAGAGAATGGTTTTTAGAATTCACCAAACAAAATGAAAAACAGCATTGGACAGTAGGCATTCAACACCAATTATACAATCAACAATTTTATGAGTTCAAACCAGGTGCACCAACAGTAAAAACAATAACTCCTTTTGCTGAAATTGAAATGGATGCCGGTAAAGGGAAATCTTTACGGATAGAAGCACAGGCTCTTTTTATGAATAAAGGGAATGATTTTCTTCTAAATGACTACGGCCATTGGATGTTTGGACTCGCAGAATATGTTCTAAGTCCGAAATGGAAATTTTCAATGTCTGATATGTTTAATTGGAAACCAGGAAGATTTAGCCCCAAAAACAGTCAAAATAAATCTATTCCTTTGCATTTTCCCAGATTCGATGTTTATTATCAACCAGGCAATAACCTTTTTTCCTTGTCCTATATCAAACAAGTGGAAGGCGTTATTTGTACCGGTGGCATTTGCCGATTGGAACCTGCCTTTAGCGGCGTACGGCTTTCTTTAAATAGTTCATTCTAATATGTTTCCATTGCAATCTCTACCTTTTATTATTTTTCTTTCCATTTTCATTACCTCATGTACTGAAATACCCCCTGTTATCACCCCCATTGATGCTTCACCCATTGGAAATGAATTGGAGACAGCCAATGTTTTGATCGAAGAATTTGGTGGCGTTCGTTGTGTAGGCTGTCCGGCAGGTCATAGCCTGATTAAAGAGTTAAAAGGGATTTACAAGGATAAATTAATCGTAATATCTGCACATACAGGCTCATTTTCCATTCCTTATAGTGAAAATAAATTTGATTACCGCTTACCTGAAAATGACCAGCTTGTTAATGAACTGGGGAAACCAGTGGGTTATCCAGTGGCTACCATCAATAGAAAACTTTTTGATGGTGAATTATCCAGAATGCTGTCTCCAACACAATGGCCCGGTTATTTAGCTAAAGTTACTTCCCAAAAAACATTGTTGAAACTAGAACTTACTGCTTCCTTTTCAGAGGTATCTAACAAGTTATCCGTTACTACCAATATTAAATTAAGCCGGGACACCTCTTTTTCTGACTTATTTTTAAGTGTTCTTCTAGTGGAAGATGAAATTACTGACTTCCAACTAACGCCTACAGGTAAACAACCAAATTATGTTCATCAAAATGTAGTAAGAACCTGGCTAACCCCATCATCAGGGATTTTATTGTCAAAATTATCTACCACCGACAATTTGGTATATAACTTTAACCCCTCAATTCCCGCCATTTGGAACGTTAATAATATACGCCTCATTGGTATTTTGCATAAAAAAGAAGCAAATAATTTTGACGTTTTACAAGTAATTGAAAAAAAATTAAAATAAACAACGAAGTAAAGGGAACAAAAGTCATTGTGCTCAACATACTGATATGTTAACTTTATTTACTTATTTGTTTAATTTTTTAAATCCATTACCATGAAGACTCCATTTTTTTTAATTCTTGCTTTCTGCATAGGATTTTTAAACACAGGTTTTGCCCAAACCACTTCTGATCCATTACAGCAATTTTACAGAAGAAGAGATGTTGCCAAAATAGACCAATCTCTGACCACCATCGGAAAATCAGCATTAGATGAAGATAAGAAGTTCTTTTCAAGCATCAGAAATGTAACCTTTACTATAGAACCTAACCTCACATTAAACAGACCTTTAAGTCAATTAGCCGGTACGATTACTCCTGGAGGAGATAATTCATCAGAATTAAAACTTCAATTCGAAAGAATCAAAGCTGAAATTCCTACTATTCAGAAAGAATTTGAAGCAAGAAAGTTTGTTTGGAATCTTGACTATTTTATTGATTTAAGACTTATAGACTGGAAAAAATTATTAATGGGTGCTTCTGGCTGCACTGTTAATACAAGCTATCTTACTCCTGTAAAAGATCAGTTAAGTTGCGGCAGTTGCTGGGCATTTTCCGCTGCTGCAACCTGGGAACATTCTTATAAGAAAATCTTTTCCTCTGCTGTAAATCATAATCTCTCCGAAGAGGATATGGTAAACTGCGGAAAAACCTGTGCTGGTGATGATGCAGGCAGTTGCTCTGGTGGCCATACGTTTAAAGCTTTCGATTACATTAAATGTTTCAAGGTTGCAACTGAAGCCAATTACCCATATACGGCAACAAATGCCGCTTGTATGGCAAAACCAAAAACTTACGGAGCTTTTTTTAATGGTCAAGTTGGAACCAATGTAAGTTTTCCAACCACTGATCAGGTAAAAGCAGCTATTACCTTATATGGAGCGGTGACAACTTATGTTTTTGCAAGAAGTTGGGGTTCTTATGGAACTGGCGTTTTAAATGCTATCCCTAATGCCGCAGTCACTACCTACACCTATACAGGAAGCGATGGAAGGACTTATGCCTGTGGTGCTAATTATATCAATCATGCCGTTACCATTGTTGGTTGGTGTGATGCAAAAAATGCATGGATCATAAAAAATTCATGGGGTACTGACTGGGGATCTTATGGTGGCTATGCTTATGTAGCTTACAACACCTATAATATTGCAAAATATGTATATTATGTTGTTCCAAGACCATAATGGTTAAATTCCTTCACATAAAAGCGGAGAGATTGGCTATCTTTCCGCTTTTTTGCGTATAATAGGGTTTAATTAATTTCGTTTTATTCAATGATGGTTAAAGCTTAAATACTACAATTATGAATGCTATCTCCTTCTTAATATCCATTACCATTTTTACTTATTCCTGCTCTTCCTCGCAAAAACCAGCCATGAAAGATACTTTCTCAACAGAAGGATGCCCAGAAAACATAAGTATTAAATTAGGGCAAACCTACACACTCAAATTACCCGCAATTGAAGGAACTGGTTATTTATGGATTCCTACATCATCGGCGCTCTTATCGTGGGATGAGGAGGAGAAATATGAAAAAGCAATAACTGATTCCAATGAAAATAAACCCGAAATGGTAGGTTCTGCAACTCGGCAAATTTTAACATGCAAAGGATTGAAAACAGGAAGTTCCCAGATAGTCTTGGAATATATGCGTCCCTTTGGCAGCAGGAAACCCGAAAAATTATGTCAATTCACCGTAAATGTCACCCCCTGAAATAAGAAAAATCATTCATATTGATATGGATGCCTTTTTTGCCTCCGTTGAACAAAGAGATGATCCTTCTTTGAGAGGGAAACCAATAGCGGTAGGTGGAGGTGGTAACCGCGGTGTAGTTGCCTCTGCTTCTTATGAAGCCAGAAAATATGGCGTTAAATCGGCTATGCCAGGAATGCTTGCGCGTAAAAAATGCCCCCAAATTATTTTTGTTAGAGGTAGTTTCGACAAATACAAGGCGGTTTCAAAAGTCATTCGAACGATATTTCACGATTTTACAGACTTAGTTGAACCACTTTCTCTGGACGAAGCTTATCTCGATGTCACACACAATAAACTTTCCTTACCGTCGGCCACATTGATCGCCATGGAAATTAGGAAAAGAATTGAATTAGAAACTGGGCTAACTGCTTCCGCTGGAGTTTCTTACAATAAATTTTTAGCTAAAGTCGCCTCTGATGTCAATAAGCCGAATGGTATAAAAGTAATCACTCCCGTTGAAGGGCCTGATTTTTTAAAACAACTATCCATCTCACGCTTCCATGGAATAGGTAAAATAACGGCTGAAAGGTGCAAAAGAATGGGCATTTATAAAGGTGAGGATTTATTAAAATGGTCTCAACAAGACTTGACGAAGGTATTTGGTAAGGCAGGATCTTATTATTATCAAATAGTTAGAGGGGATGACCGACGATTGGTAAATCCAATCAGGCACCGAAAATCTATTGGTACTGAAAAAACATTTTCTGAAGATTGTAGCGATCTCCATTTTTTGGAACTAACGCTGGAAACCCTCTGCGAAAAATTATTCCGTTTTATGGATATCGACGATAATTTTGGTAAAACAATCACAATTAAAATCAAGCATTTTAATTTTGTCCTTGAGACAAAAAGCAAAACATTTACAACAGAACTGAATGATTATCAATTACTTTATACTGTTGCTGAAGGATTAATGAAGGAACTTACTGGCGAAATTTTCTCGATCCGCCTTTTAGGTGTTTCCGTTTCCAACTTAAAAAAAGAACAAACAATGGTTGGGGTTCAGTTGACGCTTGATTTTTAAACAGCACCCACTGAACCCCAATAAGTATTATAATTTAAATATATTGATTTAAAATATTTTCAAATAGCTCCTGCTTTCCACTTTTTTGAATAGGATCGGCAGAAGATCCGGCTAATTTATGCAAGTCTTCCAGGGATAATTTTCCCTTTTCAAAAAGGGCGCCATCACCAGAATCAAATGAAGCATATCTTTCATTTCTAAGCGAAACGTAGGCAGATTTATTGATTATTTTGTCCGCAGCAATGAGCGCACGCGCGAAAGTATCCATGCCTCCAATATGTGCCAGGAACAAGTCTGTATTATCTGTAGAATTTCTTCTTATTTTGGCATCAAAATTGACGCCCCCACCTTGAAATCCACCCGCTTGAAGAATAACGAGCATAGCTTCCGTCAACTCACCCAAATTATTGGGAAACTGGTCGGTATCCCAACCATTTTGATAATCACCTCTATTGGCATCGATGCTACCAATCATATTATCGGCTGCGGCAACCGTTAATTCATGCTGAAAAGTATGCAGAGCAAGGGTCGCATGATTCACCTCAATATTCAATTTAAAATCATTCTCAAGCCCATTTGCCTTCAAGAAACCTATTACGGTAGCGGAATCATAATCATATTGATGTTTAGTAGGTTCTGCTGGTTTTGGCTCGATGAAGAAATGTCCTTTAAAGCCTTGACTTCTTGCATAATCTTTAGCTGCATGAAGGAAAGTAGCCAAATGCGCTACCTCTCTTTTCATATCTGTATTTAGCAAGGACAAATATCCCTCTCTTCCACCCCAGAAAACATAGTTTTCAGCACCGAGCTGAATAGAAATATCTAAGGCATGTTTAACCTGAGCGGCGGCATAAGCAACGACGGAAAAATCGGGATTTGTTGATGCACCATTCATATATCTTGGATGGCTAAAAAGATTAGCTGTTCCCCAAAGAACTTTAACCCCGGAGGCAGCCATTTTCTCTTTGGCATAATCTCCGATAAACTGTAATCTTTTCTCAGATTCCACCAAAGAATGACCCTCTTCAATCAAATCAAAATCGTGAAAACAAAAGTAGGGTGCCTGAATCTTTGTTATAAATTCGAAAGCAGCATCCATTTTATCCTTTGCCCTATCCATTGGATTACTGGCATTCAACCAAGGCATATTCCTGGTTGGCATACCAAACGGGTCAGCACCATTTCCACAAAAGGAATGCCAGTAAGCTATCGCAAATCGAAAATGATCAGCCATTGATTTTCCAGAGATAAGCTGTTCTGGATTATAATATTTAAATGCGAAAGGATTATCTGAATCTTTACCTTCAAAAGGTACAAATTCAACTTCCGGAAAAAAGGTTTTAGCACCCGTCAATACATTTTTTGAACTCATTGTAGGTTGTTTTTAAGTGTTTGTCTCCATTTTAATGCCGCTGCGGATAAAGCATCAGAAACAGGTTCTGGATGAAAAGTATGGATTGATTCTGTTTGTCCGACTGCTTCTGCCAATGATGTATAAAATCCACAACCAAAGGCAGCGCCTCTTGCAGCTCCCTCGGCACCATTTGTTTTAACTATTTCAATGGAGCAGGAAGAAATATTAGAAAGCGTTTGAGAAAAAATAGCAGATTGGAACAAGTTATCATTCCCCACTTTTATTCGATTTGCCTGAATGCCCATTTCATTTAAAATAGACATACCATATTGAAAGGAGAAAGCAATGCCTTCCAGGGCAGCGCGGATAAAATGATCCGATGTGTGTCTATTAAAATCCAGCCCTGAAATAGAGGCTCCTAATTGTTTATTTTTTAAAATTCTTTCTGCCCCATTTCCAAAGGGAATAATGGTTAATCCATCAGAACCTTCAGGGATTCCGGCAGCTACCTTCTCCATTTCCGCATAAGACAAAAGCCCCTTTCCCCATTGGTTTTTCAGCCAGCTATATAATATTCCCGTTCCATTGATACAAAGTAACACCCCAATTTTAGGATCATTTATTGTGTAATTCACATGGGCAAAAGAGTTAACCCTCGACTCGCTGTCAGGTATAATTTCATTGGCCACGGCATATACCACGCCAGAAGTTCCACCTGTTGCCGCAATTTCACCAGGTTCTAAAACACCAAGAGACAATGCATTATTTGGTTGATCTCCAGCTCTATAGGCCACTGGAATTCCTTCCGGGAGTCCCAATAAATTAGCAGCTTTTTCCGACAGAAAACCTTGTTCCCCAAAAACATTGGTAATTGGCGGAAGTAACGTAGCTGGTATTTGCCAGTGCTCCAACAGTTCAATTGAAATTTCTTTATTTTTAAAATCCCAAAAAACACCCTCTGATAATCCAGTGATGGTGGTATTTTTTTCACCAGTCATACACCAGGCCAGATAATCTCCTGGTAAGAAAACAGTTTTAATTTTCGCAAAAATTTCAGGCTCATTTTCCTGCACCCATCTTAATTTTGATGCTGTGAAATTGCCCGGGGAATTTAATAAATGAGACAGGCAATAGTCCGATCCTAAAGCATTAAAAGCTAGTTCCCCTTGAGAGACCGCTCTCGAATCACACCAAATGATAGAAGGTCTCAAAACTCCCCCCTCGCCATCCAAACAAACCAGGCCATGCATTTGATAAGCAATACCAATACCCTTTATTTCACTTGAATCAATACCCGTTTGAGCCAATAATTTTCGGGAAACTTTCTGACAATTTTCCCACCATACTTTTGGGTCTTGTTCAGCAAATCCAGGTTCTGGAGAATCAATCGCCATTTCCGAATCAGGATATTGGCAAGTACCCAACAATACCCCTGATTCCGTATCAATGATGGCAGCTTTAATGGAAGAACTGCCTAAATCAAACCCAATGCACTTCATTTTTTCTATTTAATTTACCTCACAGGCTCATTTTCTAATTCCTTTTCAAAAAACAACTTCACCTCATTCCAATTATTCAATCTAATATATCCATTTTCATTGATATTATGTGATGCTGAAAATAATAATCCAAGCCCGTCGAAAGTTTTCAGATTGTGGACATGATCATCAATCATATAATCTGCTTTGATAATAGATTTATCACCACAAAATACAAATTGCTTCCATGAAATGAAGGGTAAATGTTTTTGTAACCAATGATATTTATCAATTAAGGAATGTGGAAATTCCTGGGCTGCCGTCACTATGAATAAATCAAAATGAGTGTTTAACCACTCCACTACCTCGGCAGCACCCTCAAAAATGGGTAAATCCAAAAAAAATCCTGGTTCAAAAAGATAGTTTCTGAAATTTTCTGCCCCTTTGACATTGTAAAACTTTCTGCCCACATAGTCCTCCGGATTTGGAACAACGTTATACTGTTCCACATAGAGAGAAATAAAACGGTCATAAATATTTACAATCACCTCATCCATGTCCAAAGCAATCTTTTTTTTCATCCTGTACATTTTGATGAACAATATAGAGGGAATTTAACAAAAACAAAGGGCATAACTACAAAATTAATATAGGTATAAACCGAAAATAAAATTAACTTGTTAGTGTATCAAAATAAACAATGAATTATAGGTCTGTATCTCATATCTTGGAAAGTAGTATTATTGACATGGGTTCTTTTCAGGTAAAACAACCTTTACCTACGCAAAAAGTACCCCAGATCAGTCCTTTTTTATTGCTTCATCATTTTGGGCCTATAAAAGTTGAACCCGGATTTGACCCCATTGATCTCGGTCCACACCCTCACAGAGGATTCGAGCCGGTGACCTTCCTTTACCAGGGTGGCATAAGACATAAAGATAGCTTAGGGAATGAAGGTATTTTGGAAGCGGGTGATATTCAATGGATGACAGCGGGTCGCGGCATTATTCATAGTGAGCGGGCAAGTGATTTCTTTATAGAAAATGGGGGGACTATTGAAGGTATTCAGCTTTGGGTAAATTTACCTGCCCAAAATAAAATGACACAACCTAAGTATCAGGAGATTAGAAAAAATGACATCCCAATCATTGCGGAAAACAAGGTAACACATCGTCTGGTAAGTGGTAACTGGAATGGGCAAAAAGGAATCGTTGATACTTTTAGCCCTATGATTATTATACAGACAAGCATTTTATCTGGTGGGAAAACTTACATCCCAATACCCGAAAATTTCAATGCCTGCATTTATATTTTATCAGGTAAAATAATATTGAATGATAATTTTGATTACCCGGCTGGAAAAATGATTTACTTAACTAACCAAGGAGAAGGTATAGGCATTGAAGGCCTTGCAGACACCGAAATACTTGTTTTATGCGGTGAACCCATTGAAGAACCCTTAGCTCAATACGGTCCGTTTGTTATGAATTCTCAAACAGAAATTATGGAAGCGATGAGAGATTACCAAATGGGAAAGATGGGTTTTTACATCGATTAGTTTATAAAAATAAATTAATTGAAAAAAATCAACTAAATTTAAATAATTATTCGTTAATCAAGAATTAAAGGTTAAATCCATACTCGATGAAGAAGCCTTTTATGGTAGAATTTGAATTGCCAGAGGAATTTGATGATGATTTCATCGCTTTAATACCAAGTCAGCGCTTGCATATCGACGAATTATTGGCCGTTGGCAAAATTCGCTCTTATGCACTATCATTGGATCGGTCGGTTTTATGGGTGGTCGTTGAAGCTCAATCGGAGTTTGAAGTAATGGAAATCATTGCCAATATGCCCTTAGCAGATTACATGCATCCATTTGTGTCAGAGTTAATGTTTTATCATACTGCGGAAAAGTTAATGCAATTTTCACTGAACTAAATGTTCAAACTTTCCTGCGATTAGCCCCCATTATCATGAATAAAATATTTTCAGCCGTTTTATGTCTCTTTATTTTTACGAATGTAAATTTTGCTCAGCAAAATTTTCAGTTGTATGTGCATTTAGGAAATTTTTCAAACCCTACCTACAATGATTTTAGTAAAATTTCTCATTTAGGCTTTTTACATGCAAAAAAAACGGACGCAACCCGTGCCGATGTTTTTCTATTAGGATTTGAAACCAGGGAAAAGGCAGAAGAAGCCCTGGCAAATATCAAAAGACTTGGATTCACTAAGGCTGATCTCGGCAGTAAAGATGTGAGCAAAGGCTCCGCAAAATATTATGTTCAACTGGGCTCTATTGAAAAGAACAAGCAGGTAAATTGGTCTAAATTTGAAGCCGTTCCCTCTTTATTTGCCTTTCCCCAAACAGAGGTATTAAAAATAGTAGCGGGTCCATTCCGAACGCTGGAAGAAGCCAGAAAAGAATTGGAGCTTTTAAAAAGCAAGGGCTTTTCTGATGCCTTTGCCCGGGAACTGAATGAAATGGCTACTTTTCCCATTGGCGCATTTGAATCGAACCAGGTGCTTTCCAATGTTAAACAAAATACAATAAGTGCATTGAGTGTAAAAGGTGACGCACCTTCTGTAATAACGGAGGAGGCAACTTCTTTTTGGCCTCCAAAAACTATGGATGCTAAAATAGGAGCTACCCCAAATATTCTCTCTACCCTCAAAAGAACCTCCGTTTTATCTTTACAGAAAGTATTGAAAAGCGAAAACTACTATCCAGGTGTTTTATCGGGATATTACAATGATGCCACCCGGGTTTCTTTTGAAAATGCCTTGAAAAATCTCCCGGAAATGAAGTCTTTTACCTCAAAAAATGAGGTAAAAACAGATGCATCGGTTGATTTGGACAAATTATCTTCTATAATAGACAGGTTGCCAGAAATAAGTGATCCTTTTGTTGCTATCAATAAATTTTCAGACCCCCTGGCAAAAGCATATTCCGCGTATTTGACTTTTTTAAAAAATGGAGCAGGAAAAGAGGTTGATTTAAAAATGAATGCAGCCATCAAAGGTGCATTTTCCGGACTATCAAAATCGCCACCCAACATGCCTTTTTTTGACTTTAAGGCGGTTTATTCTTATCCAAATATTGAACAGCTGATACTACACCTTTTTTATATTCACAGTACGCCCGATAATACCATACCCACACCTTGCTGGTTATTTAATGCGCACAGAAAAGAAACCCAGGCTGCTGTAAATAGATTCAATGATGCTAAAGTAAAAAATCCAGCTATCAGCGGATGTGACTATGCTATGGATTGGCAGGATTTCCGTTTATTAAATAACATAATGGTCTATTTAGGTGGGAAACTACCCGATCAACAGGAATTATTCCAGGCTGCAGAAGAAAGAGCTTTTTTGTATAATAGTTCACAGGCACTCGACGCCGCATCGTCTAAAAATGCTTTACAATGGGAGGCACAGGTCTGGGAAAAACTGGAGCTATGGGGTAAAAAAGATCCAATTAATGTGAGAATGCTGACCGCCTTGAAAATTGCCTATTTTCAATCTTTTATCCGAATAGAAGATCATTTTATTCAAAAAGGAATGGTAGGTGCCGATGCAAAAAACATGGCCACTGCCGTTATTGCCACCGTAATGACACCTTATCTTGACCGATTTATGCAATAAATTAAATTTTTCTAGGGTAAACTATGGTGAAGTATCACTGTTTAGCAAGGCTATGAATTCATTTTCCGTCAAAATGGTTATGGATGGAATTTCCTCTGCTTTCTTGCGCTTCGAACCTGCTTTTTCGCCCACCACAAGAAAATCCAGATTACTACTTACGGCACTTATATTTTTCGCTCCCGCCATTTCTGCCTTTTCCTGCGCTTCCTTTCTTCCCATCACCATCAGTGTTCCGGTAAACAAGATGGTTTTTCCATTAAACGGACTGTCTGCACTAACCTCCTTTGGTCTATCCTCAACGGTGGCCTTCAGATTAACACCCAGTTCTTCCAGTTTTTCCAACAGAGCAATATTCACCTGATCCTGAAAAAACGCAATCACATTATCCGCGACAACAGGTCCAATGTCTTTTATTTGAAGAAAGCGCTCCTTATTCCAGGAGGCCAATTCCAGTACATTATCTATTTCATAAGCTAATAGTCTGGAGGCTTTTTTACCTAAATGATGGATGCCTAAGCTATATAAAAATCGATGAATTGGATTAGTTTTAGCCTTATCGATCGCGTTTTTAAGGTTATTAATTGATTTTTCCTTAAAATTATCCAACTGAATCAACTTCTCGTAAGGTAAATTATAAATATCAGGTAACGATTTAATAAATCCTAAATCAAAAAATCTTTCTACAATAGACGCGCCAAGACCATCAATATCCATGGCTTCTTTGGACACATGAAAAATAATTCTCTGTAAATTTTGAGCCCCACAAACACATTGGGGGCATCGCCAGGCTGATTCACCCTGTTCCCTAACCAAAGGTACAAGGGTTTCCGTCTGATTTACCGGACAGTGAACAGGAAATTGGATTATTTTTTCAGAGCCGTCTCTTAGCTCTGGAAAACTTTTTGAGATATAGGGAATGACATCGCCGGCACGTTCAATAAGAATAGCATCGCCAATCCTCAAATCTTTTGAAGTGATAAAATCCTCATTGTGGAGTGAAATGGAGCGAATGGTTACACCCGCGAGTTCTGTAGGTTTAATTTTAGCAACGGGTGTTATGGTTCCAATTTTGCCCACCTGATACTCCACATCTAATAATACGCTTTGCGCTTGTTGCGCTTTGAATTTAAAGGCAATGGCCCATCGGGGGTGATGTGCAGTAAATCCAGCTCTTTCCTGTAAATCTCTGGCATCAACTTTCACTACAATGCCATCAATTTCATAAGGATAAGAATCGCGTTGAATTTGCCAGTTTTCGCATTTCTTAATGACTTCCTCTATATTTTTACAAACCTCTCTTTCTGCACTGGGGACTTTAAATCCAAGATTGGACAGAATATCCATACTTTCATGATGAGAAGTAAATTTAGCTAAAACATTTTCGTTATTCGCATCAACGGCATACCCAAAAGTATAGATAAATGCTTCCATTCCCCTTTTAGCTACCTCTTTAGGGTCTTTCATCCTCAATCCACCAGTGGCAGTATTCCTGGCATTAGCAAATAAAGGTATTTTATTCTCTTTTCCCGTTTCATTGAAAAAAGCTATATTTTCCTCTTTTCTTTTTTCATTTAAGCTGGTAAAAACATCTTTTCTAATTAAAACTTCCCCTCTTAATTCTGCCTTTAGAATACCTAAGTCACTAAATTTTGCGGACATGGGGATAGAACGAATAGCCTTGGCATTGGCAGTAATTTCCTCTCCTAAAACACCATTTCCCCTGGTTGCCGCTCTGACCAGCAAGTCATTTTCATACACAAGGGCAATACTTCCCCCATCAAACTTAGGCTCAATAGCATATTCAATAGCCATGTTTGCGGGTAACTGCAATAAACGTTTAATTTGTTGATCCCATTCTAATAAATCTTCCGCATTATAGGAATTTTCAAGCGAAAGCATGGGACTCAGATGTTCCACAGAAGGCGCCTCCTCCGATAAATCGCTACCTACTCGTTGTGTCGGACTATGTTCTAATAATCTTTCCGGATGAGACTGCTCAAAAACTTTCAATAATTTAAAAAGCTGGTCAAACTTCAGATCGGAAATGAGTGCGTCATGATAGACATAATAACATCTTTCATGAAAAGCTATTAAATCGATGAGAAGTTCATATTGATTGACATCTTCTACCTTGCGTTGCCCATTAATGAACTCCTCAGTGATAGTATCCCAATGGGGAAAAGTCTTGAAATCGGCCATAAATTATTAATTTTTTACAAATGAAATGGTTTTAATGGCCTTATTATCTGTTATTTTCAAATAATAAACACCTGGAAACCAATTACTCGCTGGAACATTTAACGTCAAATTTGCCTCCACAGTATGATTTTCCATTTCCCAACATATTCTGCCAAAAACATCTAACACTTGAAAGTTTAATTTACCAACAGGTAAGGCACTTGCCTGAATTTGAAGCAAGGAGGAAATAGGATTTGGAAAAATCTTAACCTCCCCCTTCAGTTCGGGAATACTTGAAATAAAAGATGAAATAGATTCACTAAGGATAACGGGCGAGGTCAGGTGCACGGGAGAATCACCACCGGTACCATTGCTATTGTTTGTAATTAATCCCGCGGCATAAAAACGAACGGGACCTGAACCAGAAACCGGTGCCGTCCATGGGATGACAAAACTGTTGGCAACACTTGGTGTTGATTGCTCAATATATCGCCTGTTGTCAAGTAATATCTGTCTGAATCCGCTGGGAGCCTGTCCGAAAATACCTGCTGTTTGATTGTTTGCACCTGCTAAGGCTGTTAATTGAAAACCGTATTCACGAGGATTATTTTTTCCCTCTAAGGTCACCTTTATTTGGTATTGTTTTCCAGGGATATAGCGGGTTACCTGCTGATCTCCCTCAACTATGAATACATTTAAAACGGGTAAATAGTTACCGCCACTGTGACAAGAGCCGCAAGTTCCAATACCTAAAGGTGAACCTGTTCTATCGGCACCCTGTGCATTTCCTGCGCCACTTGAATTGGATAAAAGCAGAAATAAAACACCACCACTGCAAGCAAAGAATAACAGAAATTTGAATTTATTCATCATCATTGATTGTTTAAGGAAATACAGTCAAGGACTAAAAAAGTTGATTATCAGCTTACCTTTTTGTGTTTCAGGTGAAATAAGGTGAAAAATAGAAAAATAGCGACGCCCATTGCATTTTCAAAAGTAGCTTCAACCCAAAAAGAGGCGAAAAAGGATAAATATAGAGCCAAAATGAATGGATCCTGGTAATTTTTGCCATAAAATAAGGGAAGAAAAAATCCTACACAAAAAAGAATCAAACCAACTACGCCAGAACTAGCCAGAACCATAATAAACTGATTATGAGGCGTTAATTTCTTTTCAAATGCTGGATAATCTCTTTTATAAAGTTCATTCATCTTAATCCTGATATTTCCCGCTCCCACACCAAACGTAGGATTATCCACAAACAGTTCCAATCCTAATTTCCATGAAATGAGTCTTGACGCATCGGATAATTGGTCCGTCGCCTCACCTTTTAAGAACATATCTACATCGTAATATACATATTCAATTTTCTTTTTTAAACTTGGTATTAACTTCATCCCCATAAAAGGTAAAATGATAACGCCAGCTAAAAATAACATCAATGTCGCATAAGCCCTTTTCTTAAACAAATAGGGAACACCCATTGAAACGATAATCAGATACAAAGAGAATAAACCGCTTCTAACCGCTAAAAAATGGATGAAAACAAAAAGGAAAATGGATGAAACCTTGAAAAAACCGTTGATACGCGGTTGGTTTGAATACCCTCTATGCAACCAACCCCAATAAACCGATGCACAAAAAGCAACTACCTGCAGTAGGGCATATCGAATATGATTTGCCGGTGTAGGGATGGCCTTTCCTTGTTCTAATAGAAGTTGAATATCTTGTTGATGGTTAAAATAATACACTATAACCCCTACCGCCACTATATCTATGACTAAAATAATAGCCAACCACCAGTTTCTATACCAAATAAGAGATAAGGAAGGAAGTAAAAAGAAAGCAAAGGGTAAGCCAATAAATGGTACTCTTAATCTGATTCTTTCCAACATATATTCCCAGTCAAGGGCGACAAAAATACCTAAGACCACTTCTAAAAAAATGAACCCGAAAACCCAATAATCCAATGTCCGTTGGTAGGTATTCCAAAAGGCCTTTTTGTCCTTTGTTACCACAAAAAAGTAATATAAAGCTATACCACCCAGGAGTAATAAGGAAAAAGACTGTAAAAAGGGGGAAAAGATCATCCCTATTACATGGAAGAAAGCAATAAAACCTACAACAAAAGGCGTATTTTTCAACATCATAAATTATGGGACTAAAGATATACATTTATAGGAATCCTAAAAAATACTTCCCATTTTGAAATGGAAATCCTACCTTTACATTCAATTCAAAAAATTATGTCTCTGAACGTATTCGATAATCTTACCGCTCTCAAGGAAGAAATAAGCTCCTGGAAACCCACCGACAGTGAGGCATTGGAAATATTCCGTATTCGATTTATCGGTACAAAGAATATACTCAAACCTTTAATGGGTGAAATTCGTAATGTACCGAATGAAAGGAAAAAGGAGTTTGGACAACTTTTGAATGAAGTAAAAGACCTGGCAGAGACGGTTTTTCAAAGCCAGAAAGAAATTTTTGATGCGTCGAATGCATCGGGTAACTCTTTACATCTGGATTTAACTGCACCAGGTGAACCCGTTGACATAGGATCACGACACCCTGTGTCAATTACTATGAACCGCATCATAAAAATTTTCGATAGAATGGGATTTGTGGTTGCGGAAGAGCGGGAAATTGAGGACGACTGGCATAATTTTTCTGCCATGAATACGCCAGCAGATCACCCTGCCAGAGATATGCAGGATACCTATTATCTCAGAGATAATTCCAATATGTTATTGAGAACGCATACCTCTTCCGTACAGGCAAGAATAATGATGTCTCAAAAGCCTCCAATCAGAATCATTGCACCGGGTAGAGTATATAGAAACGAAACTATTTCTGCACGGTCCCATTGCCAGTTTCACCAGGTAGAAGGATTATATATTGATAAAAAAGTATCATTTGCCGATTTAAAACAGACGTTACTACATTTTTCCAAAGAAATGTACGGTCCTCATACAAAAATTAGACTCAGACCTTCCTACTTCCCCTTTACTGAACCCAGTGCTGAAATGGATGTCTCTTGCTTTATTTGCGACAGTAAAGGATGTAATGTTTGTAAATACACAGGTTGGGTAGAGATTATGGGTTGTGGCATGGTTGACCCTCAGGTTTTAATCAACTGTGGCATTGATCCGGAAGAATACTCAGGTTTTGCTTTTGGAATGGGTATTGAGCGTCAGGCAATGATGCTATATGGTATTCAGGACATAAGATTACTTTTTGAAAATGACGTTCGATTCTTACGTCAATTTACCTCTGCCAGATAAATTTTTATTATGAAACCGAGTATCCCAAAAGGTACGCGTGATTTTGGACCTAAAGAAGTTCAAAAGCGTAATTATCTTTTTTCTATTATAAGAGAAGTTTTTATTCGTTTTGGCTACCAACCGATTGAAACTCCTACCCTTGAAAATTTATCGACGCTCACAGGAAAGTACGGTGAAGAAGGTGACAAACTACTTTTTAAGGTTTTGACCAATGTGAGTGGGGAGGAAAGCGGACCGGCAAAACGAGGATTGCGCTATGACCTCACGGTACCATTTGCCCGTTTTGTGGTTATGCATCAAAATGAACTACATTTTCCGTTCAAACGATTTCAAATACAGCCTGTTTGGCGCGCCGATCGCCCTCAGAAAGGCAGATACCAGGAATTTTATCAGTGTGATGCTGATATTGTTGGCTCCCCTTCCTTGATGTATGAAGCGGAATTGGCCCAAATATTTGATCTTGTTTTTGCCAAATTAGGTATTCCCGTTTGTATAGAAGTTAATAATCGGAAAATTCTGAGCGGTATTGCGGAGGTATTTGGTATTTCAAGTCATTTTACAGCCATGACCATGGCTATCGATAAATGGGACAAAATTGGCCCGGATGGTGTAGCTAAGGAGATGATTCAGAGAGGAATTTCAGAGGAAATTGCAGGAAAATTAATTGATGTTCTCGGTAATAACGACCTTGAATTTTATAGAAACTTACTTGAGAAAAGTGAAACAGGTCAACTTGGTATCAATGAACTGGATACCTTCTGGCGCTATTTGTCCGCTTTTAATCCGACAAATAAAATCATTTTCTCTCCCCTTTTAGCCAGAGGACTTGGGTATTATACAGGTTGTATTTTTGAAGTAAAAGCGACAACAGTCGAAATGGGAAGTATTGGTGGCGGAGGAAGATATGCCAATCTAACAGAAATATTTGGCTTGCCGAATATGCCCGGCGTTGGTATTTCCTTTGGTGCAGAGAGAATTTATGATGTAATGGAAACTTTACAACTGTTCCCAACCCAATTTTCAGAACGCATTAAGGTTCTTTTTGTCGCTTTTGACGAACCTTCCCATCTTTATGCCTTTACAGCACTTGCAAAGGTTAGAGAAAATGGCATTTGTTCCGACATATATCCCGATCCGACGAAACTTAAAAAACAAATTAAATACGCGTCCGATAATAATATTCCTTTCATCGCCATAGCTGGAGAAACGGAAATGGAAAATAATCAGTTTATGTTGAAAAATCTTGAGACGGGCGAACAGAAAAGTTATTCACTAGACGAATTAATATCTTTTTTGAAGAATTAAATAAAGAAAGGTGTTTTGACATTATATCAAAACACCTTCCACTTTACATCGTTTTATACTCTGCAAATCCTGCTTTGATAGATCGCACAACACCATCACCAGTCCATTCTTCGGCACCTGGTATGATAGTTGTTTTAGCAATTACCGCTTCTTCAGTTAAGCCATCCTTAACTTGCTGCTTTATATAAATGCGTAATTTATCCAAATAATTTTGCATCGCTCTAATATCAGATTTATTGATTTGAACCGGATATTTTTCATTTGCATGACCACAAATAAAGATGGTATCTTTATCATAGTACTTTACAATTTTTTCAAGTGTTTCTATCCATTGATCTATGGAAGCACCTCCGGGAACATCAATAAATGGAAATCTACGGTTGAAAACCAAATCACCCAAGTGAGCAATGTTTGCATTTTCAAAATGCACCACAATATCCCCATTGGTATGCCCCCTGCCAAAATAACGGCATTCGACTGACTCCTTAGCTAGTTTAAATGACGCCTTATCTATGACCACCGTGTCGGCGAGCAGATTTTTATCTAAGGCATTTTGAGCAAGTGCCGTTTTTTCTAAATTAATCCGACAATTTTCATGCGAGACCACCTTGTCAACCACATCCTTAAAAATAATATTTCCGGCAGTATGATCCCCGTGATGATGGGTATTAATTAGCAAATTTATTTTATTGGCATTCACTTTACGTATTTCCGCCAACATATTAGCACCTTGTTCAGGAAACTGGGTATCAATTACCACAGACTGGTCTTTCGTCAGATAACAGCCAATGGTACCTCCTCTTTCGGTATAATAGCCAACATTCCCTCTAATCATCGTCATATTTCCAGCTAATGAAAAATGACCAATCAATGGATTTAACCAGGCAAAACCAGCGATTGCAGCGGATTGCTTTAAAAATTCTCTCCTGTTTTTCATGGTTTTACATTGCTGACTTGTAAAGAATAGATGGTTTTACTTTGAAATGTTTCTCCTGGCTTTAACACCGTTGTAGGGAAAGCTGGATGATTTGGTGAATCAGGAAAGTGTTGGGTTTCAAGACAAAATCCATTTCTAAAAGCGTATTTATTCCCTTTTTTACCTGTTAAACTACCATCCAGAAAATTTCCACAATAAAATTGCATACCAGGTTGTGTAGTTTTCACTTCCAACAGACGACCACTTGAAGCTTCCCAAACCTGAGCGGCAACGGAAAGTTCATCGCCATTCTTATTTAATACAAAATTATGATCATAGCCCTTTCCTCTTATTATTTGATCAAATTCAGAATTGACCCTTTCGCCGATAAGATGCCATTCTCTAAAATCAAAAGGAGTATTAGCAACCTCCGCATGATTTTCCAATGGAATTAAAGTGCTATCCACCGGGGTGAATTGATTGGCAAATATTTTTAACTGATGATCTAAAATATCGCCATTCCCCTCGCCTTTCAGATTAAAATAGGCGTGATTTGTAAGATTGACTACGGTTGTTTTATCTGTGGTCGCTTTATAATCGATGGAAAGTTCATTTTTATCATTCAACCTGTAAGTGACCTCCACTTGTAAATTTCCTGGATAACCTTCCTCCATATCAGGGCTATTGAGTGTTAAGACAACCCCTACGGCATTCTTTTCTTCCAACGTTTTAGCACTCCATAATTTTTTATGGAACCCTAACGGGCCTCCGTGTAAAGCATTAGGTGGATTATTAATGGCTAAAGAATAGGATTTACCTTCCAGGGTAAATTTCCCCAAAGCGATTCTATTAGCATAACGGCCGACTAAAGATCCGAAGTAAGGATGTGTCCCCTGATAGGATGACAAATCATTAAAGCCTAAAATTACGTCATCAAAATTTCCGTCTTTATCAGGCGCTGACCATCTGGTAATGGTACCACCAAATGTAGAGATATCTACCTCTAAACCGTTTGTATTTTTTAATGTAAAGAGTTGTGCTTCTCCCTCAGGCGTATTGCCAAAGGATGTTGAACTGACCGAAAGTTTACTCATGGTATTTTCCTTGTTTGTGTTTGACTGACATCCCCAATTCATTAAGATTGAAATGCAGCATAATGTCCAGATATATTGATTCATTTTTGTTTTTTTAATGGTTTAAAATGCAATGGATAATCAAAATCAGCCATTAAAATATAAATATGCCCCTAAAATAAGTGCCAGAACCAACAAAGTGGCGAAAATATCCATTTTATTATAACTGGAACGCGTTTCCTGTTCTTGTTCTTCGTTAACGGTATCCATGGTTAATCCAGCGAAGGAAGCATAATCTGGCGCAGGTGTGGCATAACTTACAACAACCATAACTAACCCACTGACGATTAAAATAAGCAAACTATAATATTGAAAGAAAAAATTATTAACGATCCATAAAAAAGAGCCGGAAGTGTAGGAAAAACCTTCATATAACATGACTGGCGTATCGACAGCTAAACGAAATAGTCCCATAATAAATCCTACAATAAGAGCTGAAAGTGCCCCTTGAGCATTCATTCTTTTATTAAAAATGCCAAAAAAGAAGACCACAAAAATAGGCGGAGCCAGATACCCCTGAACACTTTGCAGATAATCATAAAGTCCTCTACTACCTTGAATGACAGGAATCCATAATAACCCAATAACTACCATTACTGCGGTAGCTATTTGTCCGACCCTCACTAAGGATTTTTCAGAAGCATCTGGTTTAAATTTTGAATATAAATCCATGGTAAATAAAGTGGAAGAGGCATTAAAAACCCCTGCCAGGGAACTCATTAATGCGGCTAACAAGCCGGCAACCACTATCCCCCTAATGCCAGAAGGCAAAATATGAGCGACCAGTAAAGGAAAAGCTTGTTGGGCATTTGCTTTTACCAAGACCCCGTTTTCATCTAATAAAGCCTGCCCAATAACAGGCATTTTACCACTGGCAGCCAATGCAAAACTGATAATACCAGGAATAATGAAAATAAAAACAGGCAAAAGCTTAAGGAAAGCAGCAGCGATAGTTCCCCGCCTGGCTTCTGTCAAACTAGCGGCACCTAACATTCGTTGAACTATATATTGATCTGTACACCAATACCATAATCCAATGATAGGAGCACAAAACAACATACTTAGCCATGGATAATTACTATTAAAATACCAAGCCAAATGCGTTTCTGTTTTTACCGGTGCCCAAGTTCCCGTCAAACCATCAGGAACCAGAGGTTTCCACAAATTAAACATCTCAGAACCAGCTATTTTTTTTAATTCTCCCCAACCACCTAAAGCATCCAGTCCATAAACAGTCACTAAGAGGGAGCCAATGATTAATATGACCGTTTGAATGGCCTCCGTATAGGCCACAGCTCTTAATCCGCCAACAATGGTATAAAGACCGGTCAGCACAATAACCAGAATAGAACCAATCCAAAAGCTATTCAAACCCATAAAATTTACTTCGGGAAGTAAGACGCCAAAGACAATACCTCCGGCAAAAATACCAACGGCTACTTTTGTCAGCACATAAGCAACCAATGAGATAATGGACAGAACATATCGTGAGACGGGTGAAAAACGTCTTTCTAAAAATTCAGGCATGGTAAAAACCTTCGATCTCATATAAAATGGAGCTAAAACCCATCCCAAAACCAAAAGACACCAGGCATGTAATTCATAATGTGCCATAGCGACACCATCGGTAGCTCCTGAACCGGCCAACCCTACAATATGTTCAGAACCAATGTTCGAGGCAAAAATGGAAGCACCAACGATAAACCAACCTAAATTTCGGCCGGCAAGGAAATAGTCGTCAGAGGTATCTTTTTTATTTTTTATTACTAACCAGGCAATACCTAGTATCAAAGTAAAATAACCCAGTATTATTAACCAGTCTAAGGTGGAAAGTACATTCATAATTATTCATTTAGGATTTTAGCTTATGAAAGATAAGAATTTAGGCGTTTAATCCTTGAAATAAGACCTGTTTTTTTGCATTAAGTGAATGAAATTTCATTTTTAAAAACAATTGTTTACTTTTGAATGAACAACTAAAATCTATTTATCATGTCACGACACCAATCTTTTATCCACCACGTATTTTTTTGGCTTAAAAATGCTAAAAACCAGGAAGATCAGGCAAAATTAGTCGCTGGACTAGAAAAATTACGTGCCATTGCTGATATTACCGGCTTTCATATAGGTATTCCAGCTGTTACAGATCGTCCGGTCATAGACAGTTCCTACGATATTTCATTATGTATATTTTTTGATACGTCGGAAGCTCAGGATGCCTACCAGATTGACCCACTTCACTTAGCCTTTATCGATGAATGTAAACATCTCTGGGAAAGGGTCGTCGTTTATGATTCTATAGATATCTGATTACCCGGAAAGACCAATGGGATAAATTTTGTCATTCATTACTCCAATCACCTGGTCACCTTCCCTAACTTTAATAAAGCATCCTCCCGTAAACTGTCCAAAAGAAGGGAGGATGCCTTGATTTTCTGAAAAATGAAAGCAAGGCATACTTATTTGCTGCTTACCCAATCCTACCAGTTTAACTTTTGGATGATAATGCCCACATAGTCTGAAAAGGTTTTTTTGCTCCCCGACTAAACTATTATCGGGTAGGTAGTCCAGAGGTTCGTGAGCAAGCAAAAATGGATATAATTCAAAGGTATCACACCTATTCAACCAATCATTTTCACTGGTTTTTAGATACTTCACCAATTTAGCATCGTGATTGCCTGTTATTAAGGTAAAATGAATGTGATTATATTTAAGACAAAGACGTCGGAAATCGAACCATTCTTCATTGGTGGCACTATGAAAAAGATCTCCAAGAAAATAACAGTTTTTGGGCTCATAATCGATAAAAAGTGATTCTAAAACATCGAGATTCATCGTTGCCGCCGCTGCGGGGATAGCCATACCTGATTTTCTGAAGTGGGAAATTTTTCCCAGATGAAGATCGGCAATAAACAATGCAGCCTTTTTTTTCCAAAAAATAACTTTTCGCGCATCTAATGTTAATATCGTATTTGCAATAGATAAATCGAAGCTAATCATTTCTATTTTTCAAGGAGTAAGGTCATTTTCTTTATTCTGTCTTCCAGTTTTTCCGAGCTTAATTTCTCTCTTAATCTGTCAACCATAATAGGGAATGCAAAAGGGGTTGCTTTGTTGCATACCTTTAATAAAATCTGCTGATTCTCTATCCGTTTTAAAGCGTCGAACATCCTATGTTCCTCCATTTGAAATAAAAGAGCTTCCTCATAAGCCTGAATTAACAAAAGATTATCGGGTTCATAGTCTTGAAAAACCTGAAAAAACAAGGTTCCTGACGCTTGCAAGTGTCTATCTTTTTTATGATTACCTGGATAGCCCTTGAACAGTAACCCTGAAATAGTTGCAATATCTCTAAATCGTCGGGAAGCCAATGCGGTAGAATGTATGCTTTCCCTACTGTGTGAAAATAATTGTTCCACGGAAAAAAGCTGTCTTAAAAGATGAACATCTACATCAATGGGGGTATCAGAAAGCCATTCAATGCCATAATCATTCATAGCAATAGAGAAAGATTGAGGTTTGATTTTTGACAATCTCCAGGCTACTAAAGCACCGAGGCCTTCGTGAACTAATCTACCTTCAAAGGGATAGCAAGTTAGATGATACCCCTCTTTACTGACAAAAGATTCAATTAAAAATTCATTTTCCCGGGGAATAGCAGAAGTCAGTGTTTGAATATTAATTAGAGGTTTTAAAGCCCGAATTTCAGGTACGCGACTATTTTCATGGTTATGGAGGGCATAGATTTGATTTCTGAGGAAGGTACCAAGCTCGCTTGAAAGCGGTAAGCGTCCACCCTGCCAGCTGGGAATTTTACCTTTCTGTTCTATACTTTTTCTAACCTGAACCGTCATATCCTTTATTCTAACTAAAGACAAGGCTTGACCGGCGAACCAAAACACCTCTCCAGGTTTTAGGGAAGAAATAAACCATTCTTCAATAGTTCCTAAAAAGCCACCCTTCACATATTTCACCTGTAAAACGGGATCGCTCACAATAGTACCCATTTGCAATCTATGTCTTTTTGCCACTAATCGGTCTGTAACAAGCCAGATACCATCTTGAACCTCCACTTTAGCATATTCGGGATAAGCTTGCAAAGAATTTCCTCCAAAGCGAATAAATAAAAGAGCCCATTGCCATTCCTCCGGAGAAAGAGAAGCGAATGCATAAGTCTGTTTAATCTCTTCAAAAAGAAGATCTGGTTTAAATCCAACGCCTAATGCCCTGGTAATCAAATACTGGACCAACACATCAAAACATCGGATGGGAGGAATCCTTGCTTCCACCTTATTTTCAGCAACGGCTTCCCTTAAAGCAGCGGCTTCCAGCATTTCCAAAGCATGGGTGGGTAAAAAATAGATTTGACTTAATCCACCAGGTTGATGACCGCTTCTACCGGCGCGCTGTAAAAATCGAGCTATTCCCTTTGGGCTGCCAATCTGAATGATGGTATCAACGGGACGAAAATCGACACCGAGATCAAGACTTGAAGTACATACCACTGCTTTTAAAGTACCCTGATAGAGGGCATTTTCAACCCAATCGCGAATTTCTCTGCTCATTGAGCCGTGGTGCATGGCCAGTTGACCTGCCAGCGAAGGTATAATTTCTAATAAATGCCTGTACCAAATTTCGCATTGGGCCCGTGTATTTGTAAAAATGAGCGTACTGTTACTGGATAAAATAAGCGGAATCAATTTATCGGCCATTTTAATGCCTAAATGGCCTGCCCAGGGATATGAAGCCACTTTTTCAGGAAAAATAGTGTGGACAACTATTTTTTTTTCAATGTCCGACTTTATCCATTTTCTTTTCTCAGCAACCGTATAAGTACCAAGAAGCACATCAGCAGCTTCGTCAATATTGCCTATAGTCGCTGAAATACCCCATACCTGTAATTTTGGAGCCAGCGACGAAAGCAAGGCCAGGGCAAGTTGCATTTGAACGCCCCGTTTAGAGCCTACCATTTCATGCCATTCATCTACAACGATACCTTTCAAATGTTTAAAAATTTGAGGATACGAAGGATTGGTTATCAGCAGATGCAGGCTTTCAGGGGTGGTAATAAGAATTTGTGGAAAACTTTTTAGTTGTTGCTTTCGAATATTCTGAGCCGTATCGCCCGTCCTAATACCAATCTGCCAATTTAATCCGAGCCCTTCCACCGCCCGTTGAGCTGACAACTCAATTTCCTTTGCCAGCGCTCTGATGGGAGTAATCCAGATAAGTTGAAGGCCTTCTGCTGAATTTTTATTACACTCAGACAATCCTTTCAGAAGAAAAGGAACTAACAAAGCATAAGTCTTTCCCGTCCCAGTTGGGGCGGAAAGTAATCCTGAATAACCATTATATATAGCTTCCCAAGCCTCCGACTGAAACACTTGCGGACGCCAATGATTTTTTTCAAACCAATTCAGAGCAGGTTTTGACCAATTATTAAATGTCATTTTTCAATGTCATTCGCAACCAATAGGAGCTCCATCGGGCAAAGAAGGAGCAGGAGGTATGGAAAAATCTGCTGGATTTTCTTTAAAAATTTTAATTCGTTGTAAAATGTAATTGATGTGCGCTCTCTGTGCTGGAGAATAGGGCAAGTTAGCCAGTAATTTTGTTTCCAATTTCCTGATTTCATCTAAAGCGATAGCAGAAACCTGCTGCATGATATTTTTATCACCTGCAATATTTAGCAAATGATTTACCATTCTTTTATGGACAATGCGTCCAACTTCTTGTTCGAAAGCTGGTAATGAACTCCATTGCGTGGCTTTATTTAAAAGCGTTGAAAATAACTCATTCACAGAAAGTCTTGCGGCATTGCTACGCGCCGATTGTTCAACCATTCGAGCTAAACGTTCAGGAGCCAGTAAAAACTTCAGGGTATGTTCCGCTGAAGCTTCAGCTGCCGCCAAGGGATCGAAAGTATTTCCAGTATAGATTTTAAATAATTCTCTATCCCTTTCATAACCAGGTGGTTGGGGTGGAATGAGTTGGATGATTCTTTCCGGAATGCTTAAGAAAGCTGGCTGAAGCGTATTAAGAAGCGCAGTAAAAGCCTTCCGTTGGACCTCGTCTTCAATCATTTTATTAGTCACTTGACCGTCCCCATTACCCGCATAAGAATAATATACACCTCCAACCATTTTTGCCACGGCTTCAACCTGATATCTGTGGCTCAAATAAAGAGGAACCAGCACATTTTCCAAAGAGGCCATAGGTGCTTCCTTAGGAATGGTTTTTTCACCAAACGATTGTAAAGCCTTCTCCCGTACCGAAGAAATTCTTATTAATTCGTCTATTGGAGAAGCTCCGTTATCCCACATGTGATTTAGAGGATGAGCACTGCCCATAGGTCTGGCATCCTGATCTGTTAAATAGTGAAGACCTTTATCTCTGGTTTCCTGTAATATTTTTAACAGATTTCCCTTTTCGTCCTGTGAAAACTCGGCATAACCATATCTGATGGCCATTTTATCCCACTCCCCTATTCCTTTGTCATATACTTTACTGAAGTCCAGTTTCCCTTCTTTTGTCAATTGAAACAAA
>CANMVX010000042.1 GCA_947501115.1 Haliscomenobacteraceae bacterium
AACTGGGTCTTGAAAATGGGATAACCCAAATCGCCAGGAGTGAAATAATATTTTTCGAGATATTGAGGACCTTCCGGGATATGGTTTTTCCTATATTTCCCTAAATAAGTTCCATCCCTGTCGTAAACAACCGCAGTATTGAAATACACGCCAGGTAAGGCTTCTTCAAAAAAGGGAACAACCAGTACAATACCCAATCGCTTAGCCGCTTCCTGAAGCTTATCTGTAGAGGCATTGGGAAATTTTTGTGCGTACCCGTAGCTTTTAACATCTACATATTGGCAAAAATAAATGGCGTTAAATAACTCCTGTAAGCAAACAATATTGGCTCCTAACCCTGCAGCTTCTTCGATTTGCTTTAGTGTCCTGTTCTCATTTTCCTGAATATCTACGCCGCAGGCAGACTGAATCAATGCGAGTTTAATCTCTGTGTTATTCATTTTTAAAAGGGTTCATTTTGAGTAATACAATGCATGCCACCACCGCCCCAATGTAAGGCTAAAGGGTTAATGGGGACTATTTTCTTATCGGGAAATGCTTTTTTGAAGGCAACCATTGCCGTTTCATCTGTTTCAAGGCCATAAAATGGCACAAGAACCAGTTTGTTAATAATCACAAAATTCAGATAACTTGCAGCGGCAATCATTTTTTCAGGCTTGTCCCTAAATCCATATTTAATATCATTTTTGAAAGTCATGGATTGTAATATTTCATAAGTACCATCCCCCTTTTTCATTTCCGAAATTTGAGGTAGAACTAAAGGCAGAAAAATAATCCGAAATGGTTTTCCATCGGCATTTCTGCTTCTTCTTAAAATAGTAAGATTTTCAGCTAATCGTGTGGCCGTCTCTTTTTCTATGAGATTTTCACTAAGAACATCGCCAAAGGCCATTAAGATAGTGGAATCATTTACAAAACGGGCATATTCATCGACATGCCCATTGGTTGTCAGACAAGTGAAAAGGGAATCTCCCTGTTTAGTGACCAATGGACCATGTAAGGTAAAATCGTCGTCTCTCAGTCCTTTTTTAAACCAAATAAAGGAAGTCGCGCCTAAGATTTTCCTGTATTCTTCTTCAATTTGTTTTTTAGTAAGCTGAGGATTTCTCAGAAACTGCACACTTTCGGTTAACATGAGCACCCCTTTGCTATTGATTTCATTGTCGCCTCCCTCGGCAATCAGCGGGGAAGAATATATGGTCATTTTCAAGGATGCCGCTATCTTTTCATCTAATTTCTCATCCAAAATAGCCAATGGATCATTTTCGTCGGCATAACTCCAGGTATTGAAACTAAAATCTGCCATAGCTTTTTTCTTCAGTTTATTTATCAGGAATCTAGGCCCCATATCTCTCGTCCAGAATTCATTATATGGGAATAAAAGGAAAGATATCCTGGAAGAATCTATACTATACTTTTTACCTTTCATTAATATTTCCCTTTTGAGTGCCGTATCTGTTATCAACAAATTCAAATGCGCATAAGGTGTAATTTCTTTGAACATTTGAAAAAGTACCTCTTCTATGGGAGCATCCAGCTTATGGGTATTCCTTGGCCATTGCATCCATACGGCTTTAGTAGGCTCATATTCTGCGGGTTGCCTGTAACCATGATCTGCATTAATCATTTGGTCTGAATTACAACCTAACGAGAAAAATAAAATCGTTATAATGCTTATCCATCTCATTTTTAATGTATTTAAAGGATTAATTTTCCACCTATATAAACCTTTTCTATTTTTATTTGATCCCAATCCTCCCAGGAAGATTGGAAAGGATTCTTATTTAAGACGATAAAATCAGCTAAAAAATGCGGGGCCATTTTCCCTTTTATATCCCCTGCCCCATCTGCTAAGGCGCCACCATAGGTATAAGCTATGAAGGCCTGCTCCATATTAATTTTTTCATTAGAATTATGTGTATATCCTTGTTCATCAACCCGTTGAACAGCATCTCTTATTCCTGACAAGGGTTTGAAATCTCTGACCACCGGGGCATCAGAGGAAAAAGCAAGCGTAACGCCTTCCTTTAGCAGGGTGTGATATGGATAAACGATTTGTTGATAATCCGTATCGAGATATTGCCTGAAATTGGGACCTAATTCTCTCACAAAAGCAGGCTGACTGGCGCATATAATACCAAGTCGGTTCATTAGACTGATATGCCTGGCTTGGGGTAATCCGAGATGTTCAATTCGATGAACCAACGAATGATTTACCTCTGTTTTTAATTTTTCATACACCGATAAAACCTGATCTATGGCTGCATCGCCGATGGCATGGGTGGCTATTTTCCAACCATTTATCTGTCCTTTTACTGCAAGATTATAAAAATAATCGGTTGACATCCTTAACACCCCAAAATTATCAGATGCTTTATATGGTCTGAATACCGCGGCAGTCTGACCACTTAAACCGCCATCGGCGAAAAATTTCAAGGTATCCATTTGCAACTTTCCCGTACAACTATCTTTTGTTAAGTAAGGATTGGAAGGTTCGACATCGGGCAGGTGAACCAAAAAAAGATTGACTCTTAACTTAAGTAAACCCTCTTTTTCCAATGTCTCATAAGCTACTCGTTGCGGGGTATAAATTTCAGGATCTGTGATAGAGGTAATGCCCATTTCCAGGCATTTTTCCTGCGCCTCAAGGATCATTTTCTTATATTCGGCCGTAGTAATTTCAGGAATAAAAGGGGTCATTAGTTTTATAGCCGCCTCATAAAGAATGCCATTTGGTTTCCCATTTTCAAAACGACCGATATGACCTCCCGCTGGATCTGCTGTATTTTCATCGATGCCAGCCAAACGCAAAGCAAAGGAATTAACCACAACAATATGAGCACAGGTGCGCATAACCTGACAAGGTCTGTCTGGAAAAAGAAGATCCAGGTCCTTACATGTGGGCAATGTCCCATTTTCCCATAACACCTCATTAAATCCACGTGCCAGAAGCCAATCTTTTGAGGTAGCATTTACGGCAAAATCATGCAATAAAGCCAGCATTTCTTCTTTAGAATACACGCCCCTTAAGTCGAGGGTATGGCCCAAAAGACTCCCCACTTTCCAAAGGTGAATATGAGCATCATTGAATCCAGGGAAAACAAATCGCCCGTCAAGATCCACTTTTATGGCATGAGGAAAGGATAAAAGCAGCTCCTGATAGGTACCAAACGCCTCAAAGCGGTCATTTTCCACCACCATGGCCTCACAATGATTATTTTTCCCGTCGAGGAGAAAGATTTTAGCATTATGAAATAGGTATGGATTCATGACAGAAAATTAAACAATGGCAAATGATTTATTGGCTATCGCATTTTCAAGAACGGACAGACCTTCTTCCAATTGATCATCGGTCATGACAATAGGAGGAAGCAAACGGATACAATTACTGTAGAGTCCCGCCCTTATCAAAATGATACCATTTGAAACGGCCTCCTTTATTATTTCCAGCGCGATGCCAGGATCTGGCTCTTTCGTTTTCTTATCTTTCACAAATTCCACCAGACGCATAGCCCCCATACCTCTAACATCGCCAACACAAGGATATTTCGACACCCAGGGAGCCATTAAAGCTTCTATTTTTTCTCCAAAACGGGTTGACTGTGACAAAAAAGCAGGGGACGATAATTGTTTAACTGCTTCAATGGCAGCCACTGCGGCCACCGGACTTCCACCATAAGTGCCGCCGACACCACCAAGATGAACTGCATCCATTATTTCAGCCCTACCAATCGTTGCACTTATGGGCATACCAGCACCCATAGATTTCGCCAGAACGACCATATCGGGGATAACGCCACTGTGTTCAATAGCACAAAAACGACCCGTTCTGCCTGAGCCGCATTGAACTTCATCGGCAATCATAATGGCTCCGGTACGGGTACAAATTTCCCTGATTTTTTGTAGAAATAAGGGAGGAACAGGAATAAATCCAGCTTCTCCGAGGACAGGTTCAATTAAAATAGCTGCTAAAGCCTCGGGATCTACCTGGGCAATCAGCGCATTTTCAAGTTGTTGAATAGAAAAATGAAGATACTCATCTTCTGTCATCCCCGCGGGAATTCTATATAGATTTGGAACGGGTAAGCGATAGATATCGGAAGACATACTGCCGAATCCTTTTTTAAATAAGCCATATTTACTGGTCAGGGATAAGGTCAGATGAGTTCTTCCGTGATAACCGCCTTCGAAGCAAATAACAGCAGGTCTTTTTGTATAATAGCGGGCTATTTGAACGGCATTTTCAACTGCTTCGGACCCTGAACCTGCCAATAAGGTCTTTTTAGGAAAATCACCAGGGGTTACTTTATTCAATAACTCTGCTAATTCAACGTAAGGTTCAAAGGTGGTGACCAATGCACAGCTATGCAAATATTGATCAGCCTGTTTTTGAATGGCCTGCACCACTGCTTCCGGTCTATGACCCAGATTCAGCATGCCAATACCACCTGCAAAGTCAAGTAATTGATTCCCGTCCACATCCCAAACGAGCGCTCCCTGGGCTTTTTCGACCACTATTTCCGTAGATTTTGCCAAACCCGCAGGGGTAGCTGCCGTTCGCCGGGCAATAATTTCCTTTGCTTTAGGACCAGGAATCGACGTAACTAAATTAATATTTTTCATTTTCCATCATTTAAACTTCAACACTTGAGGGTAATACAAGCAAAACGCCGGCATTTCCGCAGGTTGGGTCTGATAAATAATCGGTCATCAAAGAAACCATATTGAATCCAATTTTCTGTTGAACAGAAACCGTAGGATCCTTCAGGTCTCCATTTTTCAAAGCCAGATAATATTCCTCCAGGGAGTACTCTTTGGCATGTGCGGCAAAACCATTGAGCATGCCAACGGTAACCTGGCCTTCCAGTCCGAGCGTGTTTACCACTTTTTGTCGGGCGCTGTACAAGCGCCTAGCTATACCGAGCCCTCTGAATTCAGGAAACACGGCCATATCCATGCCATAAAGCCAATTTCCCTCTGGCTGATGGGTCCGCATGAATCCATCGTCAAATAAATCAGCAAACCGATGCATTTCAGGGGATAAGGGATTAAAATGATATCGGATACTGGAAGTACTTCCAACTATTTTACCATCGATTTCAGCCACCCATTGCCCTTCAGGAAAAAGATCTGGATGAGAGGAAAAATGGATGGCCTTCATCCTTTCCTCAGGAATCAAATCGGGAAAAACCACCTCTTGAAGATGCGCCAATTGATCGGCATCTCTCTTTTCCATTTTCCTGATTAATATGTTCATGAAATTTCTATTATATTATAAAAGTCCAAAAGGCAACGACAAAACTCGCAGCAGCCAGCAGAAATGCAATGATAGCATAAGGTAATTGGCTGAAAGAATGTGTCGTTGGTGAACATTCCGTACTGGATGCCGTCAATATTGTACAATCGGAAAAAAAACTGGCATTACTACCAAATACTCCGGCGGAAAGGACAGAACCCACCATTAAAAATGGATTGATATTCAGAGCCAAACTTAAAGGAATGACAATTGGTAAAGCCACCGTATATAAGCCCCAGGAGGAACAGGTGGTATAGGAAATGAAGGACAACAAGACAAATAAGCTGGCAGGTAACAAAAATGGAGGAAAATTTCCCTTTACCTCCGCTATCACGTAAGGCGTCAATCCCATTTCATCACCGATCGTCTTTAAAAAAAAGGAAAGGCTTAAAATGGCTAATGGCAAAATCATTTCCTTGAAACCTAGCAAAGCCTGATTACTGATATGGTCGTAAGTCATCACTTTTCTGAAAAAGTACCAGGCGATAGTTAAAACAAAGGCCAGAGCAGCTCCTTGCAGGGCATCGCCTTTCAATAGAAGAGTACCTCCGATAAGGACAAACATTGGAAAAATAAAATCGATAGGCTTAACCTTTGCTGGCTGTTTATGATTCAAATCTGTTGCGATATCCGCAGTAGATACAGCCATTTCCGCCGCTTTCATTTTACCGAACAGCGGAATGAATCCTAAAGCAACAAGAAAGGATACCAAAAGGGCGAAAAGTGCATAAAAATTATATGGAATGGTAGCGGCAAAGCCCCATAAACCTTGTCCAACTGGAACTAACTTATTGTCTTCCAATAATTTGGAGGTAAATATGCCCCAGGTTGATAAAGGAATAATGGCACAGACTGGGGCAGCTGTCGTGTTAACCAAATAAGCAAGTAAAGGCCTTGAAATGCCAAATTTATCCGTGATATTCCTCATACTTACCCCTGTACTTAATGCACTAAGATAATCATCAGGAAAAACAAATAAGCCTGTAAACCAGGTGGTCATCAATGCCGATTTCCGGGTTTTAATAAAACGCAACAGATAATTCCCAAAAGCGACGGCACTACCGCTGGCGACAATAAGTTGAATGAGCATTCCGTAAATGCCACAAACTAAAATCACCCAGATTAGGGAAGGATTTGCCATGGTTTCTGAAAGTAAGGAAAGGAAATTCCCAGGGAATTGTTTCCAATCTATCATGATCGAACCAACGATGCAACCAATAAACAAAGATTCTAAAGACCTTCTGCTAAAGATGCCAAAAAGAACGACAATAAGAGGAGGCACGAGGCTTAATATTCCAAATTCCATTATAAATTTCCTATGCTAATGAGTTTTTTATCCATATATTCCAACAGTCCTTCTGCACCCGATTCATAACCGATGCCACTTTCTTTCCAGCCCCCAAAAGGAGCCTCTGTCGCTTGCGGCAACCATTCATTTACCCCAATGATACCCGCGTCGAGCTTTTCAGAGAAATAAATCGCTTTATTTAAATTTTCTGTCATCACATAAGCTGCCAATCCAAAAGGGACATCGTTGGCCAGTTCAATGGCTTCATCTTCGGTTTCAAAAGGAGTAACTATCATCACAGGCCCAAAAACCTCGGCCTTTTGAAAATGATGATTTTTATTCGCTTCCATCAAGCATGGAGACATAAAGAAGCCTTTTCCTGGTAATTTTTCCCCACCACAATGAATTTTAGCCCCCTCCTCTTTTGCTTTTTCAATGAATTTTATCACACCTTCCCTGTGATTTCCATGGATGAGCGGCCCCATCTGAGTTGTTTCATCCAACCCATTTCCCACTTGAATCCTATTTATTTCCAGGGTTGCGGTGGCCACAAAATCATCAAAAATAGACTGATGAATAAAAAAACGCTGAGGAGCAATACAAACCTGGCCGGCATTTCTAAATTTACCTTTGACACTTTCCTTTGCGGCATAGATCGGATCCATATCCTGACAAATGATAGCGGGAGCATTTCCCCCCATTTCCAACGCCAGACGGGTATTGGTTATATTTGAACCTTGAATAAGTAATTTACCAACTTCCGTACTTCCTGTAAAACTGATTTTCCTGACTTTGGGATGTTCAAGAAAAAGGGTACCAGCTATTTTTGCCTCTCCATGCACAAAATTGGCAACCCCTTGTGGGATTCCAGCTTCATGCAAAGCCGACATAATATGCATGGCAGTCAAAGGGGTATGTTCTGAAGAACGGGCAACGAGCGTACAACCAGCTGCTAAAATGGCCGCCCAGCAACGGGCGGGATTATAGGCAGGAAAATTCCAGGCAGTTATGGCACCCACCACACCTAATGGCTGATAAATGACGGACATCCGCTTATTTGTCCGAAAAGAAGGAATAGTTCGACCATAACATCGCTTCCCCTCCTCTGCAAACCATTCAAAAAGGTTGGCCGCCACGCCAATTTCTGCTTTAGCCTCTGCTAAAGGTTTTCCTGATTCCAACACCATATCATGAGCAATCACCTCGATTTTTTCCCTGATAATCCGTGCCGTAGTTTTGAGTATTTCAGCCCTAAAGTAAGGCGATTTTGACTGCCAACTATCCCAGGATCGGATAGCCGCTGAAATAGCCAGGCGATAATCATCGGCATTACCAAAAGGCAAATCAGCTATTTTCTCCTCCGACGCCGGATTGATTAACGGTTTGGTTTGATTAGACAACGCATCTACCCAATCGCCATTGATATAATTTTTTCTCATACTAATGAATCAAAAGCCCTTTCAATAATATCAAATCCCCTATATAATTGCTCATCGGTAATTACCAATGGACTCAAAATACGAATATAATTTCCATTTACCCCCGCACTGATGAGAATCAGGCCATTTTCATTAGCGAAATGCAATATTTTTTTTGTAAGATCTGTTGCAGGTTTTTTATCTGCATCAACCAGTTCGATGGCCAGCATAGCGCCAAGGCCATGTATGGCGCTTATCGTTTGAGGAAATTTCACTTTAAGCCTTTCAAAAAACGATTTCACCTTAGTTCCGACTTGAAGTCCCAGGTTATTTATATCTATTTCTTCCATATAATCAATGGTTGCCAAAGCAGCTGCGGCACAGACCGGATTTCCCGGATAGGTTCCACCGATAGTGGAAGGAGCAGCGGCGTCCATTACATGGGCTTTACCCATAACACAACCTATGGGCATACCACCGCCCATAGATTTTGCCCAGGTAGAAAGATCTGGAATCACGTTATAATGTTCATAAGCAGCCCATTTTCCCGTTCGTCCGAAACCAGACTGGACCTCATCAAGAATGAGCATAATGCCATATTTATCGCATATTTCCCTTAATCCCTTCAGATAAGTGGGCGAAACAACATGAAAACCACCCTCCCCTTGCACTGGTTCCAGGATAATAGCCGCCACCTGACTGGCAGCAATGCCCTGATTAAAATAACTTTCCAAGTACGCCAGGTGCTTGTTTCCAAATGCCGATTCAGAGATTGTTTCAATATGTTCCTGATAATAGGGAAAGGGAATTCGATAGACTTCAGGAGCATAAGGGCCACAATGTAATTTATATCCCACTTTGGAGGTCAGCGTCATGGCCATCATAGACCGACCATGAAAAGCACCTTCAAAAGCAATAATTGCAGATCTGCCTGTTGCTTGTCTGGCTATTTTAATGGCATTTTCAACAGCTTCAGCCCCTGTATTGGTCAGCATCACCTTCGTTTCCGGACCATGAGGCAAAATGGAAACTAATTTTTCTGCCAGGGAAAGATAAGGCTCATAAATGGCTACGTTAAAACAGGTATGAATCAAGGTAGCTGCTTGATCCTGAATAGCTTTTACCACTTTTTCAGGACAATGTCCTGCATTCATCACGCCAATACCTCCGGCAAAATCAATCAATTCCCTTCCGTCAGCATCCCAAACCGATGCACCTTTAGCCTCCTTTGCGGAAGCGGGACTGAAAATACCTAGTCCCTTTGGCACGACTGCTGCCCTTCTTTGATATAAAATATCTGTGTTTGAATGATTTGTCATGATTGATTTCTTACCAGGTTTAAAGCAGGCTGACCTATTTTAAATACTTTAAAATACATGTTCGTTTTTGTTTCAAAGACCCCTTCAATTTTTTGGATAGACAGGAGTACCTCACTCAAATGCGGGGTATCACGGCACAACAAATTCGCTTCCAGGTCATAGATGCCCGTTGTCATTGCCAGGAAGCTAATCTCTTCCAATCGGGCAATTTTTTGTGCTACCTCCTCCACCAGATTCACTGGTTTTACGGAAATAAGTAACTGAGCATAAGCGTGAAAGCCCACTTTTTCAGGATCAACTCTACCCGTAATTTGCAAGGTCTTATCCTCAATCAAACGGGTAACCCTATTTCTGACAGTACCTACGGAAACGCCCAGTTCCTCCGCTAGTTCTGTAAATGATTTCCGTCCATCCTTTTGAAGATGAAGTAACAACTGGAAATTCAGTTCATCTAAAGCCAACGATGAAATCTGGCTATTTGCTACCATCCCCTCTTTTTTATAAAAATAAAATAATTTCTAAATTATTCAAAATAATTGCATATTTTTTATTTTTATTGTAGAATAACTAAATAAAAAGCAATAAAGCGACAGAACATAAAAAGGTCATTCCTCTTGCGAAGAATGGCCATTCCACTTAACAACAACATTAGATTTTAATTAACTAACGGAAATAGTTTTAGGTAACCATCTTGAATCACCTTTCTTTTTAGGAATATGAATATTCAAAATACCATCTTTATAGGTTGCATCTATACTTTCGTGTTTCACAACATCTCGCTCGGTTCTGAATCACGGATTAATTCCCGCAATGTAGAGACGCGATGCCTCGCGTCTTCTCCACGACAGGTATATATTTGAAATTTACCCCCCTTCGCTCGGTTCTGAATCAGGATTTACAGGATTTTCAGGATTACAGAGAACGTCTTCGATTTGGGGGTAAAGGTTATTTGTAGAGGATTACTTTTTACCCTTCTTTTCGCCGATGCGTGACGCAGCGGCGAAAAGCCAGGAAATGAAAGCACCATTTAATAATAATCTTCCCACGCCATTCAGCGACGTTATGGTTAATCCTCAAAATCCTGTAAATCCTGATTCAAAACTAATGGCGGCAGCGCGTTTAATTTCCGCTGACAGCTGAGTGTATTATATATTAATGTACAAAATTATCGTAGAGACGCTTTGCCTAGCGTCTTCTCCCCGACAGGTATATATTTTAAATTTACCCCCTTTCACTTGGTTCTGAATCAGGATTTACAGGATTTTCAGGATTACAGAGAACGTCTTCGGTCTGGGGGTAAGAGTTATTTTTAGAGGATTACTTTTTACCCTTCTTTTCGCCGATGCGTGACGCAGCGGCGGAAAGTCTTGAAATGGATGCACCGTTTAATAATAATCTTCCCACGCCATTCAGCGACGTTATGGATAATCCTCAAAATCCTGAAAATCCTGATTCAAACCAATGGCGGCAGCGTGTAGAATTTCAGCTGACGGCTGGGTGTCTGGGTGCCCGATGTATTTTTGGGGGTCAGGTATGAAAAGTGTAAAATTGTTTAAGAGGAAAATGGAAAGATTGTAGCAATTACAAATAGTTACTAATTTCTTTGGCAAAATGCGGAAATGCTATGTCGGGTTCCTGAATTTCAGGATGCCATTTTTTTTCCCATTCAAAACTATAATACCCCTTGTAGTTTGCTTCTTTCAGTGAATCCATGGCCTCCCTGAGTGGGGCAACCCCTTGGCCAATAAGGCAATATGCAGGCTTTCCATTTACCAGATTGGCGTCTTTCAAATGCACATGTTTTATGTATTGATGTAAGGTAGCAAAGACCTCTTTTGGTGTCTCTTTAGCGACCACCCACATATTAAAGAAGTCCCAGATGAGACCTACTTTTGGGTGATTTGTATCAGCCATTATCCTCAAAAGCATGTCTTTATAGACCACTTTACCATGAGATTCCAACAAGATAGATACGTTACTTCCTTTTGCATAATCAGCCAATGTAACCAAACCCGAAATAATTAAATCGAGGGTCTTTTCTACCGATTGGTCTGGTGGAAGGTCATCGGGAAAGACTCTGATAAAGGGACAATCAAGTTCCTGTGCCAAATCGATATACCTTTTTGCCTCATCCAGATTTGACTTCCTTTTATCTTCCTGAGCAAAATGCAAATTGGCTGAAGAGCCCAGATTGATAACTTTAAGGTCATTGTCCTTCAATAATCTTAAGGTTGACGGTAAATTAGATGCATTAAAATCAGGACAATTGGGTAAAAACATTTCTCCTTTTAATCCTCTTATTTCAAATCCTTTATATCCATTTTCAACGGCACTTCTCACCACCTGACTTAAGGTCCAGTCCGGACATCCTAAAGTGGAAAAAGCCAGTTTGGGTGATTTCTTATTTTTTGTAATGAATGAATTTAATGCAGTCAGCGCAACTAGACTGGCACTGGTTTCTAAAAAGCTTCTGCGTGTCCATGTTTTCATTCATTCAAAATTAAAGACCTAAAGAAGTGGCATTAAAAATACAATGAGGAGCAGGGGCATCGCCATGTAATACGGCCAATACATTTTTAACCGTACTCAGACACATATTCTTATAAGTAGTTGCCGTTAAACTACTTACATGAGCGGTTATAAAAGATTTAGGATGAGAAATCAAGGCATCGTCGGCGGTTGGAGGAGGCGAAAAGGGAACATCGGCACCATAACCTGCTATTTTACCTGTGTCCAAAGCGCTTAAAAGAGCGTCCCTGTTAACCAATGCACCCCTGGCCGTATTGATTAAAATGGCTCCCTGATTCATTTTATTAAAAACCTCATCATCAACCATATCTTTCGTTTCCTCATTCAAAGGAAGATGCAAAGAAATAATATCAGCAGAACGAAATAGCGTTTCCTTATCGACAAAAAGATATGGCACTTCTTTGTTAGAAGGCGACCAATAAATGACCTTCATACCAAAAGCAGCAGCGATATTAGCCACTTTTAATCCAATATTTCCCAAGCCAAGTATTCCCAGCGTTTTACCGTTAAGTTCATCACTTTTAAAAGAACTTCTGGAGGCCCAGTGTCCATTTTTAACCGCGGACAAAGCTTCAAACAAGTTCCTTTGTATGGTTAACATAAGAGAAATAGTATGTTCAGCAACCGTTGAAGCATTTGAACCAGGTGCATTGATCACCTTAATTCCCCTTTTTGACGCTTCAGCCACATCCACGTTATCCAGGCCAACGCCACAACGAGCAGCTACTTTCATATTTGGGCAGGCGTCATATAAAGCCCTATTCACCTGACCAATACCCCGTGTAATAACCGCATCTATTTTTTCAAGTATATCGGCGACGGGCATACCTTCCCAAGCCAGGTGCAATTGAATATCCTTCTCATTTTTCAGTAATTCAAAAGATTCATCTTCAATGGTTTCCAAAAGCAAGACATGCATCATAAGCTGACTTTTTTCAATGATTCTTTATTCATTATGATACAATGTTGCATCTTTTGATTTATAGCCACGAAAATCATTTCTACCGGAAACATAGATTCCCGCTTGATACAATTCATCGTCAAAAATGGCAGAATCAATTTCAGTACCTGGTTTACAGGACAATTCAATGAGATTTCCTGAAGGGTCTCTAACAAACATCTGGATAGGACCAAAAGGCAGTTGCCTTACTTTTCCCCATGGATTGATGTCAATGATCCCTAAGGCTTTCATTCTCCAGAACACCGCATTAATATCGTCCACTTGCATACAAACATGACCTCTGAAAGAATAAACATCATCCCATTCGGTCAAATGAAGTTGCTGGGTCTCATTAATCTTAAAAAAAGCAGTGGGATAATCGAATAGGAAGGCAGGAATAACTTCCAGTCCCAATTCTTTTTCATAAAATTCGCAGGCTTCCTCCAAATTTTTCACAACGAGCGCCACATGATTTATACCGATTGCTTTTGACATAGCGAATGTAATTTAATGATTAATTTTCTGTTTGAATTCGTGGACAAAGTCCCAATTGGGCGTTAAGCCAAGACCTGGAGCCGTTGGTGCAGAAATCATACCATTTTCAACGGTAATTTTCTCATTCACAAGGTCATACATCATAGGATTACCCCCTAAAGAAAACTCAATGACTACTGCTGCAGGCGCTGCGAAAGCCACATTTACACCGGCCATAAAGGAAAAAGCAGAACCCCAGCAATGCGGCGCCAGTTCCAGTTGATAGGTATGTGCCAAATGGGCTACCCTCATCGATTCGGTGATACCCCCAATAATGGCGGAATCAGGCTGCACGACATCCATGGCCCTTACTTCTATTAAATCGCGGATATCGAAAGCGGTAAATTCACTTTCACCCAAAGCGATAGGTATTGAGGTAGCCTGGCGAACTTCAGCGGTACCGTGACGATTATCGGGACTGATAGGTTCTTCAAACCAATATAAATTACAATCTTCAACCCCTCTACAGAACTGTTTTGCTTCGGGCACGCTGAAAGTACCATGGGCGTCTGTCATCAATTTTATATCAGGACCAATAGCTTCCCTGGCCGCTTTTACGCGTTTCACACTTTCGGCTACGGTTTGATCCATGATGCCAACCCTCATTTTTACCCCGGAAAAACCTTTTTCAATATATCCATTCAATTGGTTTCCAATATTGTCAGCGCTGGCCCATCCTCCACTGGCATAAGCTTCCATTTTATCGCGACAGGCACCACCCAACAGCTCCACTACGGGCACACCAAGAGCCTTTCCCTTTAAATCCCAAAGGGCCGTATCGACACCGCTCATGGCGGAAATAGTCAATCCTCTTCGTCCGAGGATAGGAAATTTCCTACCTCTGCTTAGGGAATAATGATCACGGGTACCATTATATATATGTTCCCAGATTTTTGAAATCTGTCGGGCATCTTTACCTAAAAGAAGCGGTTTTATTTCATTTTCTACACAGGTAACAATGGAGGCACAAACGCCTGAGGAACCCACTGCTGCTTTAGCCTCACCAAAACCTTGCAAACCTGAATCGGTGGTAATCACCACCAGCGTCATATCAAAATCGGTCAACAGACCATAGTCGGAAAAATGTTGTTTTTCCTTAGGTATGGGACATCTGAGCCAGAAAGCCTCTACATTCGTAATAATCATATCAGGGGTCTTAGGGTTTCAACAGATTTTCTGGTAAGCATAGAATAAAAATCTTCCGTCACGGCAGAACTTCCATGGTCTTCAAGGAATTTTTTCGCTTCAGGACTTAGCCCCTGAGGATTTTCCTCTATAGAATTGGGATAAGGATTTGCGGGAGTACGATCCAGCGGAGAGCAAAATTCGACAGAAAGCACCTCATTATAACCAATTTCCCTAAGTGTTGCCACTATTTTCTTCCAATCTAAACGTCCCATGCCGGGCGCCATTCTGTTATTGTCAGCGACATGAAAGCCTACGAGTCGACCTTTTGCCCGTCGAATCGCTTCAAACATATCGTCTTCCTCAATATTCATGTGAAAAGAGTCCAGACAAACGCCACAATTTGGACCGACGGCTTCAGCCAATGCGAGCGCCTGATCTCCCCTATTAATAAAATAGGTTTCGAATCTGTTAATGGGTTCGATGCCGAGTAGAATACCTACACTTTCGGAATAGGCATAAATTTCCTTCATACCTTCCACTGCCCATTCCCATTCCTCCTCGGGTCTTCCGTCGGGAATAATTTTGCCAACGGTGGCGGGAACCACGGACACCATTTTGCCGTCCAATTCCTTAACCATGGTCACCACATCTTTAACATATTGAACCGATTTTGCCCGTTGCGCCTTATTTTTTGCCAACAAATTTCTATCTTCCAACATGAGGGTTACCGATCCCCAGCAAGTCATATTATGATCTTTCAAGAGTTTACCCACGTGTTTAGTGTCATACGCTTCGGGCGTACCTTGAATTTCAATTTTTTCATACCCCAGCGCAGAAATTCGTCCAATGGTTGTTTCAATGGATTCTGCTCTCATCCAATTGTGAATTGATAATTCCATTTTCGTCTGTTTTTTTTAAATATTACCTTTATCCCTTTTTGGTCATTTTACTTTCCAACGGATGCATTTTCAATAACTTAGTACTTTGGTAAAAGGATTGCTTTTTACTCAATGTAGCCCTAACTTCCTTTACGAACGAGGGTTGAATAGGAGAAGCGGTATTTCCAAAAGAATTCCTTATATAAGTGGCCACTGCTGCAACATCGTCGTCACTCAATCCTTCAAAAGGCGTCATTGGAACCATTCCCTCATACTGCTTACCATTTACTTCGATGGGGCCCATTAATCCTTTCAGAATAACTTTAACCAATCGAACCTGATCTCCAGTCACCCACTCTGTTCCGGAAAGCGGTGGAAAGCCAGATGCTGTCAGACCATTTCCATCGGCCTGATGGCAAGTTACACAATAACCTTCCTTACTATAAACTTCTTTCCCTTTAGAAAACAGCGCTAAATCATCCCCTTTCAAATTCGTCTCTACCTTTTTGACCACTTTAGGTTTAATCACCGCCACTCCATTCAAATGAGCAACGGCCGTTTCATAAGCATAGACCATCCATTCGTCCAGAGTCTTCATTTTTGCAGTTTCCAACACCATCATTCCCTTTGCTTTTTCCAACCAGGAAGCGGCAACGATAGCCCCTAAACGCACTCTTGGATGATCATCAGACGCAGCTTGTTTTAGCCATTCAGCTTGATTTTTCACCTGATGTTCGTTAAAACGAAGGACTTCAACGGCAGCAGCTCTGACACGATAATCATTTGCCGAAAGTAATTTTTTCAATAAAGGCTGATTCACTTTATTTAAACCCCAGCTAACCCATAAACCTTCTAAAAGATGATGCTCATATCGGGCGTCTTTGGTATCAAGGGTCAACATCCATTTATCCATTTTTGCCAGCACCTCGTCTGCATTTCTGGCTCTTAATTCCCTTCTGGTTCTATACCTTGAACGATATTCTGGCAAAGTCAAATTTGAGAGCAAAGTTTCAATAGAAGCTCCGTCAATTTTTGCCGGAGTAACCAAAGGTCTTGAGGGATAAGTTATCCGATAAATACGACCATGGACATGATCTCTCAAAGGGTCTCTGGCATTATGTTGCATGTGTCCGATGAGAATATTATGCCAATCGACGAGGTAAAGTGATCCATCCGGAGCAAATTCCATATCCACAGGCCTGAAATTTCTATCGGTACCTACCACCAGATCTTGCCTGTGTTTTGTTTCATACCCGGTGCCACTATCCCAGATTTTGTGCTGTTTAGTCCCTAAAAATCCTATGGTATTATTGATGAGCATATCTCCCTGCACTTCTTGTGGAAAATGTCTGCTGGATACAAATTCTAATCCGGAAGTAGGCCTTACCAAATGATCTTTTTCAATGAGCTGCTTTCCCTTGTTGGTTGCTTCACCATAACGTGGCAAAACGGTGCCCGGAGTCATCCAGCGGACATCAGGCCCGGAAGTTTCTGCAAAAAAGGGCTGTCCCCATTCATCGAAAGCAATACCCCAGGGATTCGGTATAGATAATTGAGCTATCCTGTCCAATTTGTGCCGTTGAGGACTATATCGGTAAAAACCTCCATTGGTAGCCCTTACCGTTCCGTAAGCCGTTTCGACATTGGTATGTAAAAAGACGCCTTCCCCGGAATAAATGGCGCCGGAAGGATCGGCACAAAAAGCACTACTATTATGGTGAGTATCATGGTCATCGAAACCACTCATTAAAATTTCTTCTTTGTCCGCCTTATCATCTCCATTGGTATCGGTGAATAATTTCAGGTTGGTACCTTGGGAAACATAAACCCCTTCAGGAGCAAATTCAAATCCCAGTGGAAGGTGCAAACCATCTACAAATACAGTCTGTTTGTCTGCCTTCCCGTCGTTATTGGTATCCTCGAGGATAATTAATTTATCGTTAGGTTTTGAATCCCCCGGTTTATAATGTGGATAACTAGGCATGGTAGCCACCCAAAGTCGTCCTTTATTATCAAAAGACATTTGCACTGGATTTGCGAGATCCCTGAATTCAACCTCCGAAGCAAACAGTTCAATTTTATACCCTTCCGGAACTTTTAATTTAGCTAAGGCATCTTCGCCATAGAGATATTTTAAACTGCCATTCTGCTCCGGATTAAAATTGGTTTTAATATCAGGGAGACTACGGGTATTTTTATCTGCTTCCTGTAAATTGGTTTTCTCACCTTTTTGGGCAGCTAACCAAATGGCCTTATCCCTGATGGTAAGCATTTGTCTGATTTTCTCCAATTCAGCAGGGTAATTATCCGGGCCAAAAGGATCATACCTTCTGCCATAAACATGCACCCCATTTGGTATCTTATAATCATTATGCCAAAGCCAATTTTTTTCCATCACCATATCATGGATTAATGCTCTGTTTGCTTCCGCTTTTTTAGGTACTGAACCAAAAATTTCGTCTGATAAATAAACGGCCAATTTTTTATAACCATCGCCATTTAGTTGCATACCATCGATAGTCAAAGGTTTATCGGTTTCCGCATACCATTTTTTTGATGGTGTGAAGGCATCTACAAAACTTACGTTGTTCTTATCTGCTACCTCTTTCATGGCCTGGGTATATAACCAGATATTCTCATTTTGACTATCACCTTTTGGTACATCCATCAGGTGGGTTACATCCTGATAAGCTGTTGGAGAAACGATAACCAACTGAGGAGCGGAGACCCCATTATATTTTTGACTAAGGGTATGCTTTATAAATGCATCCAATTCATTCTTATAATTTTCCAGATTATCCTTACCATCAAAAGATTCGCTAAAGCCAAAAAAGGCAATAATGATATCCGTTTTTAGGTTGGTCAGCCATTTATCCGGGCTGTCAAAATGTCCCTCACTATCGGATTTTTTAGCAAATTCAGATTGAAATTTTTCTGCCCCCGGAAAAGCCCAGGGAAGATTTCTTGAGGCATGAGGCCTAAAACCAGGCGTATCACCTCCGTCACACATATTGCGGATAATCAATGATTTTTCTGGATAACGAACATACATTTCCGTTTCAAAATGACCATAATTCATCATTCTGGAACCCAGGTTACCTCCGATCAGAGAAATATGGGCACCATTTGAAATTTCTATGGTATCATCCTCAAAAAAGTTAATCAAAGAGACGAACAAGAGAACGATGAATATAAATGAATAAAAAGATTTGTTTGGGTTAAACATCTTGTACTGATTTAGCATAAATATTTTAGAATGAGAACATCAATCGTTGACCATACCTCTGTAAGGCACATTGATATTGAGATTACCTTTCCATTTTTTGGGTATTTTTAATCCCAATTCCCAATGGATGGCATTGACTAATAAACGTTGAAAAGATTCGACGGAAAAATCTTCAGGATGCCCCATCGTGGTAGTGAAAATTTTTGCTCCGAACGAATTCGTACCTACCCAGGCGACAGGATTTTCGATGGCTGCCCTTTCAGGATTTACCGCTTTTCCCATGAGTAACCACTCAGAACCTTTTGTCGGATAGTCAGGTAAGACCCTGTAAAGCCATGATCTGACATGAAAATTGGGGTCAACCCCGGTCAAAATGGGATGATTTTTTGCTTTTTCAATGACAGAAACATCTGTAGAGCTCTCGTGGCCATAGTGGGTATGCGCTGCTTTTCCACCCCATCCCGGAGGAGCATTCAAGGCGAACTCACCGAAAGCATTCCATTTTTCAGAAGGGTGATTTTTAGGAAAATTAAAAGCATGCGTAGTGGTTCGAAAACCCATGACCGGCTTACCTGTTTTCAGATATTCTTCGATAAGTGCCAGTTGCTCAGGAACCAATTGCCTCCAACGTAGATAAAAAACGGCAAGATCTGCGTCTTTAAGTGCCTCTAATCCGGGGATATTTTTTTCACCATTTTGATTGGGAAATGAGGTAAGAACCTTCGTTTGAAAATGATATGTTTTCTCAAGTTCCGCGGCCAGTAAGGGCAAGGTTTGCTCCCCTCCATATTCGTGATCACCGGCAATAAAAACAATTAGCGGTTTTTTTTGAGCGACCGCTGCATCCATAAACAAGGAAAAAGCAAGTAGAAGAAATATCCCCTTTTTCATACATTAGTTTTTAGGTGTAAGTTAAGAGAATAATTCTCTCAATTATTACCCAAAATAGCGAAAATTTCATTAAAAGAGATAAATAATTTGTCTAAATCAATCCTCAGGAATATTTTAAATTGGATTAATCGCCTGACCGAAGGTAATCAGATTATTATCCGGATCGAGCAGTGAAAATTCCATTTGCCCCCAGGGTTTCCGCTGCAAAGGTGCATTTGGATGAATTGTTACGTTTGCGTCTAATAATTGGTTATACAAAGCCTCAATCTGGTTTGTCCTGATATAGATTTGCCCATAATTTTCCAAAGGATCCAATGTTTTGAATTCAAAAAAGTGAATTTCAATTCCGTCCTTTTCGAGCAACAGATAATCGCCATAATCTGCCATTTCCATGAAGCCAAGTTGACCGATATAGTAACTTTTTGTCTGGCTTTTCAAGCGCATGGGCAATTTGGGAATGGCTTGAGTTAGCATTTGTCAATAGATTATAAACAAGATTTGAAGATATCGAAAAGGAACACCTAACCAAGCTCTATTTCAATATCCTGGGTTTTGTTTTATATTTGGATTTGCAATAATTTCCCGATTAGGAATGGGGAATATAGAACGGAAATCTTCTATATTTAAAACAGACTTGATCTTACGTTTCCTGGCCAAATCAAAATATCGGTGACCCTCAAAATTTAATTCCGACCTACGTTCATTTAACACCGCCTGTAAGAAATCCTCGGAAGAACTAACCTGATTAGGCGTTAAAACAGATAATCCCCGCTTTTGTCTTAAAAAATTAAGGTCTGCTAATCCTTTGATACTTCCCAGCGCCTCCGCTCTAATCAAAAACATTTCTGCATACCTAATGATAAATGCTGAATTATCTCTCGTTGTTTCTCCTCTGTATTTTTGTGTTCTGCCATCTGGTAAAATAGTCGCATCATTACCATCGGTTGAAAAGTTCAATAATGATTCTCTAACATCCCCAACTCTCCCTTTAAAGAAGTCTTCCAGATTTTTAGAGGCCATATAATTCAATTCCGAACGTAAAGCATCTGTTCTACTGTAGGTAGAACCATTATAACCACTCCTGTTCTGGCTATCAAAAAGTAATTCAAAAATAGATTCCGCATTTAATTTAGATCGAAAAACATCCTGATATTTTGCTGCATCCAATAATTGGAAATCACCTGAAGCAATTACTTTGGTGGCATATTCCACAGCCTTTTCATTTTCACCCCGGTACAAATATATTCTTGCCAACAAGGCGTTCATCGTATTAATATTTATAAAAGCCTTATCCTTAATTTGTTGATCCATTAAACCTGCCGCTTTCGTCATTTCTGAAATAATAAATTGGTAGGAAGCCAGCACCGTTGCTCTGGAAGGCTGATCTTTTAATGCCTGTGGCGTTTGTATAATGGGAATACCTGCGGAGGAAGACATGTTCCAATGTTCCCCGTAATATCTCAATAAATCAAAATGTGCCAAGGCCCTAATAGCGCGCGCTTCCCCCTCCAGATGATTTTTCTGACCAGCCTCCAAATCGTCAATCTTAGGTAAAAATTTTAACACCTGATTGGCATTGGCAATAACCCTGTAGATGGCTGTCCATATATTTTCAGAAATGACATTGGCTCCGGTAACCTCGCGATGACCAATCTGATCTAAGGAAAGATTCTGATATCCCCCCGTTGAAGCATTATCGGTATGACCTTCTGAGGTCAGCAGATAGGCATCGCCATAATAACCAGGTTGCTGCATAGCACTATAAAGTCCAATAACGGCGGCTTCTGCACTGGCACCATCGATTATAGTCTCCTCCGCATCTAAAAAATTAGGTGAACTTTCATCCAGACACGATGGAAGGAAGGACAGTAAACCCAGATATATAAAAAGAATATTATTTTTCATTTCCTTACATTAAAATTTTAAACTTAACCCGATTAATAGCGTACGTGCCGACGGATAAGCACCGTAATCTACACCTGCCGTCCTGTCAGCTAGTCCCCCATTGGAAGAAACCTCCGGATCAAAACCTTTATAAGAGGTTAGCACCCAAAGGTTCTGTGCTTCGGCATAAATCCTGATGGAACTGAATTTCCCGGACTTCGGCAAAGTATAGCCTGCCGTCACATTCTGAATTCTGAAAAAAGAGGCATTTTCAACCATTTGAGAAGAATTGAGTCCCAGATTTAAATTTATGAACGATGCTCTGCCGTATTCTGCCTCATCTCCAGGTTTTTTCCACCGATCCCGAACATTAATGGTATTATTTGCATACACTGAACTTAGACCTCCATCGTTACTCCATCCTAAGTTTTCCGTTGTTCCTCTAATCAGATTATAGACCTGATTTCCAATGGAAAATCTGGAAAAGACGCCAAAATCAATATTTTTAAATTTAAAAGAATGGGTCATACCGCCATACCAATCGGGCATTGCCTTACCAATAATCTGGGCATCATCATAATCGATCTGACCATCCTCGTTAAAGTCCTCAAACTGGACATCGCCCGTTTCACTGTCAACACCCAGGTATTTCAGTCCAAGAAATGACCCGACAGGATGTCCAATCTGTAAGATATGGGTAGCCTCCAAATCGTCGTAAGCATTCAGGAAAACGCCGTCATTGTTCAGACTTATAATTTCATTATGAATCCACGTGGCATTAAAATTCACATCCCAGCTAAATTTTTCTCTTTTAGCTAAACTGGCATTTACATTGAATTCCAGTCCTATATTTTGAACCTCACCCCCATTTCTCGTTATGGAAGTAAAACCAGTCGTGGCAGGAATAATATCTTCACTCAGTATATTAGATTTTAGTGAGTTGAAAAATTCCAGGGAACCACCTATTTTTCCATTGGCCATTTCATAATCCAAACCGAGGTTAAACATTCTGTTTGTTTGCCAGGTAAGGTCGGGATCTGCTAAATTCCTAAGTTGATACCCAGGTCTTCCGGCATACCTGGATGCGGTGTAAAAGGTAACATTTTGAAAATCACCAATTTCCTGATCGCCAGTAAAGCCATAACTCACCCTCAATTTAAGGTCTGAAAATATATTTTTCAACGAATTAAAGAAAGGTTCTCCTGATACTCTCCAGGCTACCGCGCCAGACGGAAAGAAACCAAATCTATTCGTTTTGGAAAAACGGGAAGATCCATCAGCGCGGGAGGTAAAAGTAAATAAAAGTCGGTTCTTAAAATCGTAGTTAATCCTGCTTATGAAAGATAACAAGGCAAACGAAGTTCCTTCAGAAGTGGCACTAATAATATTTGCCGCACTGGAGATTCGCTCCAGTCTTCCTGGTGGAAAGCCCTGCCCTAAGGCACTTGACCTGTCGATTTGTGTTCTTTGCATGGTAATACCACCTAATAAAGAAAGGGTATTTCCGTTTCGGGTTTCCGAGAAATGCAATGTATTTTCATTAAGCCAGGTGACATTTCTAAAATCACCTTCAAAAGCTTCCCCACCGAAAGCTTCCGCATCAGCCGTTAAAGGTGACTTGAATTGTGTATCGAAATTAAAATTAACGTCGCCAGACCAGGATGTTTTAAAATAAAGCTTTTTTGAAAATTTATATTCCCCAGCGATTGTTCCTAATGCCCGGTATCCATTTGTGAAAGCCCTTATTTCCTTTGCCGATTTCACAGGATTATCAGATAACCAGTTGGCCTGATAATCCTCAAAACTGGCATAAGAACCGTCCTCTTCATAAGCAGGCATCAATGGGGAAGCGCCCAGTGCATTCGTAATAATACCCGTATAAGTGTTATCATTAAAACTACGCCTGTTCTTTGAATAGGTCGTATTAAATGTCACGCCAAGCTTAAACCGGGAGTTTATTTCATGATCCAGATTCAGGCGATAATTAAATCGTTTGTAATAATTTTCAATAATCACACCTTGTTGATCAAAATAACCCAGACTGGTATAATATTTTGTTTTTTCATTTCCTGCGCGAAAAGAAAATTCATAGTTATTAATGGGTGCAAGTCGTGAAACTTCATTCAGCCAATTGGTATTCACCCCGGAAGAAAGGTCAAAATTATCCAAAGGTTCCGTTAGCACAGAGGGATCAAAATCGTCCCCAAAATAGGACGGATCTTTCTTGAAAATGGCCAGATCATTTGCACGTGCCTCTTCGATGAGTCCTACCATTTCCTCAGCAACCATAAATTGAATAGGCCTGGCTATTTTTTGATACCCTGAATAAATATTAAAACTAGCCTCTTGTGACCCTGCCTTCCCTCTTTTGGTGGTTATCAAAATGACACCATTTGCCGCTCTGGCACCATAAATAGCTGCGGCAGAAGCGTCTTTTAACACTTCAATCGATTCAATATCATTTGGATTAATATCTGAAATGGAGCTTAAGGTTTGTCCGGAACCAACATTTTGGCCTTGCAAATCGAAAGAAGTTGATAAACCCGAGTTACTCTCGCTAAGCAGCGGTATTCCATCCACGACATATAACGGAGCATTATTTCCCCGCACATTCACCAAAAGGCCTGCTCCCGGGGTTCCGGAGGCACTCATAACATTCAATCCTGCTACCTTACCTTGCATACTATTTGCCAGATTTGAAACGGGTTGGTCCTGAATGTCTTTACCTTTTAAAGAAGAAATTGCCCCGGTGATTTGACTTTTCCGCTGACTACCATAACCAATGACCACTATTTCATCTAATGCAAGGTCTTCAGGCTCCAGGATAATAGACCAGGTTGTTTGATTTCCTATATTTATTTGTTGGGTAGTAAAACCAGTATAAGAAATGATTAGAATAGCATTGGCAGCCACTTTTAACTGGAAATCGCCATTTACATCGGTAATGGTACCCTGTTGACTTCCTTGAACCAAAATACTGGCGCCAATTAATGGTTCCTTTTCAGGGTCCGTTACGCTACCCTTCAAATCGGTCATTTGAGCATTCAAAGAGCTCAGGCCCAAACAAGAAAAGAGGATAAAAACACTTAGGTAAATTTTCAATAATTGCATCGCAGCCACGTTTAATTGGAAGTTTTTATAAACTTACTATTTTTTCAGATTTTTAAAGGAATTATATTCCCCATTTATTTTTTCCACTACTTTTTCTGCTGCTATCCTGCCTGTTTGTGCTCCACCGTTCATATACCCTTGAAACTGGATACTGCAATGTTCCCCGGCGAAAAATATATTTCCTTCTGGTTCCTTTTCGACGCCTCCAAAAGCGGACCATTGGCCAACTTTATAAGAGGTATAAGAGCCAAGATTAAAATAATAATCTTGCCAGGAAAATTTATGTAAGATATTGCTACCCGCTTTTTCGAAACCAGGCCAGATAGCTTCCAAGCCAGGTAAATACTTTTCTTTTATTTCGGAAGCTCTCAAATTAGCGGCATCATCACCTATAGAAGAACCTCCAAAGATGGTCAATGTACCGGCAGGACCAGGTTGAAGGCGGCTACTATCCCAGGTTGAGTAGGCAGGAATATCAGCAACCATGCCACCATGTGATCCATAATTTCTCCAAACACGTTCATTCATACCAAGAATAATTTTACCCCCATTACCATATCCCAAATGCTGAATACATTCATTTTTTGTAGTGGACCAATTAAACCCAATGGTTTTGACCTCTCTGAGCTTTGTAAAGGGAATGGCCAGAATCAAATAATCTGCTTTCACCATTTTTTTAGCACCCAAGTATTCAAAAACAGCAGTATAAGAATTCTCTTTATTTTTATGAATTTCTATGAGCGAATAGCCCATTTTAATTTGATCTTCAAGCGATTTATTCATCGCTTGGGTGAGGGCTTGACTCCCACCTTTTATTTTAAAAACTTCTGATTGATCTTCTGTTTCGTTTTGGGCTTCGTCGGGCAGTTGGAGCAATAAAAAAAGATTAACAGCCGACTGATACTGAGCATCCATTGTATAATAGCCAGACATTTGGTTCATGTAAAACGATTTCAGCCAACCTTTTATGCCAATACGATCAAGGTATTGCGGAATAGAAAGTTGATCTATTTCAGCCCAATTTGTATTTTCCCTAAAAGTTATTTCATCCAAATTTTCTGGAAATCGTTCTAAATCAAGTCTTAATTTTTCAGCAAAAGGCATTATTTCATTCACCAAATCATTTTCGGTAAATTTTTTACCTCCAAAATAAAGAACCTCCTCCAGCGAAGAGTCATCTTTACGCAAATCGACCAGTTCCAGATTAAATTCGTTCGTCAGTGAAACTAAATCATGATGGTAAGTATCTATAAATTCGCCACCCAGCTCCGTATTTAAATTTGGGGCAAAATAATTATTTAGGGTCATCATACGACCGCCAGACCTGTTAGAAGCTTCAAAAAGGGTGGCTTTAATCCCCTTTTTATTTAAAACGTGTAAGGCATTTAATCCAGCAATACCGGCACCTACCACGACAATATTGGGTGCTTTGGGATGTTTAAGAGGAGCATGAGGTATCAATAATCCAGCAGAGAGCGTACTCATCTGCGACAAAAACTTCCTTCTGGATGCATTAAGAGATGGGTCATTTTTAATCCATGCCTTTATCGTAGCCTGTTGGATTGTTTTTTTAAAATACCATCTCATCATGGACTGTTGAAGAATTTTTAAAAGGAGTTCTGTGTCAATCTGACAAAATAAATATTTTTTAACATAAAATATACCTTTTAAATAAATAAGTCAACTATTAAGCTATTTTAGAACTTACCTTTGAAGGAAGAAAGAAAACACCTATGATGATAATAGTCAGTAATGTTACGTTTGATTATCCTGAAAAAAGAGCTTTGAATCAGGTAAGCTTCCAAATAGAACCAGGTTCAATCACGGCGTTGGTGGGTCCCAATGGTTCGGGAAAAACAACTCTTTTGAGAAGTATTGCAGCTCTATCAAAACCTATTAGCGGAGAAATAATGGTGAATGGCTATGACACCTTATTACAACCTCGCGAAGTTCACAGCCAAATAGGCTTTTTACAGGATTTATTTGGCTTATACGATACGCTGACCGTTTATCAGTGTCTTAGTTTCATGGCGTATAGTCGAATCACTGATAAAGATGAGGTAGAATCGGCCATAGAAAACGCAATTGAACAAGTAGGCATCGCCAGATTTCTTCATAAAAAAGTGGGCATTTTATCCCGTGGGATGCGACAAAGAGTAGGCATTGCGGCGGCTATAGTTCATCGACCAACCATCTTATTACTAGACGAACCTGCTTCAGGCTTAGACCCTGAAGCACGATACGAATTATCAAACTTAATGGTTAATCTGGCAGAAAATGGAATGACAATTATTGTATCATCTCATATTTTAGCAGAACTGGCCGATTATTCTACCCACATGCTTGTTTTACAAGATGGAAATGTGGTGGAGCACAAAAAATTAAAATCAAATCCCATTTCACGTGCTTTTGTTTATTTGGAAATAGGTGCCGAACATGATTTAGCCCCTCTGTTAGATAAAATCAAATTATTCCGTGGTGTTACGGAGATACTTTCTGTGGATAAAAAATTACATATAAAATTAGATACGCTTATTTCTTCCAAACATCAATTTCTTAAAGATTTGATATCGGAAAATATCTCTGTAAACGATTTTTCTGAAGTTAAAATTAATCTTCAGGATGAGTATATTAAGACCGTTTCCCAATACAAACTCAACAAATCAAAATGAAAAATATACTTAAATTTAATCCCGAGTTAGCTAAAAATATATGGCTGGAATTAAGTCTACAAAGACTGATAACTATGCCAGCCATCCTATTATTATTTGTATTTTTAATTTTTTCTTTGAATTCTGGGGAGGAAAATCCTTGGGCAACCGTCCATTATTTTTCCTTTTACGGATTCATATTCATTGGTATTTTATGGGGAATGAAATCTTCATCCGATGCCATATTAGATGAACACAACGAGAAAACCTGGGACTGGCAGAAAATGAGTTCTATTGGTCCGTGGAAATTAGCCATTGGAAAATTAATCGGTTCAACCATTTACAATTGGTATGGCGCCTTAATATGCTGGGGTTTATTTATGTATTCTGCCACATACACCAATCAACCTAAAGCAGAATTTAAAACCGGATTTCTTTTAGTTGCCATAATGGTTGGGTTACACGGATTAATGATACTGATTGCCCTTCAATTAATTCGACGAACGAATGCGAACACGAAAATAAAAAGCAATCGAATTTTCCTGTCTGGTATATTATTTGCGGGCATACTGTCGAGTATATTTTCCTATTTCACCCTACTAGGTAGCAGCAAAATGATGCAACTTACCTGGTATGGCATAGCGATACCATCGCTCGATTTTTTATTATTTACTTCTGTTGTATATACTTTATGGATCCTTGCAGGGCTTTACAGAAGTATGCGCACAGAACTTCAATTTACGGATCCACCCAGCTGGTGGTTATTCTTTCTAATATTCCATTTTATTTTCCAATACGGTTTCTTTTTACCGGAAGGAAAAATGGTTGACCTGTCGGCAATATCGACGACGCTCACGCTCCTTTTTGTCGAAACCATCCTCCTTACCTACCTTTTAGCATTGAGTGAAAATAAGGATATTGTATTATTCAGAAAATTAATAAATTCGTTAAAATCTTCCGATTTTCCCACTTTTTATAAATATGTTCCTTTGTGGCTCATCACCTTGCCCATAGCTAAGATAGCGGGCTTTTTGGTATTGCTTCTCCTTTTAATATTTGATGAAAATCCAATATTGAAAACAATTTTAAAAGATTATTCCATCACAAGCAAGATAGAGCTAGTTGGTTTTTACCTGGCCATGCTCCTATATGTAGTGAGAGATTTAGGCATTTTATTATTATTAAATTTCTCTAACCGGCCACAAAGAGCTGACACCAGCATGCTTGTTTATCTGGTATTAATTTATTTGATATTGCCCACATTGACTTCAGGTTTAGGAATTTCCGTCATTTTATACCCAGATATCACCCAGGGAATTATCCCCTTGATAGGTTTTCCACTGGTTGAATCCATTGCAGTGGTTTACTTTTTGGTAAAAAAATGGCAAGAAATATCCTTTAATTATCAGCAGAATTCTTGAGGAGTTTAGTGTTGGGTTTTTGTTGGGTTTATGGTTCTGGCAATCTCCAGATACTTGACATTTTTAGTGTGTGGTACTTTGGAAGTTGGCGTGTGACCTATAGCGTGTGTTAGGAAGATTGCGTGTCTATGCCCATGTGAGTATGTATGAAATAATACATTTACGAATAAACATTATGCTTAAAACGAAGACGATGCATAATACTGAAAATCCTTTACATCCGTGATTGAGAAAAAAGGGGATTTGGAATGGGGTGATCTCAAAAAGGTTTTTTCACCATCGCATGATTCCATGGGAAAATTTTGATTCAGCCCTAAATCATCGTACTTTTGACTAGATAAATTATGGAATAAATAAAATGTTTAATAAATCAACAACAGCAATCATCCCATGAACAAATGTAAAAATCATAGAGAAATCGCAACGCCCGCCATAACCACATTCCTTAGATAAAGTATAAACGGTGTGTTATTCTAAAAATCCTTTTTTTATTTTATCTGTTGAATAATGAATTCATTTCAAGTAATTCGAAATTTGTTGTTTTAAGAAAACGCGATTCCCTGTTAAAAATTAGATCGAAAGTGTTTTTAGAAGTAGTTCCAAAAAGAGTTTCTGCACCAATCTTCAAACACGTTACAATGTTCAAACTGCCCGAATTCAGACCAATTAAGATAAATGAGATATTTAAGAACCTAAATATGTGAGAGAGTGGATATAAAAATTTACTCAGCTAAAAAAATCCGTTTAATTCTTTAACTTTATATACTGTTATATTGCTCTTTTCTATGGAAAAATACATTTATTTACACACTTAGTATGGAAAATACAAGTAGGATAATTTTACCATTAATAACCTGAAAAATTTATTTTATGAGAATCCTAATTTTAACCTTTATTATTTTTTAATTAAATAGTACATTTTCTTATTCTCAAACCATTATAAATTCTTCAAATGAATCAACAAGTAAATGCCCAGAACAAATTAAGGATATTGATGGAAATATTTATAAAACTTTAAAAATTGGAGAGCAGTGTTGGATGCAAAGTAATTTAAAAGTAACAAAATATAGAGATAATACTGTTATCCCAAAAATTTCTGATGCCAATTCCTGGTCTAAACTTAATACTGGCACAAGGTGTTCCTACGAAAATGTTTTAAGCAACTCTTATATATATAGGAATCTTTATAATTGGTTTGCTGTTGCCGATATAAGGAAAATATGTCCAGTAGGTTGGCAAGTACCTAATGATTCTGATTGGGTCATACTATCTAACTATTTAGGAGGCGTTTATGCGGGTGGAAAAATAAAAGCAAGCGGTCTGAAATATTGGAATAGTCCAAATAAAGGTGCTACAAACAGTAATGGATTTACTGCCTTACCTTCAGGTAGAAGAAACTACGATGGGAGTTACAGCAATATTAAATACCATTCTTTTTTCAGGTACTATGGCCTCGGCTGACTCCTCATAGCAAGCTTTACTCCGTGTTTCTAAATACATCTCCACACGTCTATGAGGCCTCCCGTGGTAAGACAATCCACTTTCACGCCAGCTCCCCGCCTCATTTACACTCCAATGTCCGTGTAATCTTTGGACTTCGACTTGTTTTGCAGCCTCATCCCATTGGATATGCCTGATAAGGTTCGTATTCCTCGGGGCAGCGTTTTGCCGCCAGCTTCCTTCATATTCCACCTCACGATGGACACCAGTGCCTTAAGCTAGTGGTTGGCGATTACATACCCCCACAGTGGACTTGCACCACCTAGTTGATTGCCATGCACGGCACACTAAAAAGGGAGGCTTTCTAAAAAGGCAGCCTCCCTTCAAAAAAATAAACTTTAATATAATAATTATTCTACAACAATCATTTTTCTGGTCATCGTGAAATCAGCTACTTTCAAGGTGTAAGTTAATACACCAACAGCCATTAATTCCCATGACTTCAAGCTAACCTGATTGTAACCTTTTACATATTGTCCGTTGATCACTTTCAATTTACGACCAGTTACGTCCTGGATAGTTAAAGTAGCTGCACCTGCTGCTGGTAAGTTGAAACCAATAATTGTCTCACCCACAAATGGGTTAGGAGTATTTTGGTATAACTCGTAGTTAGCAGAAGCTTTGCTTGCATTGAAGTTTAATCCAACGTTCACCACTTCTCCACCTTTGTAGGCTTCAGCTGCAGTGTAACGGCTGTTTAAATTTAATACTTCGCTCAATGTAGTATTAGATGTAGCACGAACTACCAGGCTAAATAATACGTTACCTTTAGCTTCGCCATGCCAGCTAGCAGTAACAACACCTTCTTCAGCGAAAATACCGAAGTTTTCCTCAGCTGCGATACCAGGTACTAGGTCAACTAACTCTAAACCTTTCTTGTCAAGGTTTAATGTGAATTGGAAGCCTTCGATACCTTTAAAATCAGCCGTAGTAAAGTCAACTTTGTACTCATTACCAGCAACTAAATTCATGTCAGCAACATTGATATCTAAGGTAGAAGTCAAGTGTCGAACACTAACCTGAGTACTGTTAGCAATGGCATTACCGCTTACATCACCTACTTTCACAGCAACGAAATTAGCAGATAAAGAACCTTTCAGGTCATTTACGTTTTTAACCTCAGGGAAGCTAGCCGCCCATGGATTAGAAGCAATTGGGAAAGTGTAAGAAGCGTCAACGAATCTCCAGCTGTTATTATTAGGAAACGCGGCATCGATATTCAGAATCAGCTTACGTAATTGAATCATATCCAGTGTCGTAATCGTTTTTGAGTTGTTGACGTCTGCTGCAATCAATTTGTAAGGCGTATTCAACGGATGATTCCCTAAAATATGTTTGCTAATCAATATTAAGTCATACGTTGACACCCCATTCAAAAAGCCTTTATTTAAGCTTGGAGTCACTGTGTAATCCAGCCCTTTCGTCAGATTATTGAACATATAAATGCCATTCACTCCTGTAGAAATTAGTTTTTGTGACCCACCAGAGAGATTAACTTGTACACCTTCAACAGTAGCTTTGCTTTCTGTTTGGATGGCACCAGCTACAGAATTAGGAGCGGTGGCGTTACACAATCCAATATTATCCTGTAAATCAATATTTACAGTACAGAAATCTTCGTTACCGGCTCCATCAGACAAATAAACACGAACTTGTGTAGATCCTGTTATATCAGTACACGTCATTACTACAGTTTCTCCTCTATTTCCTGTTTCTTTGTTGTCTGTATCTAATCTTACGATAGTTGCTTTTACAGGACCTGTGCACTCCTCTAATCCCCAATTACGATAGATATCCTGGAATACATCAACAGCTCTGATTACTACCATACCTTTATTTGCAGATATATCTGCAGGCATTAAAGTAGCCACGAAATTTTGAACACATACAGGAGCTGGTGCTTTAACATCCGCTACCGTAAAGTCAATTCTGTCAACAAGTACATTTCCGCAATCATCACGAACAGTAACCAATAATTGGTAATCCTCGTAACCTACATTACCATCACCACCCGTTTGGTCGATAGGTA
>CANMVX010000043.1 GCA_947501115.1 Haliscomenobacteraceae bacterium
ATAGCTAGTAGAATGAACCAACAATGGAGTGACGAACAAAAATTACCTCTTACAGATTTTGTAATTATAAATGATGGTAAAACTTTCTTGATTCCACAAATCCTAAAAATTCATAAGAGTCTTAAGAATTACCCTTTAAAGCCAATTGATAGGCAGCCAGGCATAATTCTTTAGACAATTTACTATCAATCATAGGCTTTGCATAATGAATTGTTCCGAATTCAGGTACCCATTTCTTGATATACTGAAATTGAGGATCGAATTTAAGCATTTGAGCTTCGGGGCTAAAAATACGAAAATAAGGAGCAGCGTCAGTTCCTGATCCGGCAGCCCATTGCCAGCCACCATTATTGCTGGCAAGATCAAAATCTAATAATTTTTCCGCAAAATACTTTTCTCCCCATCTCCAATCGATGAGTAAATTTTTTGTAAGAAAACTCGCTGTCAGCATTCTGACTCGATTATGCATAAACCCAGTAGCATTTAATTCTCTCATACCGGCATCAACCAAAGGAAATCCTGTTTTCCCCGAGGTCCAACGTTCAAAATCGTCCGTATTATTCCTCCATTTTATTAAATCATAATTACTTCTAAAGGCATTTTTTTCAACATGAGGAAAATTAAACAATATTTGGGCATAGAAATCTCTCCAAATCAGTTCATTTAAAAACGTTTCATTAAGATGAATAATTTTTCTTGCTAATTCTCTGATACCCAATGTACCAAATCGAAGATGAACACCTAATCTGCTGGTACCCACTTTGGCAGGATAATCTCTGTTTTCTGTATAATTCTCAACAACTTTTAAATTTAATTCTTTGGAGGGGATGTCTATTTGTGAAGGGTGAAAATGCATAGAATCCAGGGTTGGAAACAAGGGTACATTAACATTTGACAATGGGCTATGCTGGAGTAATCCCTCAGAATCATAAGCAAGCAAGGGATTATTATCACCATCAGTCAAATTAGCTTTTAATCTCTCTTTCCAGGATTTACTATAAGGGGTAAATACAGTGTATGGCGTACCGGCAGTTTTTGATAAAATTTCACGCTCTTCAAAAATAACCTGATCCTTACTTAGATGAAAAGTGATATTTTTGATTTCCAATGATTCTTTAATAGAGAGATCTCTATGTTTGCCATAAGATTCATAATCCTTATTAGCGAACAAATGTTTTACAGGTAATTCCGTCGTAATCCTATCAATTATGTCCATAGGATTTCCATAAGCGACGTAAAAACTTCCTCCAAGTTTTTCAATTTTTTCTTTTAAAGATTCCACCTGCTGGTAGATAAAACTTACTCTGGCATCTGATTTATTTGATAATTTATCTAATATATTTGAATCGAAGATAAAAACTGGCAGTACAGGTAAGCCTGCTTTTAGCGCATTGAACAAGCCCCTATTATCTTCTAATCTTAGGTCTCTTCTAAACCAAAAAAGTGAAATTGCAGACATTTTTTCCTATTATTTTAGAAATAACAAGCAAAATAATCAAATGTTTCATGTATTTTCATGAAGTATTTAAATCAATAACGTTTTGCGATTAATTACCAATCCTTTCAAAATCCATATTTTATATTTTATTTTATTGCTTTCATCCTGTCAATCAGAGCAAGTTCAATGGATTGAAGGTCTTGATAATGATGGAAAAGGAAATAACAACCCTGGGATACCTTCAGCACTTGATAAGCAATTAGCTTATTTAAACAAATACCCTAAGGATACACTTAGGAACTTTACTATGTTAAAAGAATCAATTACAACGGCCATAGATGATGATAATGAGGAACTCGCTTATAAATTAATCGTATTAAGCCTTCAAAAATATCCTGATATAGTATTTGAAGCTGAATTTTTCAACGCCATAAATAATTTTTACACCACCATAATAAAAGAAGAGGAGACTGCTAAATGGATTTCAGGCATAGTTATAGAAAGATGGAATAAAGACAAAAAAACAGCCTATTTCATGACGAAATACAATTATATAAAAGAAGAAAACCTAAAGTTAATATCCTATCAATATGGGGAGCAACTAGTAAATATGGCTAAGATTCATTCCCTTTTTTTTCCTAAAAAGGAGGAAAGTGCCCTTTTTTTATGGAAATCTTATGAAATCATGCGAAGGATGGGAAGTAATAAAGAGGCGCTTAGTTTACTGGATTTAATCATAGTTCGACATAAAAAATGGGAAAACATAAATGCAGTAAAAAAAGAAAGGGCGAACCTCATACGGTTTAAGAAGCGTTCAAAATGGAACGATAAAGGAAAGCTACCTTTCGAAATAAATAAAAAGGATCAGGCACCGGTAAGTTGAAAAAACTTTTGAACAAAAGGATTTAAGGCAGTTCCCTTCACTTTTGCCTCTGCTTCGATGCGGAACTCTGAATTCACTTTACTCATTTTCTTGGCCACATTAACCATACCTTTGAAAAGAATATTTTTCTTTGCAAAATCATCAATCGGAGCCGTTACATATTTAAAGGAAAAAGCAAAAGATAATTTAGTTTCAACATTTGCCTCTATGATGATAGACTTATCAATGATTAACTCACCTAACACATATTCATTAACCAACCTTTCCGAACCCCTACCCCTTCCGTAGCGTTCAACCATTTTTATATTGACATTTAGAACTTCCTGAGTAGTTAAAGCATTGAAGACCAAAATACCTGAAAAAAGTCCATCTACAGACCTGATATCATCAGGAAGTAAGATATCCATTTTCACGCCTTCTATTCCAAACCAGTTTTTAACCTTATTTAGCATGTTAAATTTTGTATTAAATCAATTAACCATTTTTTTTAAAGATAGGTTACAAAAAATAGCTTAAAATAGATAAAAAGCCGACGAATAACTCAGATTACTCTTTTAAGCCAGAAATCACCTAACTTTTTTGTTAGATGGTGTTGAGCATCGTGCAAATTATTTACCAGAGTATCAATGAAAACAGTTTCCAAATTAATTTCATTAGACTTTAGCTTTTCAGACCAACCAGCGGTTGAAGCTGTTTGCCAATCATTATTCACAAAAGCTGATTGCAATAATCTATCAAATAACGATATATTATATTTTGATTCAACCATTTTAATAAACGCCACCGATTTATCCATAGAACAACCACTGATAGGATGAAAAGATTCATCGACAACCAGCATTAATATTCTTGAAAACAAAATTAAACCAGTTGCCTTTAAAATAGCTCCATGACTTTCCCAATGGGCACAAAAAGAATCTATATCCAATTGGACGGACAACTGTTCTGAATCATTTAAAGCTTTATCGGAGGTAAATAACCATACTTTAGATGTTGGATGGAAAGACGCTAATTTCAAGGTATTTCCTAATAAATTATTCATAATTACCCTTTTAAAGTTGTTGAACAATTAATTCGGAGAGATCTAAGACCATAATATTCTTTTCCGTTGAATCTGAGGTTAAACCATCCTGGAGCATAGTAATACAAAAGGGACAATTTGCAGCTACTATTTCTGCGCCAGAATTTATTATATCAGTGGCCCTTGCCTGATTTATGCGACTGGAACCAGGTTCATCCTCTTTCCACATTTGCGCACCACCTGCACCGCAACACAAACCATTTGATTTACACCTTTTCAATTCAACTAAATCAGCATCGAGCGCTTCCAGGATTTCACGTGGGGCCTCATAAATACCATTAATTCTGCCAAGATAGCAGGAATCATGATAGGTAATTTTTTTTCCTAAAAATGATCCACCACCCTGTAGTTTTAATTTTCCATCTGATATTAGACCATTAAGAAAGGAAGTATGATGAATGACTTCATAGTTACCACCTAACTCAGGATACTCATTTTTCAATGTGTTAAAGCAATGAGGACAAGCAGTTACTATTTTCTTAATTCCATAATGGTTTAAGGTTTGAATATTTTGAAGAGCGAGCATTTGAAAAACAAATTCATTACCAGCCCTTCTGGCGGGATCACCTGTACACTTTTCCTCTTCTCCCAAAATAGCAAAAGATACGCCAATTTTGTTTAGAATAGTACAGAATGCTTTGGTAACTCGCTGAGCGCGTGTATCAAAACTACCAGCGCACCCTACCCAAAATAAAATTTCAGGAGAAATACCCTCGTTGTAAAGCGTTGAATAAATAGGAACCTGGATAGACATATAAGAGCTTGAGGTTATTAACTAATCATTTACATCGGCAATCCAAGCGGACCTTTCTGTTGACAATGACCACGCTGCCTGATTATTTTCTAAACTATTAAAAAGAGGAACCCAATCAGCGGGACCGGCTGATAAGGTTAATATTTCATAACGCCTCATTTTTATAATTGGTTCAAGAGGATTTATCAGAACGGGACAAGCTTCAACACAAGCATTGCAAGTGGTACAAGCATGAATTTCTTCAGGTGAAATTTGAGAAAATAGGGACAGACCATCCGAAAAATTAGTTGGTGAGAGAGGCAGATTCTTATCCTGGCAAAAGGCTACATCACCACTATCCAGTTTTTTTCCAACCTCATCGGCTCTATCTCTAATATCCATCATTATTTTACGAGGAGATAATTTTTTACCTGTCATATTTGCAGGACAAACCTCTGTACATCTTCCACATTCAGTGCAGGTATAAGCATCTAAAATATTTTTCCAGGAAAGATTAAACACATCATTACTTCCAAAATCTGGCAATTGATTGTTGTCATTACCTGACTCGGATATTCCCAGCAAAGACTTAACCTCATCCATAATAGCAGGCATATTTTCTATTTTACCTCTGGGTTGGGTATTTGCATAATAGGTATTTATAAAGGCAAAAATAATATGTAAATGTTTTGAATAAGAGAGATATATAATAAATCCGAAAACCACTATAATGTGACCCCACCACCCTACTCTTTCTAACAAATGCAGTGTATTGGTATCAATATCCTGAAGCAACGGAACAAGGAAACCACTTAAAATAAATTGATATGATTCTTGGTGTAAAGCAACGTCTGCGCTATTCATCATAAAAATGAATGTGACCAGAACAATTTCAGCTAACAATATGATTAATGCGTCTATTGCAGGCCAGCCCTTTAATTCTACGCTTTGGAAACGAGGAATTTTCAATAAATTCCTTCTGGCTAAGAAAATAAAAGTGCCGATAAGTGCCAATAAGGATAGGACCTCAATAAAATTTATGATAAATAAGTAAAAAGAACCTAATATGGGTAAAAATATCCGGTGAGAACCAGTTATTCCATCCACCAGAATTTCGATTAATTCAATTTGTGTAAAAATGAATGCTACATAAATAAAGAGATGTAAGGTGGCAGGCAGCCATTTTGTAAACATTTTTTTCTGACCGAAGGCAATAAAAACCACATTTTTCCATTTTTCCAAAGGAGTGCTGGTAGGCACCCAATCAACTCCGAGATTAATATTTCTCGAAATAGCATAAAATCTTTTTGCAGCAAATCCAAAAGATAAAATGCAAAGAATTGAAAAGATTATTTGTTCATGCATAATATATCCTTTTTTGTTTAAAGGTAATTGTTTTACATTAGACTTTTAATTTCAATTTCAACTAAATTTCCCTTCCATGAAGATTTTAAGTTCCAACCAGGTAGCCCGAAAAATCAAAAGATTAGCCATAGAAATATGCAGTAATCACCTAGATGATAAGGAAATATATTTTGCGGGAATAAACAAAAAAGGGGTTCAATTTGCGAACATTGTCGGTGCTGAACTAATGAAGACCAGTCCAATTACCATAAACTTTTTTTCTATAAAGCTTGACCCAGGTAATCCTTTAAACGAACAAATTGAGGTATCGACCGATATCAGTGCGCTATCAGGAAAAAAAATAATTCTATTTGACGATGTTGCCAATACGGGAAGAACCATTTTTTATGCCTGTAAGCCATTTTTAGACATCATCCCTGAAAGATTGGAAATAGCTGCATTAGTGGATCGCAAGCATAAACTTTTTCCCATTCAGGTTGATTACGTGGGGCTATCACTAGCCACCACGTTACATAACAATATTGAAGTAATCTTCAACGAGGACAAAACCGCTGAAGCTTATTTAAGTTAATTATTTCTTTTTCGGTTGCGTTTTAGCATTCTTCTGCTGTTCGGCTATTTTTCTTTGCTCTTCAAGTACTTTTTGTAATCTGTCTTGAAAACCACCCGTCTTTTTAGGTTTTTTCTTGTGATTTTCCATTTGGGCCAAAATTTTAGCTTCATCTATTAGGAATGCTTTTGTAGCCATCGTCTGACCAATATTCAAGACATTACTAAACAATAAATAAGCAGTTAATCCCGACGCATAACTATTGAAGAATCCTAAAAACATAACGGGCATAACGTACTGCATCCATTTCATCGCAGGATTAGCAGAGAAATCCATGTTTTTAGAATTATAAAAAGTAAAGGCAAGCGTTGAAATAGCCCAAAGAATAGTAAATAAACTGATATGACTTCCAAATCCAAAAGGAATAGCAAAAGGTAACTGGATCCATTCATCGTAGGAAGAAAGGTCGTCTGCCCATAAGAAAGGGGCCTGTCTAAATTCAATAGCTGCTGGAAAAAAGCGATATAGAGCGAACCAAATAGGCATTTGTAAGAGCATAGGAAGACAACTTCCTAAAGGATTAACTCCAAATTCTCTATACAACTTCATTGATTCCATTTGAACGGTAGAAGCATCATCTTTATGCTTTTCCTTCAATTTATCAATTTGAGGTTTTAGTGCCGTCATTTTACTTTGAGAATAAATCATTCTGTAGGTCAAATAAAATAAAGACAACTTCACTAAAAAGGTTAATATAAAAATAACAATTCCTTTATTTTCAAAGAACTGAGAAATCCAATTAAATACTGGACGAATTACCCAGCGGTTTATGGTTCCAAAAAAAGACGTTCCAAAGGCTATAATATCCTCCATATTATTACCCATGGCGTATAGTCTGTCGAATTCATTGGGTCCCAAATAAAAATCCATTGAGAATGAATTATCAGCGTTTTTAAAGGGAATAACAATTTCTGCATCCATTTTTTTCAACGCCTTATCAGAATCATCGAGAAATGTGGTAACCATTTTAGCCCCTTTAAAATTTTCAGACGCTAAAAGACTAACATTAAAAAACTGTTGGGTAAAAGAAACCCATTTGATAGGTGTATTGTCTTTGTTCTCAATATCGGAACTTGTGCAAGAACAATGCTTTGGATTATCAATACCCGGTTTATAGTAAATAGCAGAATAATTTTTCTCATAACTCACTGCCTTTTCTAATTTTCCAAGGTAGTTAACCCACCTAAGCTTAATAGAATTAAACCCTTTATCCAGAATATTATCTAAATTTTCTGTTTTAATAGCATAATTAAAGAGATAATTATCCGGGTTTAAGGTATAAACCTGTTCAAAATATCCCCCATTATTTGCCACGGCCTTAAAACGTATCGTATTACCTTCCAGTGAACCGTCAAAAATGAGATCCTTTGTATAAATAAATCCGCCTGGAATTGATTTTATCGGAAGAGCATAATAAAATTTATCCCGATCATCAGACATTAAGCGCAAAGGTTCTTTAACGTCCTTCCTGTCTGCATTTTGAACAATCTTATGATGATTTTTAATTAAAACTTCTTTAATAGTACCCCCTTTAGTACTAAAGGTAACTTTTAGCAAGTCATTTTCCAAAACGAAATCTGATGCTTTTCCTGATGCTGCATTAGAAAAAGCACCAAATTTATTTTCTCTGTCAACCAATAATTCAGTGCTATCTTTTTGTGATTCTGTTGATTGAATAACTATTTTTTCTCTAATAGCTTCTTTTGTTTTCCTTGCCAGCATGATGGAATCTTCCATTTTCTGCTGCTTAATTAATTCTTCCTGGGAAGGAGAGGTAACCACTTGCCAAAGAACAAATAAACCAAAGATTAAAAGGAGACCCAATTGTGTATTTCTATCCATTACAGCCAATAATTTGTTTAAGACTAAAATAAAGCCGCACAAATGTACAATAATGAGGTTAATTAGGAAATTCATTTGACATGTTTATTTAAGAATCTATAAAGTAGTCGATAATTGATATGTCAAATTCAAATGTTATATTTGCATTGTTATAAAAACAAAAAGAATATGTTTCAAAGTTTAAGTGATAAGTTAGAAGGCGCTTTCAAATTATTGAAGGGTGAAAATCGGTTAACCGAGATTAATATTGCCCAATCCATCAAGGAGATTCGACGAGCATTAGTTGCGGCGGACGTAAATTATAAAATTGCTAAAGAGTTCACTGATAAGGTAAAAGACAAGGCCTTAGGTAGTGAAAATGTGCTTAAATCGGTAAGTCCCGGACAATTATTAGTAAAAATTGTCCAGGACGAGTTAACCGCCTTAATGGGTGGACAAACCGAAGGAATTAATCTAACGGGACATCCAACGATCATTCTTATTGCAGGACTTCAGGGTTCCGGAAAGACCACTTTTTCTGGAAAACTGGCATATTTTCTAAAAAGTAAAAAGAAAAAATCTCCTCTACTTGTCGCCTGTGATGTTTACAGACCTGCGGCAGTGCAGCAGTTAACCGTCCTTGGGCAACAAATTAATGTGCCCGTTTTCTCAGATGCGGACTCTAAAAATCCAGTTGACATAGCATTGAGAGCCATTGAATTTGCTAAGAAGGAGAAACTTGACACAGTTATTGTCGATACAGCGGGTCGATTAGCTATCGACGAGCAGATGATGAAGGAAATTGCCGCTATCAAAAAAGCCATTGGACCCCAGGAAACGCTTTTTGTCGTGGATTCAATGACAGGACAAGACGCAGTGAATACAGCTGAAGCCTTTAATCAAACCTTAAATTTTGATGGTGTTGTATTAACAAAACTTGACGGTGATACCAGAGGTGGAGCTGCGCTTTCCATTAAATATCAAGTGGGAAAACCTATTAAATTCTCAAGTAATGGGGAGAAAATGGAGGCACTTGATCAGTTTTACCCAGATAGAATGGCGCAGAGGATTCTTGGAATGGGTGATATTGTGAGCTTTGTTGAAAAAGCGCAAGAGCAATTTGACGAAAAAGAAGCTAAAAGAATTGAAGCAAGAATTCGAAAAAATCAATTCGATTTTAACGATTTTATGGGCCAAATTCAACAAATTAAAAAAATGGGCGACCTGAAAAGTGTGATGAACATGATTCCAGGAATGGGCAAAATGGCCAAGGATATTGATATAAATGATGGCGCTTTTAAAAAGGTGGAAGCAGTTATTCAATCTATGACACCCAAGGAAAGGATGAACCCGGATCTCATAAATACGAGCCGAAAAAATAGAATTGCCTTAGGTTGCGGTCAAAATATTTCAGATATCAATGCATTCATCAAACAATTTGATCAAATGAGAAAAATGATGCAGAAAATATCTAAAAATCCTTCCATGGGAATGCCTAATATGGGTGCAGCTGGAAGAGCCAGACGTTAAAAAAAGGAACCCCTCTTGTTTTTTCAAGAAAGGTTCCCTGATATACATCGCAAAATTAAACCATTACTTGACGCAAAGATAGTAATACTATTATCAAGATGCAACGGGTTAATCTTTTATTTTTAAAATATTTTCCAAAGCCCTCTTTGGTTGAATAAACTTGCCTGTTTGCAAGGTATTTTGTGTATCCAATCCAGTATTGCTGAGTATTAAAAAAGCTTCTTTGGCAGATAAAGTGGGATGAACACTTTTCATGATAGCGATTAAAGAGGCCACGTAAGGTGTTGCCATAGAGGTTCCACTTAATACACCATATTGATTATGAGGTAGCGTAGAAAGTATATTCACCCCAGGCGCAGATACTGCCATTTTAATCTCTGATACTTTATTAGAAAATGAAGCCTTGGCCAGATTTTCATCGACTGCCGAAACAGTTATTACGCCTGTCACATTAGCTGGAGAAAACTCTTTTGCATTGCGATTACTGTTACCTGCTGCTACTACAACGATACAACCTTTCGACGCAGCATAAGCCACTGCTTTTTTATAAATCCTTTGATGAAATGGATTTCCAGGACCACCCAAAGAAAGAGAAATAACGGTAGCGCCTTTATCGACGGCTTCAATAATACCATCCACAATGGTTTCTTTCGTTCCATACCCAGCGGCATTTAAAACTCTGATACTAGATATATCAAAAAAGGCATCCGTTGTATTTAAAGAAGCTATTCCCAGGTTATTACCTGTAACGGCTGATGCGATACCGGCACAATGGGTACCATGACCTTTGGGATCCATGTCTGCCCCTGTAGAAATGGATCTGAAATGACTAAATAAATCTTCATGATTTTTATCAATTCCTGTATCCAGAATAGCTAATAAACCCTTTTTTCTCTTAGTCCATGTATTTTTCGACAGTACATCGTTTAATCCAACAATATTCAACTTATTTAGTGCCCATTGATTACCCGATAAGGGGTCCTTGGTAATAGGAGGCTTCAATTCGGGATTTTCCGGCCATTTACTACCTGGTAAATTTAGATGATACACACTATTAGGTTCAATATGTACTACCCCCTGTAACTTCCTCAATTGATTCAACAGGTTATTCCAATTACTGTAGGTTGTAATATTTACATCCAACTTAATATAATCATCCAAATCTGTATGGTTATACCTTTCAGGATAAAATGCATTAGACATACTGATTACCGATGTAATATTTTTAACCTCTGATGGTTGAAAAAAATCTTTTTTTACCAACATGATAATCTCGGCGGTATCTTCTAATTTTAAAGCCTGAAAGGTAAATTTTCTAGGTAAATAGTAATGTAATGAAATGGTTCCAATGACCAGAAGTAAAGAAGCAGGCAATATAAACTGTCCAAAACGAATAGCAATAAATAAAAAGGCTGCACTTAAACTGATGGTTAAAAAGTCTCTGCTAACATAAAAAAGAAGGTCTGACATATTTGCTATGTCCGAAGACAGGCCTGTAAAATAGAGGCCAATAGACAGAGGAAAGATTAGCCAAAATACAATATTGGTCCATCTTTCTTTCCCAAAAAACCTCCAAAACAGACAAATCTGAATGAACAACAAACCAAAATGATACAACATAAAGAGGTTATTAAAGGAGTAAGCACAGAAAAATGCAAATTAAAACATTAATATTTAGCAGGTACACCTTTTGCCGGAAGTGATTTTAAAATAAAATCTCTAAAATCTTCATTTGATTTTTCAAGATCTTCTCTTCTGAGGTACATCATGTGCCCACTTCTATAACCTTCAAAACGCATTCTATTTTTGAATCTGCCAGAAGGATCCATGTTCCACATAGAGTATTTTGCATCGAAATAGGTACAGGCTCCATCATAGTAACCTGATTGAACCATTACATTGAGGTAAGGATTCTGTGCCATAGCTTGTCGTAAATTTTCCCCGGTTTTGTCACCTGATCTATCCCAGGGATTTACAGGACCAAACATATTATACTTCAGATCTGTCTTAAAATTGAGAGTATTACTTATATAATGATTGATAGCTGGGGTAAATGAATGCAACCAGGACGTCAGTTCTGAATTATAATCGGGTGAATCACCTGACAATTGTCTGTCAATGCCCAAATATCTACTATCGAGGCGACCTACGGTATATCCCCCTTGATTTCTCCTAAGATCTTTCCAGAAGAAAGAAGTAGAAACATCCAGATTATTCTGTAGAACGCTTTCCAGAGAGAGACCTGAATATTCAGAGAATTTTTTTGCGACCTCCAACTTTTTATTTTCGGGTAAAAAACCACCCATAGCCATCGCGGGAAGAAGTTCTTCAATAGTGTATTTTTCCACTTCTGGTAAAAAATCTGTTAAATCTTTTTGCTGATATTCTGGTTTCAGCAATTTGTGATACCACGCTGTTGCGGCAAAATAAGGTAAACGATTGGCAGCATCTACCGGACCATCTCTTAAAATACCAAGATCAGTTGGAGAAACCAGAACTACACCATTTAAATACATCCATTGGCTATTTTGCAATTCAAGGGCCAGACCAGAAACTCTTGTGGTACCATAACTTTCACCGATAAGAAATTTAGGAGAAGGCCATCTGTTTTTTCTTGTAACAAAAGTATTTATCCATTCCGCTAAATACTTTATATCGGCATTTACACCAAAAAAAACAGAAGGTTTCACCTCTTTATCCAAAATCCTGGAATAACCAGTATTTACCGGATCAACAAATACAATATCTGCCACATCTAAAATGGAATAGGGATTATCCTGCACTCCATAAGGTTGAACAGGATACCCCTCAGTATCGATATTTAATACTTTCGGGCCAGTATAAGCCACATGCATCCAAACTGATGCAGAACCAGGTCCTCCATTAAAAGAAATGACTAAAGGTCTGTTCGTCTGATCCTTAATATCAGTTCTTTCATAATAAGTATAAAATAGAGAAGCGATAACTTTTCCCGATGCATCCCAAACAGGTTGTGTACCTGTGGTAGCTTTATAGGGAACAGGTTTACCTTTTATAACCACTGAACTTGAAGTTAAAACTTGTGTATCGGCGGGTAATGTTACCGTTTGACTGATTACATTCAACACGGAAAAACAAAGAAAACAAAATATTACAAAACTTTTTTTCATAAAGAAAGGTATTTAATATGAATTAATTAATTGCTAAAGTAAGAAATTAAACGGTATCATTTTTCGTAACTTTAAGCCAAAAAAAAATTAGATATGTCAGTTTTAGAAAAACAGAAATGTGTCATTATCGGTTCGGGACCTGCGGGATATACAGCAGCTATATATGCAGCAAGAGCGGGATTGAATCCAGTATTGTTTACAGGCAAAGAACCAGGCGGCCAATTAATGATTACTACCGATGTTGATAATTTCCCAGGATACCCTGCAGGAATTATGGGACCTGAAATGATGGAAGATTTTCGTAAACAAGCGGAAAGATTTGGGACAGAAATAAGATATGAATTGATCACAGGGGTAGATTTCACAGGACCTGTACATATACTTACCACGGAAAGCGGAAAAAATATTGAAGCGAATACCGTTATTATTTCTACTGGAGCAACCGCTAAATGGTTGGGATTGGATTCAGAAAAAAGATTAATGAATAAAGGTGTTTCAGCCTGTGCCGTTTGTGATGGATTTTTCTTTAGAGGAATGGACGTAGCAGTGGTTGGTGCCGGAGATACAGCGGCTGAAGAGGCATCCTATTTAGCAAAATTATGTCCAAAAGTGCATTTAATTGTTCGTAGAAATGAAATGAGGGCATCGAAAATAATGCAGGAAAGGGTCAAGAACACACCGAATATTGTTATTCACTGGAATACAGAAACGGTAGAAATTTTGGGTGAAAACGAAACTGAAGCCGTAAGAGTTAAAAATAATGTCAACGGGTTAGAAGAAGTAATCCCTGTAAAAGGATTTTTTGTAGCTATAGGTCACCAACCAAATACATCTATTTTTGAAAAATGGTTACCAATGGATTCCTCAGGTTATCTTATTGCCCAACAAGGAAGCACAAAAACAGATATTCCTGGTGTATTTGTTTCCGGAGACGCTGCCGATAAAGTTTACCGTCAAGCGATAACTGCTGCTGGAACAGGATGTATGGCAGCATTAGATGCAGAAAGATATTTAGTTGAACATGGTATATCATAATTCAACCAAATAAATAAACCCTTTTTTTAAAAGGTTATTATATTTGACCCGTCATTTCCTTATAATAGGGATAACCATTTTTTGTTTCCAAATCATTTATTTATGTCAACTAAAGCAAATACTAAATTTCGTCCCGGCGTTCTTTTCGGTGAAGAAGTTACAGAATTATTAAACTACGCCAATGAGAAGGATTTTGCCTTACCTGCCGTTAATGTAATCAATACAAGTACTATAAATGCTGTACTAGAAACAGCTGCTGCGGTAAATTCTCCTGTAATTATTCAATTTTCTAATGGGGGTGCTGCGTTTTATGCTGGAAAAGGATTAAGTAATGAAGGACAAAGAGCAGCGATTGCCGGTGGAATTTCAGGTGCTTATCATGTTCATGCCCTTGCTGAACATTATGGAGTTTCTGTTATTTTGCATACTGACCATTGCTCAAAAAGTTTATTACCCTGGGTTGACGGATTATTATTAGCCAGTGAAAAACAGTTTGCTTCAACGGGTAAACCCCTATTCAGTTCTCACATGCTGGATTTATCTGAAGAGTCATTAGAAGAAAATATTCATACCTGTGTTGACTACTTCAAACGTATGGCCCCCTTGGATATGACCCTTGAAATAGAATTGGGTGTTACCGGCGGAGAAGAAGACGGCGTTGACAATTCCGATGTTGATAATGCAAAATTATATACTCAGCCTGAAGAGGTATCGTATGCTTATGAAAATTTAAATGCCATAAGCAATCAATTTACCATTGCCGCTGCTTTCGGAAATGTTCATGGTGTGTACAAGCCAGGAAATGTCCAGTTAGAGCCAAAAATTTTATTAAATTCTCAGAAATTTATTCAATCCAAATTCAACACCTCCGCTAATCCTGTGAATTTTGTATTCCACGGTGGCTCAGGTTCAAGTAGAGAAGAAATAAGAGAAGCCATTTCTTATGGAGCGGTTAAAATGAATATTGACACAGATATGCAGTGGGCATTCTGGGACGGTATTCGTCAGTTTGAGGCAAAAAACAGACCTTTTTTACAAGGACAAATAGGAAATCCTGACGGTGCAGAAAAACCTAACAAGAAATTTTATGACCCACGTGTGTGGTTAAGAGAAGGTGAAAAAACATTTGTAGCCAGATTAAAGTTAGCCTTTGAAGATTTAAATTGTCTTAACAGGAACCTTTAACCTACGACCACAGTGCCAGTCTCTTTAGCCAGACTGGCCTGTGCCTCTTTCAATCGCAAGTGAAGTTTTAAATGATACATATAAGATGCTTCGTTTCCTGAAGCATCCATTGTTTTCAGGGTATTTAGGTTTTCCCTGATTAGCTTCCCTATTTTTCTAAACCTAAATCGTTTTAAAGAATCAGAGGCATCTTTGATAAAATTTTCTTCCGGAATTTTTTGACTCAAAAAAATATCCCATTTCTTCTCCCAATTTTCACTAAGTGTATAAGGTGAGATGGTAAAAGAAACCGCTAAATTTTTCAATTCCGCAGCATCGTGATTTATAAAAAAAGTGGTGTCTGGAAGAGCGGTCCCTTCTATAGAATGATGAAGAAACAACTCAACGACTCTTCTGTATAATGGATGGTCGAATCCGTCGATAATATCTTGAATATTTTGAATAATGAAGTGCCCAACCATTAACTCCTTACTCGCATCAATATATTGGTTTCCAGATAATATAAGTATTCTGGCGATATCTCTTTCCTGATGTTCATCACCTAAGGATATATTAACAGAATCGTCCTCTTTAAATTCCAGAATAGGTGTAGGCTCATTTATATCCCTCTCTGAAGAAGCTTTTTCAAGATCTTTCTTAAGATGCCTGTTAATTTCAAAAAGAATAGCATTTTCATCAATCTGAAGAAGATCTTTACAGATTTTGACAAAAGATTCCCTCTTTAAAGGATTTCTAACTTTACTAATAGTTACTGCAATTTGAGAAAGAATAGAAGCCCTTCGTTGAGGATCATTTCCAGCTGTCTTCAACAAATGAGTCATTTCAAACTGCACTAAATTTTTAGCATTTTTATTTAAATACTCTTTAAATTCTTGAGAACCAACTTTTTGAATAAATGAATCCGGGTCATCTCCTTCAGGAAGGGTAACTAAGCGAACGTTTAAATCTTCTTCAAGTGTTAAACCTAAACCTCTGATAGCTGCATTCACCCCTGCATTATCCCCATCGAATAAAATCAAAATATTTTCAGTCAGCCGTTTAATCAGACGTATCTGATCTCTGGTCAAAGAGGTACCAGAAGAGGCGACCACATTACTGATACCCGCTTGATGCAAAGATAAAACATCGGTATAGCCTTCCGTTAAAATGCATTCATCTTCCTTCTGAATCATTTTCCTGGCAAAATTCATCCCGAACAAGGTTTTACTTTTTACGTAAATCTCTGTTTCCGGTGAATTTATATATTTTGGTGCTTTAGTATCTTTAATTAAAATTCGTCCAGCAAAGGCTATTACTTTTCCAGACATATTGAAAATGGGAAACATGACCCTTCCCCTAAAAAAATCATTTCCCTGACTATTGGTTAGACCTAATTTTTGCAAATATTCCAAAGAATACCCCATTTTTATAGCCTCTGTCGTCAACGCATTACCAGATTCAGGAGCAAATCCAAGTTTAAATTCATTAATAATTTCCTCCCTAAATTCTCTATGTTTGAAATATGACAATCCAATATTCCTACCTCTTTCCGATTCCCATAATTGTTTTGCGTAGAACTTAACGGCAAAATCATTGATTAGATATAAAGATTCCAGATGTTTCTGTTCTTCCTTTTGAATATCAGAAGTTACTGTCTCATCCAGTTCTATTTTATATTTTTGAGCGAGGTATCTGATAGCATCTGGAAAAGATAGATTTTCAAGTTCCATCACAAAATGCAAACTATCCCCACCTTTACCGCAACCAAAGCATTTAAAAATATTTTTAGAGGGAGAAACCGAAAAAGAGGGTGATTTTTCATTATGAAAAGGACACAATCCAATGAGATTTGAACCACGCCGTTGAAGGGTTACAAAATCTCTTACGACGTCATCAATTTGACATTTTTCTAGAACCTCCTGAATACTAGCTGGGTGAATCATGCCTATTTATTTATAAGTCTGAAACAAACATGGGGTTTACTTCTTTCAAAATCCTCTGGAATACTTTTATCTGTTAGCTCTTCTATTGATTCATACCCTTCAATATCCTCGAGATTGAGTTTAAATTTCTTATAATTATTTGAAAAATAAAGAATACCACCGGGCGATAAAATTGATCGAATCTGGTTAATTAACGTAACGTGATCTCTTTGAACATCCCAGGTAAGCAACATTTTTTTGCTATTACTAAAGGTAGGCGGATCCAAAATAATTAGATCATAAGAAGATGGAGGAACGGTTGGAATCCAGTCTAAAATATCCTCTCTGATATAATCATATTTTTTAGACGATTTAAAGCCGTTGAGATGCATATTTTTCTCCGCCCATTGTAAATAAGTATTTGACATATCTACGGTAGTCACTTTCACTGCGTCACCAGCTGCTGCATAGACACTGAAAGAACCAGTATAGGCAAATAAATTTAACACTCTTTTGTTTAATGCGTCTTTTTTAACCCACTGCCTTGTAATCCTATGGTCTAAAAACAAACCAGTATCGAGATAGTCAAAGGGATTTATCAAAAAAAGAAGACCATATTCCTGAACCGATAAAAGAGCGCCAGAATAATCAAGCTTATTATATTGATTTTTACCCTTTTGGGCTGATCTTAGTTTTATAGAAATATTTTCAATATCAATATTTAGCACCTCAGAAATAATTTTTTTGATATCCAGCAACCAATCTTTATTAGATTCCTTTCCCTCTTCAATTACATCAATAGCAGCGATCACATGTTCTTCAAATTTGTCTATAACAAAAGGAAAATCAGGTAAGTCCTTATCATACACACGATAACAAAAGATAGCTTTTGATTTTGCCCATTTTGCCTTATGTTTAAATCGTTTTCTTAATCTATTTTCAAAATCAATTAAAGCCATAACCTATTTTTCTAGTTAGCAAATAAGGCAGAAACACCTGAAATTTTCTTTACATCATTGTATTTGTAAAATCCCTCACCTGATTTCACACCCAATTTACCTGCTTTCACCATATTCACCAATAAAACGGCTGGGGCATATTTTGGGTTACCAAATCCGTCTTTCAACACATTTAAAATAGACAAACAGACATCTAGTCCGATATAATCAGCCAATTGAAGCGGACCCATTGGATGCGCCATACCTAACTTCATAATTTGATCTATTTCATTTACCCCTGCCACTTTTTCCTGAAGAGAAAGGATTGCCTCGTTAATCATGGGCATTAAAATCCTATTAGAGATAAATCCGGGAAAATCAGAAACTACTAAAGGCGTTTTATTCAATAAGGCAGAAATTTCAATCACTTTATCGGTTACCTCTTTATCTGTTAACAATCCGGGAATAATTTCAACTAAAGGCATGACAGGCACGGGATTCATAAAATGCATACCAATCACTTTTTCAGGTCTATTGGTAAACGAGGCTAAAGAAGTAATAGAAATGGAAGAGGTATTAGAAGCTAAAATGCAGGCATTAATGGTAAGTTTATCTAACTGATTAAATAATTTTTCTTTCGACAAAATATTTTCAGAAATGGCTTCAACCACTAAAAAGGCATCCCTTACCCCCATCTCCAGATCTGAAGTAAAATGAATATTATTAATAATGACTGGTTTTTGATGTGGCGATAGTTTTTCCTTTTCAATTAACCTATCGAGATTTTTATGAATATTTAATTCTGCCTGTACTAATGAAGGCATTGAGATGTCTATTAAATGCACATTAAAGCCCGCAGTGGCGAAAACCTGAGCGATACCATTTCCCATAGTACCACTTCCTATAACGGCTATATTTTTCATATTAATTGATTTCAAGATTGTAAATTTACCCTAGAAAAATGAAAGGTGATTCTTTTTTAAAATTAAAATTAAATGAAAAACATACGGTTTAAAATAATGTGCCTTTGGATGATTTGCCATTTGAGCTTTACTATGAGTGCCCAAACAGATCCTTATGAAGGATTAATGGAAGCAATCTGGTTAGATTCAATGACCATTACGGCAAAAAAGATGGGATTTGACGTAAATAACTTTATTGAAATGGTGAGAGAAGATACCAGTTTCTATCAAGCATTCAAAAATTTGAGACTTATATCACATAATGCCAATCACAAACAGGAGTTTTTCAATGAAAAAGGGAAATCAATAGATTTCTATAGTGCTAAAACACAATTATTGCCTTCAGGAAGCTGTAAGGAGATCAAATTTATATCAAAAGAAACATCAAAAACGAACAATAAAAAAAATGGAGAGCGGAAGTATTTAACAGCTAAATTATATGAAAGGGTCTTTTTACCCTCTGGAAAAATATGTGCAAGTGCGAATACAGAAACAAGCAATAAAAAGAACGAGGGAATTATAGACTATTATTATGGAGAATTAAAGCGTTTTATTTTTCAACCGGGAGAGAAGGCCAATATTCCATTGATAGGAAATAAAACAGCTTTATTTAGTGAAAAAATGAGGAAATACTATCATTACGGGATAGAGTCAAAAAATTATTCAGATGGCACACCTTGTTATGTATTCACTATTAAAGAAAAAGATGCATATTCCGATAGAAAATCGGGTAAAACGGTGGTAAAATTTATGGAGACATATTTTTCCAGGAAAGATTTCCAGGTAATGGGCAGGGAATACGAGGTAGAATATCCCGGACCCTTCTTCTCATTTAATATTCGGGTGAATGTAAACTTAGATTATCTGGGAAACAAACAATACATACCACAGATGGTGAACTATTCAGGCGAATGGGATATACCGGGAAGGAAGCAAGAAATTGGAAAATTTAAAATGGAGGTAACTTCAACAAAAAGCAACTAAAGTATCGGAGGAAAATATAAAGGGCAAAAAAAAAGTACTTACAGAAAAACTGTAAGTACTTTAAATGTCGGGGCACCAGGATTTGAACCTGGGACCCCCTGCTCCCAAAGCAGGTGCGCTACCGGGCTGCGCTACGCCCCGAAAATCCCGGCGGTGGAGGAGGGATTCGAACCCTCGGTACCGTTACCAGTACGTCAGTTTAGCAAACTGGTGGTTTAAACCGCTCACCCACTCTACCAACTTGTGCTAATCTCCAAACGTGTGTTATTTTCTTAGCGATGCAAAAGTACAACAAGTTTATTTATTTGCCAAACTTTTTGCAAGATTAAAATGAAAAAAAAATTAAGTTTCCCTTAAAGAATTTTTAATTTTCTTTTCTAGTTCAAGGACGGTTTCTTTAAAGTAGGTATCTGTTTCCATTAAATCCTGAACGGTTTTAATAGAATAAATAACGGTACTATGGTCTCTGCCTCCAAAGACTTCTCCAATATTTTTTAGAGATTTATCAGTCATTGTTTTGGCAAGATACATTGAAAGTTGCCTTGCTATGACGATAGATCTTTTTCGTGTTTTACCAAAAAGTGTTTCTACGGGAACTTTAAGATGATCCGCGACCAATTTCTGAATATTTTCGACAGTAATCTCTTTATTAATTTCTGACACAAAATTTTTGATTACCTCTCTGGCTAAATCTACGTCAATTTCCCTTCTATTAAGAGAAGCCTGTGCCATCAAAAGATTGAGAACACCTTCCAGTTCCCTTATATTATTTTTGATATTGTAACAGATAAACTCTATCACATTTTGAGGAATACCCACACCTTCTTTAATCATTTTATGTTCAAGGATAGCCATTCTGGTTTCTAAATCAGGCGCTTGCAGATCCGCTGAAAGTCCCCATTTAAAGCGGGAAATCAATCTTTCCTCCATGCCGTCTAAGTCTCTTGGAGGTCTATCAGAGGTTAGTACAATTTGTTTACCCCCTTGATGAAGTTGATTAAAAATATGAAAGAAAATTTCCTGGGTCTTCGTTTTATTAGCTAAAAACTGAATATCATCAACAATGAGTAGGTCAATATGCTGATAAAAATTAACGAAATCATTGACACCTCCATTTCGAATAGACTGAATTAATTGATTTGTAAAGCTATCAGAAGTAACGTATAGAACAACTTTACCCGGAAATTTAAGTTGAACCTCATTACCGATAGCGTGAGCGAGATGAGTTTTACCTAAACCAACATCTCCATAAAGAACCAAAGGATTAAAGGAGGTAAGGCCTGGTTTTTTTGCAATAGCCAAACCAGCTGACCTTGCTAATCTGTTACAGTCACCTTCAATATAATTTCCAAAGTTGTACAAAGGATTGAGCTTAGCCTCTACGCTCCATTTCTTGATACCTGGGATAACAAACGGATTCTTGATATCATTTGCATTAGAAAAGTCGGGTGTTTCTTTATTCTCAGCTGGCTTGTTTGGCTGGGGTTGATTATTTTCTGAATTATCATTGACTAGAATTTGATATTCTAATCTAACTTTTTCACCAACTTCCTGCCTGATAGTAGATTTTAATAAACCTATATAATGTTCTTCTAACCATTCGTAAAAGAACTTATTAGGCACAAGCAAAGTAAACACCTTTTCATCCAAACGAACGGGACGAATAGGTTCAAACCAAGTTTTATAGCTTTGGTTATTCACGTTCAGGCGAATATTCCTTAGACATTTTTCCCAGACCTCAGTATGATTTTTTTGCATTGCCCCAAAGTTCCAAAAAATTTAAAAAAGTCCAAAGGATAATAAAACGAGGCCTTCATTATAATATGTCAATCTATATTTTACTCCAATAGGGTTGTAAAAATGCTAATTTTTTTTGAATGCCTTACTATATACCCAAAAATATTATTAGTATTATTTTAAAAATTTTAGTAAACTACTGAATACCAATTATATAAATAAGTAATAACGTCCTTGTTATTGCGTATCAAAAAGACCTGGTGTAATCACACGAAAAGGAATTGAAAGATGATTATAAGCTCTTTGAGTAGCTTCTCTACCTCGTGGGGTACGTTGAATGAAGCCCTCCATAATAAGAAAAGGTTCGTGCACTTCCTCTAGGGTACCCGGTTCTTCCCCTACAGCCGTTGCCAGGGTAGTAAGGCCTACTGGGCCACCTTTAAATTTATTAATAATGGTCGTTAATATTCTATTATCCATTTCATCGAGGCCACATTTATCTACTTTTAGGGCCTGGAGGCCATAATTTGCTATATCGAGGTCGATGGTACCGTTCCCTTTAACTGAGGCAAAATCTCTGATTCTTCTTAACAGAGCATTGGCAATTCTGGGCGTTCCCCTACTCCGCCTGGCAATTTCAGCAGCGCCCTCAGCGGTCATGGGCAGATCTAACAATTCAGCCGACCTAAATAAAATCTTAATTAACGTTTCCACGTCATAATAATCCAAATGAAAATTGATACCAAAACGGGCTCTCATTGGCGCTGTCAACAAGCCCATCCTGGTAGTAGCCCCTACTAAAGTGAAAGGATTTAAAGAAAGTTGAATACTTCTTGCACTTGGACCGGAATCAATCATAATATCGATTCTAAAATCTTCCATTGCAGAATACAAATATTCTTCAACTACGGTATTTAGACGGTGAATTTCGTCAATAAAAAGAACATCATTAGGTTCCAGGTTAGTAAGGATACCCGCCAGATCACCAGGTCTTTCCAACACGGGTCCGGAGGTCATTTTAAGACCACATTTCAATTCATTTGAAATAATATGAGACAAAGTAGTTTTACCCAAACCTGGAGGGCCATGTAATAAAACATGGTCCAGGGCTTCACCTCTAAGCTTGGCAGCTTCTATAAAAACCATCAAATTTTCAACGATATCAGGCTGCCCGTTAAAGTCATTTAAAGCTTTAGGCCTCAATGCCTTCTCCAGGGTTTTTTCCTCTTTAGACAAAGTTGAATGGTCTGGATTCAACATAGGGTTATTCATAGATTATTTCTTTACTTGACGGTGCTAATTTACCCCATTTTTCCATAAAAAATATTACTTTTGCGGCAAACAAAACATAGTATTATGTCAGGATCCAAAATAAGTATGATTAACGGTAAGTTAACCGTTCCGAACGACCCAATTATTCCTTTTATCGAAGGAGACGGCACGGGTGAAGATATCTGGGCATCTTCAGTACGCGTAATTGATGCAGCGGTTCAAAAGGCCTATAACGGAGAAAAAAAGATTCATTGGCTAGAAGTTTTAGCTGGTGAAAAAGCTTTTAATTTAACTGGAAATTGGTTGCCGGAAGAGACCATTACAGATATTGACAATTACATGGTTGCCATCAAGGGGCCGTTGACTACGCCTGTAGGTGGAGGAATCCGTTCTTTAAATGTTGCATTAAGACAACAATTAGACTTATATGCATGTGTAAGACCTGTTCAATATTTCACGGGCGTTCCTTCCCCTGTAAAAGAACCGCATTTAGTTGATATGGTTATTTTCAGAGAAAATACAGAAGACATCTACGCGGGTATTGAATATTTACATGGTACGCCGGAACTTGAAAAATTAAAAAAATTCCTTATTGAAGAAATGGGAGTTAATAAAATCAGATTCCCGGATACTGTTTCTTTAGGTATCAAGCCTGTATCAATTGAAGGAACAGAAAGATTGGTTCGCGCGGCTATTGAATTTGCTATTGACAATAAAAAACCATCCGTTACTTTAGTACACAAAGGTAACATCATGAAATTTACAGAAGGTAAATTCAAGGATTGGGGTTATGAATTAGCTGAAAGAGAATTTGGCGATAAAGTTTTCACCTGGGTTCAATATGATAAAATATTGGCAAAGGAAGGCAAAGCCGCGGCTGATAAAGCACAAAGTGATGCAGAAGCAAAAGGATTAGTGATCGTAAAGGACGTTATTGCCGACGCTTTTTTACAACAAATTTTACTACGTCCTTCTGAGTACTCAGTAATAGCTACCTTAAATCTAAATGGAGATTATATTTCTGATGCTTTGGCTGCTGAGGTAGGTGGTATTGGTATTGCACCAGGAGCAAATATTAATTATATCAACGGAAAGGCTATTTTTGAAGCTACTCATGGAACAGCACCTAAGTATGCTGGCTTAGATAAAGTTAACCCAAGTTCAGTTATTCTTTCAGGAGAAATGATGTTGCGTTATATGGGTTGGAAAGAAGCGGCAGATTTGATTCTTTCTTCTATGGAAAAAACCATTGCTCAAAAACAGGTTACTTATGACTTCCACCGTTTAATGGAAGGAGCAACGCTTTTAAAATGCTCTGAATTTGGAGATGCCCTTATTTCCAATATGTAAATAAAAAAGAAGGCCTTCTAAAAAGGTAGCTGAATAAAAAAAAGAATCCCTGATACAAAAGTGTCGGGGATTTTTTTTATCCTCTGAAAAATGCAGTTTATGTAACTCGTAGCATATGGTACGATCCGATGGTAGAGTGTTATTAAGATGGAGTAATATGCTTCTATGTGATTAGGCAATTTCCAAGTAAACTGGTTTGAATCAGGATTTACAGGATTTTCAGGATTAACCATAACGTCGTTGTTTTGGGTAGGAAGGTTATTATTATATGGTGCTTTCATTGCCAGGCTTTTCGCCGATGTGTTACACATCGGCGAAAAGAAGGGTACTAAGTAATATTCTACGATGACCATTGCGCTAAACCGAAGACGTTCTCTGCAATCCTATAAATCCTGTAAATCCTGATTCAAAACCAATATGCGCAGGAATTATTCCCCAAAAGTATCCAACTCCTGCCAAACCAAAGACTACCTCTCCAGTCTTCGGTGGAAATTATGCGCGCAGCAGCCAGTTGTTTGAATCAGGATTTTCAGGATTAACTATAACGTCGTTGTTTTGATTCGGAAGATTATTATTATATGGTGCTTTCATTGCCAGGCCTTTCGCCGATGTGTTACACATCGGCGAAAAGAAGGGTGAAAAGTAATGATCTACAAATAAACATTGCGCTAAAAACGAAGACGTTCTCTGTAATCCTGTAAATCCTGTAAATCCTGATTCAAAACCGGGTGTCAAGGGTAAATTGTGCCGCCGGGGGCTAAAGGGGATTTTGTGAAAATTATGCCGCCAGGGGCATAATGATCAATAGACATGTGACCCCAAGGGGTCAGGTATGAAATCTACAAATGACCAATGCGTTTAAAACAATAAGGTACGTTATCATCCGTGAAATCCAGTAATCCTAAAAATCCGTGATTCAAAACCAGGCATAGAGAAGATGCGAGGCATCGCATCTCTACAATGCTATAAAGTAACATAAAAAAAGGAGGCTAATAACAAAATCAGCCTCCTTTTTCTTCTATGTGATATAGGTTATTTTATTATAAAAGATTTAATTCCCATTCCCTCTTCACTGGTAGCCTGAATAAAATAATACCCTGGGGCAACTTTCGGCAAATTCACTTGATATGGGTATTTTTCCTGGATATAATCAACCGATTTCTGGAATAATATTCTACCATTTATATCTATCATTTTCAGTAAAACGTTCCGTTGACTGTTGGCAAATTGCAAATTGATAAAATCAGTTGCAGGATTAGGAAATACGGTAAATTGTTCTGTTAACGTGTTTAATTCCTCTACATTGGTAGTTACAAGGTTACCCACATTAAGTCTTACCACAGGTACAATACCAAAAACATTTCCACCAAAACCTACATAGGAATATGTTTCTTTTGTTAAGTCACCAGCAATGCCGATTAAAGAACCAAACCTTGGTTTTTGTTTTAAAATAGAAGCAGTAATCATACCTCCGTAATCAATTTCATCACTCACTGTCATTTCAAAATTAGCTGTACCAGAGGCATAATACTCAAGCATAACTAAATATTCAGTATTATCTTCCAGTTTAATGGGTTCTAAACCATTGTCTTTATTTAACGGAATAACTACAAGAGAATCAGGTTGTTCTTTTCCTCCAATGATATAAAATAAAGTACCTAAGCTAGTTCTTTCTGTTGGCTCAGCATTACCATTAGCATTAGTGTCCTTCCATTTATAAATATTTAGAACGGCGGCTTGATCTTTAAGTTGAGCTGCATTACCCATCATAAAAGAAACACTTTTTATATACTTATTATTCCCTTTAGGTACAAAATAGTGATTACCAAAAGCCCAGGAATGAGGTTCTCCTGCTGTCCAACTGGCATCTGCAGGTCTGATAGTTCTATTTGGACCTAATTCTTTTGAAAAAGTTGAATCTGTAACAGTAAATAGAAACTCTTGGGCGTTATTTGAGGAATCGGCATCCACCTTATCAGAAAGAATTTCATAATAGCCGAGATAAACACCCTTTGCAGTAGGAGTAAAAGTCTGAGAAAATAATTTATTTTCAACTACAGCATTAGAAGGTAAGGTATCATAGACATTTCTTGTTTTAAATACCTCCTTGAAACCATTATCAAGGATAACAACTTCTAAAGGTACTTTGAATTGAGTTGAAGCCCCTTTATTTTCAACATCAGCGAGGAAATTTATAGGTTCAACGAAATCCAGTGGCGTGGCAGCATTTTGAGGAACAGCGAAGAAAGTATTAACCTGTAGATTAAATGATTCTTGTTCAACAATTTTGACATCATCAATACCCCAATAGTAATAATTCGCTTCATATCTGAACTTCACTATTAAACTTTTTGCGCCACCTGTTTTAGGCATCGGAACCCTTAATAAAGTTTTTTCGTTAACATTATTTGTAGTTATATCTGTGTTTATGGCAACACTGTCCCAGGTTACTCCTTTATTTGTTGACCAAGCCACAAAATAGTTACTTCTAAACTGACGTGTATATTGATGAAATTCAACACTATAGGCAGGAGCAGTGCTATTAGTCAAAATAATTTCGGGTGATATTAACTCTGCAATTTGAGGAGCGACACAAGGGCCTTGTCCTGCATTAGTTCCACATCCTGCATTACTTGAATTACTATCATAAAAATCAGATTCAAACACCATGGCACCATCAAAACTAGACGGTGAAGGGAAGAAAGAAATTCCACCACAACTGCCATCCATTGCACCATTAAGTGATAATCTCCAGCTAACATTTGATACCGCGGCACCTGTACAAGAAACAGTTCTTACCTTCCAATTATTCAGGCCACATCGGAAATCACCTTCACCCGGATTTGCGCCCCAGACAACGCCGGGTGCACTTTTTGTCGGAGAATCAAATCTTTTAATCGTTACATTCAAACCACCCGCTGCAATAAGCGCTCTCAATTTATTACCGTCAGCCAGTGTCATGTTCAAAACGGGAATTTTAACATCTTTACCGGAAGTAGAAGAAACCATAGGAAAAATCTCACCTGCTGCATTATTAAATATGATTACAGCGATAGCACCTTTTAATTGAGCATTTAATGCTTTATCAGAAAAAGGACAGGTACCACGGTCAATCACAGCAATTTTTCCAGTCAAATCATTATCTACCTGGCAACCCAGGGTAACTCCAGCCGGACCAGATACAAAAGCTAACTGACCTTTGATAGGAGCTTCCGACGTACAATAAGTTGCACCGAAATTAGCCATCCAGGACTTATAACTTCCCGCTACAGGAGAGGGCGCATCAATAATCACAGAATGAGAACCCTGTGCATTCATTTGATTATAAAGCAAAGACCCTAAAAATAAAATGGTCATTCTATTCCACATAAACTTCTATTTTGATATTTTTTAAAAAATAAATATAACCAAAAAAATGACAAAATAATCAAAAAAGGAATAAAGTTCCTATAGTTATGCAGAAAAAGAGGTGCCACAACCGCAAGTTTCCTTGGCATTTGGGTTATTAAAGCTAAATCCCCTGTTTTGAAGGCCATCTAACCAGTCAATTTCCATTCCCAACAAATAGATTGTATGAGCTTTTTGCATAAAAACGGTTAACCCCTCATGTTCATATACTTCATCATTTTCTTTTGGCGTATCAAACCCAAGGATATAAGAAAACCCGGAACAACCGCCACCTTTTACACCGATGCGCAAACCGTGATTATCAGAAATATTTTGATCCATTTTTATTTTACGTAACTGTTTGAGGGCACCTTCTGTAAGGTTAACAGGCAATGTTGAGATTTGAGTATCGTTCATCTTAACTTAATTTTATTACGAATATACAAATTCAAACATTATTTGAGGCCATACAGTTGACAATCCCTTAATTTTTATTATTTTTAATTAACTGATTAAAACAATAAAAATGAATATAGCGTCAAGACGTAATTTTTTAGTTAAGTTAGGAGCGGTGGGCAGTTTGTCCTTTCTATCGAACCTATCAAGAGGTAACAACCAAATAGATTCTATTATATCGGCAAAAGCTGAAAAATCAGAAGATGAATTAGTTACGGATGAAACCTTTTGGTATCAAATAAAAATGGCCTTTTCGGTTTCACCTACCTTAATAAACTTAAATAACGGTGGTGTATCTCCTCAACCCAAGGTGGTTCAGGATGCCGTAGAAAGATATAATAAGTTGAGTAACGAAACGCCCTCCTTTTATATGTGGAGAACTTTGGATGACGGGCGTGAACCACTTAGAAGGAAATTAGCGGAATTAGCCGGGTGTTCCCCTGACAATTTAGCTATCATGAGAAATTCTTCTGAAGCCCTTGAAAATATAATCTTTGGTATTACACTACAACGCGGCGATGAAGTTGTTCTTTCTAAGCAAGATTACCCAAATATGATTAACGCATGGAAACAAAGAGAGCATAGAGAGGGTATTGTTTTAAAGTGGATTTCTTTAGATCTCCCTACGACCGATGAAGATTATCTCTACAGAAGCTATACACAGGCATTCACAAATAAAACCAAAGTAGTCCATATCACTCATTTAATTAATTGGTGCGGACAAATTGTTCCAACTCAAAAAATAGCAATTGAAGCTCGTTCAAAAGGAATTTTATCTGTTATCGATGGTGCTCATAGTTTTGCTCATATTGAATATAACATTCCAGATTTAGAGGGTGATTTTTATGGAACCAGTTTACACAAATGGTTATGCGCGCCTTTTGGAAGTGGTTTATTGTATGTTAAAAAGGATAAAATTAGTTCGTTATACCCTTTAATGGCCGCGGGAGATCCCGTATCATCTGATATACGAAAGTTTGAAAACCTTGGCACAAGATCCTTTGCCATTGAACAAGCTATCGGTCAGGCCATTGATTTTCACTATATGATAGGAGGTAGTCTAAAGCAAAAGCGATTGGAATATTTAAAGCAATACTGGTGTAACAAACTTAAAAAATTAAATGGGGTGAGCATTCACACCCCGTTAGATCCAAAGTTTTCTTGTGCTATTGCCAATTTTAAAATAGCTAATATGGAAACCCATGCTATTTCTTCTGAATTATTATCAAAATACAAAGTACATACCGTTTCCATTGTTTGGGACAATATTGATAGCGTAAGAGTTACGCCCAATGTTTATACCACCACCAGGGATTTGGATGTATTTATTCAAGCGGTAGAAAAAATGGTTGCAAGCAAATCATAAATTAATCTTGATAGATTAAATATTTTTTCCTGGTTTGTTTAAAAGCGGTAAGACCTGGCTCCCAGGTTTCTTTAATTTGCTGTTCTGTATAACCCGCTTGGATCATTTCTCTTAGTTTGGCATTTCCAGCGAGTTTATCAAAAAATAAACCTGCTAGAAAAAAAGATTCCTTCTCTGGATAATCTTTGTAAAACTGAATTAGATAACTAAGATCAATGGTTTTTCTTGCTTTGATGGTGCGTACATCCAGGCCGGAGAGGTCAATTCCCCGGCATAGTTTTCCAAGCTGAGGAGGATTCATAGCGCCTGGCTTTGACACCGGAGTGAAAGTAAAATCACCGGCATTCATATTCGGAGCGCCTAATACCTGAAATTGTTTATTTGTACCTCTACCAAGGCTGATAGGTGTACCCTCAAAAAAACAAATAGATGGATACAGATAAATAGACCGCATATTGGGTAAATTGGGAGAAGGAGGAATCGGCAAATTATAAACCATTGAATGATTGTAGTTTAAACAAGAAATAACTTGAAGACTACATTTTTTATTCATACCCAGCCAATTTTCACCATTTATCATACTGGCATACTCCCCTATCGTCAAACCATGAACAATAGGAATTGGGTGCATTCCAACAAAGGACTGATAAGCTATATCAAGTATTGGACCATCTACAAAATGTCCATTTGGATTAGGCCTGTCAAAGACCATTAAGGGAATTTTGTTATCAGCACAGGATAACATGACATAATGTAGCGTTGAAATATAGGTGTAAAATCTGGTTCCAACATCTTGAATATCAAAAATTAATAGGTCAATACCTTCAAAATCAACCTTGTCAGGCGCTTTTTTTGAGCCGTAAATACTAATGATTGGCAAACCTGTTTTAGGATCTTTACTATCTGAAATTTTTTCACCGGCGTCAGCACTTCCTCTAAAACCATGTTCCGGTGCGAATATTTTTTTTACATTTAAGCCAAGATTAATCAGTGAATCTACTAAATGAATAGAACCAATCATACTCGTTTGATTAACAACCAACCCTATATTCTTCCCTTTTAAAAGAGGTAAGTATTCCGTAGTTCTCTCGGCACCGGTAAGTAGGTTATTCGTCTGACAAAATAAAATTGAACTAAAAATAAAAGTAAAAAGAATACTTAATGTAGCAATTTTAAAGTTATTTTTCATAATTGATTTAGCTTTTGGCAATTCATTGCTGTAATATAGCGCTTTTTCAACGAATTTTCAATCAACAAAAACGATAGAAATGCAATTTGCGGTTATAGATATAGAGACAACAGGTGGAAACGCAACAAATAATAAAATAATTGAAATAGCGGTGGTCGTTCACGATGGGCAAAAAGTAATTAAAACCTGGGAATCACTTATTAATCCTGAAACCTATATTCCATCTGGAATTACGGAATTAACGGGCATAACACAATCTATGGTTGCTGATGCACCAAAATTTTATGAAATAGCTAAAGAATTAATTGAAGTAACCGAGAATACTATATTTGTGGCACACAATGTTCGTTTTGATTATTCATTTATTAAAAGTGCATTTAGTGATTTAGGTTATACCTTCACCCGTAAACAGTTATGTACTATTCAATTAAGTAGAAAGATTTTTCCTTCTCTTCCGAGTTTTGGATTATCCGCTATTTCTCAGCATTTGAATATCCATAATCCCGACAGGCACAGAGCCATGGGTGATGCAATGACTACGGCAAAATTAATGGAATTAATTTTTAAGGAGGTAAACGCTGTTGAGATAATTGATGATTTAGTAAATATGGGTATCAAGGAAAGTAAACTTCCTAATAATTTATCTCTTCAAGATATACAATCATTGCCTGATACCTGCGGAATTTATTATTTTAAGAACGAAAATGGCAACATAGTTTACATAGGAAAAAGTAAAAATATTCAAAAAAGAGTAGCTTCACATTTTTCAGATTACACGGAAAAAGCATCAAAATTGCAACGATTAGTTTATGACATAGACTTTGAAGAAACAGGTTCTGAATTAGCCTCACTCATTTTAGAATCTTA
>CANMVX010000044.1 GCA_947501115.1 Haliscomenobacteraceae bacterium
GTTTATCCCATGAATATCCTGACAACGAGGGGGTAAGATTTGCAGCCATTTTAGCAGCTATTACTGCGGCCGCTGAATTAGCAGAGGGCTATCAGCATTGGAGAGCGATGTTAATCAAAAATTTTAATTATCTTTAATTAGTTAAAAAAAGATAACCTCCTGTTTTTTAAGACTAAAAAATTTTAAAGTTAAGATGTCGACGATACCCGAACCAACTGATAATCTGATGGAATTATTATCGAAACATCTGTTTTGGGACACCCCTCTAACAAAAATTGAGGTTGAAAAGGACAAAAGTTTTATTATTCACAGAGTGTTGGAATACGGGCTCATCGATGATTGGCATTTAATTACAGCGTGGTATGGGTTAACTGAAATTGGCAGGGTAGCTACTAAATTTAGAACATTAGATCCAAAAGCACTGGCATTTTTGGTAAATATAACTGGACTTCCTATAAATAATTTCAGATGTTACACTACGAAACAGTTGATGAAGGCACACTGGGATTATTAAAGCCCTCCTAAAGAAGTTAAATGCAATAATGGGTAGAGGCAGTAAAAAGGATTTTATTGACCTATATTTTATTTTAAAAAATACCACGATGGCTCTATTTTCCTGATGCTTAAGAGCTTTGCCTATTTTGGTGATGACGATGAGCAGGAAATACCGTTTATATTCCAGGATACTTCCTGTCAGACAATGAAAAATAATATTAAAAAGCATTAGCTAATTTTATATTACTTGGAGGATAACTTAACAACCTCATTCCTTTTATTTAATCAAAAACCTTGCAATTCGGGAATTTAATTCCCGAATTGCAAGAAAAATCATGATTTTTCGTGCAGCTACATCCAAAGTTCAATTTTTAGCGCAACAATTTAAAGTGGTTGCGATTAGGCGAAGAAGGCGGGTATGTCATTTATGGCGGAAATCAGATAGAGAAAAGAAGTCATGGGAGGACGGTTCTTCCATACACAGACTTAGCAAAGCTACCCTTGTGAGTTTTCCATATTATTCCGTAAAGACAGTGCATGCATCGTCTTTACGGAATAGATTTTCATACATCTTCCTTGAAAAGGACGTATATTGAAGAAAATATAAAATATATGAACCTAAAAAATCTTCCACTAGGGATAAGTACTTTAAGTCTTTTATTGGAATCGAATGGCATCTATGTTGACAAGACAGAATATGCGTTCAATCTCATAAAATCGCCTGGTCGTTTTTTACTATCCCGTCCACGCCGTTTTGGGAAGAGTCTGTTTGTTGACACCTTAAAGGAGATTTTTGAGGGGAACCAAAAGTTATTTGAGGGTCTGTATATTTACGACAAATGGGACTGGACTAAGAAATATCCAGTCATCAAATTTGATTTTGCAGAGGGTATGCTGAAAAGCGGAAAAGATTTAGATGAAAAAATTCATGAAATCCTTTTGTTTAATGAGGAAAATCTTGGAGTTTCTACCGTAAATAAAAGCATTAGTGGCAGATTTGCAGATTTAATAAAAGGTGCAAGAGAGAAATATGGCCAAAGGGTAGTGGTATTGTTTGATGATTACGAAAAACCTATATTTGACAATATTGGTAATTTATCAACGGCAAAAGAGTTGTTATTCGGGTTGAATAATCTTTTTTCTGTTTTTAAAAGCCAGGATGCCAATCTACAATTCATATTTATGACAGGCGTGACCAAATTTTTAAAAGGGCGCAATTGTAGTGGTTTGAACCATCTTAATGATATTACAATTAGCCAAACCTATTCTTCTGTTTTTGGTTTTACAGAAAAGGAACTCCAACATTATTTCGGGGAATATTTTGCCGGCTGTGACCCGGAGGAAGTAAAAGAATGGTATTATGGGTTTAACTGGGCAGGTTCGGAATCTGTTTACAATCCATACGATATTCTTTTATTTTCAAACAAAAGATTCATGTTTCAAAATTACTGGTTTAGGACAGGCACTCTTACATACCACGTTGGACTATTAATCAAAATTAAATATTTTGCACCCGATTTTGAGAATATTAAGGTTACACCTGAGATTTTAGATGCTTTTGATATTGACAATATTGATCCCATATCTCTTCTTTTTCAAAGTGGGTATCTGGCCATTAGAGATACGGCCATTGTTGACCAAGAGCAGGTATTTAAATTAAAATTCCCAAACAGGGAGTTAAAAAGAGCCTTTTTTGACCAATATCTTAAAGGATTAATAGGTTTTTAAACGTAAAGCTGGTTTTTCATCATTGTTTGACACAATATAGCGTCTTTTAGAGAAAACTGGAAAAGAGACGGACCTTGTTTATAACAAAACCGAACGCAATCTGGTACAAGCCAATTATGTAGTACCTCACCCGTAGGGTCAATCCTGGTTGTCCTAAATTATGGTTACCAGATTTTGTAGCGGTTGCATGACCAATATTTTGGTTATATTGGACAATGTCGTCATGAAAAGCTTGGTTATCAGCATTGGAAAGCGATGTTGATCAAAAAATGCTTATCTTTATAAGGTTAAAAAAAGATAAGCTCCTGTTTTTTAAGACTAAAAAATTTTAAAGTTAAGATGTCAACGCTACCCGTAATAAGTGATAATCCGATGGAATTATTATCGAAACATCTGTTTTGGGATATTGATAATAGTAAAATGTGTTGGAAAAAAAATAAAAAAACAATCATAGAAAGAGTAATTGAAAGAGGTAATATGAATGAATGGCTTTGTATTGTTAGGGTATATACGTTAGAGGAAATTGTTAACACTGCAAAAACTTTTCGAACTATGAGTCCTAAGGATTTAAATTTTATTGCAACCATTTCAAATACACCAAAAGAAGCATTTAGATGTTACAATACAAGGTCGTTGACAAGCCAACATTGGATTTATTAAATAAAATAAATGAATCTGTTTTATTTCAGAATTATCGCCTGGTTGGTGGAACCGCTTTAGCCTTAATACATGGGCATCGAAAATCAATAGATTTAGATTTTTTTGGGAATGAAAAAATTGACACTGAAGATCTACTAACTTTTTTACAATCTATTGGTATTGTCCGGGAATTTAAAACGTCTAAAAAAATTGACTCATTATTTTTAAATGAAGTTAAAATAGATATAGTTTTTTATCCTTACGAATGGATTGATAATCCATTGGTTGTGGATGATTTACGATTAGCAAGTTCAAAAGAAATTGCTGCGATGAAAATGGCAGCAATTATAAATAGAGGTTCAAAAAAAGATTTTATTGATTTAAATGAGTTACTAAAAATTTTCACATTAAACCAGATACTGGATTTTTATTTGCAAAAATTTAGTGACAGTTCTCTCTTTTTCGCTTTAAAGAGTATTATTTTTTTTGATGATGCCGATGAGCAGGAAATGCCATTTATGTTCCATAATACTTCCTGGCAAACAATGAAAAATAATATCAAAAAAGCATTAGCTGATTATATATTACCCAGAGGATAACTTAGCTCCTGTAAATATACCATCTGAGTTGGTCTTTGATATAGATGAGGAGGTTATTCGTAGAGATGATGCACGCATCATCTTTTCCCCGACAGGTTCCAATGTAATATTTCATTTTGTAAAATAGCAAATACCATTAAAGGATATTTGTTTTAGTTATATCTTAAATAATTGATATTTTCATGTATTTTTGTAGATATAACTACAAAAAATGATTAATCTTCCTAAAAATATTATTAAAAGACCCCATTATTTAAGTAGGGTAGTACCTTTTATAGAAAAAAGCATCATAAAGGTCTTTATTGGTCAGCGTCGTGTCGGAAAAAGTTATTTACTGTTTCAAATTATTCAGCAAATATTGGAGCAGGACCAACAAGCGAAAATCATTTACATCAATAAAGAGGATCTTGCTTTTTCAACAATAAAAACCGCTTTAGATTTAAATGAATACGTAAAAACGCATAAATCCGCCACAGAAAAGACTTATTTATTTATTGACGAAATTCAAGATATAGTTGACTTTCATTTGGCATTGCGCTCCCTTTTATTAGATGAACAGATGGATATTTATTGTACTGGGAGCAATGCAAATATGTTGTCTTCAGACATAGCAGGATTTTTAAGCGGGAGATACATTGAAATAACGGTTTATAGTTTGTCCTACTTCGAATTCCTGAATTTTCATAAACTTGAAAACACCAGCAAATCATTAGATATTTTTTTGAAGTTTGGTGGGTTACCTTACTTAAAGCATTTAGCTTTAGAGGATAACATCGTTTTTGAATATCTTAGGAACATATATAGCACCATTGTTTACAAGGATATTATTCAAAGATTTGCTATTCGGAATGTTCTTTTTTTGGAACAACTGGTGCAATTTTTGGCAAATAATATTGGCAGTATTTTTTCCATAAAAAGGATTAGTGATTTTCTTATATCACAAAACACGAAAATGCCGCCCAATCAGGTTCAAATATACATGCAACATTTAGTAAATGCATTTTTAATACATAGGGTTCCCAGGTTTGATATAATTGGTAAACGCTTATTTGAAGTGGGTGATAAATATTATTTTGAAAATTTAGGGATTAGACACGCTTTTTGGGGTTATCGAATTGAGGATAAAGGGAAAATTTTGGAAAATGCAGTTTATAATCAATTATTGTTTTTAGGCTACCAAGTGAAAGTTGGCGTTCTTGGCGTCCATGAAATCGATTTCGTTGCAGAAAAAGAGGGGGGAAAATGGTATTTGCAAGTTGCATTGTTTATTCATGACGAAAAAACCATGGAAAGAGCATTTGGAAACCTCAGTCGAATTAGCGATAATTATAGAAAAACGGTGATAACTTATGATGCCTACAGTGGTAACTCCTATCAGGGTATCGAACTTACCGATTTAAAATCTTTTCTGGCGGGATAGCATTTATTTAGTGATTATTTTAGAGTAAGGTATTGGTAGGTTATGGGGGTGCTTGCAGTATGGTGTTTGAATCAGGATTTACAGGATTAAAGAGAACGTCTTCGTTTTAGTTCGAGAGGTTATTCGTAGAGATGATGCACGCATCATCTTTTCCCCGATAGGTTCCAATATAATATTACCAGCAAATAAAGTGTTTGAATCACTGATTTTAGGGATTACTGGATTTCACGGAGGTTGGGTGGGGAGGTTTCAGCTGGGGTTTTCGGGCGCTTTCAGCTAAGGTTTTGAATCAGGATTTTGAGGATTAAAGAGAACGTCTTCGTTACCATTTTGACTTGAATTCAAATAATAAAAAGGATTATTTTATTTTTATCTCTAGTTTTTTACCAAGCCCTATTTCTATTATTTTTCTCAAGGTAGTTATTTCTAGATCTGATTTATTGTTTTCAATTCTTGATATATAGGTTCTTGTAGTACCGCTTTTTTGAGCTAAGTCTTCTTTAAAAGATAGACGGCTCGGGAAGACTTAAATTATATAATACGTCAGCGCCAATTTCAAATGGTACACGCATTTTTTCACCATTGCGGAGGGTGATGTATTGTATAACATTATGCCAGGAAAGGGTATTCTCTTCAAGAACTACTTCTGCGAAATTATCTTGATTATAAAGTATATGAGCAGGTGAATCATCATTGACACCTACTTTTTTTAATACTTTTTTAAAGTCAATTATTCTTGATTCTCCATTATTAAAAACAACGGAAATAGATAGTTCTTTTACCCAATTGATTTTAATAATTCTTGGAATTCTTATAATTTTTTTCATCTTAAGTTAGGATTTGATTCATAAAATAGTGCTAATGCCCAATCTAAATTTTTTGTTAACCAAGCCATTACAATTTTTAATTGACGACTAGGTAATCCACCCGAATAAATAACGCAGTTTTCAATGTCTATTAAAACCTCATATTCATTATAGACAGTATGTATATGTGGAGGCCTATGTTCACCATTATAAATGTGTACCTTGATTCCATTAAAACGATCAAAGGTTGGCATTTTATAAAATTTAACGTAAATTAACCTAATTAGGTACTTCATCCTAATTTATTATATTATTATAAACAATTTTTATTTTAATTGAGGGGTTGCGTAATTTCCTCGAATGGTTGGTTTCAAATATTATTTACCTTAAAAAAATATCCTGTATCAGGATTTAAAGGATTTCGAGAGTTTATTCGTAGAAACGCGATGCTTCGCGTCTTTTTCCCGACGACTACATTTCCAGGGTTTGATATTAATAACGTATCTTTAGGTTAATATAAAATACACCATCTTGAAAAATCTACCTTTAGGCTTTAGTACATTAAGCAGATTAATAGAAGAAAATTTCGTTTATGTTGACAAAACGGAGTATGCCCATAAACTAGTAACGCAATCTGGTGCCTTTTTCCTGTCCCGTCCCCGTCGTTTTGGAAAGAGTATGTTTGTGGATACACTAAAGGAGATTTTTGAAGGAAACCAGGCAATATTTGAGGGGCTTTATATTCACGACAAATGGGACTGGACTAAGAAATACCCTGTCATCAAACTTGATTTTGTGACAGGGGGAGGAAGAAATCTGGCAGAATTTGATATTCGTATTTCTGAAATGTTGAGAATGAATGGAAATCGGCTTGGTGTTACTTTTAATTCAACCGATTTTGCAGGTAAATTTGGTGAACTTATTTCAGGAGCAGCATCAAAATATGGACAAAGGGTAGTGGTATTGGTGGATGAATACGAAAAACCTTTGCTCGATAACATCGATAATCCACAGATAGCAATGGAGTTAGTGTCAGGCTTGAACAATCTGTATTCTGTGTTAAAGGAACAAGAGGCTAATCTGCAATTTGTATTCATGACAGGGGTATCCAATTACTCGAAAGCTAGTATGTTTAGTGGGTTGAACCATTTTAAAGATATTACTATCAGTAAAACCTATTCCTCTATTTTTGGCTTTACAGAAAAGGAGCTTCAACATTATTTAAGTGAATATCTTGCTGATCGTGATCTCGAAGAGGTGAAACGATGGTATAACGGGTATAACTGGACAGGTCTGGATACTGTTTACAATCCCAATGATATATTATTGTTTCTCGACAATGATAGATTTCGAAATTTTTGGTTTGAAACGGGAACGCCGTCTTTTCTTATAAAGCTTTTTAAAAAAAACCAATATTTATTACCTGATTTAGAGAATATTGAAGTGTCTAAGCAAATATTAAGTTCTTTTGAAAATGATTCTCATGATCCAATAACCTTGTTGTTTCAAACAGGATATCTGACCATTGAAAAAACGTTTATCCGTGAGGGTGAACTTGTATTCCGACTTAAGATTCCTAATAGAGAGGTGCAGTTGTCTTTTAATAATTATTTCATCAAAAATTATAAAGATGATGTGCGGAAATGAAAATTTAATGAAATGCTTTGATTTAGTTTTGGGTGCTTAAACCAGTTGCCGGCAATTACCAAGAGGCAAACCTGTTAGAAAACCGTAAAAAGATAATCCTTTAAAAGTTCTACTGGAAAACACTAAAAGTGGGTCGCCGCCCCTCCATTTTCGTAACTCTGTGGCATTTGATTTTAATAGATTTTTATTCTAAAAAATACCAAGATGGCTCTATTTTCCTGGTGCTTAAGAGCCTTGCCTATTTTGATGATGCCGATGAGCAGGAAATACCCTTTATGTTCCATAATACTTCCTGGGGGCAATTAAAAATAATATTAAAAAGAATTAGATAATTATATATTACCTGGAGGATAACTGAACCACCTCATTCCTTTTGTTAAATCAAAAACCTTGCAATTCAGGAATCTAATTCCTATATTGCATGAAAAATCATGATTTTTCGCGCAGCTACGTCCAAAGTTCAATTTTTAGCGCAACAATTTAAAGCCGTTGCGATTATCGGACCCAGGCAATCGGGTAAAACAACGCTGGCAAAGTATGTCTTCCCGGAAAAAGCGTATGTCAATTTTGAAAATCCAGATACGCGATTATTCGCAACAGAAGATCCAAGAGGTTTTTTGTCGAATTATCCTGATGGCGCCATCTTTGATGAAGCCCAACGTGTACCAGCGCTCTTTTCTTATCTTCAACAAATACTCGATGAATCATTAACAAATGGACTATTTATTATTACTGGTTCAAATAATTTTCTATTACAAGAAAGCATTTCACAGTCTTTGGCAGGACGTGTTGCTTACCTCACCTTACTACCATTAACCTTGGACGAAATTGGAGTACAACACACCACTTGCAATGAATTGTTAGTGAGAGGTGCTTACCCTGGCTTGTATAAAGAAGCTATCGATCCAAATACCTGGTATGCTAATTACATCAGGACTTATATTGAAAGAGATGTCCGCCTGGTGAAAAATATAAATAATTTGCTGACTTTTGAACGATTTGTCAGGCTTTGTGCCGGAAGGGTGGGCCAATTGCTGAATATGCAAAGCTTAGCCATTGAAGTTGGCGTAGATGCTAAAACTATAAATACATGGATGGGCATTCTTGAAATGACCTTCGTTGCTTTTCGTTTACAACCGTACCATAAAAATTTCAATAAGCGGTTAGTTAAAATGCCAAAACTGTATTTTTATGATACAGGCCTGGCAGCCGCACTATTAGGTATAGAAAATAGCCAGCAACTTGAACTAAACCCCTTTAGGGGTGCATTATTTGAAAATTTTGTAATCCTTGATTTAATCAAACAAAGATTTAACCAAGCTAAATCATCCAATCTCTTTTTTTGGCGGGATAGTGCGGGAAATGAACTTGACATATTGATTGATCAAGCGGAGAGATTGATTCCTATAGAAATAAAATCGGGGCAAACAGTGACACCTGCTTTTTTTAAAGGGTTAAATTATTGGCAAAAACTGACTGGCGAAGAAGGCGGCTATGTCATTTATGGTGGAAATCAGATGGAGAAAAGAAGTCAGGGGAGGATTGTTCTTCCATACACAGACATGGAAAAGCTACCTTTGTGAGTTGGTCTTTAGGGTGCTTGCAGCTGTGGTTTTGAATCAGGATTTACAGGATTTTCAGGATTAGAGAGAACGTCTTCGTTTTAGTTCGAGAGGTTTTCGTAGCAACGCGATGCTTCGCGTCTTTTCCCCGACAGGTTCCATTTAATATTTTCGGCAAATAAAGTTTTTGAATCACGGATTTTAGGGATTTCTGGATTTCACGGATGTTGGGTGGGGAGGTTTAAGCTGGGGGTTTCGGGCGCTTGCAGCTGGGTGTTTGAATCAGGATTTTCAGGATTAAAGAGAAGGTCTTCGTTTTGGAGGTCAAAATGGTTCGTAGGGGCGAATTGAATTCGCCCTCCCATGATAACGGTGCATTTTCAAATTTCGGTATTAATTTCGTATCTTTAGTAAAATTAAAATCAATATCTTGAAAAATCTTCCCATAGGGATTAGCACACTGAGCCTTTTAATGGAGTCGAATTGTATCTATGTCGATAAGACAGAGTATGCTTACAATCTAATAAAACAGCCTGGACGATTTTTCCTATCCCGTCCCCGCCGTTTTGGGAAAAGTTTATTTGTAGATACGCTAAAGGAGATTTTTGAGGGGAATAAAAAGTTACTTGAGGGTTTGTATATTGTCGATAAATGGGACTGGTCAAAGAAATATCCTGTCATCAAATTTGATTTTGCAGAGGGTATGCTGAAAAGCAGGAAAGATTTAGATGAAAAAATTAATGAAATTCTTTTTTTGAATGAAAAAAATCTTGGAGTTGCTACTGTAAATAAAAGTATTAGTGGCAGATTTGCTGCATTAATAAAAGGAGCAAGGGAGAAATATGGTGAAAGGGTTGTGGTCTTAGTGGATGAATATGATAAACCTATATTAGACAATATTAGTGAACTATCGATAGCCAAAGAATTGCGCGATGGATTGAAAAATCTTTATTCCGTTTTAAAAAGTCAAGACGCCAATCTGCAGTTTGTGTTCATGACAGGGGTGACCAAATTCTCAAAAGTGAGCCTGTTTAGCGGTGTTAATCAGCTAAAAGATATAACATTAAGTAAATTCTATTCTTCTATTTGCGGATATACAGACAATGATCTACAGGAACATTTCAGTGAATACCTTGCTGGTAGTGACCCAGAAGAGGTAAAACGATGGTATAATGGCTATAGCTGGACGGGTCTGGAATCGGTTTATAATCCTTATGATATTTTATTGTTTCTCAGTGAAGAAAAAGTATTTCGGAATTATTGGTTTGAAACGGGAAATCCTACGTTTCTTATGGAACTATTCAAGAAAAACCAATACTATTTACCTAATCTGGAAAAAATTCAGGTTACGGAAGATGTGTTAGATTCTTTCGATGTTGAGACTATCATTCCCATTACCCTTCTTTTTCAGAGCGGGTATCTTACTATAGTAAATACCCATATTGATTTTAATCAGTTAATCTATACATTGAAGATTCCAAATATGGAGGTGAGGCAAGCGTTGTATAACAAATTCATTTTTGCTTATACGGGTTTGCTGGAAAATAGACTGGATTTTCAGCTTCATTTACGGAAAGAGTTGTCTTCGGGTGATGTACCATCATTGATTGACACGATAAAGCGTCTTTTCGCTGGTATCCCCTGGCGTAACTTCACAAATAACAACCTGGCGGAATATGAGGGATATTACGCCTCAGTTCTCTTTGCTTTTTTCGCTTCGCTATTGGTAAAGGTTATCCCGGAAGACAGCAACAATCATGGTCAGGCTGATATAACCATAATCCTTAGCCATCATATTTATGTGATGGAGATAAAAGTGGTGGACAACCTTCCTGAGGGAAATAATGTAGCGCTCGAGCAGATTATTCAACGGAAATATGCGGAAAAATATAAGAACAGAGATGGTATATCGGTACATGCAGTAGGCCTTGTTTTCAACAAAACCGAGCGCAATCTGGTCCAAGCCGATTATTTAACCACCCCGTAGAGACGTGATGCTTCGCGTCTTTTCCCCGATAGGTTGCATTTAATATTTCCCCACAATTAAATGTATCTGCATCAGGATTTTTCAGGATTTCGTTTTTTTTATGAAAAATTTATATAATTACCTTATATTAAAGCATTAATTAAGTTAGTATATACACAAAATATATCATGAGGTTAACACAGGAACAGGTAAATATTATTAAAAGAGCTGTTATCGATACTTTTGGAGATACTGCGAGCGTCTGGTTGTTTGGGTCCAGGGTAGATGACTATAAAAGGGGAGGAGATATCGATTTGCTTATTGAGACAGAGGAAACGGATGTTATGAGGATTGTAAAAACTGAACTGGCTTTTATGGTCAAGTTACAAATGCAATTAGGAGAACAGAAAATAGATGTATTGGTCGATTACCCAACCCGTAAAGTAACTCCTCCAATTTTCGAAGTTGCCAAACAAACAGGTATTTTATTATGAGCATTGATATGCCCTTATTTAAACTTCAAGATGCCTTTATCTACCCTTAAGTCCATTGACAGGTGATGGTATGGATTTACTTACCGATGAACAGGTTCAGGATATTGACCAATTTATTTTGCGGTATACAAAACTGCAGGATACCATGGGTAGCCGTTTGTTTAACTCCATCCTGAATTATCTTTATGAGCCTGTTGAAAATCGTCCAATGCTTGACGTTCTCCATCGTCTTGAAAAACTGGGACTTATGGACAGTGCGGAAAAGTGGATGGAAGTCCGTCTTGTTCGCAACCACTTTGCACACGATTATGCGAATGACCCAGAAAAAAATGCAGCGCTATTAAATATAGCCTTTGCGTCGGCCATAAATTTGTATAATATGTTGATTTCTATAAGAACATGGTTTACAAAAGCGTATCCCAAGCTGGAGCTGGGTAAAGAATTACCAGAAATACCTGGTAATTGGTCAGTTTTTGAAAGCTGAGTTTACATTTATGTGCTTATTCGATTATCTGCAGGTAATATTCATGACCTGGGTAACTAATATGCTCCAGATAATATTTCCGGCAAAAAAAGTGTTTGAATCAGGATTTTCAGGATTTCTAGGATTACAGAGAACGTCTTCGTTTTAGTTCGAGAGGTTATTCGTAGAGACGCGATGCTTCGCGTCTTCTCCCCGACAGGTTCCTTTTCTTAGATTTAGTATTAATGTTGTATCTTTAGATAATTAAAATACAATATCTTGAAAAATCTTCCCTTAGGGATAAGTACCTTGAGCCTTTTATTGGAATCGAATTGTATCTATGTCGATAAGACAGAATATGCTTACAATCTAATAAAACAGCCTGGACGGTTCTTCCTGTCCCGTCCCCGCCGTTTTGGGAAAAGTTTATTTGTGGATACGCTTAAGGAGATTTTCGAGGGGAATCAAAAGTTATTTGAGGGTTTATATATTCATGACAAATGGGATTGGTCTGAGAAATATCCTGTCATCAAATTTGATTTTGCTGCAGGGGGAGGGAAAAATCAGAAGGAACTAGATTTGCGACTTTCAGCGTTACTTCAACAAAATAAAGATCGGCTTGGTGTTCAATATGATTCATTAGATTTAGAGGATAATTTTAGCAAACTTATTTCAGAGACTGCATCAAAATATGGAAAAAGAGTAGTTGTATTGGTGGACGAATATGACAAACCTATACTTGATAATATTAATAATACCCAGGTTGCCCGTGAAATAAGGGATGCTCTGAAAACTTTTTACGGAGTACTAAAAGAACAAGACGCTAATCTGCAATTTGTTTTTATGACGGGAGTAACCAAATTCTCAAAAGTAAATCTGTTTAGTGGATTGAATCAGTTCATGGATATTACCATTGACGAAGAATTTTCCTCTATTTGCGGATACACAGATAAAGATCTTCAAGATTATTTTAGTAAACATCTGGCGGGTAGTGACCCTGAAGATGTGAAGCGATGGTATAATGGTTATAATTGGATGGGTTTAGAAACAGTATATAATCCTTATGATATTTTATTGTTTATTAAAAAACGATTGGTTTTTCAAAATTACTGGTTTGAGACCGGCACCCCTACTTTTCTTATCGAACTTTTCAAGGAAAAGCGGTATTTTTTGCCTGAGCTGGAAAATATCCAAGTTACAAAGGAGATTATGGATGCTTTTGATGTTGACTACATTGATCCTATTGCTCTTCTTTTTCAAAGCGGGTATTTGACTATTAAGAATACCTACATAGATGACCAGGAACAAATATTTAATTTAAAAATACCCAACAGGGAGGTAAGACAAGCCCTGAACAGCCATTTTATTAATGGATACGCTGGATTAACATTCCTTAAGCTAGAATCTAGGCTTCAAATGAAGAGGGAGTTATCAACGGGTAATGTAACTTCATTAATCAAAACAATAAAGGGTTTATTTGCGGGTATCCCTTGGCGTAATTTCACTAATAACGACCTGGCTAATTCCGAAGGGTACTACGCTTCGGTCTTGTATGCCTTTTTTGCTTCGCTAAATGCACAGGTAATCCCAGAAGATATCACCAACCACGGTCAAGCTGTTATGACGATAATCTTCAGGAATCATGTTTATGTAATGCAAATAAAAGTGGTGGACAACCTTCCTGAGGGAAATAATCAAGCCCTTCAGCAAATTATTAAAAGGAATTATGCGGAGAAATACAGGAACAGGGAGGGGATAACGGTACACGAGGTAGGCCTGGTTTTCAACAAAACCGCGCGCAATCTGGTGCAAGCCGATTTTTTGACCACCCCGTAGAGACGCGATGCTTCGCGTCTTTTCCCCGACAGGTTCCAATATAATATTTCCGGCAAATAAAATTTTTAAATCACGGATTTTAGGGATTTCTGGATTTCACGGAGGTTAGGTGGGGAGGTTTAAGCTGGGGGTTTCGGGCGCTTGCAGCTGGGTGTTTGAATCAGGATTTTCAGGATTAAAGAGAACGTCTTCGTTTTGGAGGTCAAAATGGTTCGTAGGGGCGAATTGCATTCGCCCTCCCATGATACCGGTGCATTTTCAAATTTCGGTATTAATATCGTATCTTTATCTAAGTTAAAATCAATATCTTGAAAAATCTTCCATTAGGGATAAGCACTTTAAGTAAACTTTTGGATAACAACTGTATATATGTTGACAAAACAGAATATGCTTATAATCTAACAAGTCAATCTGGCGCTTTCTTCCTATCCCGTCCGCGCCGTTTTGGGAAAAGTTTATTTGTGGATACGCTTAAAGAGATTTTTGAGGGGAATCAAAAGTTATTTGAGGGCTTGTATATTGTCGATAAATGGGACTGGTCTGAGAAATATCCGGTAATCAAATTTGATTTTGCAGCAGGAGGTGGGAAAAATCAGAAGGAACTAGATTTGCGACTTTCAGCGTTACTTCAACAAAATAAAGATCGGCTTGGTGTTCATTATGATTCATTAGATTTAGAGGACAATTTTAGCAAACTTATTTCAGAGACCGCTTCAAAGTATGGAAAAAGGGTAGTTGTATTGGTGGACGAATACGATAAGCCTATGCTCGATAACCTAAATGAGCCATTGGTGGCTGCTGAAATAAGAGATGCACTTAAAGGTTTTTACGGTGTTTTAAAAGAACAAGACACCAATCTGCAGTTTGTGTTCATGACAGGGGTGACCAAATTCTCAAAAGTGAGCCTGTTTAGCGGTGTTAATCAGCTAAAAGATATAACATTAAGTAAATTCTATTCTTCTATTTGCGGATACACTGACAATGATCTTCAGGAACATTTCAGTGAATACCTTGCCGGTAGTGACCCAGAAGAGGTAAAAAAATGGTATAACGGTTATAGCTGGACGGGTCTGGAATCGGTTTATAATCCTTATGATATATTATTGTTTCTCAGTGAAGAAAAAGTATTTCGAAATTATTGGTTTGAAACGGGAAATCCCACGTTTCTTATGGAACTATTCAAGAAAAACCAATACTTTTTACCCGACCTGGAAAAAATTCAAGTTACAGAGGATGTGCTTGATTCTTTCGATGTTGAGACTATCATTCCCATTACGCTTCTTTTTCAAAGTGGATATCTGACTATCGTAAATACCCATATTGATTTTAATCAGTTAATCTATACCTTGAAAATTCCAAATATGGAGGTGAGGCAGGCGCTGTATAACAAATTCATTTTTGCTTATACGGGTTTGTTAGAAAATAGACTGGATTTCCAGCTTCATTTACGTAAAGAGTTGTCGTCGGGTGATGTACCATCTTTGATTGACACAATAAAGCGTCTTTTCGCAGGTATCCCCTGGCGTAATTTCACTAATAACAACCTGGCCGAATATGAGGGATATTACGCCTCGGTTCTCTTTGCTTTTTTCGCTTCGCTATTGGTAAAGGTAATCCCGGAAGACAGCAACAATCATGGTCAGGCTGATATAACCATTATCCTTAGCCATCATATTTATGTAATGGAAATAAAAGTGGTGGACAACCTACCTGAAGGAAATAATATAGCGCTCGAGCAGATTATTCAACGGAAATATGCGGAAAAATATAAGAACAGAGAGGGGATATCGGTACACATTGTAGGCCTTGTTTTCAACAAAACCGAACGCAATCTGGTGCAAGCCGATTTTTTAACCACCCCGTAGAGACGCGATGCTTCGCGTCTTTTCCCCGACAGGTTGCATTCACTTACATTTTGTATATATTTGTCAAAAATAAATTGGTATGAAAAAAGTAGTGTTCAGAAAAGATGTTAAGCAAACAAGAACTTTGATTAAAGCTGCTCGTGACTCATCCAAAAGAGCTGTTAGTGCATCAAAGGTTCTGGGGTTAACTATTACCTATATGAAGGATGGAGTGATTCTTGAAGAAGATGCGCTAGGGAATATATCGATAGTTAATGATACTTTGCTCCCCCAGGAATTGCCATATAAGATTGAAAAAGGAATGATTTTACATGCAAAATAAAAAGAAAGTCAGGATTTTTGCGGGACCTAATGGATCTGGAAAAAGTACACTTTTTGTCGAGTTTTCTAAAATTTATCAGACAGGATTTTTTGTTAATGCTGATTTTATTGAAAAAAAACTATTTGAATCTGGTTTTTTTGATTTGGAGGAAGCAGGATTATTTGCGAGTCAAAATGATTTAGATAATTTTAAAAATTCAACAGATGCTATAAGTTTATTTAATAAAACAGCTAAAGAAGGTCACATCATTGATATATTTGTTAAAGATAATTTTATTGTAGATAAATCAATCTCAACCCACAGTTATGAAGGTGCTTTTATTGCATCATTTATCAGGTACCTTATGACTTTGTCCAAAAAGTCATTTAGTTATGAAACAGTTATGAGTCATTTTTCTAAGGTGGATGAGATTAAGTATTTAATACAGAATGGATATAATGCTTATTTATATTTCATTTGTGTCGACAGTCATGCTATAAATATTTCAAGAGTTCAAAATCGTATATGATCGCTATTACAGAACTTTAGAAAATCTACATTTCTTAATACCTATTTGTTATCGCGCCTATTTTTTTGATAATTCTGGGAAGCAACAAAAGTTAATTGCAGAATCATTTAATGGAAAATTGGAGCTAAAAATGGATTCTTTACCATCTTGGTTTATTACTTACGTTCTACCTTATTATATTCCTAAATAATGGATTTTTTTTTCTATCACACTGGTTACAATATAAAGAATGACTTGAAGCGGTTTTACTCGGTTGGTTTTGGGAGGCTTGCAGCTGGGTTTTTGAATCAGGATTTACAGGATTAGAGAGAACGTCTTCGTTTTAGTTGGGGAGGGTTATTTGTAGAGACGCGATGCTTCGCGTCTTTTTCCCGACAGGTTTCATTTAATAATTCCCCACAATTAAATGTATCTGCATCACAGTTTTGGTTTGGTTTTGTAGTTATTTTGCAGGTCGGGTGTTTTTTTATATTAATTATTTTGTTTTTGAATTAATTTCTGTATATTTGCTACTCAATAATGCATCATCTGGAAGAGTACTTTGCGACTCATCGGGGCGAAAGCGTATAAAAACCGTAAATAAAATAGAAATTTTTGATATTAGACCAACTTTTTTCGGGTAAAATTAGACTAAAATTACTCACTCGTTTTTTGTTGAATCCGAAGACAAAAGTCTTTCTCAGAGGATTGGAAAAAGAGTTGGATGTCAGCAGTAATACTGTTCGGCTTGAGTTGAATAAACTTTCTGAAATGCATTTGATTGAAGAATGCGAAGGTGAGTTGAATACAAAGACAAAATTATTTTCAGCTAATACACAACATCCTCTTTTTAAATCACTACGGGGTATCATCCTACAGCACGTGGGCTTAGATCAAATAGTTGATCAGGTATTGAATCAGTTAGGAAATCTGGAAAAAGTTTATTTGACAGGTGATTTGGCTCTTGGAAGAAATTCTCCGTTCATCGACCTAATATTAGTAGGGAATGTGGATCGTGCTTATCTTTTCAGATTGACTGAACGAGTAGAAAATCTGATAGATAAGAAAATAAGAATTGGCTTGTACAAGCCGGAGGAGTTTTCAATAAATAAGCTAGAGGACGTTGGAATTTATATGAATTTGTTAGATTGAAAAAATTGAAAACAACGAAGTCCGAAAGTACTCAGATATATAATTATACCGTCATTTTTGAAAGAGAAAAGGAAGGTGGGTATCATGCTTTTTGTCCTATCTTAAAAGGATGTCATTCACAAGGTGATAATTTTGAGGAAGCGGTAGAGAATATTACGGAAGCGATGGGACTATATCTTGAAAGTTTAAAGGAGGATAATTTACCAATTCCTAAGGAGGATTTGGTTTTTAAGTCAATCCAAATTGCGGGTTGAGTAATTTCCCTACAGTAAAAATCATCAACTGAAAAGTCCTAAAGAATATATTTAACTACATGTCAAAACCCTCTATAAAAAATCATTTCAGCAGAGTTTGGAGAAATCTGAACCGACCAAGAAAAATGGCTTTCGTCTTGTTGCTTGGACTGATGATTGTTTCTTCCTTTATGGAGGCTTTAAGCATATCTGCTGTATTGCCATTTATTGGGGTACTTTCTGACCCGGAAAGGATTTTTAACCATCCAAAAGCTACCTTTTTTATAGAATGGTTGAACATATCTTCGCCCAGTGAATTGCTATTACCTATCTGTGTTGGTTTTTGTGGTGTTATTTTTTTGGGTATTATGTTGAGAGTCATATTATTATTTTTACAAAATAAAATTGGATTTGCCACCTCAGGTGATTTTAGTAATAGTATTTATTTAAGGACTTTATACCAACCTTATTCAGTACATGTAAGTAGAAATAGCAGTGAGGTGATTTCGGGTGTAACGGGAAAGGCGGGTTCCATACTAAATTTTCATATATCGCCTTTGATGAATATAATAGCTTCAGCGGTAACAGCTTCTGCTATTATTTTTACTTTATTTTTAATAAATCCAATGGTTGCCATTTCCACCTTTTTTGGATTTGGAACGTTGTACGCTTTTATTATTCTGTTGGTTAAAAGAGGATTGGCCAATAACTCTCTTGTTTTAAGTAGAGAATCTGTAAATATGATAAAGGCCCTACAGGAAGGTTTGGGAGGAATTCGCGATGTCATAATTGATGGTTCGCAAAGGGTTTATGCAAATATTTATGATAAAGCGCAAAACAAACAAAATAAGGCATTGGCTAATAATCAGATTGTTTCGAACACCCCCCGTTTAGTGGTAGAATTGTTGGGTATTCTATTTATAGCCATCATTGCCTACTCGTTAGCTGTTGGAGGTGGTGGCCTGGAGACTGCCTTACCTACTTTAGCCGCCTTGGCGCTGGGTGCCCAAAGACTATTGCCTGCATTACAAATATTATATCTCAATTGGACTTCTTTAAGGGCAGGACAGGATTCTGTAGAGGATGGACTGCAATTTCTTGAACAACCTTTTCCAGAATATGCAAACAAGGAGAATCCAGCACCATTAAATTTCTCATACAACATTCAATTGCAGGATGTTTATTTTAAATACCATGAAGATGCACCAAAGGTACTAAATAATCTAAAGCTAATCCTAAAGAAGGGAGGCAGGTATGGATTTATTGGCACTACAGGTTGTGGAAAAAGCACCTTACTTGACATCATCATGGGTTTATTATCGCCAACCGAGGGAAAGCTTATGATTGACGGGCAGGAAATTTCAGCGCAAAACTTACGCTCCTGGCAGCTGAATATAGCGCATGTACCACAAGCTATTTATCTTTCTGATGCTACTTTAGCAGAAAACATCGCTTTTGGAGTAGAACCAAAAAAAATTGATATGCTGCGGTTAAAAGAGGCTGCACAAAAGGCACAAATAGCCGAAACAATAGAAGCATTACCTCAAAAATATGACACATTCGTTGGGGAAAGAGGTGTACGCCTTTCAGGAGGTCAGCGTCAAAGGATTGGTATAGCCAGAGCACTTTATAAAAACGCACAGGTTATTGTATTTGATGAAGCCACTAGTGCCTTAGACAATGAGACTGAACTTGCTGTCATGGAAGGCATTGAAGCATTAGCCGATGACCTAACGATTTTGATTGTTGCCCATAGAGTGTCAACGTTGAAGCGTTGTGATAAAATATTCAGGATGGATAAAGGAGAGGTTGTTGAAGAAGGGGTATATGAGGAAATGGTAGTTGGATAAGTATTTTTTTAAAATGATAAGTATTTAAAATGTTAAACAATAAAGCTATATTAATTACTGGAGGTACTGGTTCGCTTGGTAGGGCTTTAACTAAGACAATATTAGAACGCTGGCCCGATATAAAGAGATTAGTAATTTACTCAAGGGATGAGCAAAAGCAATTTCAGATGGCGCAGGAATTCCCTGATTCAACCTATAACGCCATCAGATATTTTATAGGTGATGTAAGAGATTTAGATAGATTAAAGAGGGCATTTGCAGGTATTGACTACGTTATACATGCAGCAGCTATGAAACATGTTCATATTGCTGAATATAATCCGGATGAATGTATTAAAACAAATGTAGGAGGAGCTGAAAATGTAATAAAAGCTAGTTTATCATCTAATGTTTCCAGAGTGGTTGCACTATCAACAGATAAAGCGTGTGCCCCTATCAATTTATATGGAGCAACTAAACTTACTTCGGATAAATTATTTATTGCAGCCAATAACATAAAAGGAGTTCAGGATATAAAATTTTCTGTAGTAAGGTATGGAAATGTAATGGGCTCAAATGGATCAGTCATACCCTTCTTTCTAAAAAAAAGAAAGGGGGGAGTATTACCAATAACAGACCCGTCTATGACTCGTTTTAATATTTCATTACAAGATGGAGTGGAAATGGTACTACATGCTTTAGAAAATGCATGGGGTGGTGAATTATACGTACCAAAAATTCCCTCCTATAGAATAATGGATGTAGCCAAGGCGATAGGTCCGGAATGTGAATATATGATAATAGGTATTCGTCCTGGAGAAAAGATTCATGAAGAAATGATTACGTCGAGTGATTCTTATAATACCTATGATTTAGGTAAATATTATGTAATTCTTCCTACAGTAACAGATTGGAATTTAGAGGAATATAAAAAGGCCTTTCATGCACAAAAGGTTGAGAATGGCTTCAGTTACACATCTGGTGAGAACAAGGAATGGGAAACGGTTGAAAGTTTAAAGGATTTAATTAGAAAACACGTTTCTTCAACCATCGAAATTTAAATGAAAGCAATCCCTTACGGCAAACAATCCGTCACAGAAGATGACATTCATGCGGTTATAGACGTACTTAAAAGTGACTTTTGGACACAAGGTCCAAAAATTAAAGAGTTTGAAGATGCTTTTGCGAGTTATGTAGGATCAAAATATGCTATAGCAGTCTCAAACGGCACGGCGGCACTGCATCTGTGCACCATGGCATTAAATGTAAAACCTGGTGATAAGGTTATCACTAGTCCAATTACTTTTGTGGCAAGCGCTAATTGTGTGCGATATTGTGGTGGAGAGGTCATCTTTGCGGATATAGATAGAGAAACCTACCTTTTAGATGTCAATGAAGTTAGGAAACAATTAGAAGCCGATTTAAATAGGGAGATAAAGGGTATAATTCCGGTTGATTTTGCGGGCCGGGTGGTGAATATGGAGGAATTTAGAAAATTGGCAGACGAGTTTAATTGCTGGATAATAGAGGATGCTTGTCATGCTCCCGGTGGAAGTTTCAACAATTCCAAAGGTGAAAAGATATTTGCAGGTAGTGGTATGTATACTGATTTAGCTATATTTTCATTCCATCCAGTCAAGCATATTGCAGCAGGAGAAGGTGGTATGATAACTACAAATAATAAGGATTTGTATGACAAATTGTTGATTCTTAGAACACATGGTATTCAGCAAAATGCTGCACTGCGTATTTATGATGATTCGTTATGGTATTACGAAATGCAGGAATTAGGTTATAATTATAGGTTAACAGATATTCAGGCTGCCTTAGGAAATTCACAACTGAAACGAGCTAATGAAGGCTTAGAAAAACGCAGAGAAATTGCAAAGATTTATAAAGAAGCCTTTAGTGGAAATCATAACATTAAAGATAGGAATGAAGGACAAAGTGAACATCACGCCTATCATCTTTATGTGATAGAGGTTAATCATCGGAAAGAGTTACACAAGTATTTACGGGAAAAGGGTATATTCTCCCAAATACATTATATACCTGCTCATTTGATGCCTTATTATCGTCAGCTTGGTTGGGAACCAGGTGTATTACCAAATGCAGAAGATTATTATTCATGTTGTATTAGTTTACCTATGTATCCGACTCTATTATTAGATGAACAAATGTTTGTTTTAAATAATATGAATCATTTTATATCTGACTATATCAAATAAGAAAATGCTAATTTAAATATTATAGTAATATAAGTACTAAAATGGGTAAAATAATTTATGATCATTTTTAAAATTGTTGTGGTATTGAATATTTTAACCGAACTCCAGTTATGTTTGAATATCAGTGAGAACAAAATAAGCTCTTTAAAAGAGACTTTGGAAAACTCTTCATTGAAAATTTTAAAGTTCAATTAGTGGATTATGGTTTTTTGTGTGGGCCTATTTATGATGATGCAGGTTTTGATGATGTAACATGGTGGTTATATGAAAAATGCTATTAAATTTTTCATATAACAATAGATTTATATTGATGCCGGAGTATAAAGTACTAAAAAAACAAAACTTCTATAGAAAAAACTATTCTCTTGTTCCTATTCGATATGAAGATCGCTATTTCATTATGCAATGGCGAAACGAACAAATGTATCATTTGAGGCAAAACGAACCTTTGACTAAAGAGCAACAGGATTTGTATTTTAACAATGTTGTCGAACCACTTTTTAACGTAGAGAAACCAATACAAATTTTGTTTTCTTTTTTAGAAAATAAAATTTGTATTGGTTATGGCGGGTTAGTTCATATTAATTGGGCAGACAAAAATGCTGAAATATCTTTTATTATGGATACAAAATTTGAGAAAGAAAGATTTGAAGAAATTTGGCTTATTTACCTTGATTTAATAGAGCAGGTCGCTTTTAATGATATAAAATTAATAAAGATATTTACATATGCATTTGATTTAAGACCCAGATTATATACTTGCTTGGAAAAAGCAGGTTACAGATTAGAAAATACTATTGAAGAAGCTAATAGTAGAATTATAATACATTCAAAATATAAAACTTGTGTTAAATAAATATGAAGACCAATTTAGGAAAGCTCTTTTCATTCGGAAAACTGAAGAACTATTTTTGGAATTATTTAAGGAAGGTAAAATCTCTGGTACTGTGCATACATGCATTGGGCAAGAATTTACGGGAATATTTGCATCAGAACATAGCTTAAAAGGCGATTTCATTGTTACAAATCACAGAGGTCATGGACACTATATTTCATTTACACAAGACTATAACGGATTAATTAATGAATTATTAGGAAAAAGTAACGGCAGTTCAAGAGGTATAGGAGGTAGTCAGCATTTATATAATGAAAATTTTATTTCTAATGGAATTCAAGGTGGTATGTTACCAACGGCTGCGGGCGTTGCTTTTGGTAACAAGTTTAAAAAAAATAATAATATATCAATTGCATTTTTGGGTGACGGCACATTAGGTGAAGGAGTTGTTTATGAAACTCTAAACATTTGTTCATTATGGGCTATACCAATTGTATTTATTTTAGAAAAAAACGACATATCACAATCTACTTCGTTTAAACAAAATTTTTATGGTGATCTAAAAAGTAGAATTGAGGGATTTGGAGTGGAATACCAATGTACTTCTATTTATGATATTGAGCACCTTGATGAAACTTTTAATATATCGATTAATAAAGCAAGATCCGAAAGTAAACCAATTTTTATTGAAGTTGAAGTGGGAAGATTGTATTCACATTCAAAGGGTGATGACAATAGAGATTCGAGAGCTGTTAAGAATCTAATACTCAAAGACCCTTTAAACAATTTTCTTATAAATAATGAACAAATTAGTAAACAATGGATTGAAGAAATCAATTCAATACATAGAAGTATACTAGAAAGTATTGATAACAAAAAAAATATACATTTAACAAAACTTTTAAAAATTGATAATTATTCTCTAAATCGTGACCAAATTTATCATAAAGTTGATACATCATTAGTTGGAGAAAAAAGATTTAATGATTTATTATATGAAGAACTTAAAAAAATTCTAATAAAAGATGAAAATTCAATTATAATAGGTGAAGATATTGAAAATATAAATGAATTTAACCCATTACCATATGGTGGGGCTTTCAAAGTCACAAAAGATCTTTCAAATTTATTTCCACTAAAAGTAAAAAACACACCAATTAGTGAACAAGCAATTTCAGGAATAGGCATAGGGTTGGCATTAAATGGATTTACTAGTATAGTTGAAATAATGTTTGGAGATTTTACAACTCTTGTATTAGACCAACTTTTGCAACATGTTTCAAAATTCACTTTAATGTATGGAAGGGAAATGCAAATTCCTTTTATTATGAGAACTCCTATGGGGGGATTTAGAGGCTATGGACCAACCCATAGCCAATCGTTAGAAAAACACTTTTTAGGTATTCCTGGTTTAGAAGTTATATCACTAAATCAATTAATTCCTCCTTCTATTATTTTTAAACAAATTATTGCTAATAAAAAGCCAGTGTTATTAATTGAAAATAAAACTCTTTATACAAAAAAATTGTACGAAGAACTACCTTTTGGATATGAGTTAGGAGTTATGAAAAACGTGTATGATTATCCAATAGCAAAAGTATCACCAATAGATGGAGACCCAAATGTGACAATTGTTTGTTATGGCGGCATTCTAAATGAAGTTTTAATTGCAACTAAAGATTTATTTTCAGAGCATGAATTATTAGTAGAGATATTTGTACCCACTGACTTGAATTATAGCTTAATACCTAATTTGGAAATTTCGTTAAAAAAGACCAAACTCTTATGTATAGTACAAGAGGGAAATTCTTTTGGCTCGTTCGGTTCAGAAGTTGTATCTAGTTTAATTAAAAATAATTTTAAGGAATTTGATCTAATAAATATTTCAAATAATACAATTATCCCAAGTTCCAGAGAACTGGAGGAAAAGGTATTACCAACAAATGGAAAAATTTGTAAATTAATATTGGAAAGCTTATGTTAAGTAAATACTATGTTGAAAGGTTTAATGCGTCAGATGATTATTTCAATGTGTCAGAGTTGTATGTTAATCAATTTGAATTTGTAAAAAAAGGAGAATTAATTTTTTCAATCGAATCTTCAAAAGCGGATATAGATATTGAAGTAAATAAATCTGGATATTTATATTTCAATATTATTAAAGGACAAAAAATAAAAGTAGGAGAACTTTTTTATATAATTTCTGATGAAAAGATTTCTAATTGGGAAAATGAATTCAAAAATTCAATAGTAACGACATCAAATGATTTAGAATTATTAATATCTAACAAAGCAAAGCTTTTAATCAAAGCTAATGGCATAAATCCATTGGATTTAAATAAAAAAAACATCAAAGAGATAGATGTAATAAATTATTTAAATAGTTTGAAAAATGAAAATTTTGAAACAATCGGAAAAAAACATTTATTAGAAAATAATTCAAATACTACACCTGTAATAATAATTGGAGGTGGTGGTGGCGCAAAGATGATAATTGATGCTTTAAAACACTCAAATAAATATAAAGTTGTTGGAATTTTAGATGACAAATTGGAAATAGGAACTAATATATTGGGTGTTTATGTTGTTGGTAATTTAAACAATGTTGAACTATTGCTGAAAATTGGGATTAGTAACTTCATTTTAGCTTTCGGTGTATTGACCCAACGAAATGTTAGATATGATTTATTTTTATCATTAAAACAAATAGGATGTAATTTCCCAAATATTTTACATCCAAGCGCTATAGTTGAAGATTCTGTTGAAATGGGGGAGGGTAATGTGATATTAGCAATGGCAAATGTAGGAAGTTGTGTCACTTTGGGTAATCTTAACTACATTAATAATAATGCATTAATATCACATGATTGTGTTTTACATGATAATATACATCTTGCCCCTGCTTCAGTATTAGCATCTTCAATTATAATTGAATCTAATGTTTTGATAGGAATGAATACTACTTTATATTATGGAATAAGAATTGGTTCAGATTCAACAATTTTAAACGGATTAATTATAAATAATTCAATCTCGAAAAATATATTTCAAAAAAATAACAATTAATGAATATAGGAAATTTTTGTATTGAAAATGATTGTTGTGTATTTATAATAGCCGAACTATCAGCTAATCATAATGGTAGGTTAGAAACAGCATTGCAAACGATAAAAGCCGCTGCTCGTGCTGGTGCAAACGCGATAAAGTTGCAGACATATACTGCGGATACCATTACACTTAACTCACATAAGAGTGATTTCGTTATTAAAGGAACCATCTGGGAAGGGCGTAATTTGTATAATCTATATCAAGAAGCTTTTACACCCTGGGAATGGCATCCAGCTTTATTTCAGGCAGCAAAAGAAGAAGGATTAATTTGTTTTTCTTCTCCATTTGATAAATCAGCAGTTGATTTCCTTGAAACTCTGAATACACCAGCGTATAAAATTGCTTCGTTTGAAATTACGGATATACCTCTGATTGAGTATGCCGCATCCAAAGGAAAACCTATGATTTTGTCAACGGGAATTGCAGCACAAGAAGATATAATACTGGCATTGGAAGCCTGTTACAGAATGGGTAATAAAGATGTGGCATTGTTAAAGTGTACATCTAGCTACCCAGCTCCAATTGAAGAAGCCAATATGATTATGGTAAGAGAAATGGCGGAAAGGTTTGGTCTTATTACTGGCTTATCAGATCACACAATAGGAAGTACAGTACCTATTGTGGCAACTTGCTTTGGTGCAAAGATAATTGAAAAGCATTTTATTCTGGATCGCTCTATAGGTGGGCCTGATGCTTCCTTCTCGATGAATGAGCAAGAGTTTTCTGATATGGTAAAGGCAATAAGAGAAGCCGAAAGAGCGATTGGGACAGTTGATTACAGCCTAACGGAAAAGCAGTCAAAAGGCCGTGATTTTAGTCGCTCGTTATATGTAGTAGCAGATATGAAAGCAGGTGAAATAATTACAGAACAAAATGTAAAAAGTATCAGGCCAGGATTTGGATTGCATCCGAAATACTATAATGAAGTATTAGGTAAAAAGGTTAATGCAGATATTGAAGCTGGAACTCGGTTTAATTTAAATTATTTACAAGTTTGATGAATAAGTCTGTTGCGATTATAACGGCTAGAGGCGGAAGTAAACGTATTCCACGTAAGAACATTCGTTTATTTTGTGGAAAACCAATTATATGCTTTTCAATTGAAGCCGCAATTTCTTCGGGTATTTTTGATAAAGTTATGGTGTCAACAGATGACACAGAAATTGCTGAAATAGCTTTAAATGAAGGCGCTGAAGTTCCTTTTTTTCGCTCTGCAAATACCTCCAATGATTTTGCCACTACCGCGGATGTTTTAGAGGAAGTTCTACTGCAATATCATTTGGACAATCAAGAATTTAGATATGGTTGTTGTATTTATCCTACTGCACCATTTGTAACAGCTGATAAATTAAAAGCTGCATTTGAGTTATTGAAAAATAAAAATGCAGATTCGATTATTCCAATTAATAAATTTAGTTTTCCAATATGGCGTTCTTTTAAAATGGATGAAGGAAGGCTGTCGTTTAACTGGCCAGAATATGAGCTAAAAAGATCTCAAGATCTTGCATCTTCCTATCATGATGCGGGTCAATTCTATTTTTTTAATGTTCAAAAATTCTTTGAAACTAAAAAATTAGTATCAGCAAATACATTTGGTTTAGAAGTTCCAGAATCTGAAGTTCAGGATATTGATAACGAAGAGGATTGGCAAATCGCAGAAATAAAGTATAGTTTTCTTCTACAAAGAGACCAAAAATAAAATGTTCAAAGCTTTACTTATCGGATGTGGGAATATTGGGGCTTTGTATGACTTTGACAATACCCAAATACTAACTCACGCTAAGGGGTACGCACTTCATCCAGCTTTCGAATTAACCGTATTTGACATTAATAAAGAATTGGAAACACAAGTTGCTAACCGATATAAAGCACGAACTTTAAAAGCCCCAATACAACAAGTTATTTCGCATTTTGATTGCGTAAGTATATGTAGCCCGACAGATACACACTCGTCTTTTCTTAAAGAAGCTATGAAAGCAAAAATTCCAGTTATCATTTGTGAAAAGCCTATATCTAATAAGTCCGAGGAACTGGAAAGTCTGGAAGAGAGCTATTTTCAACATCATTCTAAAATAATTGATTCAATCGCATATCACCATCAATAGTGTTTGTCCGGGAGCATTTAAAACCGACAGGACAAAAGAACTCATACAAAATGCTGCACTTACAGCACAGAAATCTCCAGAAGAAATTGAAGCCGAAAATGTAAAAAAATTACCCCTGGGCAGGTACCAGCAGCCCGATGAAATCGGTAGTTATGTAGCTTATTTATGTTCCTCATCTGCTTCCAGCATTACCGGTACCACTCTGCAAATTGACGGCGGCATTTCAAACGGACTCTTCTGATGATTGTAGTATTTGTACCCTGTAGGTTAAAATCAACTCGTTGTCCGAATAAAGGAATTTCTGATATTTACGGAATGACCGCCATTGAACGTACGTTAATCAATGCGCAAGCTATAATCGGGGTTGATAAGGTAATTTTGGCAACCTAAACAGAGGCCGTTGACGATTCGCTCATCCATTGTAACCTGGAAGGTAGCATTGAAGTTGTAAGGGGTTCGGAAGATGGTGTTTTGGCACGCATTATTCCATATATTGAAAAGGAAAAAACTGATTATATTATTCGTATAACAGGTGATTGCCCATTGGTCTAAGGTGAACTGGCCGAATTGTTAATACAATCGCATATAGAATCCGGTGCCGACTTAACATATACACCTTCAAAAACTGCATTGGGAATTGCTTGTGAAATTTATAAAGCCGAATCGTTATTAAAATTAATATCATATTTTCCACAAACGCTACATAGCGAATATTTGATTTATTATTTTACCAATAACCGAAATTTATTTCAGGTAAACGAATTCATGGCTCCGGAAAAATTTATTAAAAACTGGAGACTAACTTTCGATGAACCCAATGACCTGGAACTGCTTCGTAAAATATATTCGACACTGGTCATCAAAAACAGAAGTGTAAGTTTTGATGAAGTTATTGGCTTTTTTGACCGTTATCCCGAAGCAGCTCAAATCAATATCAACAATATTGTAAAGTACAGAGATAACCGAGATTTGATTTCTTATTTAAAAAATGCGACAACATATAAAGAAAAATGATTTATTGTAAAAACTGCTTAAACATAAGTACTCGCCCCAATATCAAATTTATGGAAGATGGGTTATCTCCTCCTTTTGCCGTATACTTTAATCCAGCTGAAATCGATTGGGACGAACGTAAAGAAGAATTGAAAGAAGTTATCACTTTCGGTAAGGCCAATAACCACTCGGGATGCGATTGTATAATAGGAGTAAGTGGTGGAAAAGAAAGCACACGTTAGGGCCTATTTGTAAAAAAAACTTGGGCATGAATCTCTTATTGGTTTCGCTTAATTATACTCCTGGCCAAATGTCGCAAACAGGAACCGATAACTTGAGCAACTTAATTCATCTCGGCTTTGATTGTGTAAACGTTAGTTGCTCATCACAAATTTGGAAACAACTAATGCGGGAGGCCTTTTATGAATATGGCAACTGGGCCAAAGCCTCTTAAATTCCCTTATTCAGCAGCGTATCCCGTGCAGCGATTGCCTATTAGATTCCCCTGATATGGTGGTGCGAAAATGCGGCAGTGGTATTGGGTGATTTAGGGATGAAAGGCAAAACAGAAAGTAACAGGAGTTGAAGAACTAGAAGACATTGAATTGGCACTATACGCTTGCGAAGAATGGGAAGCAATAATATTGCATTATTAAAATGTACATCGAGTTATCCTACACCTATCAATGAGGCCAATATGGTAATGATAAAAGATTTGGCAGACCGTTTTAATGTAATTAGTGGTTTGTCTAATCATACCATGGCAACTACAGTTCCTGCAGTTGCCACTGTGTTTGGTGCTAAAATTATCGAGGAGCATTTTATTTTAGACCGTTCTATAGGAGAGCATGATGCATCTTTTTCAATGAACGAAGCAGAGTTTACTGCCATGGTAAAAGCAGTTCGTGAGCCAGAAAGTGTGATAGAAATTTTGGGTTATTCCTTAACTGAAAAACAAGCTAAAGGGAAATATTTTTCTAGATCATTGTATGTGGTAGAAGATATGAAAGCTGGAGATGTTATTACATAAAAGAATGTCAAATCAATAGGGCCAGGTTTTGGGATGCATCCTAAATTCTTAAATGAGTTCCTCAACTTAAAAGTGATAGTTAACATCGAAAGGGGTACAAGATTAGGTTATGATCTTATCTTATTAAGAGGGTTAAATACTAAAATAAAAACTAAATATTGTTAAAAATGGAAAAACAAATTGTAAAATTTTCAACAGAACAAGAAAATTTTTGGGCTTGCGAATTTGGAGATGATTATATAAACAGAAATAAAGGAAGTAAATTACTTGCTAGTAATGTACATTTTTTTTCTAATTGTTTAAAACATTGTGATAACATTAAATCCGTTTTGGAATTTGGATCAAATATTGGGATGAATTTAAAAGCGCTTCAAATTCTATTTCCTGAATTGAATATGAGTGCAATTGAAATTAATCCACTAGCAGCCAATATTCTAAAGAATGAAATACCAAAAACTACGATTTATAATTTGTCAATTTTAGATTTTAAATCTGAAGAAAAACATGATTTAGTTTTAATAAAGGGAGTTTTAATTCACTTAAATCCTGAAATTTTAAATAAGGTTTATAAAAAACTCACAGAAAGTACTTCAAAGTATCTTTTGATCTGTGAATATTATAATCGAACTCCGGTAACAATTCCATACAGAGGACATAATGATCGCCTTTTTAAAAGGGATTTTGCAGGTGAAATTTTAGATGCAAGTCATGATTTGGAGTTAATTGATTATGGGTTTGCTTATCATCGAGATAATAATTTTCCTCAAGATGACATTTCATGGTTTTTATTAAAAAAAATCATTGTTGTCCGGTAAATCCGTAAAATGGTTAAAAAATTGGTATAACATTCTGATAATGATTACCTGTTTTTTGGTTTTTCAAAAGTAAGCCCCCCTCATTTCTGGGAATAGCGAATATTTATCCTTATTTTCCTTGATAATAGCGCGCCAACTTTCTTCAGGGTCTTCCAAAAAACCATACATATCGATATAATTCATTAATTGTTGGCGTATTACCGATACAAGATTTGAAAATGCCCAAGA
>CANMVX010000045.1 GCA_947501115.1 Haliscomenobacteraceae bacterium
GGCATAATCATAGACCTGCAAGGTACTTTTAGTAGGTATTTCCTTTGCATTTCCGTAATAAACACCAATAATGATGAATAAATGCAGCAACAGAAAGCGTTTAAAAGAATATTGAAACATAGCAGTATAATTCAAGTTATGGAAACTTACACTTTATTCGCTGTAAGTAATTTCGTCGCTGAGTTCATTAATATCGTTCTTTGAAACAGGAAAAAAATGAGCTAACTTTTCACCTATTTTATCAAGGGTATTGCAAATACCTTCGCTAAATTGACCTTTAGAAAAATGGTCATGAATTGAATCTTTGCAATCTGCCCAAAAATTTTCGGGCACCAACTGATTTATTCCGGAATCACCTAAAATAGCAAACTGTTTTTTATTGGGAACTATAAACAGGAGCACGCCATTTCTTAGATCGGTTCTGTTCATACCAAGCTTCAGGAAAACCTTAGCCGCTTCCTCATAAACGGGAAGGGTTAAGGTTTTCTGAATGTGAACGCGTATTTCACCTGAGGTTTGTCCTTCGGCAGATCGAATGGCTTCGATAATCTTCTTTTCTTCTTCTTTGCTTAATTTGAAATCTGCCATAACTTATTTAAAACTAAAAAGTGACCGTAGGTGCATCTTGTGCATTGTCTGCAGCTTCAAACTGCGCGCGCTTAGAAAAGCCCATAATGCCCGCAAATAGGGAAGCCGGGAATCTTCTAACTTTTTTGTTGTAAGTGGTAACTACATCATTAAAGTTATCTCTTGCCACTTTAATACGGTTTTCCGTTCCTTCTAATTGGGCTTGTAGTTCTAAAAAGTTATTGCTCGCTTTTAATTCTGGATAGTTTTCACTGACCATTAACAATCGGCCGATAGATGAGGAAAGTCCCTGTTGTGCCTGTTGAAATTCTTTTAGGCTTTCAGGCGTAATATTGGATGGGTCAATCGTTGTGCTCGTCGCTTTCGCTCTGGCTTCAACCACTTGTGTTAGCGTAGTTTGCTCAAAATTGGCCACCCCTTTTACTGTATTGACAAGATTTGGGATTAAATCAGCTCTTCTTTGGTAAGCTGATTGTACTTTACCCCACTCATTTTCAACATCTTCGTCCAGGTTTACTAATGAATTATAGGTGTTACAACCACCAAAAAGGAGAATTAATCCCGCAACAATGAGTCCAACGGACCAGGTTAAGTTTTTCATGATTAAACTATTTTAAATTAAAAAGTTGGAACAAAGCTTTCCTGGGAACCATTTCGCCCGAAAGAACTTTATTCTTCAAATGTAAATATTTTTCTTTTGTCATTTCTAAAGAAAAAAAGTCTTCTCTTAATTTTTCTTCAATCAATTGGTCGAACCAATAACCAATTTGATGTTTTCTTTTATCCAATAACTCATTTTTGCGAAAATTAGTTGAACTAAATAAAATTAATTGTTTCATAATTTCTTCAAATCCGATTTCTTCTAAAGAGGAACATCGTAAAACGGGTGGTTGCCATTGATCTTTTCGAAGTGGAAATAAATGTAAAGCAAGGGTATAGGCCGTCATTGCTTCGGTAACTTTTAATACATTGCTGCCATCAGCCTTATTTATAACCAACATATCGGCCATCTCAACAATCCCTCGTTTAATACCTTGCAATTCATCACCCGCTCCAGGTAATAATAAAAGTATTAAAAAATCAACCATTTCACTTACGGTTGTTTCTGATTGCCCAACGCCAACCGTTTCTACTATAATTCGTTCAAAGCCAGCTAGTTCACATAATAAAATAGTTTCTCTTGTATTTTTATTAACCCCACCATGTACATTGCCTGTAGGCGAAGGTCTGATAAATGCCAGTGGATTTTTAGATAGATTTTCCATCCTTGTTTTATCTCCTAAAATGCTTCCTCTGCTGTTTTTACTGCTTGGATCAACAGCCAGAACAGCTACTTTCAAACCTTCTTCGGTCCATTTTTTACCTAAACATTCAATAAATGTACTTTTACCTACACCTGGGGCGCCTGTTATACTTATTCTTAACGAAGAGAGGCTCCCATAAGGGGAACAATAAGAAAGAATCTGATCCGCTTTTTCTTTGTCTTGCTTTAACTTGCTTTCTAACAGGGTAATACCTTTGCTGAGTAAAGTTATATTGCCATTTTTTATCTCTGATACCCAATCTTCTATACTCGACGGTTGGGAATAAGTTTGTTTATTGATCATACATGATTTTAGACTTTTGACAAGTTGAAAATAGTATTTTTACGGGAGTTATTTTATTTTTTCAAAACGTTTAAACAGTATGAATGATATGTTTCGTACCCCCATTGATTTTCCAAAAGCTACCTTCAATATAGACCACCCTCAATCTATTTTAGCCTTAGGTTCTTGTTTTTCTCAAAATATTGGAGAAAGAATGGCCGCGGCCAAATTCCCCGTTTCCATAAATCCATTTGGAACGCTGTTTGATCCAATATCAATTCACGCCATTTTTGATGTGGCTAACCTGGAAAGCAAAGAGGAGGAATTAATTTTTTATCAGGGCTATTGGCATGCTGTAAAGTATCATGGATCGTTTAAACATAAAGATAAGGCTCTGCTGCTGGAAAAAATTCATCAGTCAAAACAACACCTTATAAATTATTTGAAGACTTCGGATATTTTGATGCTGACTTATGGCACGGCACACGTTTGGAAAACAATAGAAAAAAACGAAATAGTGGGAAATTGTCATAAACTTCCCGGCCATTTTTTTTATAGACATCTTTTGTCTCCTGAGGAGATTATTAATACACTTCAGGATTCTTTATTTACCCTGAAACGTCTTTTTCCTCATTTACATGTCATTATGAGCATAAGTCCTGTGAGACATTTAAAAATGGGAATGATTGAAAATCAGCTATCTAAGTCCGTTTTGAAGGTAGCTGTTTCTACATTGGTAAATAAAATGCCGGAAATTTATTATTTCCCCGCATACGAAATCATGATGGATGATTTAAGAGATTACCGCTTTTATGCGCAAGACATGATTCACCCTTCGGAGCTTGCCATCGAATATATTTTCGAAGGATTTAAATCTGTATTTTTTTCAGAAAGGACAAAAGAAAGAGTGAAAATTTGGGAAAAATTCGGTAAATCGTTGAATCATAGGCCTTTTGATGGTGACAATGAACTATGGATAAATTATAAACAAAAGTATAAAGTCCAACTAAAGCAATATAAAGATGAATTTCCTATGCTCGATTGGCGTAAGGAGGAACAATTTTGTGAATTGTCCTAAAATACTTTAGAATATTCCAATGATTGCCTGTAAATTTGGATTCAACTAAAATTTTAAATAATGAAGAACATATATCTGCGATTAATTATTTCCTTATTGAGTATTTTTTCCATTAATTCTCTAGTTGGACAAAAATTAATCAGTACTACGCCAGCGGGAATTATATCAAGAGATTTTCTGTCTTTTCTTTTTGGGGCAAATGGTGCCTTGTTGGAAAATGGCATTGAACTATATAAAATTACCTATTCCACCATAGATGTATTTGGAAAGCCGGATACTGCTTCGGGTTTGATTATTTTGCCATCGAATGGTAAGAAATCTTTTTTTCCAGTTATTTATCAGCATGGAACGGTAGATGATAGAAATGATGTGCCGTCTAATGTAAAAGGAGGTTGGGAAGCAGGGGCTGTTTTTGCCGGATTGGGTTATTTTACCATTCTACCTGATTATTTGGGACTCGGAACTTCCAGAGGATATCATCCTTATGTTCACGCAGCATCACAGTCATGGGCCGCTACGGATATGTTAAAAGCTGCAGTTACTTTTGCTGCCAATGCAGGCATTACATTGAATGAAAAATTATTCATCACAGGCTATTCTCAAGGTGGTCATGCCAGCATGGCTTTACACCGTGATTTGGAAAAAAATCCAATGCCAGGCTTTAAAGTGGCTGGTGCCGCCCATCTATCGGGACCATATAGTATTTCAACTTCAATGCTCGATATTTTATTGAGCGACAAAGAATATGGAACTTCTGGTTATGTTCCTCACACGCTTCTGGCTTATAATCCAATTTATAAGTTATATACAAACTTAAATCAAGTAATAAAGCCTGCCTATCTGGATATTGTATTGCGCAGGCAAAAAGAAGAAATTGGCTTAAATCAAATGAATACCCTACTTACTGCAGCTTTAAAAAAAGATTATGGAAAAGCTATTCCATCTTATATTTTTCAGGACAGCGTAGTAAATAACATAAAAAATAATCTAAACCACCCAGTACGATTAGCTTTAAAAGCAAATGATACTTACGATTGGGTTCCAAAGGCGCCCACGCGAATCTTATATTGTAAGGCAGATGAACAGGTTGTTTACACCAATGCCATTTTTGCCGATTCTGTGATGAGGGCAAGGGGCGCCCAGAATATATTTATAAAGGATTTAAATTCTTCCTTCAGTCACGGACAGTGTGTTGAGCCTGCTTTGCTAAATAGTGTTTTATTTTTCAAATCATTATCGGTATCTACCTCTCTTTTTGCCGTGAATTCAAAAACCACAGACCTGAAGGTTTATCCAAATCCTGCTTCCACCTATTTATATTTTGAAAATCTTCCCAATGCAAGTAAAGTGGAATGGTTTAATTTACAAGGTCAAAAAATGGGAAATGTAACCCTTGATGCGGGAAATGAACTTTTTATAGGCGATTTATCTGATGGCGTTTACTTGTTTAGAGCCATTTCAGGAAATGAGATTTTTACCGGAAAGGTCGTAATTAAAAAATAGATTCCTTAACAGATTCTTGAAACCGTCGTTTCTGCTTTTATTTTTTTGTCTTCTGATAAATTTTCAAGAAGCAATATGCCTGGCGTTTTTCCAGGTTCAAAAGATCCCAGGGTATCAGACATCCCTAAGGCTTCTGCTCCATTGAGCGTTGCCCAGGAAATGAGGGTATCAAAATCAAGATAAGAGCAATATTTGGAAAGCGTTTTGATTTCTTCAAGAATAGAGAGTTGCCAGTTTGAGGATAAACTATCTGTACCCAGGCAGACTTTGGCATTCTGCGCTAAAAATAAACTATAGTCGGGTAATTTATTTTCTATAAATAAATTGGCGTTTGGACAGCTTACCCAAAAGATTTTGTTCTCAGACCAATTCTCTGCCGCTTGAATTTCCGAGGCTAACGTTTTTGTATTGTGGATAAACAGGGTTTTATTATGTGGATTCATATTTTCCATGGCATAATAAATAGATGGTTTGCCAGTAGGGGAAAAAGTTGAGAAATCAAATCCAAAATCTTTAAAGAAAGAAGGGAATCCTCCTGTTCCTGTCAAAAATAAGTCATCCTCATGAACGGTCTCTTGATTATGAATGCTAACAATATCAAGAGGGGAGTTTATGCTATTTATTTCATTGAATAAATCTGCTGTAACGGTGTATGGTGCGTGGGGAACAGCACTTAATTTATCATCTTTTTTGGGCTGGAAGTTTTGGTAAACCTCAAGATATTGGGAAACAAATTTTGAGGTCAGATGAGGCTGCATAAAATCGAAAAATTCGACAAATGTGGAATAACGAATGGGACTTTTACGCTTACAATCTGCTGTATCTATCTTATTTGAGATATCTCCAACAGCCATGATACCTGCCTCCCACATAGCTTGGTCTTGTGCCTCAATGGCTTGTCTTATGACTTCCTGAGGGAATTCTCTCAGGGTAACTACGGCTTTTAAAAATGGAAGAAGGCCGGTTCCTGTTGGAATTTGTCCTTTAAGATGGGATAGCTCTAAATGACAATGAGCATTGATGAAACCTGGCACTAATATACCGGAATAATGTTCTACAGACGAAGATGTTTCAGATTTCGAACCCTCCAGGGAGATGATTTTCCCACTTTGGTCGTCGTAAGTCAGGATACCATTTTTAATTGGTTTGGAGGAAACGGGGTAAATATAGTCGGCACTTATTTGGCGAATCATAGTAAAATAAATTGTAACGTCAGTTAATCTATTGGCAAGGGTGGAGTATTTTTAAAATCAAACATCGTTAATCCGCTTCTCAATATGGGCATAAATCTAGTTGATTTTGGTGGAAAAAACAGCTGATCTTTTACTGCTTTTACCCAATCATTCTTGGGAATAGGGAAAAAACTTAGCGCCAGAATAGGATGGTTGTCTTTTCTTTCATTTACGAACGATTGAATAGAAACGGCATCTTCCGGATATTGAATATTGACAATATTTTTAGCATCTATTATGGAGGGTAATAATTCATCGGCATAAATGACGTCCGGTTTTCCGGGAGGTATATTTTTGAAAATTCCCTGGTACCATTCATCTTTCAATCCGATCAATACTTCATTCTTTCCTGAAGGGAGTAGGGGGTTTGTCAATTTTGTTAGTTCGAAATGTAATGATAAATTGGATAAAACAAAGTTTATATCTGTTTGCTTTTGGAGGGAATAGATTCTATGAAAAGTAAGGATTTTTAGTTGACTTACGGGAAAATACGCAGTAAATAAATAGCTGAATTGCGTATTTCCTTCTTCGAACAATGACTTACAGGCTGCACTACGGTGATGACCATCTGCAATGATCGCACGGGTAATTTTAGTGCGGAAAATTTCTTTTACCTCCAAAATGGCGTCAACATCATCTACAAGCCAAAGATTGAATATTTGTTGCCTTTTAAAAGAATGAAAAGTTTTGAACATTGGTTTTTGCCTTTCTATTTGAAGCCAGGTGGTAAGGTCAACATGATCTTCAATGGCGGCTAGAATCGGCTTTATAAATGTGCCTTGTTTAACAAGATATTCCTTCTGTTTTTTTAGCTTCGGACCAATGATATCTTCATGAACTTGTAATTTGTTTTCTTGATAATCCTTTATATTAGTAAGGCAAATGATGCCAACAGATGTTAAATTATCGGTTATAACTTCTAAAATGATAAGGCCCTTATTGTGAGCTTGGGGCTTTTTAAAAGGAAGAAAGGCCTTTGAAAGTTGCGTTCTGGCGGCATCACAAAATGAATCTATATCTAATCCAAATGGTTCGGGAGGAAGTAGGGCGGGAAACGAATAAATTTGCATATAAACCCAATTATTTATCGAATATACGTGTAAAACGCAAGGATGAATATGATATTGACAAGTAATTTATTTAAGAATGAAACAAATAAAGATTAACATTTACCTTTAGTTTTGTTATTTTCACGAAGTAATTAAAAGGTTTTCTTCAGAAAGCTATTTTTTATTCTTTTAAAATCATCATAATATGAGCAGTACAGCAACGAAAGAAGGCTGGGGTACAAGGGTCGGATTGGTATTGGCAATGGCAGGAAATGCCGTAGGATTGGGAAATTTTCTTAGATTTCCAGTTCAAGCCATTCAAAATGGCGGAGGTTCTTTTATCATTCCCTATCTTGTTTGTTTCTTATTAATGGGTATTCCCCTTTTATTTATAGAATGGTCTATGGGTAGATTTGGTGGAAAATTTGGACATCATTCAACGCCTTTTATTTTAGACAGCCTTGCTCCCAAGCAATCTTTATGGAAATATATCGGAGTCTTTGGCATATTCACAAATATTGCGGTGGCTGCCTATTATTGTTATCTGGAAAGTTGGGCTTTAGGTTACGTTTGGAATTCTATCAGTGGAACTTTCAATGGTTTAGACAGAGAGGGAGTTTCTAATGTTTTTGTGGAATATACGGGTTTAAGTGGCCCTCAACCATATATGTTTTGGATAATATGTTTAGTTTTAAATACTTACATACTTTCAAAAGGTTTGAGTGGAGGTGTTGAAAAAGTAGCCATGGTAGGTATGCCGTTGCTAATAGTTTTTGGTATTTTCCTTGCAGTTCGCGGTATCAGCTTACAAGCAGGAACGAATGGTGCTGAGTTCGATGGTACAGAAGGATTAAATTTTTTATGGACGCCTAATTTTGACACTATCTGGTCTCCAAAAGTTTGGTTAGCCGCAGCAGGTCAGATATTTTTTACTTTGTCCGTGGGCATGGGTAGTATTCAATGTTATGCTTCTTATTTAAGAGAAAAAGATGATGTTGCTCTTAATGCTATGAGTGCTGGTTGGATGAATGAGTTTGTAGAAGTTGTGTTAGGTGGTGCAATTTTAATTCCTATTACTGTTGGATATTTCGGAATTGATGGCATGAAAGCATTGGTTAGCGAAGTGGGTGGATTAGGATTAGGTTTTAGAACTTTACCTTATCTATTTCAACAATGGGGACCTATCCTGGCGATTATCGCAGGTGTTGCCTGGTTCGGACTCTTGTTTTTTGCGGGAATCACTTCCTCTTTAGCCATGGGTACGCCTGTAATGGGATTCTTACAAGATGAATTCAACTGGAAGCGCGGTCCATCGGCTTTAGCTTTCGGTGTTATCGTTTTTGTTTTGGGTTTACCAACCGTTATTTTCTTTCAATATGGTGTTTTTGATGAATATGATTATTGGGCGGGAACTGTTTCCTTAGTGGTTTTTGCTTTGTTTGAAACCGTATTGTTTGCCTGGATTTTTGGAATAAAAAGAGGATGGTCTGAAATTATCTCTGGCGCCGATATTAAAGTTCCAATTATTTTTAAATACATAATTTTAGTAGTGACTCCGCTACTATTAGGATGGGTTTTTGTATCAAGTTTACCGGGTATCTGGGAGCAGATCACGCAAGTGAAATTGAATAATGACTTATTAACGGCCACAGGTGCAGAGGCAGAAAAAATTAAGAATACTATCTTCTTCCAAAATATTTCACGCCTTCTTTTACTAGCCCTTTGGGTGGGTATAGCCTCTTTGGTTTATGTTGCTTATCGCAAACGTAAACTCAATGACAATGTCCATGTTAATGTTAACGAATAAAAAATAAATTATGAATACTTCAGCTTTAATTATGTGGTTGGGTTCTGTAACTATTGTTACCGGTTTTACTTTGTATTTTTTCTACAAAGTTTTGAAGACCCCCAATAAATAATTATTTTTATTTTTTGCTGATATCCTGTTCGTTTGTTTTACGAACAGGATATTTTATTTTATAATTATTGGAAAATGAAAGTGCTTATTGCCACAGATAGTTTTAAAGACGCTGCCGATTCCTTTGCCGTTTGCGCGTCGATAAAAAATGGTTGGTTGAAATCAAGTCCGCACGATGAGGTTTCTTGCTTCCCTCTCGCAGATGGTGGGGAAGGACTGATTGATATCCTTAAACTATACTTAGAAATGGATCTGGTTTCCGTAATGGTGGACGACGCCTTAAGACGGAAGAAGGAGGCACATTTTTTGTTTTCGGAAACAAAAAAATTAGCGGTCATTGAGATTGCACAAGCTATTGGATTACAACATTTAAGTCCGTCGGAAAGGAATCCATTGCATACTTCTTCTTATGGTGTGGGTGAATTGATAAACCATGCCTGTAAATTAGGGGCAACTGAAATTATTATCGGTCTGGGCGGATCATCAACTAATGATGCCGGAATGGGAATGGCTAAAGCGTTGGGATGGAGATTTTTAGATGATATAGGTAAAGATTGTGAACCCATTGGAAATGAATTAATTAAGGTTTTTCAGATATTACCACCAGCCAAATTTGTAGGAAGTAAGGTTACCTTTGAGGTTCTTTGCGATGTGGATAACCCTCTTTTTGGGTCAAATGGTGCCGCATTTATTTTTGCTCCTCAAAAAGGTGCAGATATTTCAGCTGTCAAATATTTAGATAATGGTTTGAAACACTTTTATGGTATCTGCTCCCAATTAAATAATACAGTGAAGCAAAATTTACCTGGTGCAGGTGCTGCAGGTGGCCTTGGCTATGGAACCAGCTTTTTTTTAGGCGCTTCATTAAAATCAGGCATAGATTTAATCCTCAAATATTCTAATATTGAAAAGTTTATACCTGAAGCTGATCTGGTAATCACTGGCGAGGGTGCGTTAGATAAGCAAACTTTACAGGGTAAATTAATAAAAGGAGTTTGTCAGATGGCCAAAAAATATAATAAACCTGTCATCGCCATTTGTGGTGCTTTAGATCTAAATTCAGAAGAATTGGCGGCCTTAGGTTTGAAAGCGGCTTTTAGTATTTCTCAAGGCCCAGGTTCTTTAAATGACGCCTTGTTAAGTACAGAAAAAAATTTGACGCTCACTGCCTTTAATATTGCACAAATATTGAAATGATAATGAAAATGAAGGATGATTTGCCGGAAAATCAATCAGAATTCTATCCATTAAAGGAAAAATATGCTACGGATGGCATCTATCTGAGTGAAAATACCCTAACCTATTTAATAGACCATCAAATGGTCGTAATTCCTTATGAACAACATGTCCTTTTTCCATTAAAACCATCAGACCTGAAGGAAGGGGTTCACTATTATCTGATATCGGGCAAATGGGTTTTTACGGAATTTTATCATTTATTGAGAGGGCATTGTTGTAAAAACGGTTGCCGACATTGTGTCTATGGAACAAGGAAAAAAGAATAATTTTTTAAATGGCACCTGGTAATTAGTGGGTGTGCATAAAATAGATCCCAGAGGGGGCGTATCTTAATAGCATTTTGTTTAGCTAGAGGCAAAATGGTCCCAACAAACATTTGGTGCCGCCAAAGGCAAATTAGTAATTGATGTGTGCGCATTCCTTGCGGCTGGCCGTTCCTTAATCTTGTGCATATAATTGATTCCAGAGGTGGCGCATCTTAATATCATATGATGCCGCCAGAGCCAAAATAGTAATTGATGTATGCGCACTCCTTAGTCTGGCCGTTCCCCGGCAGCTTTGCAAGTTCTTGATGCTTGGTACTTGATCCCGACAACTTGACCTAATTACCAATCACCAATTACCAATTACCAATCATGATTCAATACGTCGGATCCCTGCTCCCAATGCATTTAGGCGGACATCTAAAAATTGATAACCCCGATCTATTTGCTCTATATTATTGATGATACTGGTTCCTTCAGCACTTAAAGCAGCAATAAGTAGTGCCATACCCGCGCGAATATCGGGACTGCTCATAGTGATTCCACGGAGTGCCTGGTCCCTTTCCAGGCCGATGACAGTAGCCCTATGCGGATCACAAAGGATAATTCTGGCGCCCATATCAATTAACTTATCGACGAAGAATAATCTACTTTCAAACATTTTCTGGTGAATCAATACGCTCCCTTTTGCTTGTGTTGCTACAACAAGAAGAACACTCAGCAAATCGGGGGTAAGTCCTGGCCAGGGATGATCATAAAGAGTGAGCATGGAACCATCGAGCGCATCTTGGACAACATATTGGTCTTGTTCATGAATTTGTATATCATCTCCTTTAAAGGACATGGCTATACCCAACTGCTTAAATTTGTCTGGAATGATACCCAGATGTTGAAGACCTACATTTTTAATAGTCAAAGGACTATTGGTCATAGCAGCTAATCCAATAAAAGAACCAACTTCGATCATGTCCGGTAGAATGCGATGTTCTGTTCCACCAAGTTGAGAGACGCCTTCTATCTGTAATAAATTAGATTTTATACCAGAAATTTTAGCGCCCATCTTGTTTAACATGGTACATAATTGCTGTAGATAAGGTTCACATGCAGCATTATATATCGTTGTATGGCCTTTTGCCATAACGGCAGCTAATACAATATTGGCAGTTCCCGTAACGGAAGGCTCATCAAGAAGAATGTCCGCTCCTTTCAGTCCATTGGAGGTGAGTTTGAAATAACCGTGTAATTTATCATATTCAGAATGAACATTCAGGTGCTCAAATCCAATGATATGGGTGTCCATACGCCTACGTCCAATTTTATCACCGCCAGGTTTAGGTATAAATGACCTGTTGAACCGGGCAAGTAAAGGTCCGGCAATCATGACAGAACCACGCAATTTATTGGCTATTTTGTGGAATTCAGGATCTTCGATTTTATCAATAAGAATATTTTTAGCGTTAAATAAAAAAGTATCCTCCGACTCTTTTTGTACCGTTACACCTAATTCTTTTAAAATTTCAATTAACAATTTTACGTCCAGAATACTGGGAATATTACTTATTCTAACGGGTTCTTCTGTCAATAAAACAGCGCAAATAACTTGTAATGCTTCATTTTTAGCACCTTGAGGTGTAATTTCACCTATTAGTTTCTTTCCGCCAATTACCTCAAATGCCTTCATCTTTATTTTTTTAACAAAATTAATTTTTTTAATGGATAATTGACAGTTCTGATAATTATCCGTTAATATTGAGTTCAAAGCTAAGCACATAAACAAATGGAATATAGTCAACATTTTTCACTTCAGCATCTTACTACGTTTAAAACACCCGGATTTGCATCTCATTTTTTTTCATTTAAAAATGAGGAGGAATTTACGTCAATCGTCCAAAGGAATGATTTTGAGCGTATTTCCAACCATTATAAAGATATTTTAGTATTAGGGAAGGGGAGTAACCTATTGCTTTTAGGTGATGTGAACGGTGTTGTTTTGAAAAATGAAATAGATGGATTAAAAATAATAGATGAATCGACAGATGATATTTTTGTAGAAGTTGGAGCTGGTATCGATTGGCATCATTTGGTTTTACATGCTATAGAAAATGGATGGGCGGGTATTGAAAATTTAGCATTGATCCCAGGGACCGTAGGTGCTGCACCGGTTCAAAATATAGGAGCGTATGGCGTTGAATTAAAGGATGTTTTTCACTCCCTGCGTTGTTGGCATTTTGAGGAAAATAAATGGTATCAACTTAGATTGGATGAATGCCAGTTTGGTTATAGAGATAGTATTTTTAAACGAAGTTGGAAAAATAAGACGGTTATCACCAGTGTTCAGTTTAAGTTGAGTAAAAACGCCATTTTAAACACCGAATATGGAGCTATTACCTCAGAACTTGAGAAAATGGGTGTCCTAAAACCAACGATACTTGAGGTTGCCAAAGCAGTTATGAATATCAGGAATTCCAAAATCCCTAATCCGGATTTAGTGCCCAATGCAGGGAGTTTCTTTAAGAATCCAACGATAACAGACAATCAATATGAATATTTAAAGATAGATTATCCGGAGATGCCGTTTTATAAATTACCTGATGGATATAAAATCCCCGCTGGTTGGTTATTGGAAAAGGCAAACGGACGAGGGTATTCCGAAGGAAGGGTAGGGTGTTACGAAAAGCAGGCGCTTATTCTTATAAATACAGGCGGGGCAACGGGAAAGGATATCCTTGCTTTTTCAAAGAAATTACAACAATCTGTTCGCAAAAAATTTGGTATTGAATTGGAAAGGGAAGTGAATGTGGCTGGTAACTTGCTGCCATAGTTGATTTTGAATCATGGATTTAGAGGATTAATGGATTTCACGGAGTATTTTTTACGGATTATTTAATTCGTGGATAGGCCTTATGGCTATTTCTTCTTTGATGCATCAATCGAGGAATTAGCGAAGAAGAAAGGGGCATTGAAGTAACCTGAAAAGGGGTTAGTGAATGGTTTGTTCCTGAAAAATCGTTTGAATCACGGATTTAGAGGATTAATGGATTTCACGGAGTATTTTTTTACGGATTATTTTTTTTGTGGATAGGCCTTAGGCTATTTCTTCTTTGATGCATTAATCGAGGCATTAGCGAAGAAGAAAGGGGCATTGAAGTAACCTGAAAAGAGACTAGTGAATGCTTTGTTCCTGGAAAATCGTTTGAATCACGGATTTAGAGGATTAATGGATTTCACTGATTATTTATTTACGGATTATTTTTTTTGTGGATAGGCCTTATGGCTATTTCTTCTTTGATGCATTAATCGAGGCATTAGCGAAGAAGAGAGCGACATTGAAGTAAACTGAAAAGGGACTGATGAATGGTTTGTTCCTGAAAAATCGTTTGAATCACGGATTTAGAGGATTAATGGATTTCACAGAGTATTTATTACGGATTATTTAATTCGTCGACTATTGGAATTAAATGATTACATTGATTCTATTAATCAAGAACAAGAAATGGCGGAATTAAAATATAAAGATATAACAGAAAAAATACTTGGTGCGTCATTTGAAGTTCACAAGTTTTTGGGTAACGGCTTTCAAGAGTTTATTTATCAAAGAGCCTTGTCATGGGAATTGAAGGAAAAAGGTTTAGTTTTTGCCCGAGAAATTGAACAAGATATTTTCTACAAAGATTTATCCGAGCCCATAGGTAGAAGGCGTGCTGATTTTATAGTTGAAGGCAAAGTATTGGTGGAATTAAAAGCCATGATCCAACTTGAAGATGTACATTTGGCGCAAGTACTCAATTATTTGAAAGCATATAAATTAGAGGTTGGTTTATTAATCAATTTTGGAAGTAAATCCCTCACTTTTAAACGATTAATACTGTAATTACGACAAGTACTGTAAGTACCACAATAAAACAGTGAAATCCCTTAATCCTTTAAATCCGTGATTCAAATTAGAGGTTGGTTTATTAATCAATTTTGGAAGTAAATCCCTCACTTTTAAACGATTAATACTGTAATTACGACAAGTACTGCAAGTACCACAATAAAAACAGTGAAATCCCTTAATCCTTTAAATCCGTGATTCAAATTAGAGGTAGGGCTATTAATCAATTTTGGAAGTAAATCCCTCACATTTAAACGATTAGTGCTGTAAGTACTGCAAGAGTACTGTAAGTACCACAATAAAAACAGTGAAATCAAATAATCCTTTAAATCCGTGATTCAAATTAGAGGTTGGTTTATTAATCAATTTTGGAAGTAAATCCCTCACATTTAAACGATTAGTGCTGTAAGTACTGCAAGAGTACTGCAAGTACCACAATAAAACAGTGAAATCCCTTAATCCTTTAAATCCGTGATTCAAATTAGATTGGAATAGCTTTGGTGATAATTAATTTGTTTTTCCTGTCAAATGTAGTGGATCCTTTTTAACCTCCAAAGAGCTATGATAACTCTCCGAACCTACTTTTAAGGTAATCTGGTAAAGGCCGGGAAGTGCTTCTTTTTTGTCAAATTTTAGGTTCCATCGAATTCGTTGGATACCCGTTTTGTTTTCCACAGGGAGCGTTGTGGTTAGCGTTCCGCTTTTATCCGTTATTTGAATGGATGCAGGTTCAGAAGTATCCTTAAGATAAAAATGAATGAGTGCTCCATTTTCAAAAACGGCACGGGGTAGAGAGGTAATAGGTTTGATATTGGCCGGATTTTTTCCCGCAAACCAAAAATGTCCTCTTTGGGCACCTCTACTCTTATTAGCCCAAAGGATGGCTGGTTTCTGATGGAATAACCAGGCTTTCCCGGCAGCAATGGTCGGTGTTAATTGTTGTAAGGGAGAAATGTCGTCTAATATAAACAAACTTCTTCCATGTGTTGCCGCAATCAAATCATTTTCACGAGGATGAATAACCAAATCATAAACGGAGACGGTAGGCATACCTTCGTTTAGTCTGTACCATTCTTTTCCTGCATTCAAGGAATACCAAACTCCGGTTTCAGTGCCTAAAAAAAGTAAGGACTTATTTTTGGGGTCTTCGCGAATCACGCGAATGACTTCGGTTTCAGGTAGATTTGAAGCAATGTCAATCCAAGTTTTTCCAAAGTCCATCGTCTTGAACACAAAAGGTTTAAATACGTTGTCCCGGTGTCCGTCAAAAGCGACATACGCCACAGCTGGGTCAAAATGAGAAGCCTCCACTTGGGTAACCCAGGTAAATGCGGGCACATTTGGAAAATTGTTTCGTACATTTCTCCAGTTCTTTCCTTCATCTAACGTCAATTGCACATTACCGTCATCGGTTCCCAGCCAAATAAGGCCAGCGTCAATAGGAGAGGGAGAAATGGTAAAAATGGTGCAATGGTCTTCGGCCCCTGTATTGTCGGGGGTAATTCCCCCATTATTTCCCGCAGCTATTTTCTTAGGATCATTGGTTGTCAGATCCGGGGAGATAATTTCCCAGGTTTGTCCTCCATTTTTACTTTGAAAGAGATAATTCGACCCCAAAAATACAGTTTTAGGATCTAATGGAGAGAGGACTAATGGTGCAGACCAGTTATACCGAAAAACAGGTGTGCCGGGAATGGTAGGTACGGGATTGACTTTCGCATAATTAAGGATGGTGGCAGGTTTGGGTTGAATATCCGTAAGTGCATGGGTTAGGGGGTCATACCGGTTATAACTTCCATTTTCACTTCCTGTATAAACTTCCCGCCAGTTATAGGGATTAACCGCACCATACATACCATCACCCCAGTGGACTTTCCATGAGGCATCATTTAAAATGCCCCTTACATCTCTTGAAAAACTTGCCGTAGCAAAGAAACCATTATCTTGTAATCCACCGTAAATCGTATAAGGCTCCTGCATGTCAACTCCAATTCTGTAATATTGTGCAATGGGTAAATTATCAAATAATTGAAAGGCCTGACCATGATCATGAGTGAGAGAAGCCCCTTTATCTGCACCTAAATAGTACCGATCCTGTTGATAGGGGTCCAGCCAAATGGCATGAAAATCGCCATGTACCTCCTGATCTTGACTTCCGTCTTTTAATGTTTTTCCACCATCTGAACTGACCATGAAACGGGTAGTCATGACATAAACCTTTTGGTCGTCCTGAGGATTTATGGCAACTTGACTATAGTAAAACGGCCTGTTATTATAGGTGTTGATGTATTTCCATGATTTTCCGCTATCTTCAGAACGGTATAAGCCAGACCCTGGTTTGGATAAATCTTTAGAAGCTTCAGCTTCTACCAGGGCTATTAAAATACGGGGATCTTTCCTATAATTAGCCAATCCAATACGTCCGGTGGGTCCACCAGGAAGTCCCTGGGTTAATTTTACCCAATTCTTTCCTCCATCGGTTGACTTGAAAATACCACCATTATTACCCCCACTATTGAAAATATAAGGTTTTCGAAGCCTTTCATAGAAGGCAGCATATAAGATAGATGGATTTTTACTATCCATAACAATATCTGTGCAACCAGAACCAGGATGAACAGGTAATCCAGCCGTTAATTTTGTCCATGTTTGTCCTCCATCTTTGGTTTGGAATAGGCCTCTGTCTCCTGCGGTGTCACTCCATAGGGGTCCGATAGCGGCAACGTAGGCAATGAGAGGATTTGAAGGATGGGTGAGAACGCGTGCTATTTGTTGTGTATTTTCCAAACCTACGTTTGCAAAATTCTTACCTCCATCCGTTGATTTATAAACGCCATTTCCCCAGCTAACTGAATTGCGATTATTGGCTTCTCCTGTCCCTACCCAAATAATCTTTGGATTCGCCTGAAATAAGGCAATATCACCTATGGAAGCCGTCGCATAACGATCGAAAATGGGTTCCCAGGTGGTTCCCGCATTGTTCGATTTCCATATACCTCCACTCGCTGTAGCTATAAATACTTGCTTGAAATCTTTTTCTACCGCTTCAATATCAACAATTCTTCCCCCTGGACTGGCAGGACCAATACCTCGCCATTCGATGTTTTGAAGCGAAACCTGACCCGAAAGAACAGATGAAAAGGTAATGGAAATAATAAACAGAGCAAGAATGTAATGGTAGAGACGCATAGAAAATATTTTAGGTTTTTTATAAAGCAATATGGCTCAAAATAACTATATTGCTAGCGATAACTTTGTTAAAGTTAACTGTTTTCAAAACAATTTAGGAATAAATACTATTATTGGTTATTAAATAAAAGCCGTGGATTTGAATCCTTTTCTGAAATATCTTACCGTTATTGTTTCCAGTATGGTGAAGTTTATTTTCGGTCCTTTCGAAGGGCTCGCCCTGGGTTTAACCAAGATAGATACTGCCTTAGCTACTGCCTTCGGAATGATGATAAGTGTCGTGTTGATTACCCTATTCTTCCATTTCTTTAAAACTAAGGTTTTTCCTCGCTTTGGTAAAAAACGTAAGCTGTTTACAGTGGCAAACAGAAGAAAAGTTAGGGTATGGAGCAAATATGGTATTTTGGGAGTTTCATTCCTTACGCCTGTCATTCTTTCGCCTATTGGTGGTGCTTTAATTGCTAATGCATTCGGGGAAAAAAAGTATAAAATTTTCTTGTGGATGTCCGTCATGGCATTAGGTTGGGGTTTTATAATGACTTACGCGGTGTTTGAACTCTCTCATTTATTTGGCTTTTAGTTTGCAGATTTTTAAAGATATTTTTTAATCAGCAAATCTTTCATCGGCCAAAAAGGGCAGTCGGTTCATTTTAGAAACCTCCAGGCTGAAAAAACCAAATTCTTCTGTCGCTTTTCCTTCTATCATATATACGCCTTTTCCACGAAATGGGTGTCTCAATAGTTGTTCTGGAAAATGAGTAGTATCGAAATAATTCCCCTCCTGGTCTATCCATGTTCCAAAGGCCATTCTTTCTTTTTTTATGGTTGTTAAGGATTTTGAACACACGAAATAGCCCGCCATTTTGATAGGTCTGTTTTTAAAACTAACCATTTGCCTGGCAAGAATAGTATCGTTCAAAGGACTGCTGTCCTGAATTAAATCGAAGGGGTTGCATAACGGAAACCCTAATAATTCTAATTCGTCAAAAGACTGATTTAGCGCGTTTTCCTTTACAACGGAAAGCATGGAGGCAAATGAAAAACTTTCATTTTCTGTGTTTTGGACGCGCATTGATGGATGATCTGTTTCAGAAAACAGAGAGTGATTATTTTGTTCACCTACGGTAGTTACCAAGGCATTTTTCTCCCAAAACAATTCATATTTGCTCTTACCGCAAAAACGAAAGGCACCAATTCTGATTAATAGGTCAAGTTGGGTAGGTCCTAAGGGCACCCGTTCAACGAAATCTGCGAAATCGCGGAAGACTCCGTGATTTTCTCTTTGCGTTACAATTTTTTGAGCTGTTTGAGATTCCAATTCCTTTAAGTGGATAAATCCAAGATATAAATCATTTTCATTTACTAAAGCACTCATATACTGGCTATTATTAACACAAGGAGCCTGGACATGAGCACCTAGTATTTTTGCTTCGTGAACATAAAATTCCGTAGGATAAAATCCACCAAAATTATTAATGACCGCTGTTATGAATTCCAATGGAAAATGGGCTTTAAGATATAAACTCTGAAAACTTTCTACAGCAAAACTAGCTGAATGTGCTTTGCAAAAGGAATATCCCGCAAAGCTTTCAATCTGCCGCCAAACTTCAATCGCTAATGATTCAGGATAGCCCCGTTGTTCACATTGTTTGAAATATTTTTCCTTCAAACGTTCTAAAGTGTCGTCTTTTAATTTTTTTCCTGTCATAATGCGCCTCACCACATCGCTTTCCCCTAAATCAAGTCCGGCAAAATGATGCAGAATTTTCATCACGTCTTCCTGATATACCATAATGCCATACGTTTCGCTTAGCTGTTCCTCAAAAACTGCATGGGGATAAGTAAAACCGCAGGGGTCGTGTGTCCTTTGTATATACGCTTTCATCATTCCTGAGCTGGAAACACCAGGACGGATAATAGAACTGGCAGCAACCAAATGGATATAATTATCACAATGTAATTTTCGTAATAAGCCACGCATGGCCGGAGATTCTATATAAAAGCAACCCAGGCATTTTGCTGAGCGCAATAACGAAATGCTTTGAGGATCATTTTTGAGCAACTTAATATCATGTATATCAACATCTTGTTTATGTCTCTGACGTATCAGGGATACGGCATCCTTGATATGACCCAATCCTCGCTGGCTCAGGACGTCAAATTTATGAAACCCAAGAGATTCCGCATGGTGCATATCGAAATGTGTAACAGGAAAACCTTTAGGCATGAGCATACAAGCCGTATGATAGGGTAAGGGTTCTTCACTGATAAGAACACCACCAGCATGTATGGACAGATGATTGGGTTTGTCGAGCAAACGCTCTGCGTAATACAAGATAGTCGGTTCCAATTCATGCCGGTGCGGCGCTCCTTGTTCTTGTTTTATAACTAATTTATCGATCTCTCCCTTTGGCAGACCATATACTTTTCCTAACTCCCGAATGGCTGCTTTTCGCTGAAAAGTATTATATGTGGCTAATAAGGCAACATATTGTTGTCCATATCTTTTAAAAATATAATCGGTGATATCATCCCGTTCATCCCATGAGAAATCAATATCAAAATCGGGTGGGGAGGTTCTATGCGGATTGATAAATCGTTCGAAATACAGATTTAACTCAAGGGGGTCAACGTCGCTGATCCCCAAACAGTAGGCAACAATGGAATTAGCACCGCTGCCTCGCCCTACATGATGATAGCCGGCAGACCGGGCATATCGGACAATGTCCCAGGTGATAAGAAAATAAGCGCAGAATCTATGGGTTTGAATGACCTTCATTTCTTGTCTCATCCGATCTCGCGCAGCGGTCAATTCACCATATCTGCGCTGGCAACCAGATTGGGCCAGTTTTTCAAGTAAGGCATAGTCACCTTCCATACTACCCGTAAAATGTAATCGGTTAACCGTTAACCCTTTCGTTAAACTAATAGATGATGAGTCTAATAATTTATAGGTATTATTTATTATGTCGGGACATACTAAATAGGGTTCTTCCACCAAGGCTGCCGCCCGCATTTTATCGTCCTTTGAACCAGCTTCTTTGGGAAGTAAATGAGTCAGTAATTTATTTTTATCAATAGCCCGTAAATGTAAATGAACCTGATAATCTTCATCATCCCGGAATGTAACAGGACTAAGTGCTACTAATTTATGGGAATAGGCCCTGATTGGATGCCTGAATAATCGGGCAATATGTTCCCGGCGAATACCTAAAAATTCGTTTTCCCGGAATTGTTCAATAGGCTTTACCAGGCGGGGAAAGACAATCCAGCAATTTGAAAAAACAGGAGGCAAAAGGGGTAATGCCTTGCGTTTCATCGAAAAGTCTGTTAAAAACGTATTCAATTCACTAAATCCCTCCCGATTACGCGCTATTCCAATGTATAAGCATTCTCCCGCATCATTCCGAAAGTCAATACCCAATAAACCCTTTATTCCCGCTTTTTGACAACTATCTATAAACTCTCCGGCACAACTCGTATTGTTGATGTCAGTCAATACTAATGTTTTAATATCATTTTCTACAGCATAACTAACCAGCTCCTCCGGTGACATGATCCCGTAGCGAAGACTAAAATAAGTGTGGCAGTTTAAATACATAGGAAGGATAGCTATTAAAACTAGGTAAATATAAAACAAAATGTTTAATAATAGGTAAATATAAAACAGAATGTTTAAATATATTTTTTGCTTAGGTGCATAGTGCAACTAATCTTTAGGCGCTACTAAAGTTTCGGAGTTATTTCCCAGATTATTTTGTTGGATTATTTATTGAGGACAAATTAATTTCAACCATTTTTAAGTATTTATGTCATTTTTTATTCATTTAATCTAAATTACCTGCCAAGGAGCATGAAATTCAACAAAACAATGCCTTTGGTTAGTTATGAATTTAATCTATTAAAAAACAGATTATTATATATTAAAATAAATATTTTTATACACTTATTTATTTGATTATCTTATGTTAATAAAAGTCTCTAAAAATATCAGCAGCGAGAATAAACCTATCAAGATCAAAATTTCACTAATGTATTTTGACTGGAAAATATACCTCGGCAAGCTCATTAATATTGAAACGAATAGGATAAAATGGGTATACGTTCAATTTGAATTTTTGAAATACCTCAATAAAAAGGTTGAATGATTTTCTATCAAACTTTAATAAGGGAATGTAGAAAACCACCAGCGTGTTAAAGCAGATGGGCATACAATTAAAAATCCCTTACCTTTACATGATGCAATAATTTTACATCGATATGCGATTTCCCTTTTGTTTTCCCTTTTTGTTCCTCTGTCTTGCCGTCTCATCATCGTCTGCTCAGATAGTTTTACAGCAGATAAACAAAGAGGGAGTACTCATTCAAAACCAAAATATTGGGATTGATATTCAACCACTTGCTTATATAAAGGTGCTTACCGATAGTATGCACAATGAAGGTTTTTTAGAATTTTCCGTTGACAGCATGAAGTCTGTGGAGGATAAAACATATCTTTTTATTCATCAGGGACCACGCTATTACTGGCGCGCGATACAAAAGCCTCTTCCAGATATAGCTCATTCATCTATCCTCTTTGAGGTTGGAAAATGGGAAGCCATAATTAAAAAAAATATTGGAAAACCGGCAACTATCGCTCGTCGGAATGGGCTGTTAGGGGAAATAAATTCATTACTAAACACCCAGGGTTATCCTTTTGCCCGCACGGCGCTCCATATTTTAAAAACTGAAAATGGTGCACTAGACGTACAGATAAAGGTAGATTTTGGCACATTCATACGATTTGATTCTATTCTTTTAAAAGGGGATAAACCCCTGGCGACCTCTTTTCTTTTTCGCTATCTGGATTTAAAAAAGGGGGCTGCATTTTCCACAGAAATGCTGGAAAAAATGACAACAAGAATAGCTGCTCTTCCTTATGTTGAACTCATTGATGCAAAACCTGTCCTTTCAGGCGAAAAGGTAAGCTGGATGCTTACTATGAAGAAAAAATCGGCCAGTCGATTCGATTTTTTGATTGGATTATTACCGGGAGCTTCTACTAATGCCGGAGGGACCTTGTTAACAGGTACTCTTGAGGGTGAATTTCTTAATTCTTTCGGTCGCGGGGAAAGGCTTTATATTCAATTTGAAAGATTAAGGCCAGAAACACAACGGCTGCAAATGGCGCTCCGATACCCTTTTTTATTAGGTTCTCCCCTGGGACTCGACTGGCGGGCCGATTTATACAAACGCGATACCTCATTTCTTAATGTAGAACAATCAATAGGTCTTCTTTTCCAGTTTCGAGGTGGCGATTACTGGCAAATTCATCTCGAATCGAATAATAGCCGCCTCATAGGTATTGATGAAAAAAAATTATTGCAATCGAATAAACTTCCAGACCAACTCGATATGAAACAATCTGGTATTGGATTTTCTTTCTCTTTTAATAGAACAGATTACGCATTGAATCCTCGTTCAGGGTGGTTATTACAAACTCGAATTACCGCTGGTAATCGCAGAATCATTCAAAATACCAGAATTGTTGCCTTAGGATTTTCAGAAAAGTATAATGAGTTTAAAAATCAGGCACGATACAGAGTTCATGCTGAGGGGAGTTATTTCATTCCAATAGGAAAAAATAGTACGATTCAGACCAACGGAATGGTTGGCTACCTCGGAGGTAGTGGTGAGCTACTTAGCAACGAATTATTTCGACTTGGTGGAAATCAAAATTTACGCGGATTCGATGAAGAGGCTTTTTTAGTACGTCAATTTATGCTGGCAACAGTAGCTTACCGCCTTCTGATTAGTAAAAATTCCTATATCTATACCTTTTTTAACCAAGCATTCCTTACAGAAATGAAAGAAGGCATAGCCGTAAATGATAAACCATTTGGACTGGGCGCAGGCCTTAATATCGAAACTACCGCAGGCTTATTTGGTATAAGCGTTGCGGTAGGTTCAAATAATTCTCAGCCCTTAAGTAGCGCTACGCCTAAAATACATCTTGGATTTAAAAATATATTCTAAAAGCTAAAGCCAATAGAGAGTTGCAAGGATAAGTTCAAATCTTCGTCACTTCTGGGGATGATTTTTCCTGTACTATCCAGACTTTGTAATGATAGTTCTTGTTCGGCCCGGGTTAAATCCATGAATCCTTTTTGAATTCTTGCACCTAAATAAAGACCCTGGCTCATAAATATACCTAATCCGGCATGCAGACCCGCATCTATTCTGTTGAAAAGGGGAACGCCCGTGTCTCTGGTATCATAATAAGCACCTAAAGAAGAGGGAACTACCACTCTTCTATTATCAACCGTGATAACTTTTGCATTGAGAACGCCGGTTTGTTGATACTGATCTTTAAAATAATCATATTTTAAAGGAACAAGAAGGGGTTCAATGGTTTGACCCACCGTACTTTTTCCGTTGTAATTCAATTCTCCCACACCTCTGGAGCTTAGCATAAAACTTCCATACCCGCCGCCAGATAATTCAATTCTACCCAATCGTAAAAAAACAGAGAGAGGTAAATCTAAATAGGTGTTGGTTATTCTGAGCGTAGTATATCTCGTTCCTCTTGTATTGACCACAGCTCCTGCCTCTGTGAAGAGTCTTAAATATGAATCCCCTTGATATTGGTAATCAGTCCCCCGTTGTGAGTACAATATTTCTCCACGCAAGCCTACTGCGCTATTCAATTTTCTGCTAATCATGCCACCTATATGGAAGCCACTTGAGAAGGTATTTCGCTCCAGATTATTTCCACTTGCATCAATCTCTGAAGGACCGTCAATTCTTGAGTAGTTTAAACCAGCGCGAATGCCACCTGACCATCCCTGAGCAATCATTGAAAAGGGTAGTAGCAGTGCAATTAAAAGTGAGATATTATTACGCATTATGTATTTTTTTAAGATGATTAGAGTTGATACATTACCTGGACAGGACAGTGATCTGAATGAACAATATCATTTAGTTGATCAGCTGCTATAATGGTTTCTTTCATTTCAGGGCTGACCATCTGATAGTCAATTCTCCACCCTTTATTATTTCCCCGGGAGTTCGCACGGAAGCTCCACCAGCTATATTGAACTTTATTTGGATGAATTGAACGGAAAGCATCTACAAAGCCCGACGCTATCCATTGATCCATCCAGGCCCGTTCCTCGGGTAGAAATCCTGAACTTTTTTTATTTCCTACAGGGTCATGAATGTCAATAGGATTATGTGCAATATTCAAATCTCCAACCACGATACAACGCGGTCTTTCCATTAAAAGGGATTGCAGCCAGGTGGAAAAGTCCGATAAAAATTCCATCTTGAAATCCTGCCTGACATCTCCGGTGGTTCCAGAGGGGAAGTAACAGTTTAGTAAAGTCCAGTCCCCAAAATCTGTCCTGATTATTCTTCCTTCGCGATCGTATTTTTCAATACCGCATCCTACAACCACCAAATCAGGTTTAATTTTAGAAAAAGTAGCCACGCCACTGTATCCTTTTTTTTCAGCCTGCGCCCAGCTTACGAAATAGCCAAGTTCCTCAAAGGGCGTGAAATCGATTTGATCAAACTGTGCTTTTGTCTCTTGAACACAAAACAGGTCTATATTCGATTCACTTAACCACGCGATCAATCCTTTATCGAGGGCGGAACGAATACCATTAAGATTATAAGAAACTAATTGGAGCATATTTCCTTTTAAGTCATTTGAAACGTCAAACAACGCAAAGATAAGTAAGCCTTCTTAATAATGGAGAATTAAAGTGATTTAGGACTCATTTTCAGATAGACTTTCCTCATCGGCCTCTGGCATGGCTGGACGGTCTTTCCATTTTAAATAAAATGGAATACCTGTTAGCATTAGTAATAAACCTATTATAGCTTCACCAGGCTTGTTATATAACGTGAAAATGGTGAGAACCAGGCAAAAGGCAACGAATAACATGGGTACAACCGGATAACCAGGTACTTTATACGATGAAGGGGCACCTCCGTTTCGCTTTCTTAATATGAATACACCGTAAGTACAAAGTCCATAAAAAAGGAAAGAGGCAAAAATTAACATGTCTGTTAATTGGTCGAAACTACCTGACAAGATGAGAACGGAAGACCAGAATGCTTGATACCATAAGGCATTCCCTGGTGTTCTGTACTTTGTGTGAACTTTTCCGGCAGAGGCAAAAAATTCTCCTCTTCTAGCCATGGCATAGTATAATCTGGCACCCAGTAAAATGGTGGTATTAGTGCAGCCAAAAGTAGAAATACAAATGAGAATAGCTATAAATATAGTTCCCGCAGGGCCTACTATTTTTTCAATCACAGCAACCGCCGCGATTTTGTTTTTACCTTCATGAATTTGAACAAGTTCGTCTGCCGGCATAGCATATAAATAGGCCAGATTGACCAACAGATAAATAGCAATAACAGCGAGCATGCCAAAAAATAGCGCCAGGGGTAGATTTTTCTTTGGATTTTGTATCTCTCCACCTATAAAACTTACGGTTATCCAGCCTTCGTAGGCCCAAAATGCAGCTAGCATTGCCGCGAAAAATGCAGCGAATTGGGTGAATCCATCCGCACTCAAGCGTTCATACCCTGCCGCTGGTTGACTAATATTAGACCAACTGCCTCCTTGCCAGCTAAGTCCAAGGAGTACGATAATCAGCAAACTGATAACCACCGTAGCTGTAGTCCACTGACTTAAAATACCCGCTTCTTTGACTCCCCGAAAATTTAAAAAGGTAAGTCCAATAACCAGGGAAATAGCCAATAACTTTACGCCAATATTGGCAAATGGGAAGATGATGCCACCGATAGATAGCGCGGAAATCTCTGGAGAAAAGCCAGCCAGAGGATATAAAGCGTTCACCGATTCTGCGAAAACATAGGCAATTGAGGCTACCGACGCTGTTCTAATAACAGCATAGTTGCTCCAGCCAAAGAAAAAAGCAATCGTTTTGCCATATATTTCTCTTAAAAATACATAAGCCCCGCCCGATCCTGTAATTTGTCCCGATACTTCAGCAACGGATAAAGCGCCAGCTAAGGTGACCAAACCTGCGGCTACCCAAGCGGCAAGAACCCAGGTGGGCGACAATAACTCGGCCGTCATAGGAGCTACTTTTTTGAAAACTCCTGAACCTATGATTGAACTGATAACCAAAACGATAGCCATCGAAAGGGTAATTGTCCGCGCAAGTTGAGTATCCTTGCTTCCCGTTGTTGATTGAGACATAATATATACTGTTAAAGATTTTTCTCCTTGTCTTGACTTTAATAAATGGTAAAATAGGTATTGTCCCCATGAATACCTAATTAACAAGGAGAAAAGTGTTGTTTTCAAAATTTACATTAGATACTTATATTAAATATTAAAAAAGGTCATAAAATCTCCCTTTTCTGATAAGTGCCAGAGAAGCGAGATTTTATGACCGTTCGATATATTAATTATTTTCCTCCCGGAGGACAATTTTTTCTAAGGTATTCTGTAAATAAAGTGCGTAAATGTTCTGTCGTTCCTTCTCCCTCTCTGATACTGTGTGAGCGATTAGGGTATGGCATAAACTGGAACTGGCGGTTATGTTTTATAAATTCATTGACTAGTTTTTCTGCATTTTGATAATGTACATTGTCGTCACCCGTTCCATGTATATATAGAAGATTTCCAACCAGGTTCTTTGCGTGAGTTATAGGTGAACCCAATACAAAATCTTCTCTGTTTTCTTGTGGAATGCCCATGTAGCGCTCCTGGTAGATATTGTCATAGCTCAGCTGATCCCCAACGGCAGCCACAGATATGCCTGTTTTGAAAATCGCGGGGTACTGAAAAAGTAGATTTAAAGTGGAGGACCCGCCACCGCTCCAGCCATGAACTGCCACTCTGGAGGTGTCCATAAAGGAATATTTAGCAAATAGGGCCTGCGCTCCCTGGGCCATATCTAAAATATTAATCCTGCCAATATTTCTGTAAATAGCCTTCCTCCAGGCTCTTCCCTTTGGTGAAGGGGTACCGCGATTATCAAGAGAAGCATAAATGTATCCATCGGCGGACATATCACCTTTATACAAATTATTTCTTCCTGTTCCATAAGCGTCTCTAACGGTGCTTCCGGCAGGTTCGCCATATACAGTAAAAACTACAGGATATTTAAGATTTGGATTGAATCCTTTAGGTTTTGTAAACCAGGCGTCTAGGTTAACTCCATCAGCCGTAGTGATTTGCAAAAAGGTTATGTCTAAATCTGTGACAGCTTTTTCCAATTGGGAATCAATGGATTTTGCAGGATCCAATGGCGTATTGGTAGGTAAATTTAACCATTCCGTGGTTGGGCGGGTTTTTGCATTTGAAAAATTATGCCTGGCAAATTTTCCTTTTGGACTTATATCATAGCCATGTGAACCTGTTTGATTTGCAGGAGAAATTCTGGTAGCCGTTCCCTTCCCATCTAAGGTAGTCCTATAAAGGTAAGACTGGGTAGCATTATCAGGAGAAGCCATGAAATATAGCTGATTGTTGTCTTCGTCAATTCTTGAAATAGAAATGACGTCATAATTCCCAGAGGTTAAGCAAATTTCCTTTTTTCCATCTCTGCTTACTAAATAAACATGTCTCCAGCCATCTTTTTCGGATTGCCATAAAAAGCTTTTTCCGCCTTCCAGCCAATCCCAACCTTCCGGCCCATCAATATCGATCCAGGCTTCATCTGTTTCCTGATAAAATGATTTGGCTATACCAGTAGCTGTCTGAATATAAAACAGGTTACTTGTATTTTGCTTTCTGTTTAATTGTTGTACAATGAGTTCACTACTATTTCCTGCCCATTCCATTCTTGGTAAATAAGTTTGACGGGGATCGCCGGGTATATTCATCCAAAGTGTTTTTCCACCTGTGACGGGAACTACGCCAATTTTATAAGGGGAAGGTGCCTCACCAACTTTTGGATATTCTACGGGGACGTTGAACGAATAGGTTGAATCAGTGTTGTTTATCATCAAAAAATTTCTGATTTGACGAGCATCTATCTGCCAATAGGCAATGGATTTAGCGTCGGGACTCCAGCGAAATCCATCTCTACATCCAAATTCCTCCTCATAAACCCAATCAAAAGTACCATTTATAAGCCTGCTGTCACCATCGGTGGTTAATGGAGTAATGGCACCTGAAGCAATATCTTCGACATAAATATTATGCGCTTGTACGTAAGCTACTTTTTTGCTGTCGGGAGATATTTTTGCAAACATCATGGTTGACGCCGGGAATTTGGTTCCCAATTGCTTTAAATTTTTGGTAGCCATATCCATAATCCAATAATCACCTTTAGTATCTTGCCTCCAAACTCTCTGAGTATTGGTGTATATTAATACTTTTTGATTATCAGCTGAATATTCAAAACTTCGCACCTGCAATGGTTTGGACTGACCTTTTGGAATTAAAAGAGAGGCATTAATTAGGGTATCCACCTGTCGGTTGGGAAGGGTAATTTTTACAATCGTATTTTTTTGAATTTCCCTAAGGCCGGTTCCATCAGGCGCCCAGTCAATTCTGCCCTGACTTAGAAGCAAATAAGGTAACGAAAGTAAAATGAAGGTAATGGTTGATTTCATGATATTATTTTTTTAGCCCAATTTCTCTCAGGCGTTCATCTAAATATTCTCCAGCAGTTATAGGTTCAAAGTGAAGTGGATTTTCATCAGAAACACAATTTTCCAGGCAACTTAAATCCATTTCAGGTCTGGGATGCAAGAAAAATGGGATAGATAATCGGGGCAAATGCCATTCCTCTTTTGGAGGATTTACAACCCTATGCGTAGTAGAACGCAGGTAATTATTAGTTAATCTTTGTAACATATCACCTACATTGATAACAATTTCATCCGCTTCAGGAACAATGGGTAACCATTCACCCTCTTTAGAAAGTAGTTCAAGTCCACCTGCTGAAGCACCAACGAGAAGGGTTATTAAATTGATGTCTTCATGCTGCTCAGCACGAATGGCACTCGCTGGTTCCTGCGTAATTGGTGGATAATGAATGGCTCGTAAAATACTGGTACCATTTTCTATTCGCTGGTCAAAATAATCAACGGGCAAATTTAAGTGAAGGGCAATGGCTTGAAGTAAACTTGATCCTGCGCGCTCGAAAGCCCGATAGAGATTTTCACCCAAGGATAAAAAGGTTGGGGTTTCCAAAACCGACACATTACCCGTATTTCCTATTTGAAAAAACTCTTTTAAGTCAGCTACTTTTGACTGTTTGGCATGCTCTGTTCCAAAAGCCGTATATCCTCTTTGTCCGTTGGCTCCGGGTATTTTATATTTTAATTTTTCACTTTCCGATAAAGCAAAAAA
>CANMVX010000046.1 GCA_947501115.1 Haliscomenobacteraceae bacterium
ACGTCGTTGGTTAGGGAGTAAAGTTTATTTGTAGATGGATACTGTCGCATAGGTTTTGAATCAGGATTTTCAGGATTTTCAGGATTACAGATGACGTCGCTGGTTTAATTTGGTGGTTATCGGAAAGGTCTCCCTGGCTAAATATTTCGCCGATGCGATCATCGCATCGGCGGAAAGAAAAGGAGGGTAGTTTATTTTGCATTTTGAGCTGAAGCACCCATCATCCCAATCCAACGCCTAAAGCTAAAAAATCCTCGAAATCCTGAAAATCCTGATTCAAAACCAAGCTACAGGATAAAATCCGATAAACTTCATGGTTCAATGGATACAAAATGTAAAAATAGTTGATAGGTGGAATATGCATATAACCATTTCAAGAACTAAGGCACTTCTTACATTTTCCGACAATAGTAGTCTGAACCGGGATTTTTATGATTTTTTTGATTAATGATGACGTCGCTGGTTTGGAAGTAAGGTTTATTTTTAGATGGATACTGTCGCATGGTTTTTGAATCAGGATTTTCAGAATTTTCAGGATTAATGATGACGTCGCTGGTTTAATTTTCAGGGTAAAGGGAATGGGTCCCGTTGGAGCAAAATTCCGTCGATGCGATCATCGCATCGACGGAAAGAATAAGCGAATATTATCATTTAAATTGCGTGCTGCGGCACGCACCCTCCCAAACAACGCCTAACACTAAAAAATCCTCAAAATCCTGTAAATCCTGATTCAAAACCAAGCTACAGGATAAAATCCGATAAACTTCATGGTTCAATGGATACAAAATGTAAAAATGGTTGATGAAAAATGAATTCCTAAGCTGCAGCGCGCATCATCCCAATCCAACGCCTAACACTAAAAAATCCTCGAAATCCTGAAAATCCTGATTCAAAACCCCAACCAACGCCCAACGCTAAATAATCCGCGAAATCTAATAATCCTTAAAATCCGTGATTCAAAACCATATTACAGGATAAATTCAAGTTATTCTCAACATTCCACTAACCCAGCTTTATTGATGCGAAGCAATGGTCTATTTTCTATAAAATTGAGGGATTCCTCTTGCCATTTTGTCTCAATTTTTATGTAATTATCCGTGAAGCCAGACATTTTACCTGAGGTTTTGGACTTTTCAAATAAAATGGGGCGGGATTGCCCCAGATGTTGATCATAAAACATCATTCTCTTTTGTTCAGACAAGCTGGTTAGCAAAGCATTCCTCCTTCTTCTTTCCTCCACAGGAATTATGTCTGCCATGGAGGCAGCTGGGGTATTATCCCTTTCGGAATAGGTAAATACATGCAGGTAACTTACATCGAGAGAAGAAATGAAGGCATAAGTCTCCTCAAAATCGGCTTCAGTTTCACCTGGAAATCCGACGATGACATCGACACCAATGCAGGCATGGGGCATTAATCTTTTAATTTCCGCCACTCTTTCCTGATACAATTCCCTTTTATATCTGCGTTTCATTTCACGCAATTGCTTGTTATTTCCGGACTGCAACGGAATATGGAAATGAGGGGCAAACCGACGGGAATTTGCGACAAATTCAATGATTTCCGAAGTACAAAGATTTGGTTCAATGGAGGAAATGCGAAATCTCGATACCTCTTCCACCTCATCTAAAGCACGGATGAGGTCAGCAAAAAGAGCCTCTTTACGTGGCTTCATCCCTTCAATAACTGCGGTTCCATTTCCAAAATCACCTATATTTACTCCCGTTAATACAATTTCTCGAACACCTCTGCATGCAATTTCCCTGGCATTGGCGACAACATGTTCCACGGTATCACTTCTACTTTTTCCTCTCGCTTGTGGAATGGTACAAAACGTACATTTATAGTCACAACCATCCTGAACTTTCAAAAAAGAACGGGTACGATCCCCTACAGAAAAAGCATTTACGAAATCGACGACCTCACTCACCTCTCCGGCCTGAACCATTCCCTTTCCGGTCGATTTACTGAGTCCCTCAATAAATGGCAGCATCCGAAACTTTTCAGCTGCACCTAAAACAAGATCAACTCCCGGAATAGCCGCTATTTCTTCCGGTTTCAGCTGTGCATAACAACCTACAACAACAATAAATGCCTGTTCATTTTGCTTTAAGGCTTGCCGAACGACCCTACGGCATTTTCTATCGGCAAAATCGGTTACTGAACAAGTATTGATAACATAAATATCGGCATGATCGGTGAAACGCCTCTCTTGAAAGCCAGCTGATTCAAATTGACGACCCAAAGCGGAGGTTTCTGCAAAATTTAATTTACATCCTAAGGTATGAAATGCTACAGACTGCGGGGTTGCCATGTTTTATTTTTTAAAATTCGATAAACCGACCATATAATCATAAACGTACTTCGAAGAATTTGCCATTATTTCTGTGGCCAAATCATTTGATTCCCATCCTTTACTCAGAATAACCAACGCATATTTTCTTCCATCGGGTAATATAATTAATGCAGAATCATGACTGTGCTTGGTAATCCAACCTGTTTTATGAGCCACGATCACCTCTTTGGGTAATAAAGCCGGTATTAATTCATTAAAATGTTGTTGTTTCAAAATATCAATCATCTGAATACAAGCCGATTCACTGATCCATTGTCCCTCTCCTAATTTTTCAAAAATCAACATCAGATCCCGGGCAGTTACCTTATTATTCAGTCCTAAATCATACGCCTTCTGATCTTCCACCCCTCTCAATACCTGAATATTTTTTGCTCCTATTTCCCTTACCTTTTGAGTCACTTTTTTAGCATCAGCCATTTCAATTAAAATATTGGTTGCCAAATTAGAGCTATAGGTAATCATGTCATAAATCAATTGATAAAGGGTTGTTTTTCCACCAATCTTACGGTACAACTGACCTTCTGAATCCTCATCTACCTCCATTTTATAAGGACTACCATCTACAATACTTGAAAATTCATTTTTTACCAGGACAGAATCACTCAATTTCCATTTTTTTTGTTCGATTTGATTGAATATTTCTACCATCACAGGCGTTTTCATCGTACTAGCTGCATGAACAATGCTATCTGCATGAATCATCAACTGGTTTTGCGGCTGACCAATTTCCTTAAAAGCCAAACAAAATAAACCAGGCGACCTCTTGAATTCAGCGTTAATCTTACTTTCTAACTTTTCCAGCGCAGTTTGTCCATTGACAGTCAAGCTAAATGACAGAAAAAGGAGTAGAAAAAGGAATAGATTTTTCATATTGATAAATTAAAGGCTCAAAATAGGAATAATTGTAATACTGGAAATAATTTACCGAAGTTTAAGCGTTGATTTAAAAAAATCTCTCATCAAAGATAAGGACCATCGTCCAGAAATAAATGATCCGGATTTTCCAGCTGGTCTGGCAAAATTTCATTTTTAAGATAATTACACCAAACGCAGGTAGCTTGTCCGCAACCTCTGTAAAAGTCATGTGCCTGAATATTGGCATTTACCTCTTGTGTTAGATTTTTAAAAGCTACCAAATCGTTGGAATCCAGTGTAATAACAACTTCACGAGAAGCGCTGGAAAGACCCTCTTCCAAAAAAATCAATTTTGCCTCTTCCACCAACAATCCATCTTGATTATGCCCTTCAAACAAAAGATGATAAAAAGCAAGCTGTCTCCAATAAACGCCCCCATAAGGAGAAACGCCCTTCCATGAAGGCCTTTGAAAGGTATTTCGCTTAGGTTTCCCCGTTTTATAGTCTATTAAATGTACTTTTCCCCCTTTCAGATAGTCAACTCTATCTGTCACACCTTTAAATTTGAACCCAGCTTCATCGATAAAATGAATTTTTAATTCAGGCTTGGAATGGCTCAAACTTTCCAGATTGCAAGAGGCTACAAAATCGGTTAAACAGGCTTTACCTCTCATTAAATAGCCCTCCCAGGCACTATTTGAATACCAGGATATAGATTTTTTCAGTTTTTTTTCAAAAAGGTCGTGTAATTTTTTAGCCTCTTTATTTTTATCTTTTGAAAATTTCAGGCCAGAAGTCCAGTCCGAAATAGCCTCATGAATAGCTGTTCCAAAAGCGGAGGAAGCATTTTTACTGGTCTGAATCCCCAAAATATCTCTATAAAAAAAGGAAAGAGGGCAATTCAGATATCTATTCAAACTGGACACGGTGAGAGCAAAGGAATCCAGCGTATGTTCAATAAAAGCCTTATCGGGTCTGAAAGAAGGGGGAAGAACAGTTGGTTTCAGCCTATTTACCTGAATTTGTTGGAGGAATTCGTCCTGAACCATTCTTTTTTCAAAATGAACTAGTTTATCTTCCAGTAATTCCGATATAAAAAGGGTAGGCATTCTTGGCTTTCCCGCTGTATTTTCCTTTCCAAAACCAATTTGCAAAAATTGAGATGCGCGCGTCATTGCGACATAGAATAAACGACGAGACGCTTCCAATTCGTCGGTTTCCGGCTCCATTTTCAGGGTAGGCGGAAAGGAAAAGACGCCAGTATTATTCGATTTTCCCTCCCATTCCGATTGGACACAGTCATACATAAATACGTACTCAAATTCGAGTCCTTTCGCTCTGTGCGCGGTTAAAAGATGAACGCTTTCATTAGAAACCTGAGGCATTTCCAGAGAAATAGCTAAATGGTTATCTTGCATACGATCCATCATCAACATCCAGTCAATCACAGAAATATTCGGTTCCCTTTCCACTGATTTTTCACAAAAATTCACCAGCGTATTCAAAATTTGCACCTGAAGAATACTATCCTTTTGTTTTAATGTCGCTTTCAGGAGTCCACTTTTATTGATAATATATTCTAAAAAAGCAGGCAGGGCTTTATTAAGCCCTTGTTTTAAAGCATCTTGAAAAAAACGATATGCCCTTTTTACAGGCTGACTATTTTCAATCCCAATAGACGCCCAAATAGTTTCATCTGTCATTATTTTATGCCAGGAAAGATCAGATGCTACTTTAATCTTATTTAACTTTCCAATATCAGACATACTTATTTCCCAGTGAGCATAGTACAACAGAGGTAAAAACTCCGATTCCCCCCGATCGGTTTCCTTCCATTCCTGAATTAAATACTGAATGATCCTGCGTATTTTAAAGACGATGGGGGTATGTAAAATATTGATAGGCCGACTGGTATGATAAGGTATGCTATTCTTTTCAAATAGCGTTACTAATTGATCTCCCTGTCTGTTATTTCTAAAAATGATGGCTACCTGACCTGGATTAATGCCCTTTTTAAATAAGTTTTTTAACGACTGTACTAAATCCGCTTCCTCCTGAAAAATACTCCCATATTCCACCACGATAGGTGTCGAATCGATTTGTCGCAAATTAGACGCTGCAATGAGCGGTTGTAGAGAAATATTTCCCTGATTTTTCAATGAAGAAGTAAGGGTATTTCTCTGAATAAAGGAAAATGCAGCATTTAAAATACCTTGGGTAGAGCGATAATTTTCCTTGAGTTGAACCAAATGTAAGTCGTCACCATATTTATCCTTAACATCTTGTAAATGCTTAATTCTGGCACCTTGAAATTCATAAATAGATTGATCTTCGTCGCCAACAATGAATAAATTTGGGGTGTCCCAATAATTTAAAAGAGTCTGAACCAATTCAAATTGCGCTCCATTAGTATCTTGGAATTCATCGAGTAAAACATATAAAAACTGTTCCTGATAGAGGCTTAAAAAATAAGGTTTGTCTTGAAATGCCTTTAAAACCCAAAGGATCATATCTTCATAATCATACCTGTGTCTGAGGTTTTTTTCTTGTTCATAAACATCAAACAGACGAACGGCCTCCCTTAATCGTGCATATTTTTGTAAAAAATCCTGATATAAACCTTCCTTAAGATCGCCGACATTAAAGGTGCCTTGTTTACGTTTGTACTTAAATTCGGGCAGGGAAGGCATTTGATTACAATATTCTTCTATTTTTTCTATCAAATCGGCTGCCTTATAATTTTCCTTTTTCATCCATTGAATGAGCGACTGCCATTCCCGTTCAAATTGATGGGCATTGGCATACCCTTTTTTAAGTGGATTATCCCAGGGCAATTCATCCAAAATCATTCTAATAATATCAATCCTTTCCAAATCAGAAATGGGTTCAAGATTATTTTGACCAAAATGGTATCTATTTTGTTGGATAATCTGGTTACAAAAGGCATGAAAAGTAAGCACTTGCACTTTATGTCCCTCAGGGCCAATATATTGAACCAATCTATTTCGCAAAGCATTCACCCCTGCATCGGTAAAAGTAAGGCAAAGAATATTTCGGGGAAGCGTGTCTGAATCCATTAATATTTTGCCAACCTTGGCAGCAATCAGCTGGGTTTTACCTGTTCCCGGACCAGCGAGCACTAAAGTTGGGCCATCCAAAGTAGAAACGGCCTCCTTTTGAGATATATTTAGCTGCTTAATCAGCTGTAGAAAAACGGCATCAAAATAGGATTGACCATCGGTAATAGACATAATACGGGGAAATTAATCCTCCTCTAAACGGAGAGAGAGGCGCTCGGCAAATTCTTTTATATCTGGATTAACTGCATGAAAACGAGACAGTAATTCTCGGGAAGTGGGAGGTTTATTAGACACAACGGGCACCTCACTTACTTCATTTTTAATTAATAATACTTGAAAAGCCAGATCAGTTCTTTGAAAATGAGCTCTCATTTTATCCATCATTGATTTCTCCTGTTTTATGGCACTTTCCTGCAGACCCGTTGAAGCAATAGCTTTTATAGTACCCTCGGGTTCCCATTGTAGTGACACCAATTTCAGAAGATTCCTTGTTGAATCTTGTTGGATATTTATCACATAATCCTCCCAAAAAGCATTAAGTGAATCCTGATTTAAAGGAACGGCTACTCTATCGACCTCCATTTTCTCTTCCTCCTTGATTTCCTTCATCAATTTACTGAGTAAAGAATCATTCGCCGAGGGTTCGACAACGACTTTTTTTACAGGCAGAACAGGAGAAATAACTGGAATATTTACTTTTTCAACCGCTTCAATATTTACGACGGGTTCAGGCTTTTTTTTTTCTTCAGCCAAAGCCGTACTATCTGAAGGAAGCGTCAAAATACGATTCAGGTGAGCCATTTTCAGCAAAGAAATTTCGACATGAAGCCTCTTATTTTTTGCCATTTTAGCATTTAAATCACATTCATTTGCCAAATTTAAAATGGTGAGTAAAAAACCAGACGAAGCCAAAGCTGCCTGATGTCTATAACGATCTCTCAGCGTACCTGTTACTTCCAGCAGAGGCAGTGTCTGCACGTCTTTACTTACTAAAACATTTCTTGCATGGGCAGCTAAACCATTGATAAACAAGTCTTCGTCGAATCCTTTTTTCAAAATTTCGTCAAAAAGAAGTAAAATATTAAGACTATCCTCGGCTAAAAAATAATCGATTATTTTAAAAAAGTAATCATAATCGAGGACATTAAGATTTTCAATAACATCAGCATATTTGATTTCATTCCCAGAGAAAGCAACCATTCTATCGAAAATAGAAAGAGCGTCACGCAAGGCACCATCGGCCTTTTGGGCTATAATATGCAATGCCTCCTCATCGGCGGTAATCGATTCCTTCAGACAAATGGCTTTCAGATGAGGGACGATAGAGATAGGTTGAATTCGTCGAAATTCATAAATCTGACAACGGGAAATAATGGTAGGCAAAATTTTATGCTTCTCCGTTGTAGCCAATATAAAAATAGCATGAGCCGGGGGTTCCTCCAGCGTTTTCAAAAACGCATTGAAAGCGGAGGAAGAAAGCATGTGCACCTCATCAATAATAAAAACTTTATACTTACCTTGCTGAGGTTGAAAACGAACCTGATCTATTAAACTTCTAATATGCTCGACGGTATTGTTCGACGCAGCATCTAATTCTGTAATATTAAAAGAGGCATTATCACTAAAGGAACGACAGGAAGAACACACGAGACAGGGCTCATGGTCAGCCGTTGGTTGCTGACAATTGATAACTTTTGCCAAAATACGGGCACAAGTCGTTTTTCCAACGCCTCTTGGACCACAGAACAAAAAAGCATGAGCCAGATGATTACTGCGCAGCGCATTTTTCAAAGTAAGGGTAACATGCTCCTGCCCAACGACATCTGTAAACAGAGCTGGTCTATACTTCCTCGCCGATACCACAAAATCACTCATAATTTTTTGTTCTTGAGTGGTAAAAATAAGCAAATTATCGACGCTGCACAAATTGGTTTTTATTCTGACCTAAGTAAATGTATTTTTGTCCTGAAATAAATTTTATGAAAATAACGATTGCGCAATTAAATTACCACGTTGGAGATTTTTCAGGTAATCTGGAAAAGATGAAAAATGCGGTGGAAATAGCTAAAAATGAAGGGAGTGACCTCATTTGCTTTGCCGAATTGGCCACTTGTGGATACCCACCCAGAGATTTTTTGAACTTTGCCGATTTTATACATAAAGCGGACGAATGCGTTCAGGAATTAGCAAAATGTGCTATCGACATTGGCGTTTTACTCGGTTCCCCTACCCGAAATCCAGTCCCTGAAGGAAAAGATTTATATAATTCAGGTTATTTTCTGGAAAATGGGCAAATCTCTTTTATTCAGCATAAAGCGCTGTTGCCAACGTATGACGTGTTCGACGAATACAGGTATTTTCAGCCCGCAGATTATTTTTCCACCTTCATGTATAAAGGGGTTCGTATTGCCCTGACCATTTGTGAAGATATGTGGAATGTGGGCAATGAAAATCCTTTATATACGATTTGTCCGATGGATGAATTAATGAAGGAAAAGCCTGATTTGATGATCAATCTGTCGGCATCCCCTTTCGCTTATGATCATGCGCCGGAAAGAATTCATGTATTGCGAACCAATGTGTTGCGTTATCAATTACCCCTTTTTTATGTGAATCAGGTGGGTGCACAAACAGAATTAATTTTTGATGGAGGCTCTCTCGTTTTTTCACAAAATGGAAAAATATTCGATGAATTACCATTTTTTGAAACCTGCATCCGGACTTATTCATTAGACGAGGTAAAGGCAAATAAGGAAAACAATGAAATTTCAAAGGACAAATATCCGTTAATTCACGATGCCTTAATACTGGGTTTGAAGGATTACTTTGGCAAACTGGGCTTATCTAAAGCCATTCTTGGTCTCTCCGGAGGCATAGATTCTGCAGTAACTGCTGTATTGGCAACACGCGCTTTAGGGAAAGAAAATGTGTCCGTTCTGCTAATGCCCTCCGAATTTTCGTCTGATCATTCTATTGAAGACGCGCGAATTTTAGCTGAAAATCTGGGCATTTCCTATACCCTTTTTCCCATTAATGACTTGTATAGCAGTTGGTTGAAAAATTTAGATCCTCATTTTAAAGATTTACCTTTTGGACTGGCGGAAGAGAATTTACAAGCCAGAATTCGGGGTACTTTGTTGATGGCATTTTCCAATAAATTTGGACCTATATTGCTTAATACCAGCAATAAAAGTGAAATGGCGGTGGGTTATGGCACTTTATATGGCGACATGTGCGGCGGACTTTCCGTTATTGGCGATGTGTATAAATCGGAAATTTATGAATTAGCGGCTTATATGAATAAAGATGAGGTAGTTATACCCATAAATACTTTGACCAAACCACCGAGTGCAGAATTGCGTCCAAATCAAAAAGATGCGGACAGTTTACCAGATTATGCCGTGTTAGACAAAATCCTTTATTTATATATTGAAAAAAATCAGGGACCTAACGAAATAATTTCTGCAGGATTTGATGCTACCCTGGTTTCCAGAATTTTAAGATTAGTCAATATCAACGAGTTCAAAAGGCATCAGACGGCCCCCGTTTTGCGCATATCACCAAAAGCATTTGGCATGGGAAGACGAATGCCTATTGAAGGAAAATATTTAAATATAAAATGATGAATGTACCCATTCCTGAATATCCTGAAGTAAACAGAGGTATTTTATTGGTTAAACCAACAGACGTATTTTTTACTTATTTAAAATCGAAGGGATTCAATGAGACCGACGCTTTACAACCCGAAGATTGGGAACCAACCATTTATCTCGTTCCTGAAATGGATAGTCCGTTAGAGGAAGACGAATGGACAAAATCGAACTATAAGTCCTTGTTTAGCCACTTATTGGCACAAACGCCGTTAGATGAAAAGGACTATCCACCAATAAATGATTTTCCGTTATTTGAATCCTGGTTCAACTGCGAATTTATCATTGGTATATTCGATATGGTTAAAGGACCTTTAGGAAGAGGTTAATTTTATTTATATTTGTGTAAAATAAATTTACAATGGCAGGCGAAAAAATAATTTTTTCTATGGAGGGGGTTACAAAGACCTTTCCACCTCAAAAACAAGTACTTAAAAATATTTGGTTATCCTTTTTTTATGGTGCAAAAATTGGCGTTCTCGGCTTAAACGGTTCGGGAAAATCAACATTGCTAAAAATTATTGCAGGATTAGACCAGAATTATCAGGGAAAAATTCAATTTGACGGAACTTATAAAATTGGTTATCTGGCGCAGGAACCTGTTTTAGACGAAACTAAAACGGTTCGCGAAATTGTGGAGGAAGCCGTTCAGTCGCTGATTAATATGCTTCGCGAATATGAGGACATAAATCTGAAGTTATCTGAACCACTCGACGGTGATGAGATGATGAAACTCATTGATAAGCAAGGCGAATTAATGGATAAACTAGAGAGCAATAATGCCTGGGAACTTGATCACCGTTTGGAAACAGCGATGGAAGCGCTTCGTTGTCCAGAGGGACATGTTCCCGTCAAGGTATTGTCGGGTGGAGAAAGACGCCGGGTGGCTCTTTGCCGTTTACTACTTAGCAATCCGGATATTCTATTGTTAGACGAACCTACGAATCACCTCGACGCTGAATCCGTTCATTGGTTAGAACAATTTTTACAAAACTTCCCTGGAACCGTTATTGCCGTTACACACGACCGCTATTTTCTGGACAATGTGGCAGGATGGATTCTGGAACTGGATAGAGGCGAGGGCATTCCCTGGCAAGGAAATTATTCCTCTTGGTTAGACCAAAAATCAAAACGATTAGAGCAGGAGGAAAAATCTGATTCTAAAAGAAGAAGAACGTTAGAACGCGAGTTAGAATGGATAAAGCTGGCCCCAAAAGCTCGTCAGGCAAAAGGCAAGGCGCGTTTGAATGCTTACGATAAATTAGCTTCCGAAGAATTAAAAGATAAGGAAGCAAAATTAGAACTATTTATTCCAATGGGTGCCCGACTGGGTGATAAAGTAATTGATCTGGAGAATATTACCAAATCATTTGGCGATAGGGTATTATATGAAAATTTATCCCTTTCGATACCCAAAAATGCCATAGTAGGTGTCATCGGACCCAATGGTGTTGGAAAAAGTACCCTGTTTAAAATGATTATGGGCGTCGAAAAACCCGATTCAGGCGAAATTATTATTGGCGACACCGTTCAAACCAGTTATGTTGACCAGGGGCATGAAGAACTTCGGGATGCTCAAAAAACGGTTTATGAGGTGGTTTCACAGGGTAATGACTTGATTACCATAGGGAAAGCCAGCGTAAATGCTCGCGCTTATCTCAGTAAATTCAACTTTGCTGGAAATGATCAGCAAAAGAAATTAGGCATTTTATCGGGTGGAGAACGCAATAGGGTTCATTTGGCCATTACGCTGAGAGAGGGGGGAAATGTCCTTCTTTTAGATGAGCCTACCAATGATATCGATATCAATACCTTGAGAGCGCTTGAAGACGCGTTAGAGGATTTCGCGGGCTGTGTATTAGTGATTTCTCACGATAGATGGTTCATTGACCGTTTGGCCACGCATATCTTATCATTTGAAGATGAGGCTAATGTCGTTTTCTTTGAAGGAAATTACTCTGACTATGAAAAAAATAAAAAGGAAAGATTAGGTGATATTACGCCTAGAAGACCCCGATTTAAAAACATCATTTCCTAAAATTTTGATGAATGAACTTAGGTAATGAAAAAAGCTAAAGTAAAAAAAGGGAATCCTATTTCAAAAGCGGTACAAACTGGGGAGCATGGTCCAAGGCCATCCCAGCAAGTACACAAAAACGAAAAGGATTACAACAGGCAGTTAGCCAAAAAAGTGCTCCCCCCCGATGTGTCGGAGGATTAAGAATGTATTGATAGCCTTACGTCCTGCATTTTGGGGACCTGTTTTTGATTGAGGTCATACTTTTAGTATTAGTACTTGCTCCTGGTTTTGAATCAGGATTTACAGGATTTCGAGGATTTTTACCAGCTGGGCGTTGGTTGGGATGGTGCGTGCCGCAGCTCAAAATGCAAAATAAACTACCCTCCTTTTCATTTCGCCGATGCGATAATCGCAGCGGCGAAATATTAATCCAGGGAACACATTTCCAATATCCACCATATTAAACCAGCGACGTCATCATTAATCCTGTAAATCCTGTAAATCCTGATTCAAAACTTATTTCCAGGAAAATGTAAGAAGTACCTTAGTTCTTGAAATGGTTATTTGCATATTTAACCTATCAACCATTTTTTCATTTTGTATCTATTTAAACTTTAGGATAATCGGGGTTTATCCTGTATTATTTTTTTGAATCACGGATTTTAAGGATTATTGGATTTCACTGATTATTGAAATCGTCTTCGTTTTGGTAACGGGCGCTGCAGCATGAAATTAAAGAAAATACCCATTTATTCTTATCGCCGATGCGATGATCGCAGCGACGAAATATTTAGCCAGGGATATATTTCCATTATCCACCATATTAAACCGTGAAATCCTATAATCCTGTAAATCCTGATTCAAAACTTATTTCCAGGAAAATGTAAGAAGTACCTTAGTTCTTGAAATGGTTATTTGCATATTTAACCTATCAACCATTTTTTCATTTTGTATCCATTTAAAATTTTAGGATAATCGGGGTTTATCCTGTATTATTTTTTTGAATCACGGATTTTAAGGATTATTGGATTTCACTGATTATTGAAATCGTCTTCGTTTTGGATAACGGGCGCTGCAGCATCATTTTTTCATTTTGTATCCATTTCAACTTTAGGATAATCGGGTTTTATCCTGTAGCCTGGTTTTGAATCAGGATTTACAGGATTTCGAGGATTTTTACCAGCGCGGCGTTGGTTGAGTTGATGCGTGCCGCAGCTCAAAATGCAAAATAAACTACCCTCCTTTTCATTTCGCCGATGCGATCATCGCATCGGCGAAATATTTAGACAGGGACACATTTCCGATATCCACCATATTAAACCAGCGACGTCATCATTAATCCTGTAAATCCTGTAAATCCTGATTCAAAACTTATTTTCGGAAAATGTAAGAAGTACCTTAGTTCTTGAAATGGTTATTTGCATATTTCACGTATGAACCATTTTTACATTTTGTATTCATTTAAACTTTAGGATAATCGGGGTTTATCCTGTATTATGTTTTTGAATCACGGATTTTAAGGATTATTGGATTACGCGGATTATTGAAATCGTCTTCGTTTTGGATAACGAGCGCTACAGCATGAAATTAAAGAAAATACCCATTTATTTTTATCGCCGATGCGATAATCGCAGCGACGAAATATTAATCCAGGGAACACATTTCCGATATCCACCATATTAAACCAGCGACGTCATCATTAATCCTGTAAATCCTGTAAATCCTGATTCAAAACCCAGGCGACAGTATCCATCTACAAATAAACTTAACTCCCTAACCAAAAACGTAATCTATTATCCGTGAAATCCTATAATCCTTAAAATCCGTGATTCAAAACAATGAAACCCGGTAATTATTCCATTGAAACCTGTCGAAAAGAAGACGATACGTGCATCGACTCTACGATTTATCCAAATTATCGGTGAAAATATCTTCTGTTTCATCAATGTGTCCAAAGGCATAATCCATTTTCTTTCGGTCAAACTCCCCTTCATTATTGGCAATCCAGATGGTGGCTACACCGTTTCCAATAAAATTGGTGATAGCGCGCGCTTCTGACATAAATCGGTCAACTCCTAATAAAAGGGCAAGACCCTCAATGGGGATTACCCCGTTCATGGCTGTCAGTGTGGATGCAAGAACGATAAACCCACTTCCAGTTACACCAGCTGCACCTTTTGAAGTAACCATTAAAATGCCAATAATAGTCAGCATTTGGCTATAAGTAAGATGAACACCGTAGATTTGAGCAAGAAAAATGACGGCCATAGATAAATAAATGGTAGTTCCATCCAAATTAAAGGAATATCCCGTGGGAACTACTAATCCAACGACAGATTTTGAGCAGCCCATTTTTTCTAATTTTTCCATTAGATTTGGCAGGCCAGCTTCAGAGGAGGAAGTTCCCAAAACGATCAATAATTCTTCTCTGATATAGGTAAGGAATTTCCATAATTGAACTTTATATTGTTTCAGGATAAGCCCGAATATGGCGAAAATAAAAATGGCCATCGTAACATACACGGTCAACATTAACTTACCTAAAGGCAATAGCGCAGCCACTCCATATTTTCCAATGGTAAAAGCCATTCCACCAAAGGCACCTATAGGCGCGAGCAACATGACTCTATGAAGACCTTTGAATACATATTTTGAAGCTATACTCAGATAAGAAATCAGTTTTGTCGCGCTGGAAATCTTACTGAGTAATACCCCAAAGAGAATAGCAATGATAAGTACTTGTAAAGTGGAATTATCCATAAAAAATTGCCACCAATTGAAATCTGCCGCTTTTTCTTTGTAAGCATCAATATCTTTTGTTGCTGAAGCAGCATGAACAACACCTTTTCCTGGTTGAATGATATTGGCCACTACAATACCTATAATGAGCGCAGCAGTGGTTACTACCTCAAAATAAATCAGCGATTTAAGGCCTACCTTTCCTACTTTTTTGAGATCGCCCATAGAAACGATGCCTAAGGTAATGGTCAAGAATATAATTGGATTGATAAATAATTTCACGAGAGAAATAAAAAAGCCCCCAAATGCTTCGCTTAAGGATTTACCAATTTTCAATTCCTGACCTAAAAACCGACCTTTCAGATCATCAGGAAGTACTTGCTTTAAAGCAATTTCAGGAAAAAAATGTCCGAGTAAAATACCACAAGTAATGGCCGTCAATACCCAAAACGTAAGATTAGTTAATATTTTTTTCATGTAGAAAGTTAAAGAGCGATTAATTTTTTGTGATTTTCCAAAAACCTGTTTTATTATCCCGGTAAACCCAAATAAAATAAATTCCCGCAGGAAAGTTTGAAAAATCAAGCGCTATTTGCTTTTGAGCATAAGACAAGGATGGTTCGAAAAACACGCCAAATATATTGGAAATAAGTATTTTATCAAATCTAATGAATGGAATGTTCAAAATATCTTCCACCGGATTAGGATATGGGTGTTCGTCCGTTAGTTGAAACATATTATCAACAGACGTCACCTGGAATTGAATAGATCTGGAAAAAGATTTTGATACATTACATTTTGAAGCGTTTAAGGTAACATTGAAAGTACCATTTGTCGCATATTTATGATTAGGGTTCTCTAAAACAGAGGTATTCCCGTCTCCAAAATTCCAAAAATACCGATTAGCATGAATGGAGGTATTTTTAAATGAAAGCTCATTATTTGGTAATGACTGGTAAGAAAAGGAAGGATTAGGATCTTGTTTTCCTATGCCCCACTTTGTTAAACTGTCAAATACGACTTTTTTAACCGCCATTTTAATATTCTGAGCCACTGAGGAAGGTATAGTAAATTGATATGGAATATCTAAAGGATTCCTTCTGAATATGGCACAATAAAAGGTAACTGCTGCGGCATAAGAACCTGCTTCAGAAGGATGGGAACCGTCTGGATGAAATAATTCGATGTCTGGAAAAAATTTCCGCACAGCATTCCAGGTTGCCCCTACGGGTGAAAGTACGGCTTGCAAAGAATCTGCTATATTTCTATACTGTCTATTTAAGAGGCTATCCATTCCTTCATAAGTGCATAAGGGAGGAAAAACGCCACAATACTCGTCATCCCCATTTTTTCTTCCCCAAGTCATATAAAACATGGTTTCAGCACAGGGATTACTTACTTTCGCAAGACTATCCAGTATTTTTCCATACCGAAAAAACTTCGACACTTCATCAGGGCCAAGGGCAGGACGCTGACTTTGCTCCTGTAAAACGACATAGTCCAAATGACCTGCTCCCATTTTATTTAGAGAATTAGCATCTGTTGCATGTCTGAGAAGGGTGTAAGCCCCTGGATAATGGGCATCAAAAAGAAGGGTATCTCCCATAGACTGAGCTATATTGGAGATTAATTGAGGAAGATTATTTCGTTCTGTATAACTATTCCCCAGGAATAAAACGCTCTTTTTGGACTGCGAAAAAGAAGGTGAACCAAGCAAAACGCCCAGAAGTAACAATAAACTTATCCTCATAAAATTCAATTCGGAATGATTTTATTGAGTTGAAGCCATTTAATAACAGATGGCATCCAAAATTCATCCTGTACCTTATTGTGTAAAGCGAAACCATGTCCCCCTGACTGATAAACAAGCAGTTGAGCGGGTATTTTTTTTGCCACTAATTGCTGGTAATAGACTAGGCTATTTTCAACCAAAGACGTCTTATCATCCATTGCATGAATTAAAAAAGAAGGAGGATGATTTTCGGCGATAAATAATTCCGGGGAATAAGCCCTTTTTTTATCTTCAGAAACCTGGTCTCCCAGTAATATTTTTCTCGATTGTAATTTCGGGGATACATATTCATCCTTAAAACTAATGACAGGATAAACCAGAATATTAAAGGAAAATTGAATTGGATTTATGGGTGTAAAAGACATGGCAGCTAAATGACCTCCTGCAGAAAAGCCAATGACACCTATTTTATTGGTATCAATCTCATTCGTAAAGGCATTTTCCTTAACCATTTGATAAGCCCTTTTAAGATCCATAAGAGGCAGTGGTTCAAAGGAACGGAAAGAATTTTCTGTATTAGTTCTGTATTTAAGGACAAAAGCATTGACCCCAGCCTTTGCAAATGCCTGCGCAACGTCCTCTCCGCCATCAAAAATGGATAATCGGTGATAACCGCCTCCGGGACAAATGATGACTGCGGCATTTGATTTTACATTCCCTTGAGCTTTATAGAAGGTAAGATCGGGCACTGTAACATTTACGAGTGCCCTCCTACCTGCATCTGTGACAACCTCTTTTTCCTTATTTTCTGTAGTCTTATTTCCCGGTGGTAATCCCTCATATAATTTGGTTGCCTCCTGCGTGATTCCAGTAAATGGCAGAAAAACAAAACCCAACAGGATAAATAAGAAAAAAAAGGTTGTTTTCAACATAACGGTTATTTATTTATGGTTGTAACTGAAAATAAGGATGGTATAGGATTTGGGGTAGAAGTGTTTAGGTCCACCTCAATCTGTGGATAAAGAAAACGCTGCGGTAATACCGTTCCTGTGTTTGGTGTAACAGGAACTCTAATCTCTGTTTCCTTTAGCACTCTTCTCATATCATTAAATCCTTCAATCTGACCAATAAAAGTAATATATCTTTCTTCTAATATTTCTCTTAGAAGGGCAGATTCCTTAGATAAAGTTGAAGTAGCGGGTAAATTTTCCATACCCCCTGCATTAAAATCGGCTAAAACGTAAGGATCATATTTTATATTACCCGTCGTCGTATAGGTAGAACCAATGTTTCCACCTGCTGACATGAAGGTCCTATAAGCATTTAACCTGACAAGACCCTTGTCGAAACCATTCAATCTGGTTTCCGCTTCTGCTAAAATGAGTAAATTTTCAGCAAAACCCGCTAAAGGAAACGAGGAAGCCTGTCCAAAAAATCCATTGGTAGAAGTATTTAAAGCGCCCGCACTGGTGAAAAGATAATTGTATCTGGCTCTTTCAATCGTCTTAGCATTTCCTCTATTTGGCGTTTTTGAGGGATTCAATAGATTGGCAGCAAAACTACCATTAGCATCCATCCAACCTGGTCTATCTTGAACTACAAATTGATAATACAAATTATAAGCCCCTCTACCAGAGGTAGAATGAGGAGCCAACCAGGTATTTGCGTTACTATTTATTCCCAGTGTAGCCGCGGCTAATGCTTTGCTGTATTCTCTGGTGTGCAAAAAATATCTGGCTTTCAGCGTATAAGCAGTTTGAATCCATTTCACTGTATTTCCTGCAAAGTGAATATCCTGAGCTGTAAAACTTTCAAAAGCAGTGGAATTAATATTAATGATCGCGCTATCTAAAAGAGATTGAATACGGGCATAATTTGCTGTTTGACTATCATAAGCTGGATTTAAAAAACTGGGGTCAGCAGCCTCCGTGTAAGGAATATCTCCCCAAAGAGCCGATGCAGTACCCATAACATTGGCCTCAACTACCTGGGCTACCCCAAGAAGACGAATGTTATTTACCGCTCTTGCTTTCTCCTTCAAAAGTTTGATATTTTTATAAGCTGAAGTATAAACCCTTTGCCAGTTATCATCAAAGATTCTTGCCGTCACAATATACTGCTGGTAAGATTGGTATTGCTGTTGAACACCTCTAAAATATCCAGACCATAATCCGGAAATTCGAGCTACTTCGCCTTCCTGAAGCACCATATTACTTACTAATACCCCCGTTAACATAGCCACTGCTGGGGCATCTGAGGGTGAACCCGGGTCTATATTGATACCATCCACCAGATTTTTACATGATCCTGCAAATAGAACAAGCACTAGGACAATTAAACTATATTTTTTCATTATGACATTAATTTTGATAAAAAGGAATTAAAAATTCAGTTTCAGGGTAAACAGATAAGAACGGGTAGGTGGATTCACAAAATAAGCGACCCCTCTTCCCGAGCCTGCCCCTGCATTATTACTATCAGGATCATAGCCATTTACCTCACTGATAAGGAATAAATTTCTGCCACTCAATTCAAAAATAATAGAACCTATACCCAATAATTTTTTAAGTTTTGCACTTGAAGTTCTATAGGAAAGGTTCATTTCTCTAAATCTGGTCCATGTGGCATCATCTAAAAATTGTTCTCCCACATTTCCAAAAAAACCGCCCAAACCAACATACCAACTTTCATCTAAGGCTACCGGACCTGCACCAAAATCTTTAATATTCCCTCTGAAAGGCGTACCTGATGGAATTACTTTACCAGCATAATTTTTCAAATCGGTGGTACCAGTAGATTCATTTCCCACGGTTGCGCTGGTACCATAATCTACCAAAACGGCCTCTGTTCCATTGGCGACGACACCACCTTCGGAGTGTTCTAAAAGGGCGGAAAATGAAAAGTTTTTATATCTGATATTTAAACCCATACCCGCTCTCCATTCCGGATTAGGATCACCAATAGGTGCTGCCACAATATCGGCAATAGGAAATCCATTGCTGTTTAATTTCAAATTTCCCGCTTCGTCTTTCAAGAATGGCGTTGAGTACAAGATACCAAGGGGATAACCTTCTACTGCTCTGGAGGAAATGCCTGCTGAACCACCTAAATTTATAGATCCGGCACCATTCAGGTTAGTCACTTTATTCTTATTCATTGTCCAGTTAAAATTCCAGTCAATTTGCCAGTCTTTATTTTTAAGAAGGTTGTAGGCAAAATCGATTTCTACCCCTCTATTTTGGATATTTCCCGCATTCGCATAAAGGAAATCAAATCCGGTGGAAGAAGCCTGAGGAATATTTATCAAGGCATCTTCTGTATTATTTCTATAGTAAGTAGCACTCAGCGATATTTTATCATTTAAAAACCTGAGATCTACACCAAATTCCATTTCTTCCTTTCTTTCTGGTCTTAAAAAAGGATTTCCACCATTTACACTTTGCAAATAGGAACCTGAACCATATAAAGCCGGATCTAAAGCACCGCCAAATCCGTCAGAAAAAGTTCTGGTAACAAAATCGGTCCGTGTTCTGTATGATAAAGGTTGAACCCCCACGACACCCAATGAAGCTCTTAACTTTCCGAAAGATAATGCTTTAATATTTTCAAATCCGCTAAGCTGTGAAAATTGCCAGGCCATATCCATGGAAGGGTAAAAGAAGGTGTTATCTGATAATTCTCCAAAAGAGGAGGCCGCTTCAAGACGACCCGTAGCGTTAATAAATAGTTGTTCCTTAAAGGAAAAACCAACGCTTGAATACCCTGCATTGGTGATACGCTTTAGGCGGGAATCATTTGTGGTAATATTCGTAGGCGTAGCATTATCGAAATCTTTAGGACCGTCAGGCAAAATAAAATTCTGTGAACTTGCTCCTACAGACCCCGTATTTAAAGAATTATAATTTAAACCCATTAACACATTGACATGGAGATTTTGAGAAAATTGCTTTTCAACCTGCCCAATAACATCCATGTTAAATTGCATTTGAGAATACTCATCCCTACTGTAAAGCCCATTAATCGCGTTGGCAGAAAAATACGGAAAATACGTATTTTGTCTATCTGTAAAATAGTCGATACCCGCCCTGGTAGTTAAGGTAAACCAATTGGTAGGTCTTATCTTTGCTTCAGTAGCATTTATGAATCGATTCACATAACTGGTATTTTCCAACTCATTCGTAATCCATAATGGATTATTAAACCCAGGATTCGTACTGGCGCCAATGTGATTTCTATAAGAACGATGTCTATTTTGAATAAGAGCACCGCCAGAAGTTGCGGAATATCCACCCACATAATTTTCATTATTAAAATCAGGTGGCGTTCTTAATAAACCAATGAGGAAACCTGCATTATTAACTCCTTGGGTAATCCTATCAGAATTTATTAAAGAATAGGAGGCTTTATTTGAAATATTCAGCCATTTATTCATCTGCCTTCCAGCATTTACACGAAATCCTGATCGTCTGTAACTACTACCATTTTGAATGACCCCTTTCTGATTTAAATCGTTCATGCTGATAAAAAAATTAGATTCAGCATCGCCACCGCTAATAGAAACTGAGTTATCCAGATAATGACCTAAGCCCAGAACACCGTCATAATTATTTTGTAAAAAGGTTTCTTTGGCATTTTTAGTTAACACTGGATAAATTACCTGACCTGTATTTCCAACAAATGAGGCACCTGTGGTATTGAATATATCACTCCCACCTGCTCTATTAGCGATTTTATCACCCCATGAACGGAGAGCAGTTGGAGACCAGACACCATTTGTCCCTTGACCGTAAGTTGACTGCAAATCGTAGAAAGCACTCACTTCATCCATGGAAATGGTTGATTTGAAACTGATATCCAGGCTATTTGCCTTTCCTTTTTTAGTGGTAATTACAATAACGCCATTTGCCGCTCTGGTTCCCCAAAGTGCCGCTGCCGAAGCCCCTTTTAAAACTTGCACACTGGCAATATCATCGGGACTGATATCATTTAGACGACTTTGTTGGGTTGTACCACCATTGGATTCCCCCCGACTATCACCGGAAATGGGCACACCATCTAAAATTATCAACGGATCTAATCCTCTGGTGATAGTACTTTGACCTCTGATTAATATTTGGGAAGCAGCACCCGGATCACCTGAAGTTCTGGAAATCCTAACACCTGAAGCTTTTCCAGCCAAAGCATCAACTAAGCCAACCTCTCCTGAAACGGCGATATTCTCTCCTTTAATCCTGGAAGTAGCATACCCGATTTCATCCCTGTTTGCTTCGAATACCAGAGCCGTAACAACAACAGCATCTAAAGCTGTTGCTTCATCTTTCATGACCAAATCGATAATGGTTCTATTACCTACCTGCTCCCGAATGGTTTCCATACCCACGGCAGAAAAAATCAAATAGGCTGTTGGCGTTGAAACAGCAATGGAATAGGATCCATCTAAACCGGTTACTGTTCCGGTGGAGGTACCTTCAATCATTATATTGATACCTACCAATGCTTCATTATTTTGATCTCTAATTACCCCTGTAATTGTTTTTACAGCGGAAGATTGAGCAAAAAAACTTTGCCCCACCAGCAAAAGGGCAAAAATGAGCGAAATTTGTCTTAAATTGTCTTTTTTTCTCATAAGGTGTTTCAAGTAATTTATTTTATTTGGCTTTAGTTGTAAAAACCAAAATAATTTGACGAATGATTTAATTTATTCATAATATTATTTGTAATTTGAACAACATGAGCATTTTCACTCTTCCATAAATATTCCTAAACTATATTATTAGTTTCCGGAATGCAAAAATGAATTTCTGGAATTTTATAACTAGTTGAATTTCTGACAAATGAAAGTGCTTAAAGGAAAATCGGAAATCCTCATCTTGCTAAAAAAGGTTTTAGAAAAATTCGAAACCGAAAAGGAAATTGTCATTTCCAAAAATTCGAACCGGAAAAATTACGAGCCAATTGCCAGGCTCCTGAGTGAAATAAGTAATCAACTTCCTTACACCTCGGAAGAACTAAAGCACGAAAAATACCCCATAGATTATAATCCAAGAAAACAAGAATATCCCTTCAGGAAATATGATATCACGGGTAACCAAATCAAGGACGCTTATTTTAATCAGATCATTTCCAATCCCCGCTCCTTTTTAGTGGACGCTTGCTATATATATTTATATGGAATGGGGCGTTTGGGATTTTCAGAGGCCCCTGTTGATGACGATTTACTAGATTCGGGAGAGACCAATTCAATGGTTGAATCAAGGGTTTCCATTGAAAATGAATACAAAGAGAAATATTTAAGTTCCCAAAAAGCACAAAAAAAATGGCTGGCATTCTCTGTTTTTTTAATTCTAATACTTCTTTTTACCTGCATTGGCTGGAAAAACCAATCCAAAAACTGGGAAATACTGAAAAATGATCTCAAAATAATGCCTTATGTACCTTCTCAAGAAGAAATTGACAGCCTTGAGGGCGTTTGGATCTGTTATATTGGTTCCCCTCAAGCCCGAATTTCCGAGTCAAACAGATACCATCTCGTGGTGTCCAATATCGTTGATATAAAATTTAAAAACGGCTATTTCACACTGTCCAGATTTGGTGCAAGTTTTAATCATGATGGTTTCGCACAATTTGAATCCCCCTGGCTCATTTCCATCTATACTTATGTGAAAAACAAACTGAACCAAATTGAATCTCCCCGACATTCCCTGCTACCTCTGAATAAAGATGAAAAATTTAAAAGTGCCATTTCTGCTTCATGGAATTTTGATTCCGGAAACAATAATGACATTATCGGAATAAGGGAAGTTTATATAAAACTTGGAAAAGGTGGATATTTGGAGGAAATAATAAATACAGTTGAAAATGCAAGCTGTAAATGTAAAATAATAAAATGGCATAAGGAAAATGGATCTTTCGAAACATTTGAATTAAAAAATCAGCTCCTTGATAACCTATCTGAAAAGGAATTAGCCAAATTGATTGACGAAAATAGCATTCTTTTGCGCGTCCCTTCCGATGGCCTTATTTTGAAATCACCTCCTCTGTCAAAAGCTAATTGAATACTTTTTTTAGCACATGTTTCCCAACAGCATGTCCCTGAATTTGTCCATTTTCGATAGCGTCCATAAAGTGAATGCCCCCGTAAAATCTGGAAATACCCGCCTCTTCCGCCGCTTGTTCAAAAGACGAATAGGTTCTGGCCTTTAACCCATATCGCTCCTCTACGGTGTCTGTATAGGTAAATTCTTCTCCGAAGAAATGAGTCAGTATGACCGCAGAAACAGAAGAAATGGTAGAATGTCCGCTCAAATATTCAGGAAAAGGAGGCGTTTGAAGAAAAGGTGTCCATTTTGGATCCAGATATTTCCTTATGGCCGTCTCAGGTCTAATTCGATTACTCCGATACTTCTCGTCCCAACAACTCTGGAAGCCGTCCATCAAGCCCACCGCCAGCACCGTATTTACCTGAATGGCCTTTGAAAAGGATATCCCTGCCTGAATACAGGCAATATTCGCAATACCCATCCAATGTGCACCAGGGGAAATTTTCTTCATACCCACCAATAAGTGACCATTATCAAACAGGGCAAATGGGTTACAATCCCAAAATGCCGCAATTTCCTTTTTCTCATCGTCTAAGCTGAGCTCCCTAATTTCGTTCATCAACGTATAAAATGGAGCTTTTTTATCCGCTGAAAATGGAATAGGTGGCTCGGGTTTAAATTGATCCGCTCTCTCTAAAGTGAACGACCTGATGGTATTAAAATGTGGCTCCACAGGTGGAAAATATCCAGGCGGTGTGGGATACCAGGTTCCCTCTTCTTTTTTAGGCGTATATCGGGGTAATGCGCTTATCTTTTTGTACTTATCTGCTTTTGCATACTTTACAATTTGAAGACTCACTTCTTTCGCAAGAGCGTGCGATTGATCCATCACTTCTTTTGAAACGCCCTTTTTCAGTAGGGAATCAATCCATTTATCTTCAAAATCACCCATTAATTTTCCGGAAGGTTGAAGGACTTTCGCCGTTTCATACATGGCTAATAAAGCAGCAATGTCTTTGTTTATTTCAGTTCCTCCCTTTGGATTTATTATGTTGGGAAACTCATTCAATTTTCCATACATTGACATTATGGTGGTATCGTGTAGCGCTATGACTTCGTTTGCAGCTAAGCAGGAATAAGCAAAGAATCGAGCTGCCAATGGAGGATTCGTAACGTCGTGAATCATAACATCGGTCATTTGTTGAATAACCATCTCCACATCCGTTGGATTTAGTTCAACAACCAAGTTTTCCTTTCTGGTACATGCCAAACATAAAAACAAAGACCCAAGAATCAATAGCTGTTTCATTCCTTCAAGTTATAAGATACCAAATTTTTGTTGTGTAGGCCAAAAATCCAGGAATTACCTACCTTTAACGCACCGCGCAAATCACCCTGTAACTTTAATCCCGTTTGATTTTGTGGTATCATCTGAAAATTACCTTTTCCATTTCCTTTCAATAAAAGACCATAATTAGCATCATTTCGTCCAAATTTCAATCTGGATTGATATTGATTTCCTCCTAAAAACAAGTCTTTATGTCCATCTTTATCATAATCAAAGGCAGAAATGACAAAAATGGGAGAAGATTGCACTTCCACCGGCAAAGACATAGATTCAAATTTATTCGATTTGCTAAGTAAAAAGGCCGTCGTTTTTAATTCCGTTGCTTTTAAAACAGAGCCCCCCTTCATTTCAACTGGGGTAAAAATTTCGTCGATGGTAGCATTAGCATAACTTTTATAATCAGGGAAACGGGTTCGAAGCATACTTACCTGATCCAACATTTCATCTCTCGTAACAAAAGGATAGCTTTTTCCTTGTATAAAAAAACATAACACAGGATCAATGGAACCATTATCGTCAAAATCCTTGTGATAAAGGGTAAGAGGTTCTTTCCCGCTGGCTTTCATTTGCGTATTCAATCCCTGATTTCCCACTACCATATCCGGTTTTCCATCGGCATTTAAATCTTCAACCAGTAATTCACTCCATAATCCAACCTGCATTTCGTCGAAATATAACGTCGAAACATCTGTCCATCTTCCCTTTTGCTTACCTAAAATGGTGACAGGCATAAATTCCCCAACCAATATTAACTCAACCTGCCCGTCACCGTCTAAATCTACCCATTCAGCGTCAGAAACCATGCCTGTATTTAAAAGGGCGGGAAAAAGAGAGGCGGTTTGATTGGTAAATTTGCCCTTCCCATCATTTATTAAAATATGACTTGGGGCCGACATAGGATATTGACCAGGAATTACCCGACTTCCAACAAATAAATCGAGGCTTCCGTCCCCATTTATGTCAGCTGCCCGAACACAACTTTTAGAAGCCCCTGCTCCTGTAAGAGACTGATTATCCTTGCGTAAATTTCCCTTTCCATCGTTGATATACAAACGGTCATTCAGCAAAGGGTCGCCGGAAGATAAATTTCCATATCCCCCACTTGTCACATACAAGTCTAAGGAACCATCGCCATTGGCATCAAAAAATAGAGCATCAGCATCACAATAGCCCCTATCTTTTTCAAAAACCGCTTGATTAGCTTCTTTAAAGCCTCCATTTTTTTGCTGTAAAAAAAGCTTGGCGGACCGACTTTCATCACCTCCAACATAAAGGTCTTCCAATCTATCTCCATTCAAATCCCCTTTTGCCAGACAAGGTCCAACCACCGATAACTGATTGGTTAACAAAGGCTGCCTTTTAAAATCATTAAAAGTAGCAAAAGACAAGGACATATTCAAGGTGGAATTTGCTAAGGCGAAAATCGTACCCGACTTTACTTGTTTGGACGGCAACGCAGGAGAAGCCGATTTTTCGGAAATGGTAATAAGTTGATTCTCATTAATATCCCGCAATATTTCAAATTTTCCGCTCAACCATTCAATCTTTACGCTATCAATCTTTGCCTTTTCCCCTAAGCCAAAATGCAATATGGGAGAAACACTCGATTGATAACCCCTTGTGGGCATTTGCTCCGCAAATTGTAGCTTATCCCCTTGATAAATGGTAACCTTAGCTCCCAATCCACTCTTATTAAGCCATTCGCCATCCAATTTAACCTTTAAAAAACGATTTTTCTTTACATCTGTATTATTTTGATAAATGGATGCCGGCGTATTTATATTATTAACAATCAAGTCTAGATCGCCATCATTATCGAGATCGGCATAAGCTGCCCCATTGCTATTGAGAGGTTGATCTAAGCCCCATTCGCTGGTTTTATTCGTAAATGACAAACTACCCTCATTTTTGAATATATAATTTGTCACATTAGAGGAAGGAATTTTTTGCACCAATTCCAGAATATTCTGCCGTTGAATGTTCCCTTGACTATTTTGAATATAGTCGCCCATATATTTCAGAAAATCAAGATTGGTATAATCCCTTAAATAACCATTGGAAACGAATAAATCCTTATGTCCGTCATTATCATAATCAGCGAAAAGAGGTGCCCAACTCCAGTCAGTATTAGAAATACCTGCTAGCTGCCCCATTTCCGAAAACGCTATTTTCCCATTTATTTCCCCTTGATTCACATGCAACATATTTCTCATATATTGATATCCAAAGCCCACTTTAACATTAAAGTCAAATTTCTCATAATTGTCAGGCGCCATCAGTAACTTCTGCCTTTCATTAGATTCCGGAAGCATATCGAGGGTAAAAACATCCATTAAACCATCATTATTTATATCTGCGGCATCACTTCCCATTGAAAAATGAGAAGTATGGCCCATCATTTCCTGAATTTCATTGGTAAAACCCCCTTTTTTATTATTGATGTATAAAAAATCGGGAATAGCATAATCATTTGAAACATAAATATCTAACCAACCATCCCCATTATAATCGGCAATAGCAGCACCTAAACCGTACGATAAGGCAGCACTTTGAATACCTGCCTGCATAGTAATATCCTTAAAAAAGGGTTGATTATTTGCCGATAGGTCCTGTCTAAACAGTCGGGCTCCATTATTGGGGTCTTCCGTTTTAAGAATATCTGCGGTAGAAGCTTCATCGAGGACAGGTAAGGACTGCGGATTATGATTCAACAGAAACATATCCAGATCCCCATCCTTATCGACATCAAAAAACGAGGCTTGAGTGCTCGTTCCAAAACTATTCAGACCATAAACGGCTGCCATGTCAAGAAAAGTCACTTCTCCTGAAGGAGAAACGCCTTGATTAACAAACAACTGATTGGCTCTTTTTTCAGGAGAAAGATTTCCCGAATAACAAACATAAATATCGAGCCACCCATCGCCATTAATATCCACCATCGTCGTACCTGTTTTCCATGGGCCTTCCCTACCCGATACTCCGGCAGACGAGGTAATATCCTGAAACGCAAGATTTCCTTTATTCAAATAAAGCTTATTGCTCTGCATATTACTGGTAAAATATACGTCATCCAGCCCATCATTATTTACATCCCCTACGGCAACACCGCCGCCATTATAAAAATATTCATACATTAACACGTTGGTATTCAGGCCCTCTTGAATCACATTTTGAAAATCTATACCAGAAACGCCCGGGTTAACAGGAGAAAAGAGTTTAAAGGAAGACGAAACTGACTTTTCGTTATCTTTTGTACAATGCAAAAGAAAGAGAGATAAAAAAATAAAAGGGATGAGTCTATTTTTCATAGGATAATCATTCTCAGAGGGAAAAGGGTAAATAATACGCAAAATAAGGTAAATATCAGGTAAAAAGAAGGGACACAACGACGATTCGCGATGTGTCCCTTAAAAAATTCAAGTAGTCAGACTAATCTGAATAATTAATATCCAGGATTTTGAACTAACTTATTGTTTCTATTCATTTCATCTCTATGTATTGGCAGGTAGTACATTTTATCTAACCATGCTCTGTTTTCCTTACCCGGATCAATTTCAAACACCTTGTAAGTGTATGAGAAAGCGTTAGGATCGAAACGATAAGGATTTGGAATCGACGCCCCAGCTTTTGCTACGCCGGTAACATTTATACCATTGGCCTTTCTTCCAAGGGTAGTAGGCGCGATCATCCA
>CANMVX010000047.1 GCA_947501115.1 Haliscomenobacteraceae bacterium
GAATTTATTCCCACCGACTTACCCTGCCCCGTCGCACCTGCCATCAACAGGTGAGGCATTTTGGCTAAATCAACCACAAAAACTTCATTACTAATGGTCTTTCCTAAAGCAATAGGAAGATCCATTTTAGATTTTCTAAATTTGTCAGATGTCAGGACTTCTTTCATCGAAACCATCTGTTTTTTCATATTTGGTACTTCTATACCAATAGTGCCTTTCCCTGGAATGGGTGCGATGATACGAATACCCAGTGCGGACAAACTCAGGGCTATATCATCTTCTAAATTCTTAATCTTTGAAATTCTAACACCAGGTGCAGGAATTATTTCATATAAGGTAACGGTTGGACCTACCGTTGCACTAATTTTAGTAATTTCTATTTTATAATGTAATAACGTTTCTATAATTTGATCTTTATGGGCTTCCAGTTCTACCATATCAATTTCCACATGCTGATCTGAATAATCGTGTAGTAAAGGGAGCACAGGCTGCTCAAATAGAGATAAATCAAGGGTAGAGTCGTAAAGTTCCGTATGATCTGCATTTTCACCCAAAGCTTCTGACAAGCCTGATAAAGGAGAGAAGGTGTTTTCGTTAAGTTCTAACTTTGCTAACGGAACAATGTCGGTTTCTACTTCAAGTGTTTCAGTAAATTCTTCCTTTTCCTTAGCTTTCACTTCAGTAGCTAACTTTAATTCACCCCCCACTTCCAGCTTTAATTGTTTTCCCAAACCCACAGGATCAGGCACAAGTGAAGATATCTCAGGCGTTAAAGAGGTTATTTTTTCAATATCTTTATCTTTTATAGTACCGAGGCCTATAGCATCAGCCGAGAGATTTCCTCCTTTAAATAAATTTAAAAATTTAGCCTTGACCTGATTAAATACCTCGGAAAGAGATTGTCCCGCCAAAGGTGGATTGAGAAACCACAAAAAACGACTCAACCCTACAAATAAAATTAGGAAAAATACACCAACTCTGCCCAGGAACCTCGTTAACCAATCACTGACAACGGTACCAAAGCCACCGCCCATAGGAAAGGAAAAGCCCTTGAAAAAGAAAGAAAAGAATACAGAGAATAAGAGTACGACCGTAAACAAAGACAACATTTTATCGGTAAGTTCCGACAAGGGTCTTTTTATAATCAACTGTCTGCCAATTAAAAAGAAAACATAACACAGGGCAAAGGAAGGAAGGCCAAACAGAAAATAAAAGAAAAAATTGGAAGTTATAGCCCCTAGCCTGCCTAAAATATTAGAAATTTCCGCATCACTATCTAACAATAAGCCAAATGAAAATCGCAAAACAGCATCCTGATCATCTTGCCAGGTAAATAAATAAGATGAAAAAGCAAGGAAACAGTAGAAAGCCAGAAATAGAAAAAACAATCCCCATAAACCTGATATCCTTTCATCCTTGAAAGAGAAAGAAGGATTACTCTTTTTTTTACTCTTCGAAACACTCATTGGGGGAAATTATTTTAACCCGCAATATAAGGCATTTTTAATAAATTACAAAAAACTAACAATTTATTACAAATACTGCTTAATTCTAAATTATTTGTTTTACATTGCTTCAGAATTAAAATATAACTCAGCGAAAAATGGTACCAGAAGTAAGGTTTGGCATGAATAAACGATTCATTGAAGTATTCAATCTATTGGTTGAGAAAAAGATAATTGTTATGAATGACAGGGGTGGAAAAGGAATTGGCGATTTCGCTAACGATATTTTGGGGAAACCTTACAGTCATATCATACGGGCTTTTCTTAGTGATTCTGACAAACGCTGCATCGACTATCATCATGTCGATAAACTATGCTCTATTTACGGCGTAAGCAAAATGTACATTCTCGAGGGTAAAGGAAATCCCCTGGAAGATAAAAGAATCCGTCCCTCAGCTAATGTAAGTAACTTGTCACCCTTGTCAAATGGACAGTTAAACCAAAATAATATCTGTTTTACCAATGTAGAAGCATTCGCCGGTAATGCTATCGAATGGGATAGTTTTAGACAAGAAAATCAAGATTATTTTCATATCCCCGGCTTGGATGCTGGAGAACTATTTGCCTTTCCAATCAAAGGAAATAGTATGTTTCCGGTGATAAACGATGGTGATATTGTAGTTTGTAAGCCCCTTCGTAGTTTTAATGAATTTAAAGAAAACAAGATTTATGCTATTAATGACAGCGGATCCATTTGGGTGAAATATGTTCAAAAAGAACAAAGTATCAAAAGTGATGTCGCTAAGCTAAAGCTTATTTCTGCTAACCATCTTGAGCATGACCCTTTTCATATTGATGTCTCAGAGAGTACCAAACTTTTCCAAGTCATACGAAGAATTAGCTCATTAGACTAAATCTTTTATTGCGAAGTTACTAAATAACTAATTATCAGTTAAATAACAAAAATTTAGCGGCAAATTAAAACACCCATTTGTATGGATATTCAATAGAGTAAAATGATTTTATTCTATTTTTTTCAAGTGTTTATCTTATTTTCTATCCTTTTAAACTGATATACATCGCAACTGGTAATTAATTCAAAAAAATAATAACCTGAGTAAGTTATTTGACTCGATACTGTTTTCTTGAGACTTTTAATAAAATATTTGAAACAAATCAATATCCACCTTCTTCAGTGTTATTAGTAATAAATTTGTCTTGCTGTATTTTTGTCTGATTTGTTACTATACTTTTAACTACATGAATGTCAGTAGTTTATGTTCAAACATGCAACTTTTTTATGATTTTATCCAGCTGATTATCAGCTTTTTATCAACTCCGAAACTTTAATAATTTATAAATCAGTCTAAATTGTAAAAAATACGTTTGGAGATAATACGTTCAAAAAAGGTAGATGCTTGGAACTCTATAAAAATGTTACAAAATTTTTCTCTATCGTTTTAGTTATTTATTCACCATTAGGTAAGTCATAATTGAATTCCTTTTCTTCTCCAGAACCGGTTTCTTTTTCCACTTTATTGAAAATTTCTTCTGAAAATTCTCTGAACTCTCCCACCAATGGCTCTAATTGAATGACTCCCTTCCATATTTTGCCAGGGTAATTCTTCAGAAATGGATAAGTTTTTGATGACGTAACCGCTTCGCTTTCTGGAGTTAAAACAGACTCTACAACAAACCAAATGATGAGGCTGTAAAAAAAAGCCGCTAATGAAGCCAAAACAGATCCCCCTATAACTTGATTAACAAAATTTAAATGAACTTTTTCCATGACACTTTCGATACCCCTTCCTAATAATTTTAATAGCAACAGCGAAATGATAAAGGTAGTAGCAAAGGCAACAACAATCCATAATGGATTATTTTGATTAAATATGTCATGATAGAACCTTGTAACTGCCGGCGTAAACCGAAGAGAAGCTAAAATACCAAAACTAGCTCCTAAAATAGTAAAAACAGTCTTAATAATTCCCTGATTATAGCCTACATAAAAACCATAAGCCATGACAATAATTAAAAATAAATCAATAATCATTCAGATGATTTTAAAAATGATGAAATTTGAACTCCAATTAAATATATTTATATATATTCACCTAATTAATACCCATCTATGAAACAAATCGCCTTTTTTTTGCTAATCAATCTATGCTCTTATGCCACCTCCGCGCAAAACGCGACACCTTTGTCCATTTTTGAAATTGGGAAAGACGAACAGAATTATCGAACCATTTGCGAAGCCTATCCTGAAACTTTGCTTTCCTGGAAGAAAGATGATTACACCCAATCTGCCCTGCTTTGGTTCGACTTCCTGAAAAGTATGGAAACGTATGCCGATGCTATTCAGTTTAATTTAAATGGATTAAAATTATGGATTCATATTTTTTGGAATGAAAAAGGAGAAATTAATCACGTGGGGTATTTTGTTCATCCCGAATCCAGGCAAATAGACAAAAAAGAATTGAATGCCTTTTTAAGTGCCTATTCAAGATTGGCCAAAAAGCCTGATTTTAAAAGCGGAATGAAAATTTCACATTATACCTCAGCATCTTTTCCTACCTTTGCAACATCAAGATGAACATTATTTCATCCTTTTCGTTGCTATTATTTTAAATGACAAAAACACAAAAAATGATCCGAATTCTCGCCAATGATGGTATTAGTGATGATGGAAAACTTCTTATGGAAGAAGCTGGATATGAAGTAATCACTAAAAAAGTTCCCCAAAATGAACTTTGTGATGTAATTGGAAATTATGATGTCTTACTGGTAAGAAGTGCTACGAAAGTTACCGCGGAGGTTATTACTGCGGGTACCAATTTGAAGATGATAGGTAGAGGTGGAGTTGGTTTGGATAATATTGACGTAGAATTTGCTGAATCTAAAGGTATTATAGTTTTTAATACACCAGCGGCCTCCTCTCAGGCGGTAGCTGAACTAGCCTTCGGACACATGTTTAATCTTGCTCGTTTTATGCATCAGGCCAATAGAAATATGGCTCTTAACGGTACAACTACCTTCGATACCTTAAAAAAAGATTACGGTTCAGGTATTCAACTACGCGGAAAATCATTAGGTATCATTGGTTTTGGCAGAATTGGTCAGGAGGTAGCAAGAATAGGACTCGCTCTTGGTATGAATGTACTACCAACCGATTTAATGATTAATGAAGCTAATATTGATATCAATATATTTGCTAATGAAAAAGTGACGATGAATATTCACGTTCCTACCGTTCCTTACAAGGAGGTATTAGCAAAATCTGATTTCATCTCTTTGCATATTCCCTTCGGTGGGGGTAAACCACTCATCGGAGCAGAAGAAATTGCTTCTATGAAAAAAGGTGTTTACCTCATTAACACTGCCCGCGGTGGTGCTATCGACGAAGCAGCATTACTCGCCGCACTTGGCAGCGGACAAGTTGCCGGCGCTGGCCTCGATGTTTTCGAGAACGAACCTACTCCCAAAGCAGAAATACTCGCGCATCCAAATATATCTTTAACGCCTCACATCGGTGCAGCTACCCTGGAGGCTCAGGCTAATATTGGATTAGAAATTGCTGACAGACTTATCGCATTTTTTGGCGATCAAAGATAAAATATAGCATAGGGCAGAAAGATTTTGTTTATCTCTCTGCCCTATTTCATTAATTTCAGGAAAGTTCCCAAAATCCACTGCGATTCCGCATGAATTAAGCTCTCTAAAGTTGAGTCAACTTTACTCGTTAACATCTTTATTTCCTTAATCATTTTCTTGAAACTTTCCGCTTCTTCCCCGGAACCATTAATCCCCGTGAGTTCGTCTAAACCCTTTAACACGGGTTCCAACTCTCTCTTTTTTCTTTGAATCATGATGTTTCTCGTCATAACCCAAATATCCTTTTCGGCTACAAAATATTCTCTTCTCTCTCCTACTTTTAATATTTTTTGAATTAAATGCCAATCCATAAGCGCATGCAAATTAATATGAACATTGCCGCGTGACATTTTTAATTGTTCCATGATTTCCTCTGCAGAAATAGGGTTGTTGGATAAAAGCAACAAACCGTGTATTTCAGCCATAGCCCTACTAATTCCCCAATGGGTGGACATAGTCCCCCAAATTTGCAGAAATTTTTCTTTACCTTCAACTATATCCATAACCCAAATATTTCTTAACAACCTAATTAAAAGGTTAATAGAAATAATTGAAATTTGTTCGATAAAATCTTAGATACCGTCATTCTTTTTATTCAAAAAGGGTAATTTGACAATTTTAGCGGGCAACAGTTTATTCCCCATACTTATTTGAATCTTATTCCCAACCTTAGCCTCGCTTGAATCAATATAACCCATTCCTATCGGATAATTAAGAGATGGAGACATTGTTCCTGAAGTCACCTTTCCAATAGATTCTCCGTTAAAGTTCACAATAGGATAATCATGCCTAGGAACCCGCCTGTCTTCCAATACAAAGCCAACTAATTTTCGACTTACTCCCTTTTCCTTTTGTTGGAGGAGATATTCCTTTTGAATAAAACGCTCTTTATTCAGTTTAGTAATCCAACCTAATCCAGCCTCCAAAGGAGAGGTTGTATCATCTATGTCATTTCCATAAAGACAATAACCCATTTCTAAACGAAGGGTGTCTCTACAACCAAGACCTGCGAGTTGAAGATCATATTTTTGTCCCCTTTCTACTATAATATCCCACAAAGCCAAGGCATTATGATCTTCTACATATAATTCAAAACCTCCGGCTCCGGTGTAACCTGTGGCAGAAATAACTACATTGTGGATACCGGCTACGGTTCCCTTTTTAAAGGTATAGTACTTAATCTGAGCTAAATCAATATCGGTAAGTTCTTGTAAAAGAAGTATGGCTTTAGGTCCCTGTAAGGCCAAAAGCGCTGTTTTTTCAGAAATATTAATAAGTCGAGTATCAAAACGATTATGTTCTTTCACCCAATTAAAATCCTTCTCAATATTAGAAGCATTGACAACCAACATGAAAGCTTGCTCATCTTCAGAGCATTGATCTTCAAAAAGCCTGTAAACTAATAAATCATCAATTATGCCACCTGTCTCGTTGGGAAAGCAAGAATATTGAATTTCCCCCGGGCCCAAAACAGAAGCATCGTTTGAAGTAAGTTCATTAACCAATAAAAGAGCTTCTTTTCCTTTAACAATAAATTCTCCCATGTGAGAAACATCAAACAATCCTGTATTATTTCGAACAGCATGATGTTCTTCATTTATGCCTTTATAAGAAATAGGCATATCGTAGCCTGCGAACGGAGCCATTCTGGCATTTGCCGCAATATGTCGCTCAAAAAGTGGCGTTTTTTTCATTTTATTCGTTTATTCTCTTATTGAGATATTTATAATCTTATCGCCAGGCGTTATTTGACTCGCAAGGCTTAACCCACTTTTTACTTCGCCGAACAACGTATAATTACCATCTAAATGCGGCGTAGCAGAGTGGGTAATAAAAAACTGAGTCCCTTCTGTATGATTTCCTGCGGAAGCCATGCCGACACATCCAGGTCTGTCGTAATAAATTTGAGGCAATTCCGAACGAATAGAATAAGATAAACTACCATAACCATCGCCTCGGGGACAACCTCCCTGGGAGACAAAATTAGGAACTATTCGATGGAAATTCTTACCCTTAAAAAATCCGGATCTACTCAATGCTATGAAATTAGCTACCGTACCTGGGGCAATATCAGGAAATAAAACAAGAACAATGGTCCCCTTTTTAAGGGTAATAGTTGCCTCAACCTGTTGCGTTACATTAGCCAGAATACGCCAGTTTATTGGATGATTGAATACGGGTTTTTCTATATTAGGTGCATTAATTCCTTTCCAAAAGGCCTTTGTCATTTCAATTTCCTGCTTTGTTTCTTGTTCTTCAGGTAGAACCAGCTTCAATAATGCCGAATCGAGGAAGGATGTTTCAGGCAGAATATTCCTGAAGTCTCTGTCTTCATTCCTTAAAGCCCCTGCAATCACTGCGCTCACTCCCGCATCATTCATCAAAAAGGCGTTTTTGAGCATAATAGCTAAATCCTTTTCAACGTACTTCCTATTTTTCTTAAACTGCTTATCAAAATTCGCTGCCGAACATAAAGAGGCTAAGGATTCTGCAGCGGCGGTTTTAACTACAAAATTTTTAGCCTCCCACATTTGTTGATTTATATACCGATAGTTCCAGCCATGTTCCCCCAATGCTTTCAAATAAGCTGCTTTAGCCTCAGCGCTTTCAGCCTTAATATACTGATTTTTGATCTCAGCATTTAGTTTGTATTTTTCCTTAGACACAGAATCCCGCTGATACAAATGTCTGTTTGCAGCTGCATAAAGCAAAGCACGAACGGGCCAGGTGAGTAATGAATCTGCCGTAAGGTTCCAATATGTTTTTGCTTCTTTAGCCACCCCATTTTCCAAAAAGAAAGAACCTGCTTCTCTACTTAGGCTCTGATCGCTTGCCTTCAAACTTTTATAAGCAACGACTCGGGAAAATTCATAATTTTTATTTTTAAGCGCACGTAGTATGTTGATTTTTACCCGACTATCATTTTCTAGATTAAATCCACCTATCAAAGCATTTTCAGCGTCGATTCTATTAATTCTCCCCAAAATAGTAGCCAAAACCATTCTAATTTCAGTACTTTTTTCTCTTTGAAATTGAGGAATCAGGTCATTCTTAAAAGTATCCAATACAAGATTCCTGGTTCTCGCTAAATAGTGGGCACTCATCAATCTTACTTCCTGGGGATATTGATTATTGATAGTCATTGATACCATGCGCTTTGTACCTTCGTCAGAGTGCATCGACCTCATACCGAAGCGATACAAACCTAAAACCTGACCCATGAGAAGCGCCGTATCGCCAGGAAGATAGGTCGAAATTGAACTTAAATATTTCATGATCCTTTCGGACCCACATTTTCCTAAAGCTTCTAAAATAATACCATTTAATTTAAGTATTTCTCCCTCATTCGAAGATGGATCGAAAGCATCTACAAGACAACCCTCAGCGGCATTATCTCCAATCTGACCCAAAGAATAAGCAGCGGCAAATCTTACTTCCATGACCGTATCTTTCAATAAAGGACAAAGAAATTCAATGGCTTTAACGTCTTTTATGGAGGAAAATGCTTTTGCAGCCTGTACCCGCCAGGTTGGATCACCATCTCTAAGATAAGGAATAAGACTGTCCGTCAATAGTTTATCTTGAAAATGGTAGATTTTTTTAAATATTGAATTAGTCCATAATTTCGACTGGGGCCGAACGCGTAAAATAACCTCTTCCGGCATTTCTGGAATGCAGGAAACTAAAATGAGCAAAGAAACGATAAAGAAACTCAGCCTTATTTTCAAATCAACCATATTTTTAAAAATTAACCATCAAATTATTATTTAAAATTCTTCCTCCCCGAACTCATTTTCTACCGTAGAGGAATTCAATCTATTGGCGTTGTTTACTTTGTTACAATCCATTTCGATACTAAATTCCCCAGAAGGTTTTAAGAATCTAAGGCTGGGGTCGTAATCTATATTTTTCATCTCTTCCAGTTTTTTCATAAAAGAAACAAAAAAGGGTTTTGCCATTCTGGCGCCCTGTCCGTTAGACGAGGTTCTGAAATGCACCCATTTATCTTCCGCTCCTACCCAGGTGCCTATGACCAATCCTGGGGTTATTCCCATAAACCATCCATCTACAAAATCATTGGTTGTACCTGTTTTGCCCCCAGCCTCACTTTTGAGTCCCCCCATTCCACCGGCATATTTCAACATTTCAACCATCACATAATTGGGATCAGATGGAATGGCACGTTTTTCCTCCGGATAACCTTCGTAAATAAGCTTACCATTTTTGTCTTCAATTCTTAATATATGTAATGGTCTGTTGAACACACCATTATTAGCAAAAGTAGTATATGCACCCGTCATTTCCATCACACTTAAATCGGCAGCACCCAAACAAATGGAGGGTGATTTTGGCACCCTCAATTCACCCGTTCCATTTCTTCTGCTCGATGAATCTATGCCCATATTATGAATCAAACCTCTCACTGGATCAACATTTCCGATTGTTTTCATTAGAAAGGTAGAAACGGTATTCGTCGATTTTTTCAAACCTTCCTTCAACGTTAACATTTCACCTGAATATTTATTATCGAAATTACTGGGTGTCCAGTCTTCTATCAATCCGAACTGACCTTCATTTGCCGCAATAGTTGTGGCCACATCCTGTACCTGAAAACAGGGGGAAAGACCTTGTGCAGCTATAGCCGTAGCGTAAACAAAAGGTTTAAATGATGATCCAACTTGCCTGTTTATATCGACATGATCGTACTGAAAATACTTATGATTGATACCACCTACCCAAAACTTAACATGGCCTGTTCTGGGATCTACGCCTAAAATACCCGTTTGTAAAAATTGCCGATGGTATTTTATAGAATCCAGCGGTGACATCATCGTATCCTTTTCCCATCGGTCCTTCTCTGCAATCTGAGGGATATTTCTTTTTTCATAAGTAAAAACACGCATATTAACGGGTGTGTTAAAGTGCTGCTTCACTTTACTTTGCATCAAATCCCACTGTTTCCTCAAAGTATTAAACAAGGGATCCCGAAGGATACTTAAATAGATATTTACATCCTCCTTACTACTTAATCTGGCATTCACCCGTTTTAGTAAGGTTCCGGGCTGTTTTACTTCTTCCATTAAAAAGTCAATCAGGATATCATTTTCAGAAAACCTGACATCATATTTTTCACTTATTTGAGGAAGAATATCTCCGAGATACTTATCTCTAATGATTTGATAAGATTCTGTTTCTCTCATCAACCGTATCAATGTTTTTTGACGCGTGGCCACCGAAATCTCAAGTTTTGAATTTGATTTATAGGTCCACGGATCTGTTTTTCCCCATTCCCGCTGAAAGTTTTTTTGAACTAACGCCATGTGTTCAATCATGGACTCCTCAGCCAATTTCTGCATATCAGCATCAATGGTAGTATATATTTTCAGGCCATCTTTATAAATATCATAAGGCTGGTTGCCAGATTTAAAGTTCTCGCTTTTGGAAAGAATTTCTTTTACTTGCTTTGCCAGTTCCATGCGATAATAGGTAGCAATACCATCAATATGAGTTCTTGGTTTGAAGTTAATTCCCAAGTCCTGCGTACGATATTTTTCATATTCTTCCTCCGTTAAAAAGCCCCTTTTTGTCATCTGTTTTAGGACAACTTCTCTTCGTTTAATAACTCTTTCCGGTCTTCTCAGTGGATTATATAAACTTGGATTCTGGAGCATTCCGACCAGCGTAGCTGCTTCCGGAACCGTTAAATTTTCTTGTGACTTTCCAAAATAAATTTCAGATGCCGCTTTAATACCGTAAGCACCATTTATAAAGCTAAATTTATTTAAATACAGCGCTATAATTTCTTCTTTAGTGAAATTTCGTTCCAATCTTACGGCAATAATCCATTCTTTTAATTTTTGAACGATACGTTCAACCTTATTGGTAGAAGGATTTTTCGTAAAAAGTTGTTTTGCCAATTGTTGTGTAAGTGTACTTGCCCCACCTGAACTCTCTTTTCTAAGTACTATGGTTTTAATCATTACTCTGCCTAAAGCTTCGAAATCGATGCCATTATGCATATAAAAGCGTTCATCTTCTGTAGCTAACAGGGCATTTACTAAATGAGGCGGAAGGGCCGAAAAAGTAACAGGCACTCTATTTTCCACATAAAAATTACCCAGAGAAGTACCATTGGTTGAAAAAATTTGAGAAGCCAATTCGTTATTTGGATTCTCCAATTCCTTAACTGAAGGTAACTCACTGAAAGACAACAATATAAATATTAAAAAAGCCATTCCAAAACCAATGAAAAGGAAACGCCAGGTAAGTGTTGTCCAAAAGGTAATCGATTCAGAAGGACTGTCTTTTAGTAAATAGGCAAAAAGCTTACGCATAGAAGTAATTTTCTCCGTAAATATAGTAAATAGTTAGTCCTTCCCTTACTGCAACAAATTATGATTAAAAATTTCCAATGCTTTTTTTACAAAAGGTACATCGCGAACGAAGTCAATATGTACCTTTCCGATGGGTCCAATCACTGCAAAATGTATTTCATCGGATTCATTTTTCTTGTCATTTTTCATGAGCAAAATAAAATCATCTATTAATTCCTCCCTTATAGGTTGCAAATCAAACGTTCTTTTTAGAAAAATAAGGATAGAAATAAATTCTTCTTCGGACAAAAAGCCCTTATGAAAAGATAACCAAGACTCGATAGCCATGCCAATGGCTATTGCTTCGCCATGTAATAAAGAATTTTCTCTATGAAGCATAACTCCCTCGATTCCATGTCCTATAGTATGCCCAAAATTCAATGCTTTTCGAATGCCCTTTTCAAAAGGATCATCGACCACTATTTTTTGTTTAACCTTCAGTGAATCTATAATAATAGATGTCCAGTTTTTCTCTGTATGAATATTAATACTACTAATTTGTCTCCAAAGAATTTCATCTGAAATAAGGGCATGTTTAATAATTTCTGCAAAACCGCTTCTAAGCTCTCTTTTTGGTAGGGTATCAAGGAAAAAAGGATCTACAAAAACAGCTTTTGGATCTTTAAACACACCAATACTATTTTTAACCCCGTTAAAATCAATGCCCAATTTACCTCCAATAGAAGCATCCACCATAGAAAGCAAGGTGGTAGGAATTTGAATAAAGTCAATTCCTCTTTTATAGGTTGAGGCGCAAAATCCACCCATATCTCCAACCACACCACCTCCAAGATTTATCATCAAGTCATTTCTGTTAACGCCAAATTCCAACAGTTTCCCCCATATAAACTGACAAGTATTCAAGTCTTTGTGCACCTCCCCCGCAGGAATCGAAATTTCCAAGATATCTGCGGGAAGCAGAGGCCTTATCCTGTCTAAACAAAATGTATGCGTATGCTCATCTGTTAAAACGACCACTTTTCTATGGGAATAATTCGACAAAAAAACAGATAGTGATTCCGTACAATTTCCTACAAAAACGTCATAATTTGCCAATGCTAATATTTCAGTCATTCCTTTGTTTTTAAATGTTTTATACAATTAGTTTTTTTCCTCAAATTCAATGTGAATAATTTCACCCGGATTCAATCCGAATAAAGTAGATGCTTTTCCCATATTTATAGCAATCTCCAGCAAATTTGCAGAATTAAAAAGACAAAGAATTTCACCTAGTGGAGCATCTGAATAATTTCTATAGATTTCAGTAAGAGGCAGATGACTTCTCATTTTAATTTTAAAGGGACGAGAATTACAAACAGACTCAAATAAATCTTTAGATATATTGGTTATCACATTATCAAATGAATCAATATATAAAACACAGCCTCTTATCCTATTTTCAGCAGAAATGGGTTGAAACTTATACCTCTTTACCACCTCTTTTGTCAACTTAAAATCATTAATTTCAGAAAGTATTTTTTTCATACTCAACTGATACATAATATTTCTCAATAAAGTTGGAAGTATGAAAAAAGGGTCTCCGAAAACGGGCAGTGTGTAAACAATGGCATGTTCGTCTGTAAAAATCAAACTGCACAAACCATTATTTTGCATAACAAAAATATGACCCTCCTTTTCCATGATAAGCCAATCTAAATGGGCTTCCGGTAAATCGTTTACTACAATAATGTGAATGGTTCCAATGGGAAAGGCCCGCCAGCTTTGGGCTACAATAAAAGCGGCATGGATAATATCAAAACTGTTTATCTCATGAGATATGTCAACAATAACTGGCATGGGATCTATATGTAAAAGAGACCCCTTAATGAGAGAAATAATGTGATTATTTTTCCCTAAATCAGATGTGATGGTTACTATGGCCATTATTATTTAGTACTTTTTTTCAAATCTCTTTGCTTCATTCAATGCAAAAGTTGTAATTTAGCCTAAAAATAATACAATCTTTGAAAGAAAATTCGCCCCACTCTCAAAGTGAGATAATACTTACTTTCGAGAACACTGATCCCGTTCAATTATTTGGTGAAAATAATGTCCGTTTCAATCTACTTAAAGAAGCTTTTCCTGAGGTTTCATTAACTTCCCGTGGAAATAGCTTCAAGATTGTTGGTGACAAAAAAATCGCCCAAAGAGTAAAAGACAAAGTTGAATGGATGGTGAGATTATTAAAAGAACATCTAGAACTGACTAATCAAATGGTCGAGGATTTATTGCAAGATAAGAATCCTTTTGAGCACAAATTATCAGCTGCCGATGATAATAAAACGATTTTACACAGCAGAGAAGGCAAACCTATCAGGGCAAAGACTAAAAATCAGCGTCTTTTGGTGGAGAGCTCTGAAAAAAATGACATCGTTTTTGCAATTGGTCCCGCCGGTACCGGTAAAACTTATACGGCTGTTGCGCTAGCTGTCAGGGCACTGAAAAACAAGACAGTAAAAAAAATTATTCTTACTCGTCCTGCGGTGGAAGCAGGTGAAAATTTAGGCTTCCTGCCCGGTGACTTAAAAGAGAAAGTAGATCCCTATCTACGCCCCCTGTATGATGCGTTGGATGACATGATTCCAGCTGAAAAATTACAGCAGTTTATGACCACCCGCGTCATTGAAATTGCCCCTCTGGCGTTCATGCGTGGACGTACCCTGGACAATGCTTTTATCATACTCGATGAAGCACAAAACTGCACTACCATGCAGATTAAAATGTTCCTTACCAGATTGGGACCTTCCGCGAAATGTATCATTACCGGCGATTTAACCCAAATAGACCTTCCCTTTCACACTAAATCCGGTCTAAAAAAAGCCATAGAAATATTAGATCACCTCGAAGGCATTGGTACCGTTTACTTAAATGCCGACGACGTTGTTCGCCATAGATTAGTTCGCGAGATCATTATTGCCTACGAAAAATTAGATGAAGAAAACAGACTAAGAAGGTTAGCTGCTGACGAGAGGAAGCTTGCTCCTCCACCTCAGGAAATTGATGCCGCCATTGTAAAAAATGAAGAAAAATCTGATCAATGACTTCTAACATAATATATCATGGTGAACTGAGAAATACACTCACTCACCTTGCCTCCGGCCAATCCTTTATAACCGATGCCCCATTGGATAACAGAGGGAAAGGTCAGGCCTTTTCTCCAACAGATTTAACCGCTACTTCTTTAGGTGCTTGTATGCTTACTGTTATGGGCATAAAAGCAGAAGATATGGCGGTTGATATAGCCAATACCAAGGTAGATATTCTTAAAATAATGGCTGCGGAACCCCGAAGAATTACTGGAATAAAAGTGGTCATCACCTTTCCTCCAGGTATCTTTGAAGATAAAACAAAAAAAATATTGGAACATACCGCTTTAACCTGCCCGGTAGCTAAAAGTTTACACCCCGATATTGTTCAGGATATTCAATTTATTTGGTCTGATAGCTCTTCAATATGAATTATAAGTTACACTTTTCTTCAAATATCCTAAAAGGCGAAGTAACGCTGGCAGGGTCAAAAAGTATTAGTAATAGAGTGCTTATTATACAGGCTTTATGCAATACAGATTTTACAATCGATGCATTAGCCAATGCAAATGATACGGAGTTACTGGCGAATTTACTGAAAAGTAACGATGAGGTGCTGGACGCTGGTCCAGCGGGTACAACCTTTAGATTCCTGACGGCGTATCTCGCGTTAACCGGAGGAAATAGAATATTAACAGGCTCCGAAAGAATGAAACAAAGACCTATTAAGGTCCTCGTTGACGCCTGTCGGAAATTGGGAGCAACTATCTCTTATTTAGAAAACGAAGGATTTCCACCTCTGAAAATTAGTTCCGGGACTATGTCTGGTGATAAACTACTAGCTATTCCCGCAAATACCAGTAGCCAATATATTTCCGCTCTTTTGTTAATTGCTCCTATTCTTCCGGGTGGACTTTCTTTAGAGCTAACTGGTAAAATTGTTTCAAGACCCTATATTGAAATGACGTTGGGGCTCATGCAATATTTTGGCGTATCTCATACCTGGGAAAATCAGGTCATTATTATCTCTGAACAGGCTTATCAGGCTAAACCTTTTATTGTGGAAGCTGATTGGTCGGCCGCCTCTTATTATTATTCGCTCGCCGCACTGAGTGAAGAAGCTGATATTTCCTTGAATGGTTTATTTGAAAATAGTCTTCAAGGTGATTCCGCTCTCGTAAATATCTTTGAATCCTTCGGCGTAAAAACTCATTTTACAGAGCGTGGCATTAGACTTATAAAAAATCAAACGCTTATCCCCGATACCTTCCATTATGATTTTATTTTATGCCCGGATTTAGCGCAAACCCTTGCGGTAGTCTGTGCCGGATTGGGTACAAAAGGATACTTTAGCGGGCTTGAAACATTAAGAATTAAAGAAACTGATCGAATTCAGGCGCTGGAAAATGAAATTAGTAAAGGTGGTTGCCATATTTCCCTTTTTTCAACTAATTCTACCACAGGTAAAGAGGTTTTTGAGGTTTCTGGCAAATTTGAATCTTCAGAAATACCAGTTTTCAAAACCTATGAGGACCACCGAATGGCTATGGCTTTTGCCCCGTTAGCTCTTTTATTACCCATTGAAATAGAAGAACCCATGGTAGTCATTAAATCATATCCTGATTTTTGGACCGATTTCCAACAGTTAGGCCTTACAATTAATGATTAGAATACTTATTTCCTAAAGTTTTGAAGCCATTTTTAGCGCATTTTTCGACTTCTTAACTTATTTTCTATGCAGTTGAACTAAGAGACTTACCTTTTTGCGCGAAATTTAGGATAACAATCACCTCTGTGGGGTTTTTACTCAATATTCTTTTGTGAAAGTAAAGATTTGTTAAATCTGTAATTTTTTTTGAACAAGTCACTACATCTCATATGGGCATAGCCTGGTAATCTTCGTATTAATTTTTAATGTACTTAGACTTTTTAGACAGCCTCTTTGTTGGAAAAAAAACAGTCAGTGATGCCTTTTACATCATTGGGAAGATAAGATTAGCAGCTAAATAATTTTGCTAAATGTAGTTCTAAAAAAATACATATTTCTTAAAAAAATGGTGGGCAATGATATTTTTAACAAAATCATTTACCCACCAGTTTTTTATTAACTCTGATAGATTAACTCTTAATTGTCGTTGAATGAAATGATTTTTAGTTCAACCCTTTGGTTTTTTCTTCTGCCTTCCACTGTTTCATTAGATGCTAAAGGAGATTTCTTACCGTACCCTTTGTACGTAAGCCTGGAACGACTTATACTTTTGCCAACTAAATAGTCAACCACTGCTTTTGCTCTATCCGTTGATATTTTAATACAGTATTCGTCGGTACATAAACCATTTGAATGACCTCCAACTTCAATAGAAATATCAGGATTCTCCTTCATAAAATCTACAAGATCATTTAAAAACTGATAGGACTCCTTGGTAAAAATGGATTTATCCATTTCAAAAAATATCTTATCAATCCGCAAGGTCTGTCCCTTCTTTAAATCTGTTCTTTTTAGATTACTAATGGATGCATTTTCAATAATATCCTTTGGTTCTGTAGCTACCGTTGGACTCTGTGTTCCTTCCTTTGGTTTAACTGCATTAGTGTCCTTGTTGTCCACCTTTATGGTTTCAGCCTTAACCACCACCATTTCTGGTTTCTTATCCGTTTGAGCTACATTTTCCTGGACCGAACTCTCCTTACAAACGCTAACTTTAATATCAGAAAAATTATCTACTAATAAATTTCCATTATACGGAATTAGGGTCGGCGTTTTATAATAGGCTTCAAGAATGAGAAAAGTATAATTTTTGGTAGGTTCCAATTTAAAATTATAATCTTGCCAGCGTGTATTTGCAATCAAAGGAGATTCTGCTAATAATTCTTTTCGTTCACAATAAGAATTTCCACCATAAATACGAAGTTTAGCAGGAGTGGTATAGTTTGCTGTCTGATCAGAAAGTCGACTAATGGATACATACAATTCTGAACGACACAGTGCAATGGAAAAGGAGTAGCATTTTCCTTTTTCGAGAGGTTTAGATAATTCCTGTCCTACCGACTCCCAGGTGTCATTATCTCTGACTACCAAACCAAGATAAGTATTACCATTTGAGGCAGGCTTTGTCACGCTAAAAATACCGCTGGGTTGAATATCCGGAGCAGATTCACCTTTAAACCCACAATCTGACCAGGCTCGAGGTGCTTTAGAGTGCCTGGGCATATCTTCAAAGGAAGGATTTATAAGTTGAATAACATCAGCTGATTCCTGACCCATCAAACTAAAGGGCGCAAAAAATAGGCAGAGGTAATTAAATACCAAAAATTTACTCATTTTCTGAAATTTCAAATTAGAATGATAAGCATAAAGAGAATAAAACGAAGAGGCTGACATAATTATTGGAAAGCATTGATTCCTGTGATATCCATGCCCGTTATTAATAAATGAATATCGTGGGTTCCCTCATAAGTAATGACAGATTCCAGATTCATGATATGACGCATGATAGAATATTCCGAAGTAATACCCATTCCACCGTGTATTTGCCTGGCTTCCCTGGCAATTTCAATAGCCATATTAACATTATTTCTCTTAGCCATTGAAATCTGGGCAGGTGAGGCCTCCCCTTTATTCGCCAACGTTCCTAACCTCCAGGCTAATAATTGCGCTTTTGTGATTTCGGTAATCATTTCTGCCAATTTCTTTTGAGTAAGTTGAAAACCTCCTATAGGTCTTCCAAATTGTTCTCTTTCTATACTATAGCGCAGGGCTGAATCATAACAATCTAAAGCAGCACCAATGGCACCCCATGCGATGCCATACCTGGCTTTTGACAAACACGAAAGGGGACCTTTTAACCCTTGAACATTAGGTAAAATATTAGCTTTAGGAACCCTTACATTTTCAAACACTAATTCACCGGTAATGGAGGCTCTAAGCGACCATTTCCCCTTTATCTCAGGAGCTGAAAAACCAGGCATTCCCTTTTCTACAATAATACCCTTTATTATCCCCTTTTCATCTTTTGCCCATACTACAGCAATGTCTGCAAGGGGTGAATTAGTAATCCACATCTTAGACCCATTCAATATCACATCATCCCCATCTTCAACCATTTTAGTCAACATACCTGAAGGATTTGACCCATGATCAGGTTCGGTTAACCCAAAACAACCTATTAAATCGCCGGAACCCAATCCTGGCAAATATTTTCTTCTTTGCTCCTCCGACCCAAATTTATATATTGGATACATTACTAAAGAACCCTGAACAGAGGCCATGGAACGAATACCAGAATCTCCTCGCTCGAGCTCCTGCATTATTAATCCGTAGGATATTTCATCCATACCTCCACCACCGTATTCTGTAGGGATAGTAGGACCAAAAGCACCTACATTAGCCAAACCTTTGAATAGATGGACGGGACATTTGGCAGCCTGAGCGTAACCTTCAATAATTGGACTTACCTCTTTTTTCACCCAATCTCTAACAGCATCCCTGGCCATCTTATGTTCTTCATCTAATAAATCGTCTATCTTATAATAATCGTGTCCACCAAAGAGATCCACTTTATTTGAAATAAAAGGATCTTTTTCTATGTCTGCAGTTGAAGAATTCATTTGTAATTAATTAGACCTCAAAGTTAAAACTAACTTTCCTAAAATACTTTAACATTATACGATTATAATCGTTCAAAGTCACCTTATTTAGAATAATTTATCCAATCCCACATGACTATATGCCATTTAACGCCCTCGTATTCCAGAGTATCTATTATTTTAAAGCCACATTTTTCGTGCGCGCGAATAGATCTCGGATTTGCCTCTGATATATCGGTAACACAATAATCATATTGATTTATTAAACACTCTTTAAACAAATTATACATTTTTGGTACCAAACCCTGCCCTCTAAATGGTTTGGCAACACAAAGCTGTCCAACGAGAACCACTTTTCCATCCCCTAACTTTTCCCCCTGATAATTCATGTCAGCCAAAGCATCAAACAAACTATCTAATAAAGAGTGCTGACCATAAAGCTCTTTATCGGTAACCATAGCGTAACCGACCACTTTGTCTCCATGAAGTGCTATGATGGAAGGTTGTATCTCGTTCATCCGTCTTAGCAAATCAATGGAATAGGAAGCTGTCACAAAGCCTTCCTTAACACTTTCTTCCTTAGAAATATTAGCCAGATTGTTTTCCTCTTCCAGCGCTTTTATTCCCTCTATTTCCCAGTCCTCTGTTACTCTCTTTATTAGTACTTTCTCCATTTTTGTTTTTTGTTGAAAAATACAATTAAATTAAAAAAATTATATTTACAATAAAAAGTATGATTATTGCACTGGAAGGTATGCATTTTTGGGCTAAAATTGGTTATTACGAAGAGGAACAAATTATTGGAAATGAAATTCATGTCGATGTATATGTTGATACTAAAGACAATGCTTTAGATGGTAATGACGATTTGGGCAGCACCTTAAATTATGAGACGGTTTATCATCTTTGCCGATTGGAGATGAAAAAACCGGTAAAACTTTTAGAAACTGCGGCTATTAATATACATCGGCGTATACACTTTCAATATCAAGATAAAGGTATTGAAGTGAAAGTTCGCATTTCAAAAATTTCTCCCCCTTTGAAGGGACCCGTAGATCGCGCCTTCATCGAAATAAGTGGCTAAAAATCATTTTATATTTTTACCCAGCGAATGACCTTTTTAATATTTTTCGACCTTAGTTCAATAAAATAAACCCCCGGTATTAAATTTCCCGTTGATAAAGTAATTTGTTGACTGTCTCCGGGATAATCCCATTTTGTTTCCTGCATTATTTGTCCTGAAATCTGAGTGATAGTACAATAAACCAAGCCTGGTTTCTCACCTTTAACATTTAAAAATATTTCATCTGTCCCCGGATTAGGATGAGCGCTCACATCAAATGAGGACTCTTCCACGGCAGCTAACGAAGTTTGAATACCTGTTTGAACCAGTGCACCCCCTAAAATAGCTGTTCCACAGGCAGTCGCACCGTCAGAAGCAGTTGCACAAACTGTTCCATCTATCCAATTTGCATCCATAAACTGAATATCATCTAGCTTCCAGCCATCAAAAACTTGTGGTTCCTCAGTACCTTCAAGCGATTGAACAAAACGCCAGCGGAGATTTAATTTTTCATTTTTAAATGGGGAAAGCTTAACCACGGTAGATTGAAATTGATCCGATTCCCCCCAAAACGCCCTCGTTGTAAAACCAACGGTTCTTGGATTTAAGCGCCCGTCATAACCCTTTCTAACAAACAAAGAATCGGGCATAGGTACCCAGGTTGTACCTTCATTTATTGAGTACTCCAAAAATCCACCATCCTTTCCAGGATCTATCTCGTATTGGTGATAAAATGTTAGCGTTGGATTTGATGTACCCTGAATAATGGGTTGGTTTTTCAACCTAAGTTTGGCATCAGTGGCATCCTTTCCATTTGAAATAGCCCAACTAAACTGACCGCTTACCGCATTACCTGTCTTTAATGACCATAAATCCTTACTACCTGTGGTAGCCTCAGTCAACCAATTTACTTCACCCCCCTCTAATTCATCTAAAAATAATCTTTTTGAGAACCTGGCGTTATTAGTAGTCATCTTATAAAAAAGGACTAATGATTCGTTTATATTTAGGTCAGATGTTGAAAAAGTTAGAACATCACCTTGTAAAATAACGCTTCTACCACCTTGAAGACTACCAGCAATATAGGTACAACCCTGAGGGATAAAATCTTTAAATTTAAGATTATTTGCCGCTTTCAACTGATGGTTGACCAAGGTTATTTTAACCCTAACGGTATCCCCTGGCTGAACTAATTTAGGCGAAATTTCCTTCTCAATTTTCATTGTTTTAAGACAACTTGGGAGCGGATCAAAACTTTGAGTATTATCATTTCTATTGGTTGAGGATCCTTGTTTAGCATTATGGCCAAGTCCCCTTCTGGCAAAAACCTCCCATAATAAACATTCATTTTCACCTTTATTATTGATGATATCAGCGGCAAAAATAGCATCCCGACCATCTAAAAATCCTGGATTACAATTTTGCAATTTCATACCATCCATAACCAACTGAATTGCCTTATTATTCCCCCCTTTTCCATTTACAATATCGGGGTCGAAGCCATATTTATCAGCCATTTTCCAATATAAGTCCCACAGCGTTGAAGCCCACACTTCACCTAATGGATGCGGTGCCGTTGTACCAATGACGTCATCATAGGTTTGATTATTTATTGAAAAGTCCGTAGAATAGGATTGCCTTCTGATACCCTTTTCATTATTATCGGAATAATCCCCTATGGGAATGCCTTTTTTTCCGGTATCCCCTGGTTTAGTTGCTGTGACCATTGTAAAAAAGTCACTCCATCCTTCCCCCATTTGCTCATCATTATTTAGGCAACTGGTATAAGATGGACCACCTGTCAATCTGTTAGAAATACCATGACCGTATTCATGAGCCACGATGCCATTATCAAAATTAGCATCCCTTATGACTATATCATTGGCATTTGCTTGTAAAGTAGCCCTAACTGTTTGTCCTGATTTCAACGCATTTTTTATGGCATTGCCGCTTGAGGAGGGTAACATCACCACGGGAATCTTAGGCAAGGGTGCTGTACCATCACTACCCATTGTTATAATATCATTCGATGTATTAACCACCAGAACAGCCAGTGCTCCAGCTTCTTCAGCTTTAATTACCTTTTCTTTAAATTTACAGGTACCTCGATCAACAACCAATATTTTACCTCTTATAGCCGCAGCATTAGTCAATGTTCCACAGGCCAATGCAGAAGAAACAGAGTCTTGCGCAACAATTAAAACACCTGAGATAGGATTACTACTAATGATTGGACCGAAAGTAGCCAGACCAACATTGTAGGTAGCAGCTAAATTCGTTGGTGTGTTCACTGTAAACACTTTACCCTCACCAGGCATCCATAAATACATTTGCATTCTACCACTGGCTCCATCGGGCGGTGTAGAAAAATTGGCATTGTTAAATCCACTGGCATCCTGACCCTCTGCTTTGACAGCATCTCCTGCTTTACCAGATTTTCCGTATAGATTTTGCTGAAAATTTCCTGCCTCCTCATTAAAACCATACCTATACGTAAAATCATGCATGAAATTATTCATGTAAAATAGTTGAGTAACCGCAGCTTCCTGATAATTATCAGGTGTTTTTAAAATATCAAATGGAAAATCAAAAACAAGACCAGAGCCCCCTTCAATGGTTTTTTCGTCGGGACTATTGTCAGCGTCTCTATCTAAGTATGCATGAACATTATTACCCCTCGTAATGGTATATTCTGCCCCAGTTGTACCGTTGGTATCATGCCATCCAAAAGGAGAAGCAATCATATCTGAGGGATCATTCAGCAATAAACGCTGCCCTTCTAAGGGGGAAGACAAATAATGAGGAAACACCCTATAACTACCTTTATTTACTAAGCTAAAAAATTGATAATCAGACGTTTTTTCTCTTTTATTTGTTACAGGCAACTTTGTATTATGCTCCTCATGATTACAATATAGAGTATAATTCTCTTTCAACAGCACCTTTCCAGTCTGAGCATCTATTTTATACACCCAATAATCAGGAGAAGCTGGATGGTCCAATGGTACTTCCCATGCCAGTTTCAATGAACCATTAAACTCTTGTACAAAAACTAAAAAAACCGATATTTCAGATTTACTCAAACTTTTTTCTGAAAATAAAAATTTTCCATCCTGGCTTGTCTCCTTTGACTTTATAGTAACGCCGTCTAACGAAATTCCCGATGCAATGGCGGCAAATCGAACGGCTTCAGCAGCATTTATTCCGGGTTTATTGAATAAGGAACCTAGAATAATTCTATCTTTTAGATTGGATAAAAACCCATTGGTGGCATAGGCTAATTTACCATCGCTTTTAAAATGAAAACCAGAAATTGCCTTATCAATGGGTATTCCATCCAGTTCCTGCTGCACATATATATGTTCCACTGCATTATGATCGCTTGAATATTTATCCCTGACGGATAATGAAACTAAATCATTTGCCGATAATGGCCATTTTGAAGCTATATTTCTCACCTTTACAAGGTCATCAACCACTTCAAATGGACGTTGAGCAAATAAAATACATCCCTGAATAAGAAGAAAAAATAAAGTGAATTGTCTTAAAAATTTCATTATGCTATATTTTAAAAAATATAATCTTTGCCTATTCATAAAAGTAACGTAATAATCGCAAAAAGGATTTTTATTCATTGAATTATTATTTTTTTAGTTAACTTGTAATCATCCAAAATTCCTTTACTATGAAAGCAACCCGCAGAAACTTTATCCAGACGCTTGGCATAGGCGCTATTGGATTGACTGTTCCTAAAACTTCCCTTGGAAACACCCAGGCGCATGATTTGAACATTGATGAAGACCAATTACTCCATATTGGAGATAACATTGCTATTGCTCAAACAGAATATGGGAAGGTACGCGGTTTTATTTTACGTGGCATACATCAATTTCTTGGTATTCCTTATGGAGCGGATACCAGTGGAAAAAACAGATTTATGCCGCCACAAAAACCGGTGCCGTGGAACGATATTAAGCCGACCATCTGGTGGGGTAATTCTGCCCCACAAATAATGGAAAAAAGATATGCCAACGTATTTTCATCCTTTGTTGATCATTGGAATTACGACGATGTATCAGAGGATTGTCTAAAACTAAATATTTGGACACCTGCTTTAGATAAAGGAAATCGTCCTGTTATTGTTTGGTTACATGGAGGTGGATTTGTAAATGGAAATGGCATAGAACAAGACGGTTACCATGGGGAAAATCTGTCAAGGATGGGAAATATTGTTTTTTGCTCCGTTAATCATCGCCTGGGTGCTTTAGGTTATTGTTGCTTGTCAAGTGTTGGTGGCCCTTTAGCCTCTGGAAATGCAGGTAACTTAGACTTGGTTGCTTCCTTAGAATGGATAAAAAATAATATTGCCCAATTTGGGGGTGACCCAAATAATGTAACCATTATCGGACAATCAGGCGGAGGAGCAAAAGTTACCACATTAATGAATATGCCAGCAGCAAAGGGACTTTTCCATAAAGCCGTCGCATTAAGTGGTAGTTCTTTGATAGGAGTAAATAAAGACTATGCTGAAAAGTTAGGTACGAAGGTATTGGAAGAAGCTGGATTCAAAATAGGTGAATTTGAAAAATTGCAACAAATGCCATGGCTTGAATTTATTCAAATTGCCAATAGAACCGTTGCAAAATTTTCGGATGAAGCAAAAAAAATGGGTATTCAAAGAGAAGGTTTTTCACCTGTTTCAGATGGAATTCATCTTTCAAGTGAACCTTTTTTCACTGGAGGAATGTCGGAAAATATTCCTTTAATGATTAATACTACTTTTCATGAATGGACACCTTCCCGTTCTGACGCTAGCTTGGAGAAGGTAACCTGGGAAGAAATAACCGAAAAAATATCGGCCAGATTTGGTGAAAAATCCAGCCTTATTGTATCCGCTTACAGAAAACAATTCCCAACGGCTTCTCCCGTTGAAATATGGGCACTCATTTTATCCAATAGAAAAAATGCAGTGGCTGCAGCAGATGCAAAATCAAAAAATGGTAAGGCTCCTGTTTATGTATCCTGGTTTGGTTGGCAACCACCTTTATTTGACGGTAGAATGAGAGCTTTCCATTGTATTGATATCTGCTTTTGGTTTTATAATACCGATCTTATGTTTACCCATACTGGAGGAGGAAAACGCCCTAGAGCACTATCTACAAAAATGGCTAATTCATTCATTCAATTTGTTAAAACTGGAAATCCAAATGGAGGAGGTTTACCAGAATGGCTGCCTTACTCTGCTGAAAAAGGTGAAACTATGATATTAGATGACTTGTGTCTTCTTCAAAATAATCCTGACGGTGAAGCAAGAAAATCAATGGATTAAAATATTAACTAATTAACCTAAGAAATCCATGCTGGGTAGCATTCCGGATTAAAGGTTAGTATCTAAAAATAATTCAATTTTTAGATACCTTTGGGGAAATTGTAATTTATTACCGTCGGGAAAAAATTAAAAAAGTTTATGGAGGACAATGAGGTATCCATTATTTATGGAAGACACCCCATCTTAGAGGCTGTTGAATCTGGAAAAACAATTGAAAAGATACTATTTCAACAAGGGTTGCGGGGAGAGTTAGAAAAAGAAATCAGACACTTATGCCGGGACCATGAAATTCCGCTTCAGGTTGTGCCAAAAGAGAGGATGAATAGGGTAGTTTCTGGAAATCATCAGGGGGTTATCGCCTATACTTCACCCATTTCATATCAGAATATTGAGAGTTTACTTCCCGAAATTCTTGAGAAAAAAGAAAATCCAGTTTTTCTCATATTAGATAGTATTACCGATGTTAGAAATATTGGCGCTATAGCCAGATCAGCTGAAGTATTAGGAGCAGACGGCATCATACTTGGTATGCGTGGTACAGCTCCTATAAATGGAGACGCTATTAAAACGTCTGCTGGTGCTCTTACCAGAATCCCCATTTGCAGAGAAAATAGTCTTGCAAATACCATTACCTATTTACAGGAAATGGGAATAATCGTAAGCGTTAGCGATTTAAAGGGGGAAAAAACAGTAGAACAATGTAATTGGCATGAACCTACTGCCATTATCCTCGGAGCTGAAGGAAACGGGGTTCACCCAAGTTTAATCAAGGCAGCCGATCAGAAATTTATCATTCCACAACAAGGAGAAATAAATTCCCTGAATGTTTCTGTCGCCGCCGGTATCATTTTATACGAGGTTATGCGTCAAAGAAATCCAACGATTTAAAAAACTGGTCATGCAAAATAAATCCAAATACATTTTAATTCTTTACATCATTATTGGAGCATTACAGGTAACGGCTATTTTATTAAAAATTCCCTTATTACACCAAAGTTTAAAAGTGCTTCTCATGCCCGTTTTAACTTTTTATTTATGGAATGGCATAGAAGAAAAAACAAAAACTACTTTATTCAGATTGAGTATCCTAGCCTTAGCATTTTCTTACTCGGGTGATATTATATTAATGATTCCTGGTAATCAACCGTTGTTTTTTATTGGCGGTTTAGTTAGTTTTTTAATAGCACATCTATTCTACACGAGATTATTTACCACATTATCCCCCTTAAGTAAAAATATTCTCAAAAAGAACCCAATTTGGATCGTAGGGATAATCCTATTTCTGACAGCATTCCTGTCTTACCTTGTTCCAAAGATTGATAACTCCCTCAAAATTCCTGTCATAGCTTATGCATTGATCATTTGTACAATGTTGTTAAGTACGCTTAATTTAAAGGAAAAAATTGGAAAAAGACCCCACAACATGATTGTGTTAGGAGCTATTTTATTTGTACTGTCTGACAGCATTTTAGCCTTAAACAAATTTGATTCTGCATTCCGGGGTATTACACTCATGCATGCCTTAGTCATGATAACTTATATCTCTGCACAGGGATTCATAATACATGGAATAAAATTAAATAGCTTAAAGACATTGTGACTGGCTGGTGGTTAATGAAACATTTTGTGCCGCCAGGGGCCAAAAGGTACAATGAATCAATTTATCCCGCCAGGGACCAAAGGGTGCAATGAAACATTTTATCCCGCCAGGGGCCAAAGAGTATAATGAAACAATTTATCCCGCCAGGGGCCAAAAGGGTACAATGAAACATTTTATCCCGCCAGTGACCAAAGGGTGCAATGAAACATTTTGTACCGCCAGGGGCCAAAAGGGTACAATGAAACAATTTATCCCGCCAGGAAAAGGTATAATGAAATATTTTGTACCGCCAGGGGCCAAAAGGTATAATGAAACATTTTGTACCGCCAGGGGCCAAATAGCCATAGACATGTGACCCCTCCGGGGTCAGGATATTATGAAAATCGACCCTGAAGGGGTCGCATGTTTATAGGATTTGAGCCGCCAGGGACCAAAAGGTACAATGAAACACTTTATGCCGCCAGGGGCCAAAGAGTGCAATGAAACATTTTGTGCCGTCAGGGACCAAATAGCAAGAGACATGTGACCCCTCCGGGGTCAGGATATTGTGAAAATCGACCCTGAAGGGGTCGCATGTTTATAGGATTATATCCCACCAGGGGCCAAAGGAATTAATGGACATTTATCCCGCTAGGGACCAAAAGGGTACAATGAAACATTTTGTGCCGCCAGGGACCAAAAGGCAAGAGACATGTGACCCCTCCGGGGTCAGGACATTATGAAAATCGACCCTGAAGGGGTCGCATGTTTATAGATTTTGTGCCGCCAGGGACCAAAAGGTACAATGAAACATTTTGTGCCGCCAGAGACCAAAGGGTACAATGAAACATTTTATCCCGCCAGAGGCCAAAGGGTACAATGGAACATTTTATCCCGCCAGGGGCCAAAGGGTACAATGGAACATTTTATCCCGCCAGGGGCCAAAGGGTACAATGGAAAATTTTGTGCCGCCAGAGACCAAATAGCAAGAGACATGTGACCCCTCCGGGGTCAGGATATTGTGAAAATTGGTTAGGTAGGGACAAAAAAAAAGACCCTACAAATTAATGAAGGATCTTTTTAATTTAGGTTGGCGGCGACTTACTCTCCCACCGTAAGGCAGTACCATCAGCGCTGAGGAGCTTAACTTCTCTGTTCGGAATGGGAAGAGGTGAACCCCCTCGCTATAACCACCAACAA
>CANMVX010000048.1 GCA_947501115.1 Haliscomenobacteraceae bacterium
TATTGGCTTAATAAATTTTTACGACAATGACTGAAGATAAAAATCTTATGATGGATGTAGAATACGGAATAGACTCAAGATATAAATCTGATTTGGAGAGTGTATCTGAAGCTACCGCTTTAATGGAAGCTCGTTTAAGGAGGATGAAAATGCTTTCCAATGACCAAATAACAAAGGCCAAACTTTTACAATTGAAACTAAAAATGGAGGAATTTATTAAGAATCCAGTTACTTGAGAATCTTCTTCATTTTTCCAGACAAATATTCTTATTAACAAACTTTTTTGTATCAACCTATTTTAGCACAAGTCATGTTCAAAAAAAAGAGGTAAATTTAGCAATCAAAATAGGTAAAATGACCATCATAGAATTAGTAGATATTATTAGCTCCGGCGAAACCAGTAAGGTGCAATTTAAAAGGGAATTAGATAGTAACGATGCCATGGCAGCCGAACTAATCGCCTTTTCAAATGCAAAGGGGGGCAAAATATTTATTGGTGTTGAAGATAAAACAGGTGAATTGATAGGTCTGAATGCCGATCAGATTCGAAGATATAATCAACTTTTAGCAAATATTGCTAACGATATGATTAATCCTCAGGTGTTTATATTTACTGAAGTCATAAATGTTTCAGTGGATGTGGAATCGGTTAAAAAAATATTAGTCGTAGAAATATCAGAAGGTATCTCTAAACCATATAAGGATAAAAATGGAGCTGTGTGGATAAAACAGGGTTCCGATAAAAGAAGATTAACTGACAATAACGAATTGATTCGGCTATTTCAGCAAAGTGGCCTTTTGTATCTCGATGAGATGATTGTTCCACAAACGACTATCGCTGACATTGATATGTCTAAAGTTTCATATTATCTTACTCGGATACATAAACGAGAAAGTGAGCTAGATTTTGATATGTCGGAGAAACTATTGAATAATTTAAATATTATGAAAAAGGGTCAGCTTACACTGGGCGGGCTACTATTTTTCGCTAAAAATCCTCAAAAATACAGGCCTGCCTTTTGTGTTAAAGCGGTTTCTTTTGTTGGAAATAGCGTGGGTGGTAATACTTATCGAAGTAGCCAGGATATAGAAGGGACTATACCTCAGATATTTGAAGAGACCTTGAGGTTTTTTACTACCAATCTGCTTTATGTTCAGGCGGGTCAAAATTTCAATTCGGTTGGCCAACTTGAAATTTCTTTGATTGCTTTAGAGGAATTATTGCAAAATGCATTAATCCATAGAGATTATTCAAAAAATGTACCAGTTCGTGTTATGATTTTTGATCATCGGATTGAAATAATAAGTCCCGGAGCCTTACCTAATAGTCTTTCAATTGAAAATATTAAACTTGGGAACGCAGTGATACGCAATAATCTTTTAACTTCTTATGGTTCCAAATGGATGATTTACCGAGGTTTTGGTTCGGGTATCACGCGTTTATTGGAAGTACAGCCCAATATTGAATTAATAAATGATGTAGATGAGGAACAATTCAAAGTAATTATTCCAAGACCGAAAAATAGTATTTCTTAAATAATAAAATTTAGGAGTTGCTAAATTGCTGAATTTTGGTTCGTTTCAAATATTTTATTTAAAACCCAAAGTAGAGAAAGCTATAGCTTTTATCACAGCGGATTGGAGTTGTTTCTCCAGTTCTGCTATTCGTTTTTTGAACTTGAGTTTCTCAAATTCTTCAGAATTATGTTCTTTCTTCATTTTCCCCTACAAACTATATTAAAAAAGCTGTATTTTTCATCATCTGAAAAATACAGCTTTTTGTGGTGTCATTGTCCTAAAATAGCTTTTAAAACAAGTAAATATACTACTCCTTTTCTCCTTTTTCTTCCTTTTCATTTATCTTTAAAAAAGCGGCACGAACTGGTGAAGGAGCTGGTTTACCTTTAATGCCCTGCCAAAGGATTTCGTTCATTACCAAATCCGGAACCTTATCTTCTCTGCTCCAATCAAATTTTTCCGATAATTTCGAAACGGCAGAAATACCTGGATTTGCAGGATTCTTATCGTTTAGATTAATATTTGAAGGTAAATGATTGAAAGGAGTGAAATCAGGTGTTTTGGTAAATGATCGCCACATTGGGGTTGCTCCAGCGTCATATTGGGTCATTGGTGGCAAGCCCAATATCAATTCCATGGTTCGCAACATGCCCGATGTGGTGTACATGGTATGATCCACATAATTTTTCTTCACGTAAGGGCTGATCAAATAGGCAGTACTTCTGTGAGCATCCACATGATCGGGACCATTTTGAGCATCATCTTCTAAGATGAATACCGCCGATTCTTTCCAAATAGGGCTCTTACTTAAATGATCTATAAACATGCCCACCGCCAAATCATTGTCAGCCACATGTGCATAAGGTGTTGGTCTTCCGGCACGCATACCCTCCGTGTGGTCATTTCCAAAACGGATAGTTGAAAAATTAGGTACAGCATTATTAACTATGAGAGAATCAAAATCTTTTTCCCATTGATAATAACGGGTGGTATCCCTAATACTTAAATTATAAGAGGCAAAATAGGCCAAGTGGCCGTTCAAGACATCCAGTTTTGTCTTTGTTCCCATCAAATCTGCCGTAAATTCACCATAAGACCTGAAGCTCACATTATTTCTCGCACAATTATCCCATATAAAACCATCTCTATTATTACCGATTTTAAGAGAAGCGGAAGAACCAGTCGTACCTCCTTTACTGCCATACGATGCTGGCCAGTTCTTCTCCACATAATCATTTGCATAAGCACCCATACTCCAGTTATGCCCATCAGCGCTCACTTCCGCATCTACATAAAAATTATCAAGTAAAACATAATCCCTTGCAATTTTATGTTGGTTAGGCGTCACCGATTCTCCAAAAAGCAACAGGCTGGTGTCACCATTTCCCCCTTTTATGTCTGATAAAACCTGGTCATAAGTCCTATTTTCTTTTATAATGTAAAACACATATTTGATTGGCGATTTATCTCCAACTTTCATGGGAATGGGGTTACCTACTTCGCCTTCTGCCAATAATTCTTTTTCTTTAGAATAAGGTGAATTTTTATAAACCGCCTCAGAATATACTGCTAATATTGCTGCTTCTGGTTCCGGAATGATACTTAAGGTGCCCCTAAACATGGCTGCAATATATTGTACAGTTGCAGGTTTAGTGCTGTCACCCATTTGATTACGCACTACTTGTGCTTTATTTACCGGATTGGGTCCATAAGGATTTGCATACGATGATAATCCTTTTCCATTGATTACATAAATGCTTTTGCCTACTACTTTCACATTCGTTGGATACCAGCCTACTGGTATGAATCCTTTCGATTTACTCTTGGACAACACCGTTACATCAAATACTGCAAGGCAATTATTATCGGCATTGGCTATATAAAGTGTTTTTTCATCTTCACTTAAAGCTATGCCATTACTGGTCGAACCACTTGGTGATTTAGGAAATAAGGAAGCGTTTAAGGTTTCCTCCACCTTGTTGTTTTTCGTATTTATAACCGAAACAGAATTATCCTGCGAATTGGCAACAAATAATAAATTGCCTTTCTTATTTAATAATAATTCATTCGGATGATCACCAACGGCAATTTCTGAAGATATTTTTTCTGTTGAAATATCGTAAACCAATACTTTTTTGTTTCCCCAAAGACTGATATATAATTTTGATTTATCAGCGGACAATTTGCAGGTGTAAGCTTCAGCTCCAAGATTAACTTTATTGAGTAGTTTTTTAGTCGTCAAATCAAATACATATAAACTATTTGCCTCCTTTGTTACAACAAATAATTTTTTATGTTGCTTCTCATCTACTTCAAGGCCAGCTGTACCAATCATATTAGGCCAGGGATTTCCTAAAATGAATGAATCTACAAGGACTATTTTATTTTGTGAAATACCATATTTGTTTACTCTGTTATCATGGCCGCCAGAAGCATAAATGAATTTGTCATCCTGGCTAAAAGTTAATCCATACCATGCTTTTGCAATAATGATACTGTCCAAACGAATTCCCTTTTCAACATCAATCAAGTCAATGGAATGGGTGGATTGCCCATTATTGGTAATAGCCATTAATTTTTTATTATGACTGACTACCAGATTTAAAGGGAGATCCCCCACGGGTAAATTTTTTCCAACCGGGGTCAGTGACCAGCCATTTGGAAGTAAGATTCGACGATTATTGAGTGTTTCTGCTGTTTGGGCAAAGGAATTGTCAGCCATAAAAGCTGCAATAATTAAAAAGAGTAAGGCTTTAAATTTCATGTCATTTTTTTTGTGGCAAAGCATTGGAAGAATTAAAGTTGGAAAGTTAATTAATTACTAAATTTAAATATCAAATATTAACTGAAAGTGATGCAAAAAATAATAAATAGTTAATCTGTGATTTGATGTAATATCTTCATTTCCTACCTCATTGTTCAACAAGTAATTTGATGTTTTGAATGATTGATTTTGGTTCATCCCTATGAATATAATGTCCCGCATTGGTCAGATATATAAGTGAGCCGCCCTTACTTGAGGAATAAATAAGCTTTTTCCACCGGTCCATATTTGAATTGTTTTTTATATGGAAAAAGGTCTCCTGGTCAAAATCTTTACTTCGGTTTTGTGGAGGCACCTCAAATTTGCCACCAACAAAAAAGAGAATGGGAACATTAGGTAATGGTAAGGACTTGATTTCTGCAAAATCGGCCTTGCGCCATTGAGTTAATGTTTGCCGCTCACTCCACGGTCCGAAATGCAAGGAATCGACAGGCGATGGCTCATAAAGTCTTTCATAAAGCATGTCATCAATCTTCTTTTCAGGTACGCCCATTTGTCTGAATATCTGATTCCAGTCTTGCTTGGTTTCTGTGAAATCTGCAGGATCAATGAAAACTAATCCTGCTATTTCATTTGGATAATATCCTGCAAAACTCCTGATATAAACACCGCCCAGGGAATGGCCTACCAGGATATAAGGAGGTTTAATCTGTAATTTTTCTAAAATGTCGTGCAGATTTTTATTGACAAATGAAGTAGTGGGCATCGTGAAAATTTTATCTGATTTTCCAATACCTGCACGATCATAAGCAAAAACAGGAGCAAAGGTTGACATTTCATCGATTATCTTATCCCAGTTTCCAAGATCAACGCCCATACCACTTTCAAAAATGATAGTAGGTACTTTATCTGATTTACCCTCAAAACCTTTTAAAAGGAAATTATACCTTATTCCGTTTACTTCTACTAATTTTTCTTGTCCAATAGCCTTGAAAGCAATGAAAATGAAAAGCAGTATGAATATTTCTCTCATGTTTTTTAAAAATATTAATCAAAGGTAAAACCTTTTTTTAACTCATCTTGTTACGTACTTATATTATAACAATTTTAAAAAAGTATCACGAGACCAAAAGGTCACCAACCGAGCACTTACCCTGCTGCGGTGGTAAAATGATGCGGACTTGATGTCAAAAACAAAGGGAAATGAATTTTTTCTTCTTAACATGTCGTTTTATTGGCGCTTATCCTCTGGATGCGCTATTTTTCGCGTTGTTTTGTGTTTTGATTTTGCCGCAACAGACCCAATGGTCTTGTCATGTAGGGTCACTTAAATCAAATACATATTATGAACAACCGATTTCAATTTACCAGTGAATCCGTTTCAGCTGGCCATCCTGACAAAGTTGCCGATCAAATTTCAGATGCTATTCTGGATGCTTATTTAAAGCTTGACTCTTTATCAAAGGTCGCGTGCGAATGCCTTATCACTACCAATATACTCGTTATTGCCGGTGAAGTCACTTCCCATGCTGAAATTGATCCCGTTGGGATTGCCAAAACCGTTTTGAAGGACATTGGTTACGATAACGATGCCGTAGGTTTCAATTGCCATAAGGCAATCATTCTAAATGTGATGCATACTCAAAGTAGTGAAATCTTTGACTGTGTAGTAGATGGCGGTGCTGGAGATCAGGGTATTATGTTTGGCCATGCCTGTCGCGATACCGATGAATTGATGCCATTAGCCATCATGCTTTCTCACAATATCGTTAAAAAACTGCATGACCTTCGCAAAGATAAGACCCTTCCCTGGCTTCGTCCCGATGCTAAATCTCAGGTAACCCTAACCTATGAAAATGGGGTGCCAGTTTCGGTGGACAAGGTGGTTGTTTCTACACAGCATGACGAAAGTATTTCCCAAGAAGATATTCGCACGGCTGTTATTGAATTAGTGATTGAACCCATTCTCGGGGAGTGGATAAAGGATAAAAAACCGGAGTATCTCATAAATCCGTCGGGAAGTTTTACCATAGGTGGCCCCCACGGCGATACGGGCTTAACGGGTCGTAAGATTGTTGTGGATACCTACGGTGGAAGTTGTCCCCATGGTGGTGGTGCTTTTTCTGGAAAAGATCCAAGCAAAGTGGATCGCAGCGCCGCTTATGCAGCAAGATATATTGCTAAACATTTAGTGGCATCCGGTTTGATGGACAAATGTACGGTGCAGTTGTCTTATGCCATCGGCGTGAGCGAACCAACGTCTATTCATATTGAATCTTATGGTACGCATCGTTGCGATTTGTCCACATTAGTGAGGGTTGTTTATGATTTATTCCCCGTTCAACCTAATCAAATGGTCGAGGTTTTTCAATTGAGGCAACCCATTTATGCTCAAACGGCATCGTATGGGCATTTTGGGAATGAAAATTTCCCATGGGAAAAACTAGATGATTCAATTTTAATTAAATTGAAGGCTTTGGCTAAGTAGGAAAAGGAATAAGATGCAGGTGGAATGGGTGTTTTTGTAAAATAAAAAAGACCCATTCTACCCTTTCCTGGGCTTTACAATAACCTGATAATTAACATCTACCTTCAGGCAATTTTTAACGCAGGACATTAAATCTCCAGTATGAAGACTGAGGACGGAGTTGAAATCATCATCGCGATAACCGCCAAAAAGGGCACAAGAAACAGGAAGATTCCTTCCAAGTTTGGCATCCATTTCTCTCACCCATTTCCAAAAATAATCGGCACATTTCATCCACCATTCTGTGCTGCATTGGTCTCCCAACTGATCTTCCTTATGTGAATCGGCGCCATGACACCAAACTATGTAATGAATTTGACCTGCAAGAACAGCAGGTTCCAGACTATTTACTATAAAATTTTCAACTTCACCAAAGTATTCAGCATCACAAAGTCTGGGGTTAAAATTAAATCCGGGGGGAATCGCATGATTCAAGTTGGGAGTAAAAGACCTTGAATCTTCAATGGAATTTCCGAAATGACCATCCAGATCAAGATAACACCCTACCATTTTAAATTCTTCCCAAATCTTTAATGAACTGATTACCTGCCCACTAAAGGTGCAAAATGCGGAGCCTCGATTGGGACGAGCGTGATGAAAACCGCTGGAAGGGCTGAAACTAATCTCGTGAGGATTCACCACCGAATTTCTTATGGCCGCGTAAAGAGAGGCATTATTTATTAAGACCGCTTCGGAAAATTCTTTACTCCACTTTAAACCATTGGATTCACAATTACCTTTTCCTTCCAAAAAATTATCCACATATTCAACGGTATGAGCCGTTAATAAATCATTTTTCGTCAAGGCCGGAAACGCTGAATGAATATCAAAATATTTTATCAGTTGCTTGTCTTTCAAAAATTGAATTAACTTTTTAGGTTTCAAGGGTGATTTGCTATAGTTCTTATCGGCATGGCTTTCACAAACCTGAAGAGGGTTATAAAACGTTTTAATTTTATTGAATCTCATTTTCAACTTTTTAAACCATTCAGGTAAGATAATTTGCCCGTGGAGATAGTTCAACGAACCTTTTCTTTATAATGACTTTTGTCACCATATCATTCGTTTCAATAGGTCATCTTTGAGAATTATTGTTTAATTCTTTAGCATGACACACCCTTCCATTCATACATTTAATATCCCCGTTATGGGGCTGGCTTATACCATTGACAGCCCTATTCGGGTGGCTCATTTAGGTATTTCTTCCGTTATTTCCATTATGGATGACGAACTTATTGAAAAAATGAATGCTTTTTATAGCAGAAAGTTCAATTTACCTTATCATGCATTGAATAATAAATGCCATGATTGCCGTGCTTTAAGGATAACCAGCTATCTGAATCTTGTCGATACTATTGTCAAAAGTAAATTTGATGATTTTAAAAGGGAATTGTCCGAGAATAAGGATTCTCTCTTGCATTTCATAGCCATGTTACCTAATAAATCAACGTTTAAGGAGGGCTTGATGCGAATCATGGAAGGGGGAATTACCTTAAAGGACACGGTGAAGAAATATTTAGAGGAAAATTTTTCGGCAGGGGACATCGACGTTAATATTATGACGAAAGTGGATAAAGATAATTATCAGGATAATGTCCAGCTTCCCATTGAATTCAATGATGCCCACGCCGCGCTTCGCGGTTTTGTAAAGAGTAATCTGTCTTCCTCGGTGGTACTTTCTGCAGGTATGAATCCCAGGTTATATAGTTATTTTGAGCATTTTGATGATTTTTTTCCGGATGAAAATGGTTTCTTGAAAAAGAAAATTATCCTGAAAGTGAGCGATTTCCGTTCAGCTATGATCCAGGGTAATTTTTTAGCTAAAAAGGGGCTTTGGGTTTCCGAATATCGCATTGAATCGGGGCTGAATTGTGGTGGTCATGCATTTGCAACGGACGGTCTTTTAATGGGTCCCATTTTGGAGGAATTTAAAGAGAAAAAAGGTCAGTTGATTGATTCTGCTCATGAATTAATGGTTAAATCACTAACTTTAAAAGGTAAACCTTGTCCGGAAATGCCTTTACCGCTGAAAATTACAGCCCAGGGTGGTGTTGGTACAGCAGAAGAACATTCTTTTTTATTGGAGCATTATCAGCTCAATGCAGTGGGTTGGGGTTCTCCCTTTTTGTTGGTACCTGAGGCTACCGCTGTTGATGCGAAAACGCGCGAGTTGTTGAAAAATGCAAAGGAGGATGATTTCTATCTGAGCCATATTTCTCCGTTGGGCATTCCTTTTAACAACGTAAAAGGGACGACCAATGAGTTTTGGAAACAAAAAAGAATTAATGAGAATAAGGCGGGTAGCTCCTGCCCAAAAGGTTTGTTAGCTCTTAGTAAGGAATTGGACGATAAAGGTTTATGTACAGCTTCAAAAAAATATCAGGATATTAAATTGAATGAGTTATATCAATCCCAACATCTTATGGGGACCACTGAATTTGAAAAATTGAAAGCCAACATTACTGAAAAATCTTGCCTTTGTGTAGGTTTAGTAAATGCGGCCTATTTGGAAAATGATATAAAAATAAAGGGACAAGAACAGGGCGTCGTAATTTGTCCGGGCCCTAATCTGGCCTATTTTAAAGAGGTAGTTTCATTGTCTGATATGGTTAAACATATATATGGAAATACTAATGTGATGACTCATGTTAATCGACCCCACGTTTTTATAAAGGAACTTCAATTGTATATTGCTTATCTGAAAAATGATATAACTGATGTTTCTTTGGGCATCATAACATCGGGTCAAATAAAAAAATGGAATTCCTTTAGAAATAATTTATCTGCGGGTATTCAATATTATATGAATTTATTTGCCAACACAACCTATTTTAAAACAGATACATTAAACATTCAGCAGCAATTAAATCAATATCAGGCTGAATTAAATGACATTAAAATCCCTGAAACAGTTATGGCTTAATGTTGTAACTTTGATGCTTATAAAAAGGCTTAATGAAGGAGATAACCAGGGAGCAATTATTTGCCATTCCAGCATTCGAACAATCCTTTAAGGATGAGAGGTTCAAAAATGAGATGGATACATTTTTAGGGTATGTGAATGCATGCGCTTCTAAAGATGTAAGAGGCGTTATAGGAGGTTTATTAAAATGTGCCTGCGAGTATAAGTTGGATATTCCGATGTATAAGTCCATTTTTTTAGACCTGGCATGGGCTGTTCTGGAAAATAACCGTTCTTTATGGACTAAGGAGGAGAGGGAAAATGGCTATTCTGACATTGATTCGCATTGGCCTTTATATCCTGAATATGATGGTAGTTTTGATGATTATGAATCGATTGTCTTAGATCAAACATCCTATTTTGAAGAGGTCATGGATTTGATAACCCAAGAGGAGCTTCACTATAAGGCTGAGGTATGTTTTGCCCTTTATGTATTTTTTGTCCAAAGTAAATGACTTTATCTTTTTAAAAGGCTATGAATAGGTCAGTTTCACATTTTACCTTGTTTGAATGTCTTCATGACGATAATTATACGTCTATTTATCAGGCGGAAAATAATATAACTAACCAAAAAGTGTGGTTAAAAGTATTAAATCCTGATTTAATAGATAGGGAAGAGATTAAAAATGCTTTTGTAGAACAAGGCAATAAATGGATTTCTTTAGGACATAAGAATATCATTCAAGTCTTTCAGTTGATTGAGGAGGATGGATTTGTTGCCTTGGAAATGGAAAATTTAGAAGATGCAGAGCCATTTGACCAACATCTATCGAAACTAACTTCGCTAAGTTTTGCGGAAATAAAAGATTATTACAGGCAAATATTGGCAAGCGTTATTTATATGCATAAACAAGGAATCATTTTAAATGATTTACAACTTTCGTGCTTCTTCATAACAAATAACGAAAAAATTAAATGGACCTGGTTTACTGAAATATGTAATGGGAATGTCCTTCCAACGATTAGCAGTAATGTTCATAGTCTGGGGCTGATCCTGAAGAATTTGAGCGCTTTATTAAAATCCAGAAATAATCTTTATCTGGGACGTGACAATAATATTTTTAAACAAATAATAAAAAAGGCGATAAATAAGAATGTGAGCATCCAATATGCGAATGTCAATGAACTTAGTAAGGATTTTGAAAAATTGATATTTGCCACTTACGAGAAAATGGCCTTGGTTCCTTTAGAGGATAAAAAGAAGAAGAGACAGCTACCATTTAAATGGGTTTTTGCCTTATTTTTCCTTTTTATCTTTGTTTGCGTCTCCTATATAATAATACGTGACCTTAGAGAAGAAATAGCTGGTAAGGAAGATATATCGGTGGTAAAGAAAAATGGGGATTTACAAAGTTCAATTGAATTTGTGGATATTCCGGGGGGTAGTTTTATGATGGGAAGTCCACCATCAGAACCCCAAAGGGAATTGGATGAGCCTCAGTACTTCATTGCAGTTGGTCCATTTAAGATGAGTAAATATGAAATTACCTTTGACCAATACGATGCTTATTGTGAAGCCACGGGAAAAATAAAACCGGAGGATGAAGGTTGGGGAAGGGGAAATCGACCTGTTATCAATGTCACCTGGAACGAGGTAAACGATTTTGCTGCCTGGGCTGGCTGTCGGTTACCTACTGAGGCAGAATGGGAATATGCTTGTAGAGCGGGAACGGCAACTCCTTTTTATCTTGGGAATAATGTATCTACTAATCAGGTAAATTATAATGGGGACCTTCCTTACCATACCTATCCAAAAGGGGAGAACCGTCAAAGAACCTTAGCAGTTGGTAGTTTTCAACCCAATTCCTGGGGTCTCTATGACATGCATGGAAATGTTGCAGAATGGTGCAGTGATTGGTTTTCCAAAAAATATGTCCCTCCAACGAAGGATCCTAAAGGACCCGAAAAAGGAACCTATAAGGTCCTTCGTGGAGGAAGCTGGTGTTTGCATGCATATATGGCAAGAAGCGCTAAGCGCGATAGTGATTTGCCTTATTTTGCCTACAGTAGTGTTGGTATTCGATTGGTTTTATTAGAGAACAATGCCAAGAAGAGCAAGTACCAATAACACCCCTAAACCTAACCATGCTGATCTCTTCATTGCCTTATTATTTGAAGCTAATAAGAATACTAGCAATACACCAAGGAAAGCCAGTAAAAATCCGGCCAAAAATCCAATCAGATTAAAGCCTCCTTCGGTGTTGGCTAATTCCTCTTCCAGTTGGATAGGTTCTGTGGTCCCCGTCTTTTTTACTTCTTTTTTGAGTAAATACAAGGCCAGTTTACCTTTGAGACCTAACTTCTCCCCAGTCAATTCTTGATATTTGGCCGGAGTGAGTGCCAATAAGTCTTCACTTGACAGTTGAATTGTAGCATCGGTCGTTGCTACTTTCATAGGAGGAAGCGCCGCATTTAAAGAAATTACGGAAAAAACTAAAAGGAATAAAGAGAAGATTTTTGCTTTCATGTGAATGAATTTATGAATTTAAAAATGGTTTTGTTTCTAAGCTTTGATGGGTCCTTTCTTTTCCATTTTTCGAAAAATAACGGAGCCATCTCCACAGGTTGAAAAATTATTTCGTGGAATGAAATTACCCGATAGTTGGGTTTTCTCAATGGTCAGAAAAAAAGAAAGTAAGCAAAGCGCTGCTTTATTCGGATAGTTAGTAGTTATTATTTTTTCCTCTGTGATATTGATCTTATTGTCTTTAATGACTCCTTTTATACTCGTTTCACAATAAAAGTTTTTCCCGTTTGAATAGGTCGTTCCAGTAAACACATTCCCTTTTACTTTATCTATGTTTAAAATGTATTCAAATATTTCAACTGAATCATTTAATTCCCCTTTCCACATTCCTTTATATTTTTCTGCCTCTTGACCCATGATGAACGTAGGAAGGCAAAAAAACAAGAATATTCCAAGAAATAAATTTTGGTTATTCATACGATATTATTTACTTTAACCTAAGCTTTTCAAATGTAATGCTTTTAATCTTAAATTTCCACTCATGCGGCGTTTAATTGGTATCCTTACTTTCATATCCCTTGTAAATCTTATTTGCCTGAATGGTCAGACAAAGATTGATCGCATTGCCTCCTTTTGTAAGGCCAATGAGCGGGAAATACTTAAGGAATATTTTGACTTCCTTTCCTTGCCTAATTTTGCACTGAATAAGGAGGATATTAATAAAAATGCCCTTTTTATTCAACAAATGCTGTCAAAAAGAGGGGTTAAGTCGCAATTACTTGACTCCAAAACGGAAGGAACACCCGCAGCGGTGTATGGGGAAGTGATAGTGCCTAATGCAAAACAAACGATTGTATTTTATGCGCATTACGACGGGCAACCTGTTAATCCTGAAAAGTGGCATCCCGCTATAAAACCATTTTTACCTGTATTTCTCTCAAAGCCTATCGATAAAGGGGGTGAAATTATCCCTTTCCCTGCAGTTGGAAGCCCAATTAATCCTGAATGGAGAATTTCAGGTCGAAGTAGTTCTGATGATAAGGCTGGCGTTATGGCCATTATTCATGCTTATGATGCGATAGTAAAAAGTGGATTACAACCCTCGTGTTCCATCAAATTCTTTTTCGAAGGGGAGGAAGAGATTGGTTCCGTTCATTTGGGTGAAATTTTAGATAAACATAAGGATTTGCTTTCATCCGATGTGTGGATTATTGCTGATGGCCCGGTTCATCAATCGGGTTTGCCTTTAATAGATTTTGGTGTTCGGGGAGATGTAAACATGGATATTACCGTATTTGGTCCCAAAAGACCCCTTCATAGTGGTCATTATGGTAATTGGGCCCCCAATCCGGCGCACACGCTGGTCCGGCTGTTAGCCTCTATGAAAGACGATGAAGGGCGCGTACTTGTTAAGGATTATTATAAAGATGCCATTCCCTTTACTGAAAGTGAAAAGCTGGCATTTTCCAAAGTACCTTCCATAGATAAACAAATGCAACAGGAACTGGGTATTGCTCAGCCGGAAAAGGTAGGTACTTCCCTGTTTGATTCCTATCAATATCCTTCCCTGAACATTAACGGTATTCGAAGTGCCGATGTTGGTGAAAAGGCGAGTAATGTTATTCCAACAGAAGCTGCTGTGACGCTTGATCTCAGGCAAGTATTGGGCACAGATTATTTACGGCAAATACAGAGAGTTAAGGATCATGTCGTTGCGCAGGGATTTTATGTCATTGATAGAAATCCAACGGATGAGGAACGGGCAAAATATAGCAAAATCGCAAAAGTGACGGCCGACAGGGGAGGTTACAATGCCCAAAGAACCCCTATGGATTTGCCCATTGCGAAACAGATTATTGCTGCCGTACAGGGAGCAACTAAAGAAAAAGTACTAACGTTTCCTACGGCTGGGGGAAGTTTGCCGCTGTTTTTATTTGAAAAGCACCTGAACGCAAAAGTGGTCAACCTTTGCATTGCCAATCATGACAATAATCAACATTCGGAAAATGAGAACGCGCGAATCCACAATATTTGGGAAAGCATTAAACAGCTATCAGCGATCATGTTGATGGAATAAAGCTTATGTAAAAAAGTAAGGCTTGATGGGGAACCTTGTCAAAGGCGCAAGGTTTTATTTAACCGTTTTTAATTTTCGTTTATTTAGATATTCTTTGAATTCTTCAAAAGTCATTCCCTGGGTTTCTTTTGAATTTTTTTCTTTTACAGCCCTAAAAAACTTAACAGTGTCAAATTCTTTTTCTTTTACAGCTTCTTTAGTTTTCATTTATAATAATATCTTTAGGTGAGCGAATATCTAGTGGAATGTAACCGTTTTTAATATTAATTGCGTTGTAGCCACGTATTCTGAAAACATTGACAATGTGTTTAAAGTTCCAACTTACCAAATAGTCAACTTTGTTAATTGTTGCACAAGCAATATGTCTACAATCATCCATACTGGTTTCTCCGACTACTTTCTCTTGAATATATTTTTCTGCGAGCTGATTGACTTCTTTAGTAATTTCAATAAATTCAATAGTTTTTTTATTGATATTTATGAAATGTGACTTAACTTTTTCAGGGGCGCTATCTAATTCATATTCAGTTAAGTCTGAGAACACGCAAACTATTTTTCCTGATTTTACCATTTCAAAAAGTTGAATTGTTTCTTTTTGAAATTCAATATCATAAACTCCACCAAACACAGAAGTATCAAAATATAGTCTTGGTATTTTCATAACATGAATTTACAAATATTTTAAGTCTGGAATGATATTTTTTAGAAAATCTTGATAATAAAACGAGAGTATGGAGACAAATAAATTTAAAACTGTTTCGCTTGACACAATGATTGACAAACACATAGGAAAAGTTGGAGCGGAAAGACGTGATGCGTTTGAAAATGAATTAAGAATAGACTTGTTAGGACAGGCTATTAAGCATGCAAGACAGGAACGTAATCTTACTCAAGCAAAACTAGGCGAACTTGTTGGCGTTCAAAAAGCTCAAATTTCTAAAAAAGAAAACAGTGCCAAGATTGGACTTTCGACGCAATGAGGATTAAGGAATTGTGTAATTAGATTGTATTTTGAATCCAACACCAATGTTATCTTTTAGCATCTTTACTTGCATTCCACTTATTTTGCCTGTATTTTTGTACATAAATAAGTACATTTATGTTGACTACTACCTTATCTGACTTTAGAAAAGACATGAAGAGCTACCTCGATAATGTTACTCAAAGTTTTGAAACATTGATAATTAATCGGGGTAAAGACACTGGGGTTGTTTTTATTTCTCTGGAGGAATATAACTCACTTATTACCACCCAACATGAATTGTCTTCCCGTTTTAATCAACAGAGATTGGATGAATCTATCGAGGCGCTGAGATCAGGTAAGAAGATGATAAAAAAACTGGATACCTTAAAATTATTAAGCAAGACCTCTACGAATAAACACTACCACCAAACCAAAGACTTTCTCTGTAATCCTCAAAATCCTGTAAATCCTGATTCAGAACCGAATGTCAGGGGTAAATTTCACCTACTTCAGAGATATTTTTAAAAACTTTTTATGATTTTATTTATCTGATTATCATATTTTTAGCAACTCCGAAACTTTAGTTAAAATCTAAAAATTCATCTATTCAGCGGAGGAAGTTTCCTGTAAATTGAGTGTTCCTATAAATGTCGGGGTCTAAACTTTAAGTGCATTCGTATTTATAAGGTAAGGTCAATCCTCAGAGAAAACGCTAAGATAAACTGCTGTGACTTGCTTCATTTTATCATATTTGCTATTACCTACCCGTAATCAGGGACACTTATAAGTAAGTTTTTTATGAACGAAGCTATAATCATCAATTTCCCCGACAGGTATTTTTACCAGTAGGAAAGGAAAATCAACTACGGCTGCTGACATACAGGTTGAACCAGGTTCTTTCTCCAAAAAATAAATAACTACTTCTTCTTTTTTTGGCTTAATATCATCAATGTCAATGATGTAGCCCCCTTTGTTTTTCCATCCCAAAAATATAGCGGCCACGTGATATTTTTTAAAATCTACCTGCGGTTTACCTGGGGGCACATCCATTTTGGAGAAAGCACGGTTCCAAAGTGTTTGAAATTCCTCTGGGGTTTTAAGTACCTTATTTTCTGCATATTCAATAAGACACTGATTGCCGCTGATTAGTATTTCCCATTTCAAGGAATCTGTTGAGATATCTTTTTGAGCTCTCGGGTAAATAGCGAAGAATGAAATGATGAGAAGGAAGGAGGATTTCATTAATGATTATTTTAGATACTTTCCTGAAATGATATTTATTCACTGAGGAAAGAATAAAAGCGGAGAGTTGATTTTCAAGGCAACCCTCCGCTCTTTTTTCTATTGGTTAACGAACTGCTATGCGGTAAGCACCATTACAACAGGTAATTGTACCTGCACTTACAGGTGCCCCTCCACGCGCATGGATAATACCTGCTACGACTGGAGAAGCCATAGAGGTGCCACTCATAGTGGCATAGACACCATTTTTATAGGTAGAATAGACATTGGATCCTACGGCTACCCAGTCCACTGAGGGGTTTCCCCAGTTAGAGAAACTGGAGCAAGTTTTTTCACAAGTCATGGAGGCGACGGTAAAAACGTTATTTCCATTGATACAACCTGGAAGACACTTGCTTGAACCAGCGCAGTCACCCTGATTACCTGCTGCAATAACAACATATGTGCCTGCATTACCAAGATTACGAATGGCATCGCGAAGAGCTGTATTGGAGTTTTCGCAATTGGAAAAAGGGTAACCTTGAATACTCATATTAACGACATCCCCTCGGATATCATACATGGCAACATGATTTAAGCCGCTGAGAATACCGGCATAACTGCCACTACCCGCTGCATTATTCAATACTTTTACCGGTACAACTCTGGCACCTGCTGATACCCCAACCACACCAAACAGGTTGTTTTTGGCAGCAGCAATACCGGCAACATGGGTACCATGACCATGTCCGTCATCTACCGTTTCACCAGGAATGAAAGACTTGGCAAAAACCGCGGATGTCTGTACATTGAGATCTGGATGGTCGAGGTCAATGCCGGTATCCAGAATCCATATCCAGGTACTTTTAGCTGAACCATCAATAGGACCACCTGCAGATTTTACTGCACAGGTTGTTTCTTGGGTAGAAATTTTTGGAAATTCAATAGGTAAGAATGGCAATTGGTAACTAAAATTGGGTGTAACTAATTCAACGTCTGGATCCTGGGATATTCTTTTAGCCAAGTCGTCAGAAAGATTGCGGAATAGCATAGCAACAGTAGCGTCAGTAAAAACGGCCGCTGGCTGGGAAACACCATTACGTTTGGAGATTTCTGCGAGCTGCCCTTCGATGCGAGTACGAACGGAGGATGAAAGTTTGAAATTTGCTTCCCGATCTGTGGAACCATCGCGAACCTGGAGAATGACAGGCTTGATACTTGTCTCTTTAATTTTCACAATAAATTCTCCTGGAATTGCTCTAAATCCAGTTGTTTGAGCAAATAAACCTTTGTAGAGGAGTAGGACAAAAAAGAACGTTAACTTCTTCATCATGACTTTTTTTTGTTAAAAAATGGGTTTCAATATTTAGACTTTATAATTAAAAATCCTTATGTTCATTCATTTCCTAATCCCCGCTCCAACTGAATTAAATTTTATTTTCGTTGTCTAAAGTTAAAAAAAATATTACATAAATATCAAATGACAAAATAAATTTTTTCAAACTTTTTTATAAGAGCCATAATTTAAGATAAAAATTACTGACCATGAGTATGAATAAGGCAGACCAATATATTTAATAGTAAAGAATAAAATAAAATTCAGCTTTTTAAAATATACTAAAGTTGTTTAGAATGAAAAAAAATCATGGTAAGATATCAGATTTTGATTTCTCTAGGATTATTTATAAATGTTAAATAATTAATGTTTCTGATTTGCTGAAAAGCTGATTATCAGCAAAATAAAATGATAAAAAAGGCTCATTATTGAACAATTATTGGACTTTCGATGCAATGAGGATTAAGGAATTGTGAAATTAGATTGTATTTTGAATCCAACACCAATTTTATCTTTTAGCATCTTTACTTGCATTCCACTTATTTTGTCTGTATATTTGTACATAAATAAGTACATTTATGTTGACTACCACTTTATCTGAATTTAGAAAAGACATGAAGAGCTACCTCGATAATGTTACGCAAAGTTTTGAAACATTGATAATTAATCGGGGTAAAGACACTGGGGTTGTTATTATTTCTCTGGAGGAATATAACTCACTTATTACCACGCAACATGAATTGTCTTCCCGCATTAATCAACAGAGATTGGATGAATCTATCGAGGCACTGAGATCGGGTAAGAAGATGATAAAAAAACTGGTAGATCAATGAAATTCGTTTTTACTGAATTGTCTTTTGAAGATTACCTTTTCTGGCAAAAGAATGACAAGCAGAAACTAAAGCGAATCAATGAGTTACTAAAGGACATATCCCGAAGCTCCTATGAAGGAATAGGAAGACCTGAACCATTGAGGTTTAATTATGCTGGCTTCTGGTCCAGACGAATTGACGATGAACACAGATTAATTTACAGGGTCATAGATGACGAGATTCAAATCGTAAAATGCAGATTTCATTACGATTAAATGAAAAATAGCTTAGCTCTTGGTGAAAGCTGACCTAAGAATGGTAGGTCATCTACATAAGATATTTGCATTAAAGACAAAAAAATCGTAAATTAGTGTAAAGACAATTATAAAATGGAGAATCCAATAAATATTTCGGATATTAAAGTGCTTTATCCAGACGAGTGGGTTTTACTCGGGAATCCCATATTGGATGAAAGTAAAATGGATGTTATTTCTGGTATTCCTTTATTTCATAGTAAAGACAAGAAAGAAGTTTGTTATATCGGAAGAGACAAAACCTCAGACTTTGATAAAATCACAATAATTTATACTGGTTCATTTCGACCTGCCAGAAAAATTACAGGGATTTTCAATCGCATGGTAAAATGACCTATAAATTCAAACGGGAATCAGAAGAGGGGCTAATTGTAGTTATTGTAGAAATTGATTATAAGTTTGAATTGAAAATGATTTTAGATACCGGAGCAACAAATACAACGATCGACAGTAATGCCTTATATTTATTAGGGTATGACTTAAAAGACAGTGTAGGTGACGTAGAAATCGAAACTGCTAATGGAATAATTACCACTAAAATTTTTGAGCTTAATTCTTTTTCATCACTTGGCTTGATAGTGGAAAAATTTCCTATTCAAGTATATGATTTCATAGCTCACGGCATATACTCTGATTATGATGGACTTTTAGGACTTGATTTTTTAAAAGGCACAAAATTTTGTATTGACCTAAATGAAAATACAATATCGATATCATAATGAGGGTAAATCTGACAACAACTAATTTTTAAATGATACTCCCTATAGAAGGTGTTAACATTTGCCAAAGCTGTCCTTTTGGCAATTACCTGAAGGGTTCGTACAAGGAGATGCAAAAAAATCTACGGGCATAAATCTTCAATATCTAAAAGGTCTGAAAACAAATTATTTGATTCTGCGAGGCCTTCATTCAGATAGTTTTCATCAGATGGAAGAGTACTAATAATGGTTTTTAATATATACATGAAATCTTGATTCTTTGAATCCAAGATGTTTCAATATTTGAGAAATAATAAATTCTGGAACAGGCGAAATATGTGTTTTAATTATAATAGGAGCCTTAAGTCATTTCTTGTATATTTTGCATGATCTCCCTCTGTTTTTATACATATTAAACCTTGATGTTCCATTAACCAAACCTTATCCCCTGCAATTCTATCTCCTTTCCTGTATTCTACGTCCACTCCGTCTGTCAGATATTTGTGAAATGCATAATTGTTTTGAAAAAGGTATGGACTATCGGTTCACAACACTTTTTTCATTGGCTCTTCCTGTGCATCTTGCCTGAACACCCGGATTTAGTTTGGCCATGGCATTCCTTAACCATGATTTCAATACCACCTCGTCATATTCCCTGTCCTTTGCCAATCCTTCGTGGGGAAATGGATGCACCATTGACATAGGAATGACCCAGGTCAATGAACTCCTGAATGATGATTTGTTCGATATGGTCTTCGGAAATTACTGCCATATAATATTTATTTACATAAACGTTTGCTTATTGAAATAATGTTTGTATTTTTACATCAGGTTCATCTTTCAGTTGAAAGAAGGAAATCGAAGAACGCAAGCCCAGATGCTCTGCGTTTTTTGCTTTTTTAGAGTATCTCATTTAGTCTTCTCTTTGTATATTTTGCCATTATTTTGTCCCTCTTTACATCCTTGCCTGTAAGGTAGTAAGCTGTTAGTAAATAATATTCATTTTTATTTCTTAATGGCTCTAACACCACAACATATTTTTCATCATTATCATAAAAATAGGTTCTATAACCTTCTGGTTCTTTGACAGAGAACAAATACATATTTTCATTTTTGCCATTGTCTAAATGATATTTTACCCAGTGTAATCTTACAGATCTATGATTATCGTATTCCCGCTTTCTGGTTACTTTATCAACCATAACCGTAATTAAATGTGTAAACAAAGTTTCCATTTTGATTACACCATCCACAGGGGTTGGCGTTACTTTTTTTTGATTGAAAACTATTTGATCGAATTCTTCAAAATCTCTTTTAAATATTTTCCTCAATGATTCTATTCTTTGGTATTCATTGAAAGAACCTAACTCCAATAATTGATTGTATTTTTTGATCAGATTTAATGCCATATTATTTTAATTCAATAAAAAATAAATTAAACTTCTTAGAGTAATTCGATATCAATAAATTTTCACCTGAATGTTGTTTAATTCTATTGATGATTTTAACTTTTGCAGCATTCTTTTTTTCAATATTATTGTGCTGATATGAGATGGCACCCATAATAAAGTCAGTTAACTGCATTAATATACTTTCGTGAGAACGGATATTTTGTATGTTTCTAAAAACTCCAAGTTTTTTATTTAGAATTTCTTCAAGTTTATTTACTTTGTTGGCACTCAGAGAATCTTTAATATCTAAGTAAACATTGTAATTGTATGCAGGGTCCACCTTATTAAGCAAAAAGTAATATATGGTATAATAAAATTCATCATACGTTTTGCCGTGAGCTTCGTAGTTTATTTTTGATTTATCTACTCCAACGGTTCTAAATTTTAAATCGGTGTCAAAAAAATAATCTGTTAGCTCTTCATAAAAACGAAGTTTTGATTTTGACACATTAGTCCATTTAATTTCCGCATTAAACTTATGCTTGTCTTTTAATTCTTTTATTCTTTCTGTGTGACGTTTTACTTGATTGTATGCACAGCCTACAGAGCCTAAGAACATATAAGGTTTGTGATCATGCTCTATATGACAACTTTCATCACAATATAAATTAAATGTTTTACTCATTTTTGTATTTATTTTTATCTTCTACCAATATCTCTGCTACTTCCAACTCTCCTGAATTGAGTTCGGTGAGGAGGGTGTCGCGAAGGTTTATGAGCATTTCATTTTCTTCTTTAATTTGACATTGATTTTCATAGAAAGGTTTTAGAGCAATTTCTATAAATGTGTTTACTAAATCAAAAACAGGTAAAGATATTTTTTTGGTTGATACTTGTTGTGTTTGGTAAAAATATTGAAACAATGAATTGATTTTTACTTTTGACCGCATTACCATTAACTTAGTTGAAATAACGTATTTACTTGCATCAAAGTTTACAGATGCAAATCTCTCTTATTAGCTGTTCTATTTCACTGTACAAAATGTCACCTATTTCAATCGATTTTTTTGCTTGACCGGGTAAGTTTTCAGGATTTGAAAAATTATTGTGCAAAAATTTGCCATCTTGAATATCTCCGGAATTCAGGTATATAAGTCCTTTTACTTGACATATTTTACCATTTTAAACACTTCCTCCACCTTTAGTCTCATTTAATTGAGACGGCAAAACAAATTTTTGGCTTTCACTCAAATCTTTCATTTCAACAAAAGAGTGTTCAAAGCCTGATTTCAATGTAACTTTTGGATTTATTTCTATGAAATCTGATAGTTTGTATTCAGCTGGGTTGCTTTATGTAAATGTAGCGAATACCCTCGTAAAATGGAATTTCTTAACCAACCTTTATTAAAAGTTTCAAACAAATGGTTTCTTCCCGGCAGGTTTCAATGTAATATTCAATGACAAATCCCATTTCTGAATCACGGATTATAGGGATTACAGGATTTCACGGATTATGGATAGCGTTTATTTTATGCTACTTTTTACGATAGGTTATAAAGTTGAAATTTACCACTAACACTCGGTTTTGAATCAGGATTTTGAGGATTACAGAGAACGTCTTCGTTTTAAACGTAATGTTAATTTGTAGATATCTACTTTCGATTAAACTCACAGATAGCCTCGCCATCTTGACACTATAATTTTAATTCATTCAGGCTTTTAGACAGCCTCTTTCATGATACAGTTGCATTTCCCTATTGTCAGAACAATGGCACGGCATAGTAAGGTCATCCATCTCATCAGGTTTCCAATTTTATAATCTATCCTCTTAATCAAAATAATCATAAAAATCACAGTTCAGACAGGAAATGCACGCTTAAGCTGTTAGCGTATTTTGTATCCTCACCCCTTTTTTTCTCCATTTCATATTCAAAAAAAGGACAATATTTTCACATTTCACTCAATTTGGGGTTCGTTTTGGAACAAATTTCTTTGATTTCATTAAAATCAAAGAAATTTAAGGATGAAATATTTTAGGAATAAGTTGAATGATTTGACATTTGTGCATTAACAAATTTAAAAAATCATAAAGTGATGGCTAGAATTTTATTTTTAATGATGTTTCCTTTTATGTGTTTTTCACAGATAACTCCCAGTGAAGAAATTCCAGTTAATAACATATTGAAAGAAAAGGAAAATTTGGATACCAAGCGAAAAGCTTCTTATAATCTGGATGAGATTAAGGTACGCTGGAAGAAGGCGGCATTAGAGAATTGTCCTGGGGTACCATGTGTTACAAATACTGCTCCAGGTGCTCCGACGAATGTTGTTGCTACAGCAGGAAATGCCTCGGCGAGTGTTGCATTTACGGCTCCGGCAAGTAATGGGGGCAGTGTTATCACGAGCTACACGGTGACGTCTAGTCCTGGAGGTATCTCTGCGACGGGTCCTTCTTCACCCATCAACGTGACAGGATTAACAAATACTACGCCCTATACATTTAGGGTTGTTGCGACGAATGCAATAGGTAATTCAGAGGCTTCTACAGCATCGACGGCGGTGACACCTGTAATACCGATTACTGCTCCAGATGCTCCGACGAATGTGGTTGCCACAGTTCTTAGCGCCAACAGTGTGAGTGTTGCATTTACTGCTCCTGCAAGTAATGGGGGCAGTGTTATCACGGGCTATATGGTGACTTATTCGTTCTCCGGTGGCGTCGGTCAAACGGCCCCTCGCCCTCCTACCTTACCTATAGTCGTGATAGGATTAATCTCTGGAACGACCTATACTTTTAAGGTGTTTGCTATTAATGCAGTAGGTTTCTCAAATATTTCATTACCCTCGAACATTGTGACAACACCTTAGGCAGAAAAATAAAAAAGTTGATAAAAGCGCCCAGGGGAACCTGGTAAATGGATTCCTTTGGGCGTTTTTATTTTGAAAAATACATGCTGGTCACGAAAAATTATGGACAAGACGATGAATGCATCATCTTGTCAGCACAGGAACATCACAGATTTCTTGCCTTCCACAAACCTATGAAACGATTTTTAACGGAAACACCTTGTGGTATAAAAAAATATATTTAGAATTAGTTTTGGATTTTAGAGTTATTTTTTATTTTGATAATGATTAGCGGTTTAATAGTAGATAGATATGATTTTATTGTTAGGAGGATTTGGTGTTTTTTTTCGGCTTTAGTAATATTTTATAATAAGGGTTATAGGTCTGCTAATATCTATCTGGGTCTTTTTCTGTTTTTTTTCAATTTCATTATTTTATCTCATTACATTTATATTTTTAGCGAATCTGCTGAGGTAATCTCCTTTGTATTGCATGTTCCAATTAATGCTACAGCCTATGCGGTAGGTCCATTAGCTTTTCTTTATGTTAGGTCCATCCTGAGGGATAATGCAAAGCTTTCCAAATTTGATTGGTTTCATTTTATTTTTTTTGCTATTTTTTTTTCGGGAAGATTACTGAATAATTTATCAGGTTGGGATGGTCAATATCAGGTAACGGATGAAATTCTGAATAATTCATGGAAAAATTTTAGCCATTTTAAAATAAATCAATTTTTGCCTATGAGAATTAATTATATTCTTAAGGCAATCCATCTTTCTATTTACATCCTTTTGATTTGGGTGCTACTTGTAAAGAAGAATTTTAAAAAATCATCAATAGATAATGGTATAAATCATACCAAAATAGTTAAAAACTGGCTTTATTTTTTTTCCTTAATTATTACCCTTTTATTCTTTTTACTTGCAACGGTTGGATTTTTGTTTTTTACTTTAGAGGATAAAATTTCTTTTCAACATGAAGGAAAATTGATATTTTATTCAATTTTTATTGGCTTATTAATATTAATTCTTGGACTTATCCTGTTTCCGCAGATCCTATATGGTATTCCAACGGATAGCTCAATGTCTGAAGAAAATGGAAATGTAAGTAACGGATTTGTTGATAATGATAAAGAAAGCTTTTCATTTAGTGAAGATTACATGAATAAAATTAGGCTTTTACTTGAAAACTGGATAAATCAAAATAAATTTTTAGAAGCTGACACAAATGTTCATAGTCTGGCAAAAGATATTAATTTGCCAGTTCATCATATTAGATTTTTTTTAGATAAAATTAATAATGAAAAATATATTGACTGGCGCAATAGGATGAGAATTGAGTATGCCATAGGTATTATAAATAATCAGGATGAAACAGACAAGACCCTTGAAACCTTAGGTAAGGCGTGTGGTTTCAAGTCCTATTCAGCGTTTATGCAAAATTTCAAACAATTGACAGGGAAACTTCCTTATGAATATATCAGAGAAATTAAACAAAAAAAGAATAACATATAACGGGGCGGAAGAACATGGTGAACAGGGTTAAGGTATTTGCGTGTCGAACTACATCACACAGGGGCACAGAGCCGCCATCTTCGTAACATCCAGAACGAAGTCATCCCTCTCCTCCATCTTCGTACCTCGCACATCCTACAACAAAAAGGCGTATCTTTAGACAATGAAAAGATTCTTTAATACCACGGGCTTGTGTAATGCTGAAGATCACTACATGGTAGATCCATTTCGGAATATGTATGATAATATATTGAATTTAATTAATTCAAAGCAATATTTTCTCATTCATGCACCCCGGCAAACAGGTAAAACTACTTTTTTGCATGCTTTGGCTCACCGCCTGAATAAGGAAGGAAATTATGTATCTGTGGTATGTTCTTTGGAATCAGCGGGTTATAACAGTATCTCCGTGGAAACGGCCAATGAGGTGTTTATACAATCTTTGTATTTGACGTCTAAATTTTTTTTATTGCCCGATGCTTTACCGCCAAATCCGGATGGTTATTCACCAGGTAACTTATTACTAAGAAATTATCTTACCGATTGGTGCAATTCACTAGATAAACCATTGGTTTTATTGCTTGATGAGGTAGATGCACTCTATGACGACGTCCTCATTTCTACCTTACGTCAATTACGGGATGGCTTTCAAACCCGCCCTAATCTTTTCCCTCAATCTATTGCCCTGGTAGGCCTGCGAGATATTCGTGATTTTCGCATGCGAGCCCGGGCAGATAATCCGTCAATAGGTTCAGGTTCTCCTTTTAACATAAAAGCAGAATCCTTTTTTCTACCTGTTTTTTCAAAAGAAGAGGTGCGTGGATTATTGAACCAACATACCCAGGATACTGGTCAGGTTTTTTCAGAAGAGGTATTAGAAAAGTTATATGCCTATTCGGGTGGACAGCCCTGGTTGACTAACGCGCTGGCCAATGAGGCGGTAAGTAAAATTTTAAAGAATGATTATTCCCAAAAAATTACCCTGGACTTGATTGAATTGGCCAAAGAGCGGCTCATAGAACAGCGACAAACTCATCTGGACAGCTTAGCGGACAAGATTGATGATCCGAGGGTTCGACCTATTATCATGAGTATCATCACGGGTGATTCTCCAGCTTTTGATGGAGCGGATGATGCCATAAGATATTGCCGCGATTTGGGCATAATCAGCACGGGAAATCCTATCCAATTTGCTAATCCGATATACAGAGAAATTATAACCCGCATTCTGACCATAGGCTTTTCCATTGGCATCAATCAGGATATTGCTCAAACGAGTTGGTATTTAAATACCGACGGCACACTGAATATGGATAAATTACTGGACGCATTCACTAAATTTTATCAACGCAACGCTGAATCGTGGATTGACAGATATCAATACAAGGAAGCGGGACACCAATTGATGTTGATGGCTTTTTTACAAAGGGTCATTAATGGGGGAGGACGCATCGAAAGGGAAATGGCAGCAGGAAATGGACGGACAGATCTGGTTGTTTTTTGGAAAGAACAAGTCATTACGATTGAGATAAAAATGCACCATGATAAATGGTCAGAGCCAGAAGGCATTGAACAATTAGCCCGTTACCTGGATAGACTGGGTCAAAAAACAGGATATATGGTATTTCTCGAGAAGAAAAGCGCGTCGGAATTATCCTGGGAAGACCGTATTCGTCGGGAAGTACATGTTGTTGACAACAAAGAAATCATAATTTATGCCATGTAGGGGCGAATGGCATTCTCCCTTTTACGGATACGGATGCATTACCCTATTGTCGGAACAATGGCCCGGCACCGTCAGGTCATCCATCTTGGTAGGTTTCCCTTTTAAAATTTTCCTTCAAATCCCATTCCTGAATCACGGATTTCAGGGATTACTGGATTTCACGGATTATGGGTAGCATTTTTGCCATGTAGATAGGCGATGCATCGCGTCTTCTCCCCGGCAGGTATTGATGTAATATTTTCCTTCAAATCCCATTCCTGAATCACGGATTTTAGGGATTACTGGATTTCACGGATTATGGGTAGCATTTTTGCCACGTAGAGACTCGATGCATCGCGTCTTCTCCCCGGCAGGTATTGATGTAATATTTTCCTTCAAATCCCATTTCTGAATCACGGATTTCAGGGATTACTGGATTTCACGGATTATGGGTAGCATTTTTGCCATGTAGAGACGCGATGCTTCGCGTCTTCTCCCCGGCGGGTTTCCCTTTTAATAATCTATCATATAAATCAAAAAAATCATAAAAATCAAAGTTCAGACAGGAAATGCACGCTTAAGCTGTTAGCGTATTTTGTATTCACAGCCCTTTTTTTCTCCATTTTATGTTTAATCGAAGGTGGATAAATCTAATTTTCATTCAATTTTGGGGTCCTTTTGGAACAAATTCCTTTGAATTCTGAGAATTCAAAGGAATGGGCGGCTGTGATTTTAGGTTTTACCCATTAATACATCCACATTTATGCTTTATCATATTTCAAAAAGAATAAAATGACAATGAGAATTTTATTATTTACAATGCTCCCTATTTTGTGTATTGCACAGGTAAGCCCCAAGGAGGATATTTTGAGTAATAACAACCTATCTATTGAAAGGGAAAATTTGGCAACAAAACGTAATGCCTTGTATAATCTGGAAGAGATTAAGGTACGCTGGAAGAAGGCAGCATTGGAGAATTGTTCTGGGGTTCCGTGTGTAACCTTTACTTGCGGTACCTCTACCGTTTCAGACTTTGATGGAAACGCATATAATACGGTTGCTATTGGCGCCCAATGCTGGACAAAGGAAAATTTAAAGGTTACTAAGTATAATGATGGTACCTTGATTGGTGACTCA
>CANMVX010000049.1 GCA_947501115.1 Haliscomenobacteraceae bacterium
TGGAGTAAGTCCGTTTAGCATGCGTGATTTAATAATATTGCACAGACTATTTGGAATAAAATTAGAATATTTGATCCCAACAATTATATCTGAAAAAGATCGAGTTAGAATAAGGACTTCCCTGAATCAATTAAATAAGCCTGAAATTAAATTTGAGAATGAAGATCTGGTATTCGCATGAAAAGGTACGAGCACCTAACAGCACCTACCCCAAAGGCGGGGTTTTGTGTTCCAAAGACAGATTTGTGGTTGCTCAAACATTGTACTTTTAATCAACATTTGTGGTGAATCGCCCGCCCTACGTGTAGCTGCAAACCCTTATGGGACATTGAAAAACCAAACTCAGAGTGTAATACGACTTAAAACTTGTAAAAGTGTATCTAAGTGAATACATTCATATCTAATTGAAAAAACAATAGAATTCGACATGTGGCTCAAGAAATTGAGAGACTGGAAAATCCGGCTGAAATTGGTTCTTCGTCACTTTTGGTGAAATTTCTTAATTGGTTTTAATAAGAAAAATAGGAATGACCAAGAACCGGGAACAATATTAACTGGAATCTTTACTGAAAAAGGTTTTATTAGCAAGAATGTCAGCTTAAAATAAAGGTAATTACCAAAAGTGACGAAGAACCTCAAACTGAGCCACTAAATCCGGGGCAAACTGAGCCAGAGAACCTATTTACAGAAAAGAGTTTACCAATGCTCTTTATCCGTTATTATTTGGGTAACAATTAGCGAATTATTTAAACGAAACAAACCTTCGCTAATACATACCAAAATGGGTGACCATACGAAAGTTCGTTTCGGGTATAAGGGAGTTATGGGCAAAATAGATAATGACAAAAAATATGGAAATAATGATTTTTAGTCAATAAGATTTATACCTTTGCTCAAATTAGAAATCGAAAAAACGGAATTCGTAAACAAATGATAATTCGCGAAACATACCTGCAAAAGCTAAGGGGACTGCGAGACCAAAAACTCATTAAGGTTGTGACTGGAATCAGACGCAGTGGGAAATCTACTTTGTTAGAAGCATTCAAGCATGAACTCATTGAAAGTGGTGTAGCAAAAAGAAACATTGTTTTTCTGAATTTTGAAGAGCGCGAAAACATACACTTAACAAATTGGACTGCACTTTATGATGAAATCATTAAGAATATAAAGTCAGATGAAAAGTATTATGTATTTCTTGACGAAGTCCAGTTAGTGGACGATTTCGAAAAGCTAATTAACAGTCTATTTAGAAAAAAAAATATTGACTTGTACGTAACAGGTTCAAACGCTTACTTACTGTCAAGTGAATTAGCAACTTTACTCACAGGACGTTATATAGCAATAAACGTTCAACCTTATTCCTTTTTGGAATACACATTAGCATATAGCAAAGAAAAAAACACAGACAGACTTTTTCGCCAATACATAAACACAAGTTGTTTTCCGGAAGCAGTGACCTTAGCCAAGAGAAATGAAAATTTAGTCAATGATTATTTGCAATCTATTTATGAAACGGTTGTAATCAAAGATATTGCTCAACGCTACAAGTTAAGGAACTTACACAACTTACAACGAGTAATCAGTTTAGTTTTTGATAGTATTGGATCTTACGTATCTCCAACTAATATTGCCGCTACACTCAATAAAAATTCCAATAAAACAATATCACATAACACAATAATCAAATATTTGGAATTTTTAACTAATTCCTATATCATATATGCTGCACCACGCTACGACATAAAAGGAAAGGAATTACTTTCTACAAACCCCAAATATTATTTAGTAGACTTAGGATTGAAAAATATTACCACAACGAATAAATATGATGCTGATTTAGGTCGCAAATTGGAAAATGTTGTTTATTTTGAATTGCTCAGACGTGGCGGAAAAATTTATGCGGGAAAAAATAATGACAAAGAAATTGATTTTGTGGTGCAAAAGCCGAATAATGAACGCGAATATTATCAAATAGCTTTTACTGTTAATGACGAAAAAACATTTGAACGTGAAATTTCGGCATTTAGAAATATTCGTGATAATTACCCCAAATTTTTACTGACACTCGACTTTGACAAAACAAATATTGAAGGGATACATAAAGTAAACGTTATAGATTGGCTGTTAGGTGCAAGCCACAGCCCATAACAGCGGCTAAAAAAATGTGGTTTCCAAAAGAAAGTTTGTGCTTCAAAATCGCCAACTTTCTTTAGCCGCAAATCGTTAGGGACATTGAAAAGGCAATCTCCGAAAATAATACGACTTAAAACTTGTATAATTGTATCTAAGTGAATACATTTGTATGTGTATCTAATTGAAAAAACAATAGAATTCGACATGTGGCTCAAGAAATTGAGAGACAAAACTGCCAGGGCTAAAATATTATTTCGCCTTCAGCGCGTTGAATTAGGAAATTTAGGTGACATAAAACCCGTCAGTCATGGTCTAACAGAAATGAGAATTACTCATGGAAAGGGTTACAGGATTTATTATAAAATTGTCGAAAAACAAGTGATTTTATTGTTAATAGGAGGGGATAAAAGTACGCAAGAAAAGGACATAGAAAAAGCCTGGAAAATTTGAGGTAACTATCAAAAAAAGTAATGATGAAATCGAGTAAATTTGACATAGCGGAATATTTAGATGATCAGGAAATGATCAATGAGTATCTGAATACCGTTTTAGAGGAAGGCGACTCAAATGATATTCAAGTGGCACTAGGACACATAGCCAAGGCCATTGGAATGTCAAAAATTGCAGAACAAACTGGTATGAGTAGACCGAGTTTATATAAAGCCTTAGCTGAAAATGCAAAACCACAGTTTGATACAATTTTGAAAGTTTTAAGAGCAATTGGAGGAAATATCAAGATGAAACCTTCCATTTAATTTAACAACGTACCATCGCCTGCTGCAAACCGTCAGTGGCAAACAAAGGAAAAGCTAAATGAAATACAAAATTGAAACAAAAGAACTTGTAAGAATTATTTCGTTCACCAAGAGAATTAATGAATTATGAAAACTAAAGAAAAGGATACTAAAAAAAGCTTTGATGCAGTAAAGTTTATGCGCGAACAAAGAGATCGAATTTCAAAAGAAATAATGAATTTAACTCCCGAAGAAATAGTGGAATATTTCGAAAAGAAAAGCGGAACAGCAAGTGCAAAGACCAGTGCATAGCATTATCTGGATTTTCTGGGAATGAAAGGTTTCTTTAAACGGAATATTTTTTCTTGCTGATAGTTCAGTGCAGCAACCTGCTGCAGTGAAAATAAAAAAACTCAGGTTTTTAAGCACACACCACCAACGATATACAGAAAAATCGTTCATTGAAGCGATAATTATAATTATCATCTATTTAAACGATATTTGCACTATGATAGCAGTTTACTCTTGAAAACATTCGACGTATTGCCATGTAAGGGAAGCACTTTAGAAGACATTAGTCTGGAACTTTTTAAGTTGAGGTATCTACCATCAGCTATTGACGCAGATACCTTAGCAAAAAATGGAAATGACTTAAAATCACTGCTGGCTTCCTTTAAATTTTATGACATCAAAGAAGATTGTCCGACATTTGCCGGTATTTTGATGTTTGGAACAAATCCTCGATTCTTTATTCCTGGTGCAATGATACAATATGTTCGTTTCCAAGGAGAAGATGAGGCGAGTGATTTTGATTTTGAACACCGCTTCGATGGTGACTTGACAACCCAATTGGGGCAAATGGAAGGATTTATAAAAGCGAATATTGTGAGATTAGTGTTACCTGAACTTGGTGGAAAATATGTTTCAAGTTATCCCTTACGAGCGGTAAAAGAATTATTATTCAATGCCGTAATTCATAAGAATTACCAATCTAATGCCCCGATCAAATTTTATGAATTTTCAGATAGGATAGAAATATCAAATGCTGGAGGTTTATATGGCAAAGCACAACCAGAAAATTTTCCAAACGAAAATGATTATAGAAATCCTGCCATTTCAGAGGCCGTTAAGAACCTGGGATTTGTTAATGGATTTCACGTAGGGGTAGAAGCTACCATCGCTGCTTTAGGCAAAAATGGTAGTCCTGCGCCTGAATTTCTGAAAGATCAGCCTTTTTCATTTTTAGTTAAAATCTTTAAAAGGGTTTAGCATGAAATCAATTATTTTCTTTAACAATGAAAGTGGCGTTGGTGGTAAAACAACTTAACAGGCGAGATAAATAATACACCTTGGAGTTTACCCAATACCCAAGATTGGCTGTTTCTTTGAATAATAAAGTTCGGGTAGAAGGAATAAAAGTTTTGGTATGCTTAACCCTTACCGGTTTAAATTCACAGTGTTAGATGGATGTTCCTGTTCGACGGTCGGATTTATAGAAAATGGTAGGATTTGATTTGAAAACGATCTACAATTGGCCATTATGAGGGGATCAATGGGGTTCTTGCCTCCCACCTTTTCTTTTTATAGAACTTTGTCATTTTGAAGATTAATTGATAAATCAGCTAGATTTTGTAAATTTGTATAAATGAAAAAATAAATGCCAAAAATATTCGAATATCTAGGTATTTTAATCTTTTTTTATTCACTAATGAACATGAGCCAATTCATGTTCATGGAAAATATAATGGATTAGAAAGCAAAGCTGAGTTTTATATTGTTGAGGGTGAAATTGTTGAGATTAAGATTAAAATAGTAAAAGGCTGCAGACCTTTAACTGGAAGTAAGCTTAAGGATTTTGAGGTATTCCTCGAAAAATATTCGGACAATATTGTTGAAAAATGGATAGATTATTTTGTCTATCACAAAAATGTCCAGTTTGAAAAAATTAATACCAGAATCAAATGAAAATAGTCGAAGAGTATATTGATGGTCAAACTGATTTGATTGAAATCAATTCAGCTGTTTATATTGGAGATTACGCAATCAGAATATTTTTTAATGATGGTGTATGCAAATTAGTCGACTTCAAGTTATTTCTTGAAAATTCTTCACATCCCGCGATTAAAAAATATTTGGATGAATCTAAATTTAAGCAATTTTTAATTCTGGATGGAAATTTAAATTGGAATGATTATGACTTAATATTTCCAATAGCGGACTTATATCAAGGTATAGTTTAAACGCAATTTGCAAATTGCCCAGTCATTTTTTAAAAATAATATTTATTAGCTTTATTGGCTCTACTATTTTAATGGGTTATTTTGCTCTACAATAAAAAGAATGAAAGTATCTGAATACATAGCATTTACTATAGATAGGCTACCCAAAGGCTATATATTCACCTATTCTGATTTTAATACAGAGGTGACCCAAAAAGAAGCGGTAATAAAAGCCTTGAACCGAATGGTGGCTTCTGGCAAAATCGCCAAACTATCCAAAGGAAAATACTACAAACCCGAAAACACCCCATTTGGCAACCTTCAACCTAATCAGGCACAAGTATTAAAAGACTTATTGGAAGAAAACGGAAAAATAACCGGTTATCTAACGGGTTACAGTATTTACAACCAATTGGGTTTAACAACACAGGTAAGCAATACCGTACAAATCGGTAAAAATCAGGTTCGCCCTACCTTTAAAAGAGAACGTTATACCATTGCTTTTGTAAAGCAAAAAAATATCATCACCAAAGATAATATTCCTTTGTTGCAGGTGCTGGATGCTATTCGCTACATCAAAGACTTTGAGGACAAAGAAATCAAAAGGCTGGTTAGCTTAGCCTTAATATATCCACCTGCTACAAGGGCTTTATTAGGTGCGTTGTTAGAGCAATTACAACAAGGCAAAATAACAATTTAATTAACAACGTACCATCGCCTGCTGCAAACCGTCAGTGGCAAACAAAAGAAAAGCTAAATGAAATACAAAATTGAAACAAAAGAACTTTATACATACAATGGTTTACTTGACAAGGGTAAACATATTGTGTTTCCCAATTGATTATTCTACGCCTTCTCCACCAACCGAAACGCACGCTTAGTTTGTTCTATCTCACTATTACTGATTCCAAGCTTCTTGGCAACAGCGCGCCAATTTGAAATTTTTTGATACATTTCCTTTAAGACGCTTTCTGCGCTATCCCTTTTCAGTTGATAGAAATGTGCGGTTTCTATAGCTAAAGAAATATCCAACTCATTACTATTTTCAGAAATATTTAAGGTTAAACCATTGCCCATTTCATTGGGATTCATATCATAGGCAGGAGACAACCGCCACCCTTTATCTGCGAGAATAAATCCATGGTTTCGTAAATGGTCATCTGTGTTCGACACCAAAATATTAAATGCCATTCGTCGCCATAATTGTTCCAAATCTTCTTTCGCTGCAGGACAATTTTTCATTATAAAACCAACCAAATCCAGGTATCCAACACCTTCTGCATGATCAGCTCCATCTTGAATACCCAATAAGGTCATTGCCGATGCAAAATGAATACGCTTTTGGGCATTTGTTCTGTCAAATCGTTTGGATAAAAAAGTATGATGCTTGCCTGAAAATTTTTGTATTCGCGCTTCCGAAACATGAATACCACTAGCTTTGGCTAATTCGTGCAATACCATCTCCCAGGCCCCCGAATTTTTTTCATCTCGTGAACTTGGAAATTTTGCAATCCATAAATGTCCTTTATCATCTATCACACTGGCTTTGGGCCTTGCTCCTCCGAGAGAAGATCCTGGGTCAATTAGTACACTCAACCATTGCGCATATTTGGGATTGTTCATGGCATCATCTCGCTCTAACTGTAAACTAGCATGTTCTAATTCCCGAAGTGATGTCCAAGGTGGCGTTACCATTTTCTTTTGATCATTCATAAATGGCCCATCTTTACCCAATTTAAATCGTATGCCACCCATTCGATGACCATCAAAAACGCCCAACAAAAAATCACTTTCAAAAAGTGTTCTTTCGTCTCGACCTTCCTCTTTTGCTTGCCATGCTTCTCTTCTTCGCATCAATAGCCTGCCCCAACGGTCGGGCGATGAATCAAGAAATATCCCAAAGTTATTTTTCTCTTCTGGTAAATATTGTTTTCCCTTGTAAAATCCCAAGTGTGGATCCAGGAATAAAATTGGGTTCTGATTATTCACCCAAGTCTCCGTATATTCAAACGAAAAAATCTCTTTGCCACGCACGCGTTGAGAAGTTAAAAAACCCATTAATATAGCCTCTTCCGGGAACTCCCAATCTGCGTAAACCCAAATTTTTGTTTCGTTTTGCTTCATGACTTTTTCGCTTGTTTAGGTGCACGTTTTTTGGTTAAAATTCCAGCATCCTGCAATTTTCTTCCTAAGGGATCCGTTACGGCAACCAGGGATAAATCTTTTTCTAATCCTAATACAAAGAGCGCTTGTAAATAGCTCCCGATGGCTACTGTTGGACTTCCCTGCTCAATATTATAAATCGTTTTTCGACCAAGTCCTGTGCGCTCAGCAATTTGCTCTGCACTCAATTTTCGGCGCAAGCGAGCTAATTGAATATGTTCACCCAGATCTTTTAAAATCTTTAAATTTTTAGGCAATATAGCTGGCGCTGTCTTCATATAACATATTTTATAACGGACAAAATTAGTTTATTTTATCCGTTATATGACAAGTTATTAAATTTTTAATCCAGAAAATTTAATTTTTTCTTACCGGAAGTTTAGTCCAACAGCCTGTTGGACTAAGCATGGTACCGTTATATACTCACCGGGGACATCAAATGCTTGTTTTGGAAAAGGAAAAATAAGCGAGTATCATTGATAACAATGAACTATATTTGAAAAGTAATAAAGGAAATAACTCATGCTATCATTCGTTGGGACGTATATATTAATTGATACGTGAAACTTGACAAGGAATACACAGAATCCTTATTTGAACAGATAAATAACCTCGAATTCGAAAATATTCACACTATTTTTAAATGAAGTTTCAATAGAGATAAACACCGTATTCCGCAAAAAAGGCAATAATTTCGTATTTGATTCCGAAAAAATGGCAATAATTTAGGATTTGATTCCTAAATTCCCGTTATTTGTTGTTTCTTAAAATAAGTAAAAATGATTGAACGAATTTTAGAAAAGCAAATTCTTGCTAAAATAAATAAAAAGAAGGCAATCATTCTCATGGGGCCGAGACAGGTAGGTAAAACGACCTTGTTAAAATCCCTTTTTGAAAAATCCACAGAAATAATCTGGTTGAATGGTGATGAACCAGATATTCAATCCATTTTTGAAAATATTTCGTCAAAGAGGTTAGAAGCAATAATAGGTAATAAAAAAATGATTATTATTGATGAAGCTCAGCGGATTCCTGAAATAGGTTTAAAGCTGAAGCTTATAACAGATCAGCTGATAAATGTTCAGTTAATTGCAACTGGAAGCTCTGCATTTGAATTATCAAATAAATTAAATGAACCCTTAACGGGTCGCAAGTGGGAATTTAAAATGTATCCCATTTCATTTCAAGAAATGGTAAATCATCACGGTTTATTAAATGAAATTAGATTATTACCTCACCGTTTGGTTTATGGTTTTTATCCTGATGTGGTCAATCATCCGGGAAATGAAAAAGAAATTTTAAAGCAATTGTCAGATAGCTATTTATACAAGGACCTTTTAATGATTGATCAAATTAAAAAGCCATCTGCACTTGTAAAATTGTTACAAGCATTGGCTTTGCAGATAGGTTCCCAAGTATCTTATCATGAACTGGCTCAAATATGTGGATTAGATGGGAAAACGATTGAAAAATATATGATGTTATTGGAGCAATCCTATATTATTTTCAGATTAACCTCATTCAGTAGAAATCAGAGAAATGAATTGAAAAAAAGCAGGAAAGTTTATTTTTTTGATAATGGAATTAGAAATTCGCTCATTGCCAATTTTGAGCAAATTGAAAACAGAACAGATATTGGGGCATTATGGGAAAACTATTTAGTTTCTGAACGAGTAAAATATTTAGCCTATAAGCAAAAATGGGTAAATAATTGGTACTGGCGTACGACAGAACAGCAAGAAATAGATTATGTAGAAGAGGAAAATGGACAATTATCTGCGTATGAATTTAAATGGAATCCCAAGGCAAAAGCGTCTATTCCCAATTCTTTCAAAAAGACTTATCCAACTGCCACTATAAATATTATTCACCGGGAAAATTTTGAACAATTTTTAGGTGTAAAAGGGTAAGGTAGAGACTTCGGCTCTTTAGAAAAGATTAGAATAAAAGGAATTAATTCGGAGGGCAAATTGTCAGTTTTTTTAAATAGATAAGAAATTTATTTGTCAAATAAAGTCACTTTTATGTTTATTTTTGATGAAAACTTATTGTTTTTTAGAAAAATAGACAGACCGCATTGATTCTTCTTATTATTTACACTACATTCGCAAAATGGAATCAATAAAGAATCTGGGAAAGGTACATGCCCAAATGCTCGCTGATTATATTTTGCAGAAATATGGTCCTATGTCTCATTTGAAACTTCAAAAACTACTTTATTACTGCGAAAGTTACCATTTGGCATATTTTGATGACAATCTAATTCCTGAAGAATTTGAAGCATGGGTGCACGGACCTGTTTGTAGGGAGGTATATGATAGCTTAAAAGATAGTTCAGTTCTTTATGTTGATTTAGGCTTCGCGGGTACAAATAACCCCGAAGCGGAATTAAATAATATGTTGTGTTCCGACCAATTCCAATTAATTATTGATGTTCTTAACGAATTATCTGCCTGGACAGGTTTAGAATTAGAAAATGCTACTCATAGCGAACTGCCCTGGTGTGAAGCAAGACAAGGTTTGGGACCTGCTGACAGATGTGAAAAAATAATTTCAAAGAATACAATGAAATCATTTTACAAAGCAGAACTGAATGTCCATTAAATTTAAAAAAAGAAACCCTCAATCAATTATTTCTCAAAGTCTTCAATCTAAAAAAAAAGTGGTAGGCATACACGCCGTTAACTTTAAAGTTTCTTTTCAATATATTGATACATCTCAAAAATTTGGGTCAGGATTTAAAGACTGGCAGAGTGTAGGCTTACTATCAAAAATGTTGGAAGTTCTTCAAGGTTATTGCTGCCGCCCTTTACTTGAACAAGTAGATGGGAGCAAGTTTACTATTTATGGTGACTTTCCACCTAAGGATAAAACATTTTTTGAATCACCAGTATCAATTCCGGAAGATGCAAATTGGGCAAGAATACATATTACTGGTGCAGCAATAATTGCTGGTCATATTGTGACTGATACATTTTACATCGTGTTTCTAGATAAAACCCATAAATTTTGGTTGACTAAAAGAGTAACTCAGAACTAATAGTTAAGACACCTACATAAAATGATATAATTTTAGATACTTACTACTCTTAATGTTGATTTATATTTTTTTAACTTAAACTAATTCAAAAAACTATGACTTCAAATTCAAACACAATCATCGGTGCAGTTATTGGAGATGTTATTGGCTCCGTATTTGAATGGGATAATGTAAAAACCACGGACTTTGACTTATTTAATCCTGAGTGTTTTTTTACAGACGACTCGGTTTTAACCATTGCCGTCGCTGACTGCATTCTGAACAAGAAGGATTTTGCCAGAACAATATGGGAATACGGCAGAAAGTATCCTGGTCGTGGTTATGGGGGTAGTTTCAGGCTTTGGCTGATGGAAGACAGCCTAAAGCCTTACGGTAGCTATGGGAATGGTTCTGCAATGAGAGCAAGTGCTGTGGGTTTTGCTTATAATGACCTTGAAACCGTTATGGAAGTGGCTAAACAGTCGGCGGAAGTGTCACATAACCATCCGGAGGGGATAAAAGGCGCTCAAGCAACGGCAATAGTAATATTTCTGGCAAGACAAGGAAAATCAAAGCAAGAAATCAAAGACTTTATAGTCCAGACTTTTGATTATAATCTTGACTTTACCCTTGAGGAAATACGGCCAACTTACCCCTTTGATGAAACTTGTCAAGGTACTGTTCCACAAGCTATTGTGGCGTTTCTTGAAAGTACAGACTATGAAAATGCCATTCGACTGGCCATATCTATTGGAGGAGATAGCGATACCCTCGCCTGTATAACAGGTGGAATGGCATCGGCTTATTACAAGCATATTCCCCAAGAAATTATGGACTTTGTGGTAGATAAACTACCCGTTGAATACATTGAAATAATGAACAAATTTGACGAACATTGTGTGAAGAATATTTAAAACATTAATCATGAAAATAACTTTTTTAACCCTTATTATTTGCCTGACCCTTAGCGGATTAAATGCACAGCGATTAACGGATGGCTCGCGTTCAACGGTTGGATATATTGAAAACGGCAGGGTCACGGACAGTAATCGCTCAACCATTGGATACATGGAAAATGATCGAATTATGAACGGTTCCCGCTCGATTATGGGGTATTTTGACAACGGTCGGGTTTTAAATGGTTCCCGTTCGACCATCGGTTACATAGAAAACGGACGGGTAATGAATAGCTCCCGTTCCACCATTGGGTATTGGGAAAATGGTAGAATTCTCAATGGGAATCGTTCTACAATGGGTTATTATGAAGGGGTCAAAGGCGTTCATGCCGCTCTCTTCTTTTTCTTCTTTTTTTATTAAAACAAAACAATAACATACTCCTTATTGGGAGCTTTTCAAAAACGATGGCTGGCAAGCCTATTGTTGTAAATGATGAGTTTATTTGCTCAATAGATTCTATCATTTCAGTCTCTTAATTATCGAAACTTGTATTTTTTGCAAGTTTCGATAATTTGTTTGTATTTTTACCTGATGGAAAATTACACGAACAGAAAGGAATACATTGGCAAACTACTGTCTTATAAAGATAAAGACCTCATAAAAGTAGTTAGTGGATTACGTAGGTCCGGTAAATCCACACTTTTGGAATTATATCGTGAAGCTTTGCTTAAACTTGATATAGGAAAAAGGCAAATTCAATTTTACAATTTTGAATTACCTGAAAATTTTGTCAACAAAAATTGGGACGATATTTATTTCGATATAAAAAGGAAGCTACAGTCAGATAAGCCCAACTATGTTTTTTTGGACGAAGTTCAAAATATTCCATTTTTTGAAAAACTGGTGGACGGACTTTTTGCTTCAAAAAATGTGGACGTTTACATCACAGGGTCAAATGCTTTTTTATTGTCAGGAGAATTAGCTACGTTATTGAGCGGTCGCTATATTGAAATTTCTATTTTACCCTTTTCATTCTATGAATACTTAACAGCAAGAAGTATTGACACAAGCAATAAATATTTGAATTATGAAACTTTATTTTTCGATTATGTAAATGAAACATCGTTACCGAAAGGTGTTGAATTGCGTGAAGAAGGTTATGATAAAATTTACGAATATTTGGAAGCTATTTATACTACCATTGTAGAAAAAGACATCACACAACGACACCAAATAAACGACAAACGGGCTTTTGAAAATATCATAAAATTTATAGCATCCAACATTGGAAATGCACTTTCTCCAAACAATATTTCAACTACCTTAAAACAAGACAGACAAAGCGTACATCACTCCACCGTTGAAAAATATTTGGAATATTTATGCGCAAGTTTTGTGTTTTACAAGGTAAACCGCTTTGACCTAAAAGGCAGAAAACAATTAGCAACCCAGGAAAAGTATTACCTGGTAGATTTGGGTTTACTCAATATTTTCGCAGGCAAAGAACGAACCACCGACAGAGGTCATATTTTAGAAAACGTTGTTTATTTGGAACTGCTTCGTAGAGGCAATAAAATCTGGACAGGCTCAAGCCGAAACAGCAAAGTGGACTTTGTCTGTAAAACCAAAACAGGCGATATTGAATATTATCAAGTGGCTTGGCAAATGACTGATGAAAAGACGGTAGAACGTGAGTTTGGTGCATTAGAAAAAATAAACGATAACTATCCAAAATTTCTACTAACCACAGACGGATTTACCCAAAATCGAAGTGGAATAAAACATTTGAATGTATTTAATTGGTTACTTGAAACAAATTAAAAATAATTCATTGTCCTGTTTTTGGGGACTGTTTAAGGCATATTTGCTTCTCTAATTATTTTATTGTAAATTTACAGACAAACATTTTCGGTGGTACAATTTTTATGGGGCACTTAAAAAACAAATCAGAATTAAATTTAGGTGCTGCAGAGCTTTTGCACCAAAATAACTACTATTCTTCTGTTGTTCACTGCGCTTATTACAGTTGCATTCAACTAATGAAACACACATGGTTAAATTCAATGGGGAGATCTGAAAATGATTTAAGAAATTTAAATAATATTTCCAGTCAAGGTTCTCACGAAGTGTTGATAAATCAAATAAAAATATTTATTCAGAGCAAATCACAAAATGGTAGAGTTTTTAATAGAGATATTTTACAGTTAAAAAGGTTAAGAGTAATTGCTGATTATGAAGAAATATTAATTGATTTCAAGAAAAGTAATGAGTCAATATTGTTATCTAAATCTGCACTAAATATTTTAAAAAAATGTATATGAACAGTTTAGAAGCTACAAGTTTAATTAAAGAAGCATTAAACGGCTTTGTCACATTATTTCCTAAGACTCGTGTAAGGTATGAATTTGATATTAACGCTAATGTTCATTGTGTAGAAATAATCCCAAATCATATTTATCAATTAAAAAACGATTATATCGAATGGGAAAATAATTTTACAAACAATTTCATAGCTTTATATCCAGATCAAAATATTTACTTTTTTTCTGAAGATGCAATAGTTGGTATTAAAAATATTCAGTTTGAACTTGAAGGTAGCAAATTTGCTGAATTAACTTCACCTATTTATAAAGCCACCATCTAAAAGTTGTTTCTTTTAAATGCTCAAATTTTCTTTAAAAATCAAACAATTCGTTCCGGGTAAAGTATTCTTTACCTTTGAAATGTTCCTTCAAGTTTTCTATGATTGCCTTATAACGCTAAGAATTTAATTCAAACAATAGACACTTTTTTAAATTAGTGTCTATTGTTTGAAAATGAAATATTTGCTCATCGAGGTATTATTGTATCATAGATTGGTTAAAATACAATGAAACAGAAAAACAGACAATAAATGAAGACAATGAATTAACAACTGTCTTTAAAATTATCGAAACTTGTATTTTTTGCAAGTTTCGATAATATATTTGTATTTTTGCCTGATTTTTTTGCCTATTCTAGCGTAGGAAATCGAGAGTAAAAAGGATGGATTATCAATGGTGGTTTCGGCGAACCCACAAATTCAAATCGTTGATAATGAACATGAAGCAATTTTAGTGTCGGCCGCAAAGTAAACCGAAAAAAGAATCTTTTATCTGCTGTCAAAATGCAGGAAAAATACACGAAAAAGGAATTAAATTTATTCTTTCGTATAAACTCAAAGAGGCAAGTGCATAGCCCGGCCATCTTCATAACACGCCATATAGGGTCAAGAACCTTAATTTCTTTATTACCCTGTTAAATTTTTGAGGTACTCAGATATGCCAGCAAATCTGCTAATTCCTGATGACTAATATTCAGTGATTTTGCTGCTGGCATCAAACTTTTGGTTTCTTTTACTTTTGATTTTACCTCCGACTTTTTTAGCACAATTTGTTTGCCTGCTAAATCTTTAATGCTTAGGTTATTTTCATTTTCAGAAAGTAAAAAGCCATAATACCTGTTTTCATCTTTCATTTCAATATTGAAAGCCTCATAGCCGAATACAATAGAAGAGTTCGGATAAACGATGGCTTCATAAAGACCTACTTTATCGAGTTTAGAGCTAATATGCGTAAGATTAGGCCCTATATGCATTCCCAATAAATCCATTTGGTGACATTGGATGCATTTGGTGTTAAATACCTCCTTTCCTGCCGCTGTATTAGAAACTAAACCAAAAATTTCTGCCTGGGGAAAGGATAAATTTTCATTTTCCATTTGATTTAAGCCTTGTGCCTGCAGTCGTATAGCTGGTAAATCACTGGCTAAAAGTGCCATCCTCGAGGAATCTGCAATCGCCCCGGTAAGGATGTTTTTCTTCAATAAATCAATGAGGATTTGAGCGCCTACCTCATTTTTTGCCATGGATAAAGCAGTATTTTTCCGATCTCCAAAAGCAATATTTACATTTTGCACTTTTTCTTTAAAGGCAAGCATTTTAAAAAGGATTTTTTGCTTTGCCAGTGCATCGGCGTCGTCTGACCAATCATGGAGTTGGCTCCATAAATTAGAACTTCTAAAAACTAACCAATAATTGGCTTCCTCTGCGATGGATTGGTTAGGGTTCGTTTTGAAGGTTAAAACGGCTTGAACGGCCTCTTTGGTTCGCATAAATCCAATGGCAGTAAGCGCTTTTTTTCGTTTCTCAAGGGTACTTCCAGCATCAAGGACTATGCTTGTGAAAAAATCCAATGCGTTATCCGGGTGCAAAGCAAATAAGAGATCAAAGTATCCTTCCTGTGTTAAAAGTTCCTTGTTTTGTTTGTAAAAAAGATCTACATTTTCCTCGCCTAAAACAAGCTTTACTGCATTATTGAAATAGGCATCCTGGTAAGGTAAAAGTAAAGACTGAAGGATAGCATTTTTGGTGCTATATGCTTCTTTTTCTAACGCTAAAAGAATCTCACGACGCAGAAAAGAGGAACTTTGAGAGGGCATCGTTTTTATAATTTCCAAAAGATGATCTTTTGGTAAAACGGATCGAAGCGCTCTAAAAGCTACTATTTTTTGATCTTCATTTCCATTTTTAAGTTTATTTTTCAAAAAATCGATGCCTCTGACTCCCGCATATCCCATCAGGTAATAGGCTCTGGCCGAAGTGAAAGGATTTTTGTTTTCGACCCATGAGAGGGCAGCTTCAAAGGCAGATGATTCATTTCTTTTCAAGGCATTAAAAGCCTGATTTCTAACATTGACGGCAGGATTATTGAAAGCAATCATTAAACCTTTTCGCGTAGAAAAATCTAAAATTGGCGTTTTTACTTTTTTTCTTTTAGGGGTAATTCGGTAAATTCGACCGTAGGCCTTTTCATCTTTTACCTGATGGCCACCAACCACAGCATCGAACCAATCGGCAACATACAATGCGCCATCTGTACCGATGAGTGCGTCTGAGGGTCGGAACCATTTTGATTTATTCTCGAAAAAAGCTTTATTGTTCCATTCGTAGGCAGGATCATCCTCCTTATTTGAACTTAGAAATATAGATTTTTTTCCAGCCAAATGATAGCCGGAACCAGATTTATACGGTTGATAACCAAAGAGTACATTTCTACCTGCATCACAACTTAGTACCATGCCTCTATATTTTACACCCAGGTCATCGCCTTCTATTCTCAACATGCCAGTTGGGGAACCGGCGCCGGTATTATCACCGGCAGGCATAACCCCAGGGTCATTTTGGTGCCAATGCGCTTGCCACATGGTCTGATTAGGCCTATGATCTGCATTCCAGTAACGTGTACCGTCCTCACTAAAAAAGCCTGCATTTCCGCCTTCTGCCAACCAGGAAACCCGGCAAGTAACTACCTGATCGTCATTATCATTTTGCCACATATTACCCATTCCATCCACATAGGTTTCAAAAGAATTTCGAAAATTATGAGCTAAAACTTTTAATCCAGTGGCATCTTCATTCATTTTCAATTGTAGCCCTCCAACCCAAATTTTCCCATCATCACTTTTTTGATTTCCTTGATTTTGAAGATTATAGGGTGATCCACCTGTATATAAACTTCCTGAACGTAAAGTAAATCCAGATTTATCTGTAACTTCATGAGGGCCTGCGTTTCCCACGTTAAAATAATAGGCACCATCCGGACCTGTTACGACACTATGCAAAGAATGATCGTGATCTAAACCTCCAAAACCAGTCAATAAAATTTCTTTTTTATCTGGTTTATCATCCCCGTCGGTATCTGTGTATTTAATCAAGTGAGGCGAGCAAGAGACCAGCACTACATTTCCAATAACGGCAATACCCATTGGACTGATGAGATCTTTATCTTGTACAAAAACTTTGGATTGATCTGCTTTGCCATCCTGATCGCTATCGGTTAAAATAACAATTCTATCCCCCTCTTCTCTATGTAAAAAAGGTTTTCCCTCCCGATTGAACTTTCTATAATTTACAGCTTCTGTGACCCATATCCTCCCTTTAGCATCGGTGTCCATATTACTTGGGTTATAAAGCATCGGGGATTCAGCCCAAAGAGTAACTTCTAAATCATCGGGTAGATATAAATCAAGGGGATATTCATTGGCAAGCTGAAACGGATTTTTATCCAGCGAGAGTAACAGGGCACTTAATAATCCCAGCTTTAAAATTTTAAAATATTTAAGCATTGAAAATACTTTTTAGGAAAGTAAGATTTTGTTGATGTCCATGTATAAAATCATATTTAGGAGGTAAAGCCCCTTCGATGTGCATCCATTTAGTATGCTGAAAGTTAATATCATTTAAAGCATGAGAAACCTTGACCCAATCGATATCGGCTTTTCCAAGAAAGGCGCCATTTTCTTTAAGGTGAAGCTCACAAATATTTTTATTTCCCAAAAGTTTGATTTCATGATAAATATCATTTCCTGCATCCTGTGCATTCCTAAAATCGTAATAAACCTTTAAATTATTGGAACCCACCTTTTCCATGATATCAAGATGTTCCTCTGCTGTAAGATAGGATTCTATGCCCAGGGTAATCTTGTTTTTTTCAGCATAAGGCATCACTTCTTTTAATTTTTGAATCACAGTATCCACGCCTTTAGCATCATTTCTCAGGTCGTTTTTAGAAAAAAATGCCAATAATACTACCTCAACATTAAAAAATGTAGCGGCATCGATTGCATCAAAAACCCATGCATCTGTTTGATTATCTGACTTATAAGGAACATTGTTTAGTTCCCCAATGGCCATGGAGGAGATGGCAATACCCGTTTCTTTTGCTTTGTCACGAAATTGAATTTGCGTGTTTTTATTTCGCAAGTGCATGCCATCTTGTCGGGTTCCTAAATTTACTTGAATACCATCTAAACCGATGGATTTAGCCACGTCGAACGCTGCTAATTTTGAATTTTGACCCAACGACCAGTCACAAGCGCCAATGTTATATTTTTTATGCTTCAAGGAAGCTAAATATTCAACATCGATACACGGAGTAGCACCTAATAGCGTTAAATATTGTATAAACTGTCGTCTAACCATGATATTCAGGATTAAGTTTCCTTGTAATAATACGAAAAATTTATTCTATTTCAAACAATAAAAATGAACCAAAGGATCTGAATCTTTTGGGATTTTACCTTTAATACTTCTTTTTTCATGGAAGTATTAATTAGTCGTTTTAATGAAAATAAGGTTTAACTTGTATGGATTTCCTGGTTTTGGGTGTATCTTAAAATAAATAAACCTATAGGTTGATTTTATGGAACGATAAAATTTCATCACCTAAACAAAGATAGACCTCACACTCAAAAAGAAATGCAGAAAATGGATAGATGCAGGGATTACTTAAAAGATAATGGGGTATTTGATGCTGATTCATTTTATGATTTTTTAAATGAACAACAATGACAAACAAAGATAAATTTATTCAACTGGTTTCAGGAGAGGACAATAGGACATTAGCCGATGTTAAAAAACGAATTAAAAATCGTGCAATGTTGCGTGAATCTCATCAAACTGCTCTTAAAGTGCTAATGAAATTAGACGATTTCGGCTGGTCACAAAAAGACCTTGCAAAAGCGATGGAAGTTACTCCTCAGCAAATTACAAAAATTGTAAGTGGTGAAGAAGGCAGAAATGGATCAACGGATAGTAACTTTTGAAAAAAGAGTGGATAAAATGGTAGTTCAAGCTATTGAGTATAGCAATAATTATCAATCAACAAAAGTCTTGGAACTAGAAAAAAATGATTATTAACTGGAATATTACCAAGTAATTGTATTGTAGTGAAAAAGCAAAATACAGAAGTTGGATTTGTAATCAAAGGAATAAAAACGGAGCAATTTGCCATTTTTGAGGAGAATTTTGCCCCTAAAAAAGAAACATGTTTTTGAACCTGTTAAAGTTCATGACATAACGAATAACATTGGTCTTCTTGCAGGAGATCTGGATTTATCGCATTTTGAAGATATGCTGAGTGTCAATTGGGGTCAGTATATGGATGGCAATGAGGTTGTCAGTAACATAGTTTCATCTTCTACTCGCGTAATTTAAAAAGGTCATTTTATTATTAGTGTATTTTTTATTTGCTTTTTTGCGAATAATAAGGGTGTTCGGAGGTAAAATTCTCCTGCTTCTTGATCTACAAACTATTATGGGCAATTGGGTTTATAACTTATGAGATTTTTTCACAAAAGAGTTTGTATATTTGATAAAATGTCAAGTAAAATGCTAAGTAACTTAATAGTAAGTAAAATTGCAAAAACGATTCATGATAATGATCCACTAGCTGAGGCATATTTATTTGGTTCAAGAGCCCGAGGAGATTCAAAACCAAATTCTGATTGGGATATTCTCATTCTCGTAAATGACACTAAAGTTACCAACGAAATTGAGGATAAGTTTCGTGATGATTTGTATGATATTGAATTAGATTCAGGACAAGTTATTTCCACATTTATTTACCCTAAAGATTACTGGCAAAATACTTTAATTTATTCGCCATTATATGATAACGTTAAAAAGGAGGGAATCAGATTATGATTATTTCAAATCGGGAAGAATATGTGAATTACAGATTCCATCGTGCAGAGGAGTCCTATGAAGAAGCCTTGATTCTAGCAAAAGAAGAAAGGTGGAACGCGGTAATAAATCGATTGTATTATGCTTGCTTTTATGCTGTAATCGCACTACTGATTAAAAATAATATTTCTACTCAAACACATGATGGCGCGAGAACCCAATTTGGATTAATTTTTGTTAAAACTGGGATAATTGACAAAGAATCAGGCAAACTTTTTTCTAAACTATTTGATTATAGACAAAAGGGAGATTATGGAGACTTATTTGATTATGATGAAGAATTAACTAAGCCTTTAATTAACAAAGTAAATGAATTTTTAATTGAAATAAAAAAACATCTTTAAAAAAAATTACAGCCACTAAAACTGTATTTTGACAAAATACGGTGTTTGATGTTTATATGCAATCCGCAAGCCAAAGAAGTAAATATTAACTTTATTCCTCTTATTGGTCTTGTTTTTTATCAATTTTAACCATTCATCGGTCTTGTTTTTTGTAAAAATTAGCAGCATATTGATTTGTATTTTGTATGATTATCTTCTTTTATATTCTATTTGAATAGTTACCGATGTACATTGAAAGGAAAATAGACACTGAATTGATGGAATGGTTTAGGACACCGTCAAGAAAAAAAATGACTTAGCATTAAATGTTGATAATAATCCCAATTGTTTAGCGCTATTAACACATTAACATAGTCTAATACCAATGGCAATGGAAGTAAGGAAGCCTATTTTCTTATTAAAGCATGCTGATGGAGCTATTGGAGCGCATTATCAGTCTGTTTTAAGAGCTTATGTAGATTTTAAGATGCTAACGTCGAAAATTCTTGAAAGAACTAAAGCATGAATATATCTATATCTGCGATACTACCTAAAATCCAAATCCTGGAATATAGTTAAAATCCGTTGTTCGATTAATAAAACGGCAGAAAATGGATAATATTGGCTTTTGTAGAAAACCGCCATTAATCGCTTGGGTATTAAAGTTGCCTTTGTGACTTGAATACATCTTGCTTTTTATCTATTTTGTCGTTTGTCACTCTTGGTTATTATCCAAATTGGATAGCTAATATTTCTTTGATTCTGATAAAAATTAATAATTCAATCAACATAAAAAAGGGTGATTTTGGTCTATAACTGTCCTAAAAATGAAGCGTATCTTGCTTGTTTCTCTTACATTTTTATTGTAGGTTTACAAATAATCATTTACGATGGATCAATTTTTATGGGGCATTTGAAAAACAAATCAGAATTAAGCTTTGGTGCCGCGGAGCTTTTGCATCAATACAGCTACTTTTCTTCTGTGGTTCACTGCGCTTATTACAGTTGCATTCAACTAATGAAACACACATGGTTAAATTCAATGGGAAAATCAGAAAATGATTTAAGAAATTTAAATAATATTTCCAGTCAAGGTTCTCATGAAGTGTTGATAAATCAAATAAAAATATTTATTCAGAGCAAATCACAAAATGGTAGTGTTTTTAATAGAGATATTTTGCAGTTAAAAAGGTTAAGAGTAATGGCTGATTATGATGAAATATCAATTGATTTTACGAAAAGTAATGAGTCAATATTATTATCTAAATCTGCACTAAATATTTTAAAAAAATGTATATGAGCAATTTAGAAGCAACAAGTTTAATTAAAGAAGCATTAAACGGCTTTGTCATGTCATTTCCTAAGTCTCGTGTAAGGTATGAATTTGATATTAACGCAAATGTTCATTGTGTAGAAATTATCCCAAATTATATTTATCAATTAAAAAACGATTATATTGAATGGGAAAACAATTTTACAAACAATTTTATATCCTTATTTCCAGATCAAAATATTTGCTTTTTTTCTGATGATGCAATAGTTGGTATTAAAAATATTCAGTTTGAACTTGAAGGTAGCAGCTATGCTGAATTAATTTCAACTAATGAGGGTAAAGCACATATTGTGGTTTAATCCCCTAATTTTGAGTATTTTAAAGAATGGTTTACTCTAATTTACAACTTATTAAAAAAATAAAATGAGGGCAAATTTTGACTATAAAGATACTCCACATTATTATGATAGATTTACCTCGAATGTAAGGTCGTTCTGCGCGCCGATTTTTATTCAATTTTGATAGCTGCCGATGTACGTAGAAATTTATTCCCTATCTTTACCCTAAGATTGAAACATAAGTTTTTAAATGATTTTATCGTTCAAACTTTACCAATTACTTAATCTAAGAAAATGAAAATATCTATTTTTACCATAATTATTTGCTTGAATGTAATTGGGTTAAATGCACAACGATTGACAAATAGTTCCCGTTCAACCATCGGTTATATTGAAAACGGTAGGGTCATGGGGAGCAATCGCTCGACCCTTGGGTATTTCGACGGTGAAAGGATAATGAATAGTTCCCGATCAACTATCGGTTATTTTGCCAATGGACGGGTAATGAATAGCTCCCGTTCAACCATTGGATATATAGAAAATGGACGGGTTACGAATAGCTCCCGTTCTACTATTGGTTATTGGGAAACTGGCAGAATTATGAATAGTAGTCGTTCTACATTGGGCTATTACGAAGGGGTAAATGACGAACAAGCCACTCTTTTCTTTTTCTTCTTTTTTTATGGTTCAGTCACCACTCAAATTCCCACTCTTTCCACCTCTGCCGTAAGTAATTTAGGCACTACAACTGCCACTTCTGGGGGGAATGTGAGTGCAGATGGAGGGTCAACGGTGACTGCCCGCGGTGTGGTATGGTCAACCAATCCGACGCCTGTAGTATCACTAACGTCGAAAACGTCAAATGGTACTGGAACGGGCACATTTTCCTCTTCTCTGACATCTCTTTCGCCCAACACGACCTATTATGTCCGAGCTTATGCGACAAATAGTGCGGGGACAGCCTACGGAAATGAGATAAGTTTTAAGACAAATTCCTCTTCAACACTTTCAGTTACCCCATCGGTAATAACGTTTGGAACAATTGGAGGAGCCCAAAGCGTGTTTATTCGTTCAAATGCGGCCTGGAGCATTTCGGAAGGGTTTGACTTTATCTCGGTTTATCCAACATCCGGAAATGGGGATGCCTCAGTGACAATACAATGTAATGCCAATAATTCCCAACAAAGCCGCAGTGGATCGTTGTTGGTGAATGTCTCCGGATTACCAGTTCAAATGATTACTTTATTACAGGAAAGCAGTCAAGTAATAAATACTACAGCAATCCTGACGGTTGATATTTCAAAAGCCGGAAAAGCACCTAAGGATCTGCTTGGCGTTAATCTCGGTCCAGGTACTTCGGTTAAAGGTTATCAGGAGGCAGGAATTCGGGAAATAAGGACACATGATTTCTATGGTCCTTTCGATTACTGGAATTATACCGTTAACGCATTGGATACTACCGCAAAAAGGTTCCGGTCTACTTTTGATCCAACCAAAGAAAGTTCGTATAATTGGAAAGAATCGGATGCAAAAATGGATACGATTATTAGTAACGGTTTCAAGGCCTTTTTCCGCCTGGGAATTAGTTATCCACATCATCCGGCTGTTCCGACTTTTCCGCCCCTGGACGCATTGGCTCAGAGTTTCATGACTTTTGGAGAAATAAGTCGCCGTACGGTAATGCATTACACAAAAGGATGGCATAATGGATTCACTTACCCAATCCGCTATTGGGAAATATGGAATGAGCCCGATTTTAAAGAGAAATTTTGGAGTGGACCTCAGGGAACCCCCATTAATTATTTCAACTTGTACAAAAGTGCCAGTGCCGCGATTAAGGAAGTGGACGCTCAGCTTAAAGTAGGAGGTCCGGGATTGGCTTATGCCAGCCTTTTCTTTAAGAATCAGGGTTATGTAACAGAATTCATGGCCTATTGTCAAACTAACCGACTTCCTCTCGATTTCTACTCCTGGCATTTATATGACGTTCGCAATCCACAGGGAATCAAGGCCTATGCCGAAACAATAAGGAATTATCTCGATAAGTATGGATACACAACAGCAGAGTCCTTTATCACAGAGATTAATCCAGATTTGAAAGGGGCTTCTTTTCAAAATAATGCGCGAGGAGCGGCTTGGGTTATCGGTGCATTTATAAGCTGTAATCAGTCACCTGTGGACAAATTTTTCTGGTATCGGGGTGTCCAATTATCCCCACTTACCAATCCAGACGGTACTACGTCAGGAAATCTTCTTTGGACTGGCCTTGCATATAAGATATATGCTTCTTTCCTTTTGGAAAATGTAAAGACGATTCCCCTGACTGGCGAGTTATTTGTTTCTTCGGCTTTTGATCGCGATACAACCAGTCTGCAGGCCTTAGCGGGACAATCTATTTCAATGGATACCATTTCGGTACTTATCAGCCACCTAAATTCCCCATCTAATACCCTGAATGTCGAATTAGCTAATCTTCCGTGGAATGGTTCGGCAAGAATGGTATTGACCCGCTTAAATGATCCGGATAGAAAGCTTGTAATTACGGAGACTAATTCGATGGTGGAAAATGGAAAGGTATCTTTTTCAGTTCCTAACGCTTCAACGCCTGGTACTTGTCTGTTAAGAATTATCCGAAAGCAGACATCCACGAGCATTCCAGCCATATTACCCGCAGAATTATTTGAAATTTTTCCGAATCCCTCTACAGATGATGTGAATTTATTGCCGCTAAGTGATTTATCTGGAAAAGTAACCCTTCAGCTAATTGGATTAAATGGGCAACAAATATGGTCAAAGCAAATCAACGATGTAATCGCAGGTGAAAGCATCCAGGTATCACTGAACAGGTTTCAGTCAGGACTATATCTCCTCCGCATTCAAACTGAAAATGGAGTATTGGTCAGAAAGTTGGAGATCATAAGATAATATAATTTTTTGCTAGTGAGCATTACCATTTACTAAAGAAGCAATGCTCCATCATTTTCCTATTATGAATGGTATCGGCATCTCCCTACTATGCATACTCTTACTATCTCCCTGATTTTTTTAATTAATTAAATTTTATTATCTTGGGAATAAATTAACTAAAATGAGATCTCTTCAAGGAATTTTCCTGCTTTTAATGATCCTTGGTGCAGGATTTAAAAGCCAGGTGATAGCGCAACAAACTCAACAAGGTCCATGGAATAGCCCATTAAAGATTGCCACCTCAACAGATGGCATTAATTTCACATCAAGTAATATTTTCCAGGATTCCTCGGGCGTACCTCATGTGATCCGTTGGAAAGGGGATACGCTGATATGCGTATTTCAGTGGTTTCGAAAACCTAATCCCTCTCCAACATGGGATCGGGTCGCAGTAAAATTCTCCTATAATAAAGGACTAGATTGGACTAGTCCGGTACCTTTGAATTTTTTAAATTTCCCGGTAGATTATCAAAGACCTTTCGATCCTACTGTTGTGACCTTTGGGAAGGATAGCCTTCGCATTTATTATTCATCGGGTTTAGGTACATCTCAAGGGGGCCTAACAGCTGCAGTTAATACCTATTCAGCGGTAAGTGGGGATGGACTGAATTTTTATTTCGAATCTGGTGCCAGGGTTGATGAGGCAGCTAAACAAGTAATTGATCCGGCATTAGCCTGGTTCAAAAATCAATGGCACTTCACAGCGCCGAAAGGTGCTCCTCAGGACGGAGCACTACATTATACTTCTGCCGATGGACTTACATTCAAGGCTGAGCCAGTGATTCCCTCTGACAATAACCATAATTGGACAGGTAATCTTATGGTTGACTTGACAGGAAAGCTTCGTTTCTATGGTTCAGGCAATAAATTATGGTATAGTAATACTTCCGATGGCTTCTCTTGGAGTGCATTTACGGATACCAATATTAATGGAGGTGATCCTTCAGTTTTACAATTGGAAACGAATCGTTTTTTGATGATTTATGTTGGTGAACAATATAGTTCCGTTACCTCTCAAATTCCCACTCTTTCCACCTCTGCCGTAAGTAATTTAGGCACTACGACTGCCACTTCCGGAGGAAATGTGAGTGCAGACGGAGGTTCAAGCGTGACTGCCCGCGGCGTGGTATGGTCCACCAACCCGATGCCTGTAATATCACTATCGACGAAGACGTCAAATGGTTCTGGAAGGGGCACATTTTCCTCTTCTCTGACATCTCTTTCTCCCAACACGACCTATTATGTCCGTGCTTATGCGACAAATAGTGCGGGAACAGCCTACGGAAATGAGATAAGTTTTAAGACAAATAATACGGTGACTTCAGGCAATTTGACATCATCAACAAGTATTAGTATCAAAAAAACGTGGTCACAACAACCTAACGGATATACTTATCCGATGAATATTTTTGTTCCAACAGGGGCCGTTCCTCAGGGTGGCTTTCCCGTTTGTATTTTGCTTCACGGTAACGGTGGAAATGGACCAGGGATGGTGAACCAGTTTTTATCTACCCTGTCGTGTCATATTCTGGTGGCTCCCAGTGGTTATCAGAATAGCTGGAATATCTGCGCTGAAAATAGTGACGCACCCGATGTTGAAATGATTCAAGATTTGGTAAATAACCTTCAAGGTTATACGAATGTCAATCCAAATAAAATAAGGATTTTAGGTTCGTCAAATGGGGCAGGGCTTGCCAATCGGGTATTTATTGAGAATACTAATCCTGGTATTGATATCATTTGTGCTATCGTTTCTCATTTGAATGAACCCCAATATCATTCGGGGAATTTTTATAAGCCGGGAAATACTACGGACCCATCTGGTTCTTTTTGCGGATACAATGTATTGGCCACCCCTTTAAAATCGAGAAAATATCTGAGTATTAGCAATGATAACGATAATCTGATCCCATATTTGGGTGGAACGTCAGTGGTAGGAGTGAGCTTTTTAGCAGCGGAAACGGCCGCATTGACTATTGCGAAATATAAAGGACACACAAACAACATATTAGCGACGGGTGTAACCATGGGAGATCCATCGATTACTGAATTTTCTTACCTATCAGGAGATGTAGTGCACCTAAAGGGGAATGCAATGCATGGAACGAATGCCACACAAAGGTCTTACATAAAAAAATATTTTTCAGACTGTCAGGCATCTACGAGTGTTCCAGCCATATTACCCGCCGGGGTATTTGAAATTTCCCCGAATCCCGCATCAGATTATGTGGACATATTGTCGGTGGGTGATATGTCGGAAAAGGTAACGCTGCAATTGATTGGATTAAACGGACAGCAGTTATTGACTAAGAATATCAAGGGTATAATTGCAGGTGAAAGCATCAGACTTCCACTGAATCATATACATTCCGGATTGTATTTTCTTCGTATCCAAACTGAAAAAGGAGTATGGGTAAGGAAATTGGAAATCATGAGGTAAAACGATTTTTTCTAGTAAGCAAAACGCTATATCCAAGGAGCATCGCACCGCCATCGTCGTAACCAGGTCGGGTCATCCGACCTGCCATGAGGACTATGAATATTAAAATTTAATCTATGATTTTCGAAGTTAACAGATTGGATAAACGCATAAACTGTCCTGAAACTCCAGATTATTTGTTATTGAATTAGCTTAAATTTACCAATCAAAACATTGGAAGTATGAATGAGAATTATGCTTATATATCCAGCCAGGGGCCTAGCCCCGCCATCTTCGTAACCGTATGGCCTTGCCGTCCCACAACTATGGACATCTTCGCCAGGGTCCTAGACCGGACATCTTCGTAACCGCCTTAAAAACTTAACATGGCAAACACATACACACAGTTATATCTACAATTTGTCTTCGCTGTAAGAGGGCGAGAAAATCTCATCAAAGAATCATTTCGTGAAGAATTGGAAAAGATTATGTGCGGCGTCATAAACAGGCATGAGTGCAAAACTTACGCTATCTATTGTAATCCCGACCATACGCATATATTTGTGGGAATGAATCCAAACATTTCCCCATCAAAATTAATAGGACAAGTAAAGTCAGCATCATCAAAATGGATGAACGACAAATTAATTTTCTGTAAAATATTTAATTGGCAAAAAGGATTTGGTGCATTTACCTATTCCAAGTCGCATATAGATAAGGTAGTAAAATACGTTTTAAACCAACCAATTCATCATAGAAAAAAAACATTCAAGGATGAATACCTATTGATACTTCAAAAATTTGGAGTCGATTATGATCCAAAATATGTATTTGAATGGTACGAATAAAAATCTCCGCAACCCAGGGGCCTAGCCCCGGCATCTTCGTAACCGTATGGCCTTGCCGCCCCCTACTTCGTTTAACAGGAATGACCCTAAGTATAGAGGTTCCAGAAATTATTGGCTTAATAAATTTTTACGACAATGACTGAAGATAAAAATCTTATGATGGATGTAGAATACGGAATAGACTCAAGATATAAATCTGATTTGGAGAGTGTATCTGAAGCTACCGCTTTAATGGAAGCTCGTTTAAGGAGGATGAAA
>CANMVX010000050.1 GCA_947501115.1 Haliscomenobacteraceae bacterium
AAAGAAATATGAAAACACTATTAGTGCTTATCACGGTGGCATTTGGCTTCTTGTCCTACGAAGATTTGAGATCATTGTATATTAACCTATCAGATAATTCAATCATATCCGTCTCTACCATCCATTGTGGCACCAAAACTGAGTGTGATATTGAGCTTGTTAAAAAAGACGATAAGGGAATTGTCTTATGGAAGCGAACCATAGGTGGAACAAGTTATGATAAGGCAGGACAGGTGGTTAGAACTAAGGATGGCAGTTACATTGTCGTTGGGTCCACAAGTTCTTTTGGGAAGGGGAATTACGATGTATTCATCGTAAAGGTTAGTTCCAAAGGAGAAATTCTTTGGCAAAAAACTTATGGAGAATTCTTGAACGATTATGGATTAAAAATAGCAGAAGTTGCGGATAATTTATATCAAATAGAAGCAACGAAACAAATTTGTGCCACATTTAATGTATCCAATGATTGTTATAACCAAGAGTGGTTATTTAAAATTGACGAGAGCGGACTTGTAAAATAATTTCCTTGTCAGATAAGCTAACATCACATTATACAACCGGATACCTTGTGGTTTTAATTCCATAAATTTAATTTTCTAGTTCTTTTAACCCATTTAAATATTCTGAAACTTTCATTGGTTTTGGATAGGATGGATTCCATGGCATAATTCTAGTCTTTGGATAAGATAAATACAATACCCTTTTAGCTCTTGTTACACCAACATAAAATATATTTTTTTCTTCGGCTAATGCTTTTCCCCCGGCAATTTTACTTTTAAAATATGGTAATGAATCATCATCTAAGCCTATCATAAATACAATAGGAAATTCAAGCCCTTTTGTTAAGTGAATTGTACTCAATACTATACCTTCTTCAGTTTTTGGAATAATTAAACCTAATGAAAGCTGTGTTTTGAAATGTGATAGTGACTTTAAACTTGAATCTGTACTTCTTGAATAAATACTATAGTAATTTTCTAATTCTTCTAAGTCAAATTGAATAGCAAGACATTCATCCTTCTGATTTTCATATGTCATTTTTGGTTCTTTGAGTTTATATTTTGCATCATTTACATAGACCCTTTTAATTGGTTCAATTGCATCTCTTAAATTAAATTTACTTTGTTCATGTAATATCACCCAACTCTCTATTAGTATTGAATATTCATTTTTGGAATTTCCTTCAAGATGCTGGTAAATGAATTTTAGCTTATCCAAACCACCCGCATTAGTTGGAATATAATTGTTTTTTTCAATTCCATAAATTATTAGTATTTGTGAAAAGTGAAGTATATCAATCGGATTAATAAGTATTCTCAAGCCTAGATCAAAAACTTTCATCAATTGGCTATCAAATGATAAATCTTCTGAACCTTTTTTAAAATGATGTAATATATTTTGTTTCACAAGTTCAGCCTCAACGTGTTTTAACAGATAACGATTCCTTGCTAAAATAGCTATATCCTTTGAGGAAAGTGGCATTCGATAATCACCCTCTTCGTAACATTTACTTATAAGATATTTTTTTATTTCTTCTACAACTACTTTTGCTTCTTCCGTTTCAGACTCACATGTATCAAATATTTTAAATTTTCCCAATATCTGAGTGTCATAACCCTTCATGCCCTCACTAAATATTGTATTAGCAACTTCAATTATTGCTTTAGAAGAACGATAGTTTGTATCAAGAAATTTAACCTCCGCACAGAAATCATTTACAAAATGTGTTTCCATATATGCAATATCAGAATCATTAAAATGATACAATGACTGCTTTATATCACCTACCATCATCACATTTTTATGCTCGCCATTACAAATAACTTTTAACAACTCATATTGGGCAAAATTTAAATCTTGAGCTTCATCAATAAATATATACTTGTATTGTTTTCGATATGATTTTGCTATAGATTCTCGTTCCGTAAATATTTGATATGCTTTTATAAGTACATCATCAAAATCCATGGCATTTTGAAGTACCAATAAATCATTATATTCCCTATACATTTTTTGAATTAAATCTTTTTCTTTGTCGTTATCCAAAAAATCAAATTTTTCAATTCCCTTTAGTTGTTTCTTTTTCTTGCTTATATAAGCTAATGCATTGATGATAAAAAGTTGTTGCTCTCTAGTATTCTTTTTTTCATAGTGCTTTCTTAGGTCCCAATTTTCTGGCTTTTCAAAAACTTGAATGAGTAAATTTGTTCTATCTTCATTCTTTTCAAAAATGTGAGGTTGTTCTTTAAGACCAATAGCATATCCATGTCTTTGTATAATGTCCAAACAGAAGCTATGAAATGTGCCAACAAAAGCCCTTTTATCAATATCCCTAACGTCATCAAGTCTATCCTTTAACTCATCCGCTGCTTTATTTGTAAAAGTCAAAGCCAACACATGAAACTTAGCCTCCTTATTACTTAATAAACTTTTTATTCGTTTGGTAAGGACGGTAGTTTTACCGCTACCTGGACTAGCTTTAACCAGTAATGCTCCATCTTTGTAATTAATTATTTCCTCTTGTATTGTCATGGCAATTCTATTTTTAAATCAGCTGCAATTTTATTAAATAATTCATCTATTTTGGCTGGAAAGATAGTTTTACCATGACCATCTTTCTTTCTTAAAATTGCTTGAGCTACTAATGGAGCATATTGTGTTTTATTTCCATACAAAGCATCTATTAAAGCACGTTTTCTTCCACCATCCTCATCAGAAGTATAATTTCTTGGTTTGTTATTACCATCATCATCTTTACCAATTGGCTGATTGTTATATTGTTGTATATAATCTGACAAAAAATCTGCTACTTTTTTATGTTTATTTATTTCAGCGATTATCTCTTCGCTATATCCATGTTTTAAAATGTATGATTCAAAATCAAGATTGTCTAAAACAAAAAGGGTTTCAAAATAATCAGTACCAAAAGATTCAGAAATCTGTCTTTTAACCTCTTCTTCTGTAGTATTATCCCCATCACTTAAGATGTACCACTTTAAATTTAAAAATTTAGCAAAAGTTATAAATGGTTTATAGTTATCCTTTCCAGAAACTCCAATAAAATTAATGCCTTTTTCAAATGGATAGTACCCAAACTTTTCTTTAAATAAAATAGGTAATGCTTGTTCTTCTGTTTCTCCTTCAAAAAATATTAATATTTTTGAAAATAAAGCTTCTCCTCGAGTATTAAAGATATTACGTTCAATTTTCCTCTTTTCTTCTTGACTAATTTTACCAATTTTTTCTTTGAATAATTGTTGCATTTCATCATTCAAACCTTTTTTTAAGTTAACATCTGTCACCGGGTTTTTTAATTCCGCTTGAAGTTGTCCAATTCTATTTTCTATTGGTTCTGAAAATTCTAATTGTCCAACTTTTAATCCATCATTATCTTTATAGAAATGCCTCAAATCCATCAAATCGGATTGAGCAGCAACAAATGGCGAATGTGTACTAATGATTTTCTGACCAGGTATTATCGTTAATTGATGATATAATTGTCTTTGAGCATTTGGATGCAAATGCGCTTCAGGCTCTTCCAACGCTAAAATTGGAAAGTAAGGCTTATTTATTTCTTCTTGCCAAGAAATAAATGCATTCAATGTTAGTAATGAAGCCCAACTTCGGGTTCCCATACCATGATATTCTAGTGGAAAACTTTGAGTTCCTGAATCATTAAAATTAATATTGAGATTCCTGCCAATATCTCTAATCTTTTTGTTAACAGGGGTGATTTCAACTCCGTCAGAAACTGCGGATAAAACTGTTTTATTTAATTCTTTTAATTTTTCTCTTAATTTTTTGAGATTATTACTTTTTGAAATAATTGCCTCATTCAGAGTATTAATTAGTTCTTCTATTGGCTCAATATCCTCTGGCTCAATATCAGGCTTATTGGTCAATTTTCCTAAAAATGAACTTTTATCTTTTAAGTCTGCTTGGATATCTCTTTGTGCATCAACAAAAATCAAAGGAATAGAGTCTAACTTTTGGAATCTTTTATCCTCATTTTTATTAACAGTCCAATTATTAAAAAGTAACCATTCCTTTAAAGTAAATACTTCTTGTTTAAAAGTTTGACTTAACCCATCAAACTTGTACTTTGTTCTAAAGGCAAGAAATGCATTATTGTTATTATCGTATTTTATATTTCCACTAATTCCATCTGATTCACTCCAACTATCCTCAAATTCCTGAATTCTTATACCATTTTCATCAACAGGAACTATTCTAATATCAATGATTATTTCTTTATTATAAACATCAATCGTTCCATCTTCATGAACATCTTCTCTATTTACAATTTTACGATCAATGCCTAATGCTAAATTCAATGCCTTTAAAAAAGACGTTTTACCAGAGTTGTTAGCACCTACAAGCATAATTAACTTAGATAAACTCACTTCTAAGTTTTTAATCGCTCTAAAATTTGTAATACGTACTTTATCTAATAATATTCCCATCGTTTAAAATTTAGTTATATATCTTGGAATTCTTTTGAAAATTATGTGGTGAAATAGAATATCTAAATCTTTTTTTTCTAATTTGACCGACTTGTTTTCAATTAATGCTTTACCAATTTGGTTATTGAAATTTAAAAAATCGTTAGTAATAACTTTGCAACCTTGTTGTTTCAATAAATAACCAACAGAATGCGAGCCAGCAAAAGCATCAACCGCAGTATTTATATTTTTAGGTATGAATTGATTAAGCCAGGGTAATAAAGTATGCTTTGCTCCTAAATATTGAGGTTCAGGAAATTGGTAATTAAAATATTGATATTCTTCAAAAAGCATACAAAAATTTTCTATATCATAAAGAATACAAAGTTAAGTTATTTTTCTCTTTTGTCAGCTACTGTAAAATCCGGATGAAATTGGTTCTTCGTCACTTTTGATGAAATTTCATATTTGGTTCATAATAAGAAAATAGAAATGACTAAGAACCGGGACTAATATTAACAGAAAACCTCATTGAAAAGGTTGTAATTGACGAAAATGCGACCCTAAAATAAATGTAATCACCAAAATTGGCAAAGAACCCAATGGCGACCGGATTATCCAGTTATAGTGTTCCCAAACACGACCAGTTGATTGACCCAAATACACCTATGAAGAAAAAGCAAAACTTACAGAACTTTTAGACAATCAAGTGAAACGTGTTAATTGTGTTTTGATTTTAGGTGGGATGTATGATGCGCATAAAGAATATTCTTACAAAGGTTGAAATTCTGAAAATTTATAGGAATATACACCCAGGATATTATCACGAGCATCCAGCAGATTAAAGTTCATTTGATTATTTACAAATTAAATTGTATATTAAGATTTAGAAATCAAATAAAACGAAACAACCTTCATCAATATATTACAAAATGGGTGGCCATGCGAAATTGTTTCGGGTATAAGCGAGCTAGCATCGATTAGAGTTAAAAGACCAAGAAAACACAGATAGTAAAAACAGGAGATGCTATCAATGAAAACGAATATATTTGGGAAGGCGTATTTCCTAATGATGAAGGTTCGATTTTTATAAACTCTACAAAGGAAGGAATATTTGGTAGGGTGTTTCAAAGAAATTAATGATACATCATTAATAAGTATAACTTCGGACTAGACGCAAGTATATCACGAAAAAATTATTATTAAAATGATAAAGCAATTAACTATTATATTCATACTCTTGCTGCTTGTTAGCTGTGAGAAAGATGAAAATTTGCCAGAACTATATTTAGATTATTGGGGTACAGCTCCCTCGATCAAAAATGGTAAATTGTGGAATCCTAAAATATATGGAGGTAAGATACCACTTTTAGGCCATTATGGCATTGCTATTACTGAACATGACTCGGGAAAAATTAGAAGGCGTAACTTATCAATAACAAAAATTCTAGGACCTGAAATTGGCATATTCAAAATAGAAGAAGTGGATATAAATGCATCAAATAGAATACACGCATTTTTTACCACAACGTTGGATGACGGAGATGTGCTTGGAGATGTATTTTTACTAGATACAACCAAAATAAACTTTATTGAAATAAGTGAGGTGAAAGGTAATGAGGTAAAGGGATCATTTGAAGTAAATTTCAAAAGAGACAGTCCATTGTCGCGTAAATATCTAGAAAGTGAAGACTCTCTTAAAATAGAATGTAAGTCATTCCATACTAGAATTGCTGATAAATAACCAGATGCTAACAATGTATTGAACGAGAGTTAGCTCTATCGGGACTGACCCTCGTCAATACTAACCGTTATGGGCAATTATAAGACAAAACCAAATGGTCTAATCGGGCTGACCACCCAAAGTCGTAAATGTGAAAGTGAACAACGACATAAAATAATTAAGTAACCGTATAACGCTAAAAATCGAAAGAGTAAGCAAATTATTTAATTGTTTAATTTTATTAACATGAAAAAAATTATTTTCAGTGTTGCTGGAATAGTGGTTAATGCTATTATAGCTTCATTAGTTTTGTTTTCTAACGGATGTTCAAAAGACTCCAAACTTACGAGTAATGATGAGGAAATCAACAATACAATTTCACTCAGATCCACTAATGTTTCTTCCGCAACAATTGAAATATCGTGTACAGGACCGTGTGAAAATAATGAAATTTGTGGAGCCCGTTGGAATATTACCGATGGAACAATCGAATGTACCTGTGGTGGTTGTGTTATGTCTGTCAAAAAAGATAATGCTTCAAACAGAAGTACTTCTTCGAGAGCTGATATGCCAAAGATTGCAGCCCATTTTGTCGATTTTATTCAAAGGACACATGGCACTGAAAATTATTTAATCACAAATTACAAACAAACCTTTTATGATTTAGCTGAATTTATTGAAATTCAATATATTATAAATGATAATCCACTAGAAGTATTCAACTTAACATTCTTAGCCAAATTTGAATCCTCAGATTTAAAGGCTGCACCAACGAAAACAGTTTTAGTTGATTGTCATGGTTCATGTGATACATCGGCTGAAAAATGTGTTGAAGTTTATAACACAAATTCTGGTGAAATTTATTGTAAATGTCAAAGCGATAATTGTAAAATGAAAATCGAAGAAGTTAAAAGTAACTGATTTACAAATAATTAATAACAGTACATAACAGCTAGAGTTTCGTAGCGCCCAGCGGGGTGCTATGAAACTCCCGTTGAACGTGACCGGTCTTTGTGGGGTTGTTGTGAATTGATTTTAAATTTTTGTCTGGGACTCTTGAGGATCCTCTTTCCTGACTTCGACACGCTTTTTTAGACTTTTTTTATTTCGTTGATTATAAATGTGTTATAATTTTTTAGGTGCCAAAATGGGTGTTGCAAGACTAAAATTTTTGATTTTATAGGATGTTTATATCAAGTAAAAAATAGATCAGAAGGCACTAGGGGTGTTTTTATTAGTAACCCGACAGGGTATTATGGATAATCTGGTCACCATTGGGTTCTTCGTCACTTTTGGTGAAATTTCTTAATTGATTTCAATAAGAAAAACAGGAATGACCAAGAACCGGAACTAATTTTAACAATAATTTTCCGTGAAAAGGTGTGATCGAAAAAATGCGAGCCTAAAATAACTGCAATCACCAAAAGTGACGAAGAACCTCATATTCCGGAATAGGTGGCATAATGGCGACCGGATTATCCGCTAATTGAGCGTAGTGCTTTTTCTCCAGGTTATTTCACAACAAATATTATGTCTGTCAATGCTGTAAATGTTTTTCTTTTTCCTTTGAATTCAAATTTAATTTTTAAGTCTTCCATTTTTTTAGTTTTAAAAATATCCAAATAGGTTAGGATTGTCGGCTTTAATAGATCGATATTTCTTTTCAATTTCCACGAATTTGTAAAGTCATCTGTATCAACCAACACGAGGAATAAACGATTTTCAGAACCAAAACGCATTTCTCCCTGATTTTCATAAAGCCAATTTGCCAATATTTTGGGTTTACCTTGTACTTCTTTTAAAATTTCTAATTTTTCGTCTTTTAAGGTCTTTAAGACATCTAAACAGAAAGCATCATTTCTATCTTTCATTTTCTCAACTATTTCATAGAAAATATCTGCTGGTTTTGCTGATTTGTCAAAAATTATTTTGGCCTCTGATGCTTTCTTTTTTAGAAAAGTAAGTTCAACGGGCAATCCCATTTCTTTGCGTTTAGTTTTTATATACTCTACCGGCAAGTAAGTTACTTTCAAATCAAATGGTACGTCATTAATGAAAAAGTCAACACTTTTGATTTGTCCAACGGTTGGCAAAACTTCCGGATGAGATTTAAAAATATGTTCGATTAAAATACTACTCCAATGGTTGTACCAACTATTTAAAACGTAACCTTGTACAGCTACACTGATTTCAGTTTCAAATTTTGAAAGTAAGTTGTCATAAGAAGGGTTTTGAACTTTTACATATCTGCTTACTAAGTATTTGTCAAGTGAATTTTGATAATCTCCTCCCCAATCGAAATTCTTTAATTTATATAATTCTGATACGAGTTGTGTTGTATTAAGAGCTCCAACTTGTTTCGTATTTTCCGATGTAATAAAATTGTCAAGAATTTGATTTGAATTAATTACATCAGTGCTCAATATACCATATAATTCAACAAATTGTTTAGCAAGTGCGGTTTCTTTCAGGGTAATATTGTTAATTTTTAAAAATTCAGCAATAAGTTCTTTTCTACTAATTGATTTTGTCTTTAGCCATAAAAGTCCAGTACTATCATTACTAAACTCTTCGAGTTCTTCATTTTTATGTAATTTATCCCAATAATTAAAGTCCTTCATTTACTAATTGTTCTTTTTGGTTACTTGAAACGAAATGTTTCTTTTTAGGACTGCAAACAAATAGTATTTCTTGACTACCCGCAACGCTTCCTTTCCCCCCCCGTCCATTTTGATATGTTTTTGTTTCTACTTTTACGTTTCTGAATGTTGAAATTAATTTTTTAAATTCTTCTATTCCTGGATAACTTCTATTGTTATAACTAATTAACCAATTAGGAATTTCTTCTGATAATGCAAATAGTTTTTCAAAAGAAGATATTACATCTCTTTTTTTATCGAAACCGCTAAATCTTTGCGGTTCATAACGTCTAATTCCATTTATAAAATCTTTGTCTTTCCAATACTCCGTGTAGGTTTCTAATAAATGGTAAAAACCTTGATAATCTGCGTGACTGTCACAGTACGGTGGGTCAAAATAAGCCAGTTCAACATTTTCAATTTTAGGTAACAAGTCTAAAATGTTCTGATTAAAACTTTGGTTATCTCTCTGGTTGTCAAAAACAGCAGCATTGTATTTTGGAAGTAATTCTTCAAAAATTTCTTTGACTGGTCTAATTAAACTCCTGTTACGTTTTATTCTTTCTGGGTCACTTGCATAGACCAAAGCTTGCGTATGACCAAAATGCCCCATTGTTATTTTTCGGGTCATACTTCTATTGATGACCGTAAAAGCAAGAGCTTGCTTAAACTCATTTCCTAATAATGGAATATTTGCTCTGAAATTATCTAAAAACTGCGCCTCTTCTTTCTCAAAAAATACATTGGTAAAAATTCTTTCAAATAAGTCAAATTCATCTTTGTTCTTTGCAGGTTGAAATAGAATATCTAAATCTTTTTTTTCTAATTTGACCGACTTGTTTTCAATTAATGCTTTACCAATTTGGTTATTGAAATTTAAAAAATCGTTAGTAATAACTTTGCATCCTTGTTGTTTCAATAAATAACCTACAGAATGCGAGCCAGCAAAAGCATCAACCGCAGTATTTATATTTTTAGGTATGAATTGATTAAGCCAGGGTAATAAAGTATGTTTTGCTCCTAAATATTGAGGTTCAGGAAATTGGTAATTAAAATATTGATATTCTTCAAAAAGCATACAAAAATTTTCTATATCATAAAGGATACAAAGTTAAGTTATTTTTTCTCTTTTGTCAGCTACTGTAAAATCCGGATGAAATTGGTTCTTCGTCACTTTTGGTGAAATTTCTTAATTGGTTTTAATAAGAAAAACAGGAATGACCAAGAACCGGAACTAATTTTAACAATAATTTTCCGTGAAAAGGTGTGATCGAAAAAATGCGAGCCTAAAATAACTGCAATCACCAAAAGTGACGAAGAACCCACTTTACCCCGGAATACTCAATCTCGGTCCCATAAACCTATCTCCGTTAAAATGTATCAAATGGTCAGGCACTTCCATTAACCAAACTTCTGTTTCCCAAGCAATGTTGTTTGAGTGTTTTTTAAACTCCGACATATCAGGAAAAGAAGTTACATAGACTTTTCCGACTTTACAGTTTTTCAAAAAATCCTCGAGTTCTAAAAGTCGTTTCGGAGAAACAGGGCCGTGTGAAGTAACAGCTTCAATTAAAAACAACCATTTTCTTTTGTTGTCATAAATTACAACATCAGGCAGTTTGCTGTGTTGGTCTATCGGTATTCCTAAGTCTTTTAAACCTTTCTCGTCTACAAACAGATCTTTTTTAGCTGAGTCGCCTAAGTATAAAAGCGTTCCGCCATTTGCAAAACGAGGGGCAAATTGTTCTACAATTGCGGCTTGAACTTCATTGTGTTTCCCCGCAGAAAGTTTTAGAATTTCACCGTTTTGAAGTACTACTGGAATTTGAATCAATTCTCGTTCTTTCAAATAGACCTCCGAAAGTTTACCAACTGTTTCAATGAAGTTTTTCAAAGCATTCTTCCAGTTTCTTGTTTTGTATGTTTTTAAGACTTCCAAAACTTCAGATGTCAAGGCATAATGTGCTCTTGGGCTATTGACAGGAAGACTTGGATTGTCTGGATTGTAATCAACAACTCTTGCCTGAACGAATTGGTGAAGCACTTGCCTTCTGAATGTTTCTCGTGTATTTGGAGCGTATGGTTTGCCGTAATTTTCATTTACAAAAGTCATTATGCCTTTTGTAACCCCTAAACTCTGGCGAGTAGCTTTTGCCCATTTGTCATTTTCTTTGATGTTGCAAACCGCTAATAATGTTAAAGCGGCCATTTCGTTGTATTGTGCTGGCGGCAGTCCTAACGCCCTTAATATCTCTTGTGCTTCTTCTATTTTACTCATTTCAGTTCAGTATTACTTCCAATTCAAAAAGTTCGTTCACAATGCTGTTTACATTTTTCATTGAATAATTATTGGATAGTATGATTTTATTGCCTATTTCTTTTATGTTGTTTAAAGGTGGAAACCTCATTTCTCTTAATTCTGTGGCACTTACATTCACATTTCCGTTAAATATTTGGAAGTAAGTGTCAAAAAATTCGCTGTTTAGCAAGGCACAAATTCCTACAACTTCGTCACGGTCTAAATGCCCGTCTTTTCTGTATATATAGTTTACTTTGTTTTCAACGCCTATATAATCCGCTTTTGCGTAGTTGCAGAAATAAGGAGCTGCAATTAATCTGCTCTTGTCGTCTTTGGTGCTAAATCGCCTTAAAAAAATATAGTTCTTGTTGGGAATCAGCAAGGATTTTGAACCGCTTTCAATTCTAATAAATTGCCCTTTTTCTTTGAGTTGTTTTGGCCATTCCAAAATCATTTTGTTCACGTTGTGAAGCCAAAACAAAGGAGCTAAAAATACTGCCCCGTTTTCGTAATTATTTTGGATATAATCTAACGCACGGAACGAAACAACAGGACCCGTTGAAATTTTTATATTGAAATCAGTCAAAACATTTTCCCAATTTGAAACCAAATTCAAAATACTTTCTTCCTTGTCGCTTGTAGGCAAATGCAAAATTTTCTCTTTTGAGTTTAGGTCAATGAGTTCCGAAGAATTGAAATATTTTATTGCTGGCTCAAAAATGTCTTTAATGCCTGCACTTGAAGAAACAAGCACTTTTTTATTTGGGTCTATTTTTTCTCTGATTGCCTTTATTACAACCGTTTCTTGTAAAACATTGTCACGGTTGAAGGTGTCTTTTCGAGAATTGAACAAGTGTATCTTTTCAATCTGAACTGTATTAAAAAACAGCTCTCTAAATGCTTTGAAGTAATTTCCAGAAGCAAAACTTCTTGGTGTGATAAAAATTAATTCGCCATTTTCAGAAAGTAGTTTAGCGGCAATCCCCATAAAAAACGAATAAATATTAGGCTGTCCACTAACTAACTCTTGTGAAGCAATTACCCTTTTATCATCTTTAGAAAGCTTGAAATAGGGTGGATTTGAAATGATGATATCGAAATTTTTATCTACGCTCTTTGTTTCTTTAAACAAACTTGGCAAACTGTTTTCTTTTAGGACTGAAGCATTTTCCAAAACAAAATCAGAGTAGTGCAGGACGTATTTGAATTGTATTCCTTTATTAAGAAGCCACTCTTTAAGATAATCAAGTGCTTTTTCTGAAAATGGAATTAATTCAAGGTCGGTCTCATAAGAAACCAAGTCAATTTGTTCAATTTCGATCTGTACTTCTACTAAATGCTCCACCAAAGCACAAGATAAAATTGCCGTTCCGCAACCTGGGTCTAAGATTTTGATTTTTGTTTTTGATAGATCGCAAAATGAAGCTAGGAGTCGGGCAATCGGAATAGGAGTAAAAAATTGCCCGTTGACTTTCTTGTGCGTTGTTGTTACTTGTTGAGTGTAATAAATACCTAACCTGTCTGCAAAGTCACTTGGCAGTTCTTGTTTGAATGGTTCGATATTTATTATTTTACTCATTTCGCAATGTTTTTATGTAAGCAACCTTTTCTTCCGCAACTTTCAGAATATTCAAGTCTGCTTTTTCATCCAATATTTTGTAAGCAATTTGGTCACTCAAAAATTCCTCTAATAGTTTTTTCTCGTTAACACAAAAAAAGTCAGCGATATTTTTGATTAAGTGTTTTGTCGGTTGCCTCTGGTTACGTTCAATTTTAGCAAGTAAAGAAGGGTCAATTTCAATATTTGCAGCAACTTCTCTCAAAGTCATACCAGCCGTTTCTCTCAGTTGTCTGAGTTGTTCTCCAAATGTTGTATGTTTTTTCACGGTTGCCATTCAGGACAAATTTTGTCCAAAGATAAGAACTCTTATTAAATGGACATAAAAAGTCCACAAAAAGTTTTACACATCTTTAGTGAAGCGTTGGGAAATTTTAGCTCTTTTGGTTTTGTGAAGGGTTGGCTCGTGTGACCGGCAAAACCAAATGTATTCTTTGGCTTTTGAAAGCTCTTTTGCGAAAAAAACTCAAATGAATCTTGTTTTAAATCCTTCACCGATACTTTTGGAACTGGCACACCGTCCCATCGTTTACCCTTTTTCTGTAAGAGGAATTTGTCTAATGCTGTTCCTTTCAATTCCTGTTTTGTGCTTCCGCTTCTATAGTGGTATTGCCCTTTATAGTTAACAGGATAAGGATAGCCTTCAACTATTATTTCAATAATATCACCTTGAGCTGTGGTATGTAAATTCACATCTGCCAAAATCCCTAAAACAGCTCTCACTTTATTAGGTATTTCTTCCAATAATCTTTTTGCATCCTGTGTACACCAACTACATTTCCGTTATCATCTTTGCCTACCAGAATGTTATGCCAATTTTTTAACTATTTTACGGATTTACCGGGCAACAATGAAAAATAAAAGCAAAACTTTAAATTTAAAATCTTTTCCATTTCTGATAAACCCAGTGACTTGCCATATATTAAAGCCTTTATGCCCAGCATTTTATTTGTTTTCTGTCAATTCAAATTCTTCTAATTCACCATGAATTATTTTAATTTCAGCATTTAATTGACTCAAATATTCAACACAAATGTTATTATACAATTCTGAACTTTCATCCTCCAATTTAAATTCAAATATCCCTTTTGTTAATTCTTTTAGAATTAGATTAAAGGCTGATTTAACGTTATTCGGATTGTCGTCAGTTAAAATAATTTGAATTGGATTTTCTCCAACTTCCAGAACCAAATAAGTATTTGGTTCTTCTCTTTTAATAGTTGCTTTTTTAGTTCCCATATATTTTTCCTCTTTCACCGAAGGCTTCTTTTCCACCTTCTAATGTTTTCATACTAATTTCTTTCCAATCAAGACGTGGTCTTGAGTTATAAATGCAAATCAACGAATTTGAAAATGGATTACCTGTTAATGTAAAACCTTTTCCTTGTTCTTGGAGTCTATAAATTGAATTGTATGGTAATGTTCTAACTGCAATATTGGCATCGTGTGTTGCGATAATTACCTTTTTTGCAAGAAGTGCTTTCTCTTTTATTAAAGGAACTATTACATCATTAATGTAATCATTTCCAAGACTTTTTTCTGGTTCGTCAATTAGATAAATATCTTTATCGTCTGCCAATTCTTTGTGTAATAGAATCATAGATGATTCACCATTTGAAGGACTATAAATTGTTCCGTTAAGGGTAAAATACTTGTGTTTTAAAAGCAAGTCACTAATCGAATTAATAGTATCAATATTTTCAATCTCATTAAATTCGGTGATTTTTGAAAATAATTCATTTGAATGAATATATTTTGAAATAGTAACAACTGCATTAGCAAATTCCTTTTGAGGAGTTTTAAAAACGTTTTTAACAGGTGTATAGTCACCATTTGAAATTGAGCCATTATGAAAAACTAGATTTGTTTTACAAATTAACTTTCCTTTTTCTCCTAAACTACCAGCATATTCTTCAATCGCATTTATTGGATGATTTATTATCTTAATAATTTTTTTTGATGCTCTTTCTATTTTTATTCGGTTTCTTGAATACTCTAGAAAACCTGTTTTCGTAGGTTTGGGAGGTTGATTAGTTTTTTTTGCAATTTCATTATTAAAACAAGAAATAATGCCGTTAAGCAGTATAATACTTTTGTTTTCTATAAAATTTTGTTCAGTTCCATTTTTAAGTTGGACAATTATTTTTTTTAGTATTTCTCCAAGTTCATCAATTAAATTAAAATCAACATATTTACGTATTTCAGTATTTTCATTTAGACACTTATTAAAATCCTTGAAATTATCGAGGACTTTAGCTATTTCTTCAAGAATCCTTTTTGATTGATCTTCATCTGCTTGAATAATATTTTTAATTTTTAATTTTTGAGAAATTTTATTAGTCTCTTGAATTGAAAAATGTAAATAATATTTATTTAATGTTGTTACTCTGTCTTCAGTTACTTTTTTTAGAAATTTTATTTCCTCTATACACTCGTCAAATCCAAAATCATTCGCATTACAATTGAATGAATTACCTTTAATGTCGAAAACAGAATTTAAATGGTTATCATTTGATTTGTAAACAGAAGTTTTATGACCTTTGCTATTATAATGCTTTGAAATAGATTCTAAAATATCTGTTTTCCCAGTTCCTTTGCTTCCAAAAAGGACATTAATATCAGAGTAAATGTCTAAAACGATTTTTTCAAACGGGTCATTTTTGAAAGGAAAAAGTTCAATACTTTCTTTTGATTTTTTATCTAGAATCGTTCTTATTGTGGTCTCATCTTTTTCAAGTAAAAGACAGAATTGCTCGAAACTCTCAACAGGCAGTCTAAGTTCTGGTAAATCTTTTGATTGGTCCACATAATTATCCCAATTTTGGACATCTGAACCATAAATTGAATTATGCCCATGACTAATATAAATTCCTGCTGAAATTGAATTAGTGGCTTCTTTTATGATACGTTTTGGATTTGAAACTAAAGACATTAAAGTTTCTATTTCTTTGTCTCCTAAATTTGGTTTTTTTGCGAAATAGTGGACTATGTAAATACAATCTAAAGTATCAAATTTTTCTACTGTTTCTTTTAAAGAAATGGTAAAAGTATCTGGATTTACTCCGTTTAATAATGCATTAACCTCTTTATTAAAAAGAAGATAGTTTTTGGGATTACATATAACTATTAAATGAGACCTTTTTTCATTTTCAAAAACATCAAGTTCAATTCCTGGCCATATTTGACAATGGTTTTCAACACCATCTCTAAACTCTTCATATTGAATAGAATCAAAATGGTTATGGTTGGTTATAGCCAAAATGTTAACTTCTGTTTCGCTTAGTATTTCGACAAACCTTTCTTTTTCAATATTACGTGTCGGTGCGTCACCAGATTTTACTTTTCTTGTATGTACGTGAATATCTATTTTCATCTTGTGGTTTTCTAATATTGGTAATAACAGTTTGCTTTTAGGCGATGTTGCATAATGTTGAGTCTGCGGCAAGGCAATATAGCTTACAAGCTGTTATAGAGAGTTATTTTGTTCAATTTATTAATAAAAGCTACTTCTTTTCCTGGTGCACTATTTTCCGCTTTTAACAAACGAATTTCGGTTCTAGTCAAATCAAATAGTACTTTGCTAGCATCACTTAACTTCAATTTGGCTAAATTTTCAATGAAAGTCAAGGAAGTTGTAACTAATGTTTCAATTTTTCCAAAATCAAATTCTATTCTGTGGAGATTCATATGATTCGAATACTCCAAAAGAAGGTAATCTAATTTCTCTTCCATTTCTTTAATACTCAAATCTGATTTAGAAATTTCATTAACCCAATTTCTTAAACGACTCAATTTTATTTTTGTATCAGGATCAGATTTAAAATCAATGATTTTCTCAATACTAATATCCAAATTGATAATAGGAAATCTTTTCATAACCACACTTATAGCGTCAGAAATATCCAGTTTTTCAGTAATCAAATTTTGCCTATATTTTTCCCTTATAATTGGAATGTAATTATCTGTGCTTTTAGAGTTATTTATAATTGAGAATATCCTTGATTTTAATTCAACAATTTCTCTTAATGAACTTAGAGAACCAAACAAATTATCTCTGGGATTTTTTTTGTTTAAATATGGATTTTCAAAATCGTTATCAATAAGATATTTGCCCAATTCACTGACCTCTTCAATCGAATGGTAAATAGAATAGTCTTTTTTGAAATCTTCTGCTGAATATTCGCAAACTAAGCCATACTTAATATACTTATTTATTTCATTCATTTTCCTCTTTACCAAGTCTTTATCAATTGGTCTTAATGGAAGTTTAGAACAAACTAATTCAGCTGCTTCAATACTTGCTGAACTGAACATTAACTTGTCAAAATACAATATATCCGCCGATATTGGAGTCTCCTCCAAGATGTACCATGGTTCAAAAGATAAAAATCCTATTGTATTCATCTGTATAATTTTCTATAATTTGTAAATAGCGCACAATTTATTTCAGATAAGTTTTTTTTAAATTAATAGCCCACAAAGATAACAAAATGCCCCATATATCTATACACACCGCTTTAGAGCTACACACGCCCTTTAAACGAATAACTTATCCTGAAGTTTGTCTCCTACAGAACATTCAACTTGATGGAGCAACCTACACATAACGCATTATTCACTTCCGCTTCGGGAGTTGTTGGTGGCGTTGGTATAGCCATAACGGCAAAGTCACTTTTATTAGCCATTACATTACCTGGACTTTCTACTTTTATCATTTATGCAGTTGCATAAGTTATGGCTGGTTGTTTATTTGTTTAATTCTTCTACCTGTTTACTCGCTTTTAAATTGCTTATTAACTAAAGTTTCAGAGTTGCTAAAAAGCTGCTAATCAGTAAAATAAAATGATAAAACAGTTATTAAAAATATCTCTGAAGTAGGTGAATATTCATCAGATTCAAATATTTTATTAAAAACGTTTGAAAACATCATATTACAGTTCCGTCTCACACGGGTCGATAAATGGCTAAATAAAGCTAAAACCAAAGAGGTTGAAGGTGAATGCATTTTTAAAATATTATTTGTTTTAGTCTTTGTTGACCTTAAAAAATATTAGTCAGTTGATGCATTCTGACTATTGGAACAAAACTGAATTATGGTAAGGATGTGCTTTATGACTTCCTTAGGAACGAATGGGTTGACTGGGGTAAAATTCTTACTAATTTTTCCAGGCAATTCCTAAAAATTACCAAAAGCAAAGGAGACTCTACGGATATTTCCAGTCCTAAATGCTGATTATAGATGATACCTTGCTTTGCAAAACGGGTAAAACCATCGAACATATTGGAAAAGTATTTGACCATTGTTCCAGAACGTATCAACTGGGAATGAAAGCCTTGGTTTGCGGTCTTTGGGACGGAAAAAGTTTTATTCCAACGGCTTTTTCTGTTCCTAACGAACCTAGTAAAAATAGGAATAGAGGTATGAAAAATAAGGAGTTAGCTAACCAATTTTATAAGGAAAGAGACGCTGACAGTCCTGGTTTTCAACGGATAAAGCAGTTAAGTACCGATAAAATTTCAATGGCCATTCAGATGGTACAAGATGCCATCAAAACGGGTTTTGAACCAGCTTATACTCCATAGTTACTCCTTCCACCATTTTCCAGAAATTATGAAATATATAATTGGACAGTCTTTTATATTTTTACCATAATGGAGTTGGTAGTACCCAATTGGTAAAAGAGGAACCTACCTTTAAAATTAAAAAATCGAAATGATATAGCAAAGAAACCAGTTACCATTATTAGAATTCTTTAACCTTATTTTTTTAAAATTTTTATGGTTTTATTTATTTATCTCGTCATTACACAATATTTAAATTATGGTTAAATGGGAAAATCAAAATTAAAGCCATTATTTTCATTGCTGCTTTCATTTTTATCTTTTGTTTTCTTCATTGTGCTTAAATATATTTATGTGGCCTTTTAAGGTTGTATATTCTCGTGTCATAACGCACGTTGCAACTTGAACATTGGAAAATGTCATTGCTTATTTCCTTCATTTCTGATTTACATTTGTAGCAAAAATATTCACCTCTTTCAAGATGGCCTAACTTTTCGTTTACGCATTTTACTAAGTTGTCGTGTATATAACCGCCTGTTAGTTTTAGGTTTGAAAGTCGTCTTTCTAACATATTGTGAGAACAGCAACTACCACAAGTATCGCATATAAATAAACCATTGTCACATCGTTTTGAAACTCTACTGTCTATAATGCAATTGCATTTCCCGTTAAGACAATGGTTTAGATAAATTTCATCATTATTTGAACAGGATTCATTTCTACATTGAAATCTAACAATGGTATGAGCAGCAAAATGACTTGTTCCAAAATCAGATGGATATAAAATGTGATTACAATCTTGGCAATACAATTTTTTAAGTAGCCTGTTAAAACGATTAATTAAAGCCATAAATTGATAATAATGACCTTTGGGAATATAATCACCCATTTTATTGGTTTCATCTAAATTTAGACCTAATATCTCACAAAAGTCAAGAAATGTATATAATTCCCATTCATCCGTATTGTGAATTGTTTCACATTTACTAAAACAAGGTTCTCCTCCACACCACCAAAATTCAATATTGTAATTTTTGTGAGGTTTATTTGCTAATCTACCCTCGCATAACGATATTCCTTTTGGAATATTAGGAACTTCTGAATTTCCTTGTTTTATAGTTCTTTTAAATTCTGATAAATGAATATTATTGGTATATTTACTGCCTTCAAAATCAAGGAAAAATCTATATTTTATTGCGAAGTTTAAAACCTCTGTTTCATATTGAGAAGGAACACCCCAAACCTTAGTTTCATCATTCCATTTTTTACCAGGAAGAGATTTTACAGCATCAACTAAATTGGTGTTATATTCAAAAGATATAGCAAAATAAAACTTGTCACCGAATTTTACTTTTGAAATTTTTCCATTGGTATTCCAATTGTATTCACCAGTAAGTCTACCTAAGCATTTTTCAAAATAATTAGTAAATTGAAAACGCCTTGTTTTATCAAATTTTAAGTTTTTCAAAATAATAGTCAAAAGTTCACTTTCATCAAGGTAACGTTTTTTTTGATGAAAAGACAATAACGCTTTAATAACTATATCCGTTGAAATATCTACAGATATTTCTGGGTTGTATTCTAAATTTGTGTAGTATAAATCCAAATCAAATCTTGTAAGGTCATTTAATTTTTCAACGGTTAAATTGAATTGTCCAATAGCTTTAAGGAAAAATAATTTTCTTACTATTCTTACTTGTTCATCGGGTGCAAAGTAGATGAATTTTTGTTTTAATAATTCAAAATCAAAAAAATTAACCTTGTCTAATACCCAAAGAATAATAATGTAGAAGTCGTTCTGAAGTTGTTTTATCTTATCCAAATACGATTCGTCTAACTGCAACAGATATTTTATGTGATTTATCTGTTTATAAAAAACAATTCTATCGGTTACCAATTCATGTTTTTGTAGGAATGAAAACAAGTGATTAGATATTTTATCCGATGTTATTGGATTGTTGTCAATCCAATTTTTTATTTTAGTATAGTTTTCAAATTTATCCTGTAGAATTTCATTAATTTGGTTTTGTGGGAATATTTTTGCTTGTCCTTTTTCCCAAAATTTGAAGTATTCAAATTGTTCGATTGTGTCGAATACTTTCTTATCAAAATCATTGAAATTTTCTTGAGATAAAAATTCTTTTGCCAAATCATAAAGCCAACTAAAAGAATCAGTCTTGTCCTGGGTAACCTTTTTAGTTAAAATATCCTTTATTAAAGATTCATTTTCAGATATATTTTTAAATATCTTTTTGCAATCTTCGTTTTCAAGTTGATCTATTTTTTGCCTTACTATGTTTTGAGGAACATTTTTTAAATATCCTTTTAGAAATAGTTCATATTTCTGTTCTTCATTGCTTTGCGTATTTATATAGTTTGTAAATAACAATATTAAATCACTTCCCTTTTTATCTTTCCAAAACTCTCTATCAATCAATATTTTTGAGAAGTCTAGATTAGGGTCAAGTGAATTTTCTTTTTTTAACAATCCTTTAAGTAATTCAAAAGCTTTTTCAAAATTAAATTCATCAGAACATTTTTTTAAAAGTTCAAATTGCTTGATAGTTTCTAACTTCGTTAGAATTGTTAGTCTCTTTTCTGTTTGAGTATCTTTATCAAGAAAATATTTTGTTACAAGGTCAAAAGATATTTCTTTAATTATTCCTTTAACCCAAATCTCTACCTTGTATCCATCAGAACATTTTCTAGCAATTATTTTATGAATTGTTTCTGTAATTTTGATTTTGTCTTCAACTGTGAATTGATTTGGAATAAATTGTAACAAACTATTATAGTTATTGAAATCATCACTATTTTTAATTACGTCAAGCTTGTTGGTTTTTTCTGTTAATTCAGTTTCAATTTTTTGAACATAGAAATGATCAAGTTGATGTTTTCTTTTTTCTCGTTTCGTTTCAGTTTCAAAATCAACAAATTGATATAGTTTTTCGATTTCTGTGGAAGTGAGGATATCTAAGTTGCTGAATTTATAATTCACATAATAAGAACAGAATTCTGAACCAAAACTAAATTTTAGGATACGATTTAATTCTGTTTTTCCAATTTCAAGAATAGATTTTTTGAGTACATTTTCTGAAATTTCGTAATCCTCCAATTCATTAATTGAAATGAATTTAAACTTCTTATATTTCCAAACAGTAAATTGTAATTCTTCAGTCAAATTTTGACTGAAGTGAAAAAAAATTTTATCTAAAATTTTGGATTTTACTACAATTGGAAATGGTCTTGAAAGGCTTTTTTCAATTTTTTCACAGAATGAAATAAAAAGTTTTTTATCTAAATTTTTGTCAAAATAATCTGTTATGAAATTTATTATTTCTTCCTCAGTCTTATCTTGAAAGAAATATTCTAATGATTTTTCTATTAAACTGAAACATTGTACTTTTCGCAGAAATCCATTATTTTTGTCATTTGGATGTTTAAATATTAGGTCGGATTTATCTAAATAACTGAAGATTATTTTCCAATCTTCCTCAAATCCAATTAATCGGCTATTTATTGCCGAAGTTCTATTTTTTTCTTTGTTTTTTTTGGGGTTAAAAAAAATTGGAGTTCCTAACAATAATATATTAGGTTTATTTACAAAACTATTAATGTGCAGAAAATATTCATCTCCGTTTGGTGTACCCACAAAACCATACCCTTTTATTGTATCAAAGTATGCTACAAGTCCAATTAACATCATTTAATATTTCTTTTTGCAGTTGGGGATTGTTAGATAAAAGGTTACTATAGTCTTCATTTTTAATACTTTAAAAATTATCTATTTATAGCACACTCTACTTTCATTAAAAAAATCCTAAAATTACCCACTTTATATTCCAAAAATGGTATTTATCAAATATAGTACCTTTTTCTAGTAAGTAAAAATTAAAAATTCCAATATCTTTAGATTTAACTTATTGGTTTAGTCTATAGTACCTTTAGGAATTTGAGTAATGTTATCAACATATTGATCTGAGTTTAATTTCATATATGTATTGTGTAATCCGAATGAAACTGGGCTCATAGTCAATTTTGGTGATTACATTTATTTTAAGCTCACTTTCTGGTCAATCACAAACCTTTTCAATGAAGTTTCCTATTAATATTGGTCCCAGTTCTTGGTCTTTTCAAATTTTATTATTATATACCAATTATGGTATTTCACCAAAATTGACGATGAACCAAATGGCAACCGGATTATCCAACCACGTCACCTGCCATTGAACCAAACGCCTGTTATGCCATCGTACATCTTTCATGTCAAGCTTCGGGCTCATTATTTATTGGAATATATTTTTCTCCTTTCTCCCAGGCTTCTGCAATTTTTTCATAATTGGGAAAGTCTTTTGGCAAATCAATTGTCCAGTTTTCTATAAACTTTGGATTGTTACTATTTGGTCTTGGATTAGCAGTGTTCATTTTTGCCTGTACGGGTGTCCTTACAGCGTCACCCATAATTACTACATGCTGTTGTGGTAGAATTGGCAATTGTTGAAGTATGTCTTCATTTGCCGCTGAAACCAATTGACGAACATATTTTTGGTCTTCTGGATTTTGAAGCCTGTGAATAATAAATGAATTGCATTGAGATAATACTGTCTTTGACAATTCTGATGGTCTTTGACTTGAAACAAGTAAGGAAATTCCGTATTTTCGTCCTTCTCTTGCAATTCGTTCAAATACTTTCTTTGCAATTGACTCTCTGTCACCGCGATTTTTTTCAGGGATATAGTTTTGTGCTTCTTCAAGCGCAATAACCATTGGTAATTTGCCTCTATCACTTTCAGGAAATCGTGAAACAAACTCTAATATTAATCTACCAATTAAGCCAGTTATAGTCTCTAAAACTTCAAAAGGCAATAATGACATATCAATGATAGTTACTTGACTTGGTTTTTCGTCAACAAGCTTTTCTACATCATTCTTTACTAATTGCTCCTTGTAAAAATTCGTAAATAAGTCTTTGTCTTCAGTTTTGTATACTTTACAAAAATCACCCAAAATGAACGAGATAAATTTAGCTAATGCGTTTCCAATTTCTTCTGTTTGATTGAGCAATAAGGGCTGAGCAATTCTCTCATCACTTAAGTAGGATTGTAATCTTAATCTTAAAGTCGAAACAAATTCCCTTAATCTATTACCAGAATTTTCTTGTTCATTTATGGCTTCGTCAAAGAATCTTTCGATTAACTCACTAAAATTGAAATAAATTGGCAAATCAATATTTCTTTCTTCTGCGACTTCCAAGTTTCTTATAGAAACATTGTAAAGTGACAATTCTGATTTTAGAGTTTCAGAACTTTGAGTAAGAACCTGCGTGCTTAAATTTCCATTTACATATTGCCCCGGCTTTGTAAGGTTTACCTTTTGAGCAAGAATATTGTTTAAAGCCGTGATGATTTGTGTTTTATCAAAATCAGTTGGTAAAGCAGTTATTTCATTTACAAATGGTTCTAATTCCAAAAATATTGTATTCTTTATCTTGAAGTTATTTTCATCACATTCATTTATGATTGTTTCTAATCTAGAAATGTATGCTTGAGGTATCAACTTTTTAACAGTAGCTACAGTTTGATTTTTTGCTAAACCTAATGCCCTTTTAAAAACGGGTACTTGTGTTCCTGAAGTAGGCTCAAATAAGAAGTCGAAATCCGCAAAATTCATAAACCAAAATGGCACTTTCATACCATTTTTGTCAATGTGAAAAGCATTTACCTCATGCAATTTTTTATAAGGATTCTCTTTAGTTCCTTGAAAGGCTTGTCTATATTCTCCGTTTGTGTCAAATATTATAATGTGAGCATTTTGAAGGCTTTTGCCATTGTACTCAAATTCAAACATACTTTGAATAATTGAAGCGAATGTGCAGGATTTCCCAGAACCTGTATTCCCTAAAATAGCAGCATGCTTCCCGAAAAACTTGTCGGGATTAATTTTAATCTTGTAATCAGAAAAGGACGGTGAAATTCCAATTGGCAAATAGTAATCTTCGTCAAAATCTATAATTGTTTTTTGCTTTTGGTCAAAAATATAATCCAAATCCTGTCTTGTTACATACCAAACTGGGTTATCTAGAATCGGATAATTATAAACACCTTGAATATACTTTCCGCTATTTTCAATTGTTCCAATCATTGTTGCTACCAAATATCTTGCAGACTTGGTCAAAAATATTGCTTCCTTGTTTTTTCCGATTTCAGTTTCATCAAATGCTCTAACGCTAGTCACCATTGCAACAATCCTGTCAGCACCAATTGGAATTATGACATAAGAGTTTATCCTTGCCACTTCATAGATATCTTCATAACCACTTTTATAGAGGCTTTTCAAGTCATCATCTAAACGGATATATGCCCTGAAACTGTCTACAGAAATTACTTTTCCAATGTTTCTTTCACTCATTACTCAGATTTTTTATTTAATCCCTCTTGATTTACTTTTGGGCTTAATAACTCATTTAGGGTATTAGCAACCTTTTCGTTGTTATCAACATTATTGAAATTTGGCATGAGTGTATCCGAAAATGTTAAAAAATCTCCGAAAAACTCACCTTCAATTATAATAACTCTAGGATCATTTAACTCTTTAAGATTATTAATATATTCATTACGAGTACCTTGATAATCAACAACAATTAGTGTGAAAGTTGGATTAGACAATGCTTGATATATAATATCATTAAAATGGTCGTCACCAAATGAATACCCAACAGTAATTAGAACCGACTGCGATTGGGTTATGGTTGAAGCAAATTGACGAAACAATTCTGAGTATGGTAGGTCAAGGGTGTATGACTTTTTAACAGCAGAAGGGTAAATTATTATTTCACCTTTTTTCTCTAATGATGCTATCAGTTCAAGAGGTTTTTCCTCAATCCCATAAAGATTATTGGCGTCTCTTGATTCAGAATTTACCCAAGATATTGAGCCATGTAATTTGAAATATCGAACAACTTTTTCAATACGCTGAACTTTTCCTGAAGTTGTTGATCCAGGATAAAAAATATCATACTCAAAAGTTTCAGGCTTAAAAAATCTTTTGTGAAAACCTGAGAAACCATCAATGTAGTGAATGCCTAATTTATCAAATGCATATTCAAAAGCTAAATCGTAGTTGGCTGTAAAGATATTTGCTCTTTTTAGATTTAAAGGTCTTTGAAGTAAGGCCTTAATAAATTTTTCATGGAATATATATTTGCTTTTAGTTTCTAATAGGTGACCTTGGTCTTTTTCTTTTTCAAATTGACTAGCTTTTTTTCTGTCAATTATGGTTTGAGATACTTTTCTGTTTTCTAAGTTGCAAACATTGAATAGACCTTCTTTAATTACGGTTATAAGTTCGGCACATTTATCTGTTCTTTGTTTGGATTTGTCTTTTTTGAATACATAATCTAATGCAATCAGATAATTTAGAACTTCTTCATATTCAATTACAATTTCCTTGGAATCAATGTCCCTTACTATGTCGTCAACAATTTTAAACTTCCATTTTTTTTCGTTTTCAAAAGTTTGTGTTTCCCCAATTAAATTTGCCTTACCGTATTTTAAAAAATCACCTTGTAACTGTTTTATTAGCAAAATAAATTGGTCATTTATTCCATCTATTGTAGCGTCTTGTTCTTTAATGTATGTTTCAACTTCAAGAGGGAAGTTTCGAATAGCAACTGCTCCTAAATGAATAGACGTCCCCGAACCGAATAAAAAACTAACGTTGTCCAATTCGAGGTAATTTTTAAGCATTAATTTTATTTTATCAATAATTTTTGATTGGTCAATATGCTCCTCAATCCATTCAACCAATTTGTCTGTATTGCCAAAAAACACTTTATTTTTCTTTGGGTCAAAATGTGTCATATATTCATCAATTTATTAAAAATGGAAACCAATTGTCAACCATGTTTTTCTTGTTTAGCATTCCACTATGTCCGCTTTAAGATTTTAAAACTTGCATAAAAGTGAGTATTCCGGAATAAAATGGGTACTTCGTCAATTTTGGTGCATACATTTATTATAACCCAACTTTTTTTGGATATTCTGGGTTAAAGTGAGCCACCTTAGTAGTTATCACTTTGAGAACGAGATACGTTTCTGGCATTATTAAAGATGTATTGACATAATAGTTTGTCAATTTCTTCTCTGTAATTTCCTATTTTAGTTAATGCCATAAACCTAATTTCCTTCCACAATTTTTATTTCTTCTTCTGTCAAACCGTATAGCTGATAAACCAATTGGTCTATTTTCGCTTCAGTTTCTTTATTGTTGCCATTGTTTTCTAATCTCTCTTCCGTTAATGATTTAATTGAATTATGAATTTCAATTGATGGGTTTGGGATAGGCAATGATTGTAAATCGGTCATTAAAATTTGCGGAAATGCTTGTGGATTTGTTACCAACTTGTTTTTAATGAAATAGTCTGCAACTTTTGAGTGTAATACACCAAGAATAAAAAGATTGTGTATTTCGTCTTTTAATGACCAACAAGAATAAAGGGTTGATTCTGTTAACGCAGGTTCTATCAGGTATGCACAACATAAATAATCTCCTGTTCTTCTAATTAAAATTCTTGGAGAAACTGCGTATTTGTCTTTAGCCTTAGTTCCACCAATTATAGACAAGGATTCATAATCTGTGTAAAAGCATTTGTCAATGTTCCATTTTGATATACAATTACCTAGTAAAAATTTGTTTGGTAAATTTTCTGTTTGGTTTTCAAATATTTTCGTCTTTCTGTCTGCGACAACCATACCTTTAAATAGTTGGCAAAAATCTGAGAGTCGAGGAGTTTTTGGATTGTCTATTTTTAAAATTAGAGGGTCTTCATTTTTACTGTATTCGGCTAAATCTTGATTTTTCTTGAATATTCTTTGTTCTGTTTCACCACCTTGTTTACTCTTTCCAAAAATATAAATCACATTCCCCGTATTCGCTTCATCGAATACCATTCCTTCTATTCTTGTGATGTTTAAAACTGAACCTGCTTTTTTTAATAAATCAATTGTGTCAGAATAGCTTCTTGTTTCAAATAAGCCTTCTGGAACTATCATTGAATGGAATGAATTACTATTGCTTATAATTATGCCTAATTCTATGAATAGATTGAAGATATTTTTTGAACTTGCATTTTTTACTGCTTTGTAATTATTGATGTAATGACTTAGCTCAGGTTTTTCCATATTGTTCTTAGTCATTATGAAATACGGCGGATTCCCAATCACCACATCAAAGCCCACAAAATCGCCATCATCATTCAGTACTTCGGGAAATTCAAAACGCCATTCAAATGCGTTTTCAAAAATCTTGTTGGCTTTTATATCATCTCGCTCAGTTTCTAGCTTTAATAATGCATCTACTGCTTTTTTTTGTCTGTCAATTAAATTTTTGTCTATTTTTTCCCCAAATGATGTAAGATTAATAATTTCAGTAGCCAGCATTTCAGCCTTTCCTCTTGCCTCGCTTATTTTCTTACTAAATGGTTTTTCAATTTCACTGGTAAAATCTGACTTTATAGCGGTAATCAATCGCTCCATTTCTCTTTTCTGTTCCTTGTTTTCAGCGTTTCGGTAAGTGTCAACGGCTACCCGATAACTATCTATTGACCATTTGCTTTTTTTCAATGCTTGTTTCAAGTCTGCATCAATGGCAAATCGACTTACCAAAGAATTACCGCATTTTATATTGATGTCAATGTTAGGAAGTGTTTCCAATTCGGTGGCGTTCTTGTAATAAGCATTTTTCAAAAGCTCAATCCACAAACG